>JAQEDR010000019.1:0-20192 GCA_027669155.1 Peptoniphilaceae bacterium AM52-5BH | reverse complement strand
ATATTTGCATCTCCAGCTTGTATGCGATAAAGTATTTTTATCCATGATTACCTCCTTGTTTAATTGTGCATGTGACTATCACAATTATACTTTAAGGAGGTTTTCTTGGTGCTTGAAGCTAAAGCTAAATTCCTCCACCTGCATAGCAGGTGGTTTTTTGTTTCGCTCTCTTTCGTTCGCTCAACTCATTTAAGTGGACAAAATGAAGTGTAACAAAATTTTCCATTTTTTGTTACAAATCGTGAAAAAACCCAAAAATGACTATAAATCCACTTTTCCCACATTTTTCTCCACAATTATAGCTATTTTGCAACCTTTTTACTCAATTTTTCTTGCAATTTTAGGAAATTTTTACGATTTTGTCTCTGCTCTTCGGCGATTTCTTCCTCAGTTCCATACTTTTTCTCGGACAATTTTCCAAATCTTTCCAATTCTTCTCCTGTCATAGGTGGCGCCGTACGTAATAATTTCCTACTCAATTCATCAAATTCTTGCTCTTCTTCTGGTGTTAATTCTCTCTCCATTTTATCCTCCAAAAATATCATCTGACCTTCGCAATCCTTATCGCCTTCTAGCTCTTGAATATACCAATCTAAGTATTTCCTTGCCTTTTTATAATCTTCTAATCCGTTCTTTTTGTTGGCTCTTAAAATATACTTAATGGTCTAACCTTTATAAAAACCTAGATGTCCAACAGTATCCAAGGCACTCTTGATAACGACTTTCACCTAAATATCCAATCCATTCAACCTATAATGGTTAGGACTAGTTATAACATCATTTTTCATATCCATTAAATCCTGCCATTTACTCTATCAAAATATGCATAAGACCAATTTTCAGCAAAGGCATCTCCATATAAATCTCAGAATACATTGTACTCCATATCAAACCCAACATCTTCGGTTTCTCTAACTATTACTTGAGGATATGCCTTAATCCTACTTACGTAATATAAACTATGATATTACATAACCAATTCGGTTTATCCCAATAACTCCTCTTCGTAGAACAGTAATATCAATTGTCTCATAATCCGATGTATTTATTTCTACTGCAGTAGATGTTCTGTTCACATCGAATCTCTGAATTTCTGTTTTTGGAACTGGGATATAATGAACTCCCATCTCTCTAAGTACTTCGTCCGGTAATTCGTAGTTTTGTTCTACCAATCCAAAACAAGTGAATCCCGTATCGACACAAAATGATATCAATTTTTTCTTACCGATGTTATATACCACAGCCACAGAGCAACCAAGCAAACTACCAATGGCATAACCTATTCCTGGTAACTGTGGACATAGAGTTTGAGCAATAGCTCCACCAACCTTCATACTCACTAAATAACCAGATGAAATGACTATCGTATCAATAAACTTAATTCCCATTTCTTTTGTGGTCATCTTTCCTGCTGCTACAAGAATACTATCTTTAATAGTGCCAAGAATAACTGTAACTGCAACACCTACTACAGATGCATTTACCTGTTTAAAAGTTTCTCCTAGTAATCCTTCTTGAATCGCCATCTCAACCACATATGCTATTGAACCTCTAAGAAAAGCCTCACCGCTTGCAGAAATCACTTTCTTGCCAGATTTCTTTAATCCTGCGACATCTATCTCACCGTGTTTAATAAGGTAGTCAATTGCTTTATAAAGTTCAGGAACAATCTGAGTAATTGCAGATATTGCCGCCGCAGTAAGTCCTGCTTTCATTGCTCGGTTTATATAATCTATACGAACTTCTTCTAACAAGGGATCTTTACTGTATCCATGCTTTTCCGGATCAAAACCTCCATCCTTTGCTTCCTTGGCAATCTGCTTTGACTCTTTTATTGTAAGTTCCTTAGATTCTACACCCTCACTATCAGATATTTTCCCTGTTAAATGTTTTTCAGTTTCCATGTGTGCCTTAGATACATCCGGCCTATTTTGAATATCCTTTAGGCCTCTTCTATGTGCCCAACCTTTAGCTTCATCTACTTGTTCAGATGCAATAAGGCGTTCTTGCCCATGATATTTAGCAGCTCTGTTATTCGGATTCAATGCCGCTTGCATATTTTCTGATCCTTTTGCAGTATTTGAGTACTTTAAACTATAAGATTTACCAAAGTTTGTTTCAACATCAACTGTTGCATAACCAGTATCTTGAAGCGTCCAAGCTCTATGTTCAGAACCTTGACGTATAGCGTCAATATTAAAAGTTCCAGCATGCATTTCTTCTGCAACAAAACCTTTGAACTGTTCAACATCTAGGTTTAGATGAGGATGCTCATTAATGTTTTTTGCAAGCTGGTCTATAGCTTCATTTATTTGTTTTATATGTGCATTTTTTATATGAATAGCATCATTTTGATTCATATTATTCATGTAATCAGAAAGCGCACTACGACCTGCCATATCAGCGCCAAGTAGCGTGGCCATAAAATCCCAACCGTATTTTACATCTTCCAACTTACTCATAGTTTATCACCTACACATTCATGAACTCTCTAAGTCCATCTCTATAAAGATTTACTACTCCATAAAACATCATCTGACGCTTTATGGCTTTTTTATCTTTCAATAGATCAGCGGTTTTATCTGCTACCAAGCGTCCTACTTTCCCTACAGCATTCGCACCTTTAGATATACCTTTCTTTGCTCTTCTCAAGAATACAGGTTCTTTTTTTTCTTCGATATCATGTGTCAATTCAATAATTTCATTTGATACTATTTCATTATATTCTTCAGTTTTTATGCTTACTGGCTTTTTTATCATCTCTGGAACAGGAAGGACAGCTAACTTTTTTATGAAAGCCAAATAGTCTTCATCCGAACTAATTGCTTTAATGTCCGTGAATAGCACTGCTTGGTTGCCTGCCCAACCGAATTTAACCCCACAATCATCGAACTTAACATCTATAACTGGAATTAACTTATCTGTTCCTTTTATATCATCTAAGAATAAAACCTTATCTTTGATATTTCCTGCTTTCTTATTTCCAATCCACACTTTTTCTGTCCAAGCAACGATATTGATGGAATCTCCTCTCGTTCCGACAATTTGTTCATCGTCAGAGACATCGTTGGTTTCCACCAATTTCTTTAGCTGATTAACAAGCATTTCGTCTTTATAGACGACTATCAAGGTTTTAGCCATGTCAAACATACTATTTGTTTCCTCTCTTTACATATGTAATTTCTATATCGTAGCCTAAGGCCTCTATAATCTGTACAAAGGTTTTATTAACAACCCCATCTTTTTTCTTAATGATCCGGTTAACATACTGGCCAGTAAATCTCTTCTGCAAGCTGCACCTGAGTCTTTCCAGCTTCAATACACTTTACTTTTACATCCTCTTCAATATTATTCTTTATCATAGTATTCTCCTTTCATTCGGATGTACAAAATTATCCTTAATAGATACATTATAACATCTGTAAATTCTCTCTACAACAACAAAAAACACCCCGCTGATGATGTGTACCCATAAAACTGGACACAATACTTAATTAATTATTTGCAGTGGATACCAGCCTATATTTTGTAGGTGGCATCCATTTTGTTTTCTTCTGAATTCTTTCGTTGTTGTAATAATAGATGTATTATTCTATTCCTTTCGAAAATTCTTCAAAACAGTTATACCTTTTTTCGTAACCATAATAAACTTCATTCTTTAATCTTGAAAAAAACGTTTCCATAATTGAGTTATCATAACAATTACCTTTTCTTGACATCGATTGGATAATACCGTGTTTCTTGAGTTCACTTATATAATATTTATGTTGGTATTTCCAACCTTGATCTGAATGTAAGATTAAGTTATTTAGTTTTGGAAATTTGTTAAATACTTTCATTAGCATATTAGATATTTGCTTTAAATTAGGACTTAAGGGTAAGTCATATGAGATTATCTCATTTATATACATATCAGTATTGGTGAAATGTAGCATTTACATAATAAAAAGTTAAATTGAGATACATAAGTACTCCATTTTGTAACGGATTATCAGCTTTAAAATATCTGTCTATTATATTATCAGCAATCTTCCCTACTTTTCCTTTGCATGAATGATATTTTTTTCTAGTCTTTTACCAAATCGTTTTGATTCATGCATTATTCTTTGAACTTTTTTATAATTTATTGCATATCCTTGATTCAATAATTCTCTATATACTCATCTTACACCATATTTTCCTTTGTGATTGTTGAATATCTCAGATATCTTATTTTCTATATTTTTATTTCTAATCTTAACAGCATAAACTTTATTAATTTCATAGTAGTATGTTGATTTTGGCAAATCGATAGCTATTAAAAGACATTTTAGTCTGTAGTCTTTTTCTTTGAGTTTTTTGACAATCTCTGCTTTTTCGCATTGAGTTCCGCAGCGTAATTCTTTTCTCTCAAGGCGATTTCTTTTTTTATTATTTTGTTTTCTGCCTTTATATATTCATTTTCCGCTATAAGTCTTATTAATTCTTCTCTTTCGGATTCAGATATTTGTTTTTCGTTCTTAGGTTTCTTATCTGATTTAGATATATCTTTCTTAGGCCTACCTCTATTATCTTCTAACCATTGGCATATTGTTGATCCATTGCTAATATCAAAGTGTTCTGCAGTCTGTCTATATGTAGTATTATTTATTTGTCTATATTGTATTACAGATAGTTTAAATTCACTAGTATATTTCTTCTTATTTTTTTAGTTAATTTGTCAAAACCTCCTGACTTATATTTGACTATCCAGTTTTTCAATGTACCTTCAGGTATATCATATTTTTTAAAAATCATTAATCGACCACCAGTTTCATCTGATAAATATTCATTTATTAATTTAATTTTAAATTCTTTTGTGTATTTTGGTATACAAAAACCCCTCCATCCCTATTCCAGATTTTGGGGTTGAGGTCATTATCATTGTCTTTTTCTTTATTTGCTATATAAAGGCTCACTTAAATTTGAAAATTAAAGATATATCCCTTATCCAAATCACTATTATAAATATATAAGGTTCTGTGGCCATTTTTATCGATATTTTCTTGGTAGAAGTAAACAGTATTACTATCTTTTTCTAGTTCGGATATCGAATTTGACAAGATGTCATAATCTTCTATTTCAGATTTATAACTTGCCATCATTTGTTTGAAGCCTTTTGATTGTATATAATAGTCATCATCTATTTTCTTCCAGTTATTTTGCTCTCCCTTAGAATTAATTAGGTATATATCGAAGTAATCATCTCCAAAAGCTCTTTCAGATTTAAATATCCTCTCATATTGGATATCCTCCACGCTAGATTTTAGATTGAAAAATATTAGGCATATTCCAAATACTACAAGTATTAGAAGTGGTATATGTTTTTTTCTCTTAATCATTGGTTACTCCTTTTTTCTTCCATTTATACAAGCTTTTTGGTAATGTTTATACCCGACTTATTTCCCAATAAACAAACTTCTTGCTTCTGATGGGGCTGTTGCAAAACTATGAATAATCATCGTACCATCGTTAGAAGGTTCTCTTAGGAAATTTTCAGTGATGCCTGCCGGCTGATGGAGGCAAAATTTCCGTGGAGGTTCTTCTAACGATAGCGGTACGATTTATTCATTCTGCAACAGCCCCTTTTGATGATAAGACTTTCTTATAGGTCTTTGTCTATTAAAATCCCCTGTTCCCTAAGCTTATTCTCGATACTTTCTTTGGCAAATTCATTATCCACCCTCACGGTATGGTAGTGGATATTTTCTGTGAGATTTTTTAGGGGCGTTGCCTCATCTATTGATTTGATGAAAACATCTACGCCCTTCCTTGATTTGATATTTAGCTCTTTCTTGATAAGTCCATAGGTCTTGTGGTTGACGAAGACATCGAGGATTTCTCCTCCCCTATCTACTATGATGTTTAGCTCATCTCCTATTTCCTCGTCCCTGTGGGAGCATTTTATGATAAATTCTATCTTCGAAGCCTGACTTAGCCAATATCCCTTATTATTTGATTTTATCTCATAGCCACTTGCCTTAAGGATAGAGATATCCTTGACTATAACCTGGCGACTTAGGCCGAATTTCTCTGCTAAGCTCCCTCCAGATATGGGGCTAGTCCTATCTTGTAAGATTCTTATAATTTCTAATTGTCTGTCTTTGATATTCATATTAACCTCTATATCACTTTACCCCAAAAATAAATTTGACATTTAATTTTTTTGAGTGTAATATATAAACAACAACAATGATAAGAGGAGTAACCAAAGATTTTAAAATAAAGAGAATCCTGGCTGGTGTGAATGGAGATTTTAAATTTTGGTGAAAAAAGCCTTTGAGTTTTGTCGGGGATATTTGATCTGACAGCGGGACTTGCCCGTTATAGCAAGAGAGTATGATTGTACTTATTGAGTAGTTTGTCGTGAGATGAGCTAAAATTAAGGTGGTAACGCGAATTTTCGTCCTTATTGCTTCCATTTGGAGCAGTAAGGACTTTTATTTTACAATCAAATATATCATGAAAGGATTTATTATGAAAAAGCTAGTAAAGATTATCCTTGCACTTATCCTAATCATAACACCCCTTGGCCAGGTTAATGCAAGCGAAGAAGACACATTCAGAGTAGGTATGGAAGTAAACTACGCTCCATTTAACTTCTCTGAAGTAAGTGATGAAAATGGAGGCTATCCTGTAGCCAACTCCCCGGGTGAGTATGCCAACGGTTATGACGTCCAGTTTGCCAAGAAGATCGCCGATGGTCTAGGCAAGAAACTTGAAATCTACAAGATCGAATGGGATGGACTAATACCTGCCCTAACCAGTGGCAAGATCGATGCAATAGTTGCTGGTATGAGCCCAACTGCTGAAAGGCTCGAGCAAATCGACTTTTCTATTCCTTATTACCATGCCAAGATGGTTGTAGTTACCCAAAAGGATTCAAAGTACAAGGATGCCAAGTCCATTAATGACTTTGAGGGAGCAAAGATTACCGCCCAACTAGGGACCTTCCACGTAGCTATGATCGATCAGATGGCAGGTGTTAACAAACAAGAATCCATGGACTCCTTCCCTACCATGATTGCTGCTGCAAATGCTGGAACAATTGACGGCTATATCTCAGAAGAAGCTGGTGCTGAATCTGCCATAGCCGCCAACCCAAAGCTTACCTATATAACTTTCGACGAAGCAAATGGCTTTACTACTAATGATGAAGATACGACAGTAGGAGTAGGAATTTCCAAAAACTCTCCTCTAACGGAAGATATCAACAAGGTTCTTTCATCTATGGATATAGAAAAGGAACAGGCTGAGATTATGGGAGTCATGACCCAGCTTACTGCAGATGAGGAAGAAAGTGCAGGCTTTGTCGATGAAGTTAAATCGATTTGGGCGACCTACTCTACTCTTTTCCTAAAGGGTGTGGTAAATACCCTAATCATAGCCGTAATATCCACAATCCTAGGCTTCCTCTTAGGTCTTTTGGTTGCAGTTATTAGAGGAATGGAAGTCAAAAAGACAGAAAATGCCTTTACCTACTATCTCCACAAAATAATCAATTGGATCTTGGGAGCTTATGTTGAGATATTTAGGGGAACCCCAATGATGGTTCAATCTGTAATAATCTTCTACGGACTCAAACAATATTTCGATATCGACCTATCGACCATGTTTGCGGCAATCCTTATAGTTTCTATCAATACTGGAGCCTACCTATCTGAGGTAGTCCGTGGTGGAATCAATTCGATTGACAAGGGACAGTTTGAAGCCTGCAAGGCTATAGGCATGACCCATTTCCAAACTATGGTTCACGTAATCCTTCCTCAAACAATCCTTACAATCCTCCCATCAATCGGAAACGAGTTTGTAATAAACATCAAGGATACATCAGTCCTTAACGTAATTTCTGTAACAGAGCTCTTCTTTATGAGTAAGTCTGTCGCAGGATCAACCTACCAATACTTCCCAACTTACTTGATAACAGCAGTAATTTATTTCGTACTAACCTTCACTATTACGAGAATCCTTCTTGTCCTTGAAAGAAGATTTAGGGATACTGACTTTATCATGGAATCATCAACAGGAGCAAACAATGTCTGAGATAATTAGAGTAAACAATTTAGAGAAAAAATTCGGGGACAATCTAGTCCTTAAGGATATAAATATGGCAGTAAATGAAGGAGAAGTAGTATCTATCATAGGATCTTCTGGATCTGGTAAGTCGACCCTCCTTCGCTGCCTTAACCTCTTGGAATCTCCTACAAGCGGAGAGATCCTCTACAGGGGCGACAATATCCTAGACCATAAGTTCGACCAAAGAAAATACAGGTCCAGGGTAGGCATGGTATTTCAAAACTTTAATCTCTTTGCCAACAAGACCGTCCTTGAAAACTGCATGCTAGGTCAAATCAAGGTCCTCGGTAGAAATCATAAGGAAGCCGAAGAAATTTCTAGAAAGTACCTAGAAAGCGTAAATATGCAAAACTATGTCAATGCAAAGCCTAGCCAAATCTCCGGAGGCCAGCAACAAAGGGTAGCCATAGCCCGTGCCCTTTGCATGAATCCTGACCTCCTTCTTTTCGATGAGCCAACAAGCGCCCTCGACCCAGAGACTGTTGGAGAAGTCCTAGATGTAATGACCAAGCTTGCCAAAAGCGGTATGACCATGATCGTCGTAACCCACGAGATGGACTTTGCAAGAGACGTATCTAGTAGGGTCTTGTTCATGAACAAGGGAATCATCCTAGAAGACGGCACTCCAGAAAAAATCTTCACAAACCCAGACCACGACAGGACCAAGGAGTTCCTAAAGAGATTTTTGGGAGAAAATTAAGTTTGAAACTAGTTCATAGATTTATGAGCTAGTTTTTTCTTTCCTATAATTATTAAATATAAAGTCTGTTTTAAATAGTATAATATAAAAAAGCCCATATTAAATGAGGGAGAAGAGCAATGATTACTTTCGAAAAAGTTAGCAAATTAAACGATTATGTCAATGATAATATAAAATATTTACCAAAAGAAACCTATAAAAGTATGATGGAAGATTTTAATGTTAAATTTACTCACGAATCTACAAAAATAGAAGGAAACACCTTAAGTATAAGTGAAGTAAAAACTATTTTAATTGATAAACTTTCTATAGGGGGCAAGGAGCTAAGGGAAATCTACGAAGTCACTAACAATCAAAAGGCTAATAGATATATCCATCAAATGCTTGCACAGGGTCGAGAATTAGATGAGGAATTAATCAAAGATATTCATCAAATAGTTATGGAAAATATTATTGATGGTGGTATTTACAGGAGATATAACGTAAGGATTACAGGTGCATCTTTTAGTCCACCTGATTGGACTATGGTTAGGGAAGATATGAAGTTTTTCATAATGGATTATAATACTAAAACTAAAGTTCTAAATCCTATTGAACTAGCCTCTTTCGTCCATGCTCAATTTGTAAAAATCCACCCCTTCCAAGACGGAAACGGTAGATGTGCACGATTACTATTAAACTATGTCTTGATGGCTAATGGATTCAAAGCTATAATAATCGAGGCTAGTGATAGACCTAGTTATTATGAAAGCCTTGATAAATACGCTGGTACAGGCGAGCTAAATGATTTCAATAACCTAGTTATCGAAAAGGAATATGATATCTTAGAAGATTTAAAATCCGAAATAGATAAAGCTAAGAAATTTCTATAATTTTACAGAAAAATAATAAGCCAATGCTAATATTAAAGCTTGGCTTTTTTATTTTGAGCTAATAGCTTCTTGTAGGTCTTATCTGTAAGTATGGCTCCAAGGGGTGCTGTGTAGAGGATTGCTATTACTGATATGGCGAGGATTAGCTTACCACTTGCAATCCCATATCCTAGGGCGACCGGTCCTATGGCTGCTTGGACTGTGGCCTTTGGCAGATAGGCGAAGCCTGAAAATATCTTCTCAGATTTTTCAAGATTTGAAGGAAGAAGAGCCAGGTAAACTCCAAGCATCCTAAATATTATACCTCCTGTGATTAGAAGAAGGGCTGGTATGATTTCTTCTCCTATTATAGAAAGATCTACTGTAATTCCCACTAGGACAAAGAGGAAGATCTCAAAAAGCTCCCAAAGGCTAGAGTAAACATCCAAAAGTTCATCTGCAAGGTCTTGGTCAAGTTTTTTAATCGTCATAGTCATAGAAATAATAGCCACAAGGCCCGAGAAGGCTATATAGCTCTTAGCCAAGTCCTCTATTTCCAAGATAAAAAATGATAGGCCCATAAGGGCGATTGCCTTATAAATTCTGCCCAAATTTATATTTGAATAAATTATATATAGGATATATCCTACTAATATTCCAAAAAGAATTCCTGTAATAATTGATATAGGAATATTTAGAAAACTTCCTATAGAGGCTTGACCTCCTAGCTTTAGATTGATAAAAACTGTAAAAAATACTATGGTGTAGACATCATCTATGGAAGAGCCTGCAAGGATTATCTCGGGAATCTTCTTATCTTCTCCATAGCCTTCTTCTATAAGTCTTATCATCCTTGGCACGACTATGGCAGGAGATACTGCCGCAAGAACAGCTCCAAGGATTGCGCTGTCGATATAGGGAAGCTTAAAGATTTTATTAGCAAGAAATGTTATAGCGACCATCTCAAAGCTTGCTGGAAGGAAGGTCATTAGGATTGCAGGAAGACCGACCTCCCTTAATCTATCAAAAGATAGGCTAAGGCCAGCCCTCGATAGGATTACTACTAGAGCAATCTGCCTTAAGTCCTTTGAAAGAGCCCCTATATCTCCCTTTACTAGTCCCAAGAGATTGGGGCTTATGATAATTCCTGCTAGAAGCATGCCCAAGATGGGGGCAAGTTTGATTTTTGAAAAAATTTTAGACCCGATTAGACCTGCTATCATTATAAGTCCGACATTTGTTAACATTTTTCCTCCTAAAAAAAGCTGATGGCCCTACTCTTAAGTAGAAGTCATCAGCTTATAGCGTTTATTTTACAGGGAAGAACTTCATTTCCCTAAGTTTATTTTACTTTTTATTTACCCTTATTCAACTAAGGCGCCCTTTTTAGCGAGCCTATCTGCCCAGTCGTTGTACTTGTCGTTGGAGTGACCCTTGACCTTGACAAAGCCTATCTTTAGGCTTTTTCTCGCTTCTTTAACAAAACTCTTATAAGAGATAGTAAGGTCGTTGTTGGCCTTCCATTCGTCATTGGCCCAGGAGGAGATTCCCTGGTAGTCATGATAGATTATTATTTTTTCTCTTTTTTCTTCAAGAGCCTTTTTTATAGCAAGCTCACTTGCTCTGACCTCTCCTGCTACATTTCTATGCTTGTAGAAATCATCTGTATAGGATTCGTAGAGTTCTTCTTCTCCATCCTTGCTTATATAGACAACACCTGCCCCGTAGATTTTCTCCTTAAGATTATAAGATCCATCCACATAGGCTATTATTGTTTCATCGTCTACTTCAATCGTCTCTCCTATATCTTCCATAAAGGCTATAGCATCTTCCTTTTTCTTAAAGGACTTGTAGCTCGCATTGGAAAATCCCTTTACTTCCTTAAGGCAAGAATCCCAGGATGTGTATATCCCAGGATTCCTTCCTCTTTTTACTGCGTAATATTTCATAAGCTTTCCTTGTTGGCCCAGTAGGTTACAGCCCCTGGTCCCACAGTGAATACTCCATTCCCATTCTCATCAATTGTGATGTCCTCGTTTTTGCCAGAAAGGTCCACATAAGTCGCTCCTGCCTCATCCTCTCCCACAAACATTTGCTTTTCAGCCATGTCTTTTATGGAAATTAGAACAGTTAGTGGCTTATGGTCTTCATCTCCTCTCCTGACCCAACCAATAACTGAAGGATCATCGAAGTAGTTGTCTTGATCGCCGTAGTTGTAATTTTTTCTAACCTTAAGCATATTATTTATCAGGTCGTATTTGGCTTCAGTCTTTACCTCTCCTATTAGTCCGTAGTAGTCTCCTGCAAAGATACATGGATAGCCATCTTTTCTAAACAAAATCATAGCATAGGCGATTTCCTTAAACCAATCTTCAACCCAAGAGTCGAGCGACTGACCTGGTTGGCTGTCGTGGTTATCCACAAAGGTTACGGCTTGGGCTGGGAAATCTGCCACGATTGTATTATCGAAGATTTTTCTCATGTCGTAGTTACCCATAGACTTGCTTGCCTCTTGCATGTGAAAATGTAGGGGAACATCGAATAAATCTATGTTATAATCTGTTGTTTCGAGGTATTTGGCGATTTCTTCCTTGTTGTATTGCCAGAATTCTCCAAAAAGATAGAAGTTCTCCACACCCTTTTCATTTATTATGTGGTCTGATAGGTCGTGGATGAAGTTAGATGAAATGTGCTTTAGGGCGTCGTATCTGAAGCCATCGACCTTGGTCTCGTCGATGAACCAATCGGCCCATTTGAAAATCTCTTCCCTTACTTCTGGATGGTCGTGGTCGATGTCGCAATTCATGAGATAATCGAAGTTACCCTTTTCGCCTGATACATCCTCTTCCCAATATTTCCCGTCTCCTAGGATTCTAAATATAGCTGAAGTGTCACTTTTTACGTCATAGTCCACACCTGAGAAATGATAATAGTGCCAAACCATGTCGGAATACTTACCAGCCCTTCCCTTAAAGTCAAATCCGGTCCAAGCCTCTATGTCCATTTCTCCTGATACGTCTTGTTCTCTGTTGTTTTGATCAACCATTACTGCCTTAAACTCTTCTGTAAAGTCGGCATTTCCCTTATGGTTTAGGACAACGTCGGCATAGCATTTGATCCCAGCATCTTGTAAGGCCTTAATGGCGTCTAGGAGCTCTTCCTTGGTTCCGTATTTGGTTCTTACAGTTCCCTTCTGATCGAACTCTCCCAAATCCCAAAGGTCATAGACTCCGTAGCCTACGTCCATATCGCTTCCGCCCTTGGTCATTGGAGGAAGCCACAAACCATCTATTCCATTTTCCTTTAGGGTCTTGGCATCTTTTTTTAGTTTCTTATAAAAGTCTCCCGATCCGTCTGTGTCCCACTCGAAAGACTGCATCATGACTTCATTGGCCATACTTACTCCTTACAAATCTCGATTGACTTACTAGCACCAATCCTACTAGCGCCAGCTTCAATCATATCAATGGCTTCTTTTCTAGTATGGATCCCGCCACTTGCCTTAACTTCTAGCCTATCTCCTACTGTTTCCTTCATAAGTTTTACGTCAAAGGCGTTAGCTCCTCCAGTAGAAAATCCTGTAGAAGTCTTTACAAAATCGGCCCCAGCTTCTTCTGCTAGCTCACAGGCCTTGATTTTTTCTTCGTCAGTTAAAAGACATGTTTCAATGATTACTTTTAGTATCTTATCACCTATCGCTTCTTTACAAGCTTTTATGTCCTTTAGGACATAATCGTAATCTTTATCCTTAAGTCTTCCGATTGGAATAACCATATCGATCTCACTTGCCCCGTCTTCTACGGCGCACTTTGCCTCGTAGGCCTTGGCCCTTGTCGCCATTGCTCCTAGAGGAAAGCCGACTACTGCTGCGATTCTTACGTCTTCGTTGTAGGCTTTAATATCTTTTACGTAGGTAGAGTTTACGCATACGCTGTAGAAATCATTTGCGACAGCTTCATCGACAAGGGTCTTTATCTCGTCAATTTGTGCCTCTGGCTTTAAATTAGTGTGGTCTATATATGAATTTAAATTTTTCATTATTTCTCCTTATATTCGATTTGGACAAGACTAAGGTCGTCTTCTTGCTTGCCCCAGGTGAAGTTTTTGATATCTGTATAGCTTTTCTCTAGATCATGGTAGGATGCAAAGTTTTCTTTAAGCCTCTCGAGCCCATACTCACATCTTTTTTCATCCTTTGTCTCTATGGCTCCGTCAGAAAATAAGAGAATCCTATCTCCACTTTCTACTTCTACAGTCTTTTCATCATAGTTATCGGGCTCTATAATATTTGAAATCATCCTTCCGCTTGCCAAAAGATAAGTTACTTTCTCCTCTTTTTTGGAATATAAGAGCGGAGGACAGTTGTGGCCAGCATTGGAAAATGTTAGAGTATTTCTTTCGAAGTCAAATATTCCAAGCCAAGCTGTAAAATACTGACTTGACTCCATGCCAAGTTTTGCGAACTTCTCCCTTAGCTTAAATAAAATCTCTGATGGAGAATAGTCGGGGTGTTTATCGAGTATTGCATTCATAGTAACCTTGATAAACATAGTCATTATCGAAGCCTTGACCCCATGGCCCATTATATCTGCTATGTATAGGGCGTATTTCCCTTCATTGATTTTAATAAGGTCGAAGAAGTCCCCTGAAAGCTCATCACTTGGTATATACTTACTCTTTAAGACAAGCTTGCCATAGGTCTTATCCCTAGGGAGGATATTTGTTTGAATCTTCTTTACGAATCTAACATCATCGAGCATATTTCTATTGTTATTAAATAGCTCGATTTTCATCAGACTCTCACGGGTGATATCCCTATATACTTCCACAATCCCCAAGAACTCATCTCCATTGTAGATTGGAGAGGATTTTATAGAAAAATATCTCTCATCGATTAACTTTTCTTCAATCATGGTCGTATTTCTTACAGCTTCATTCCTATCTCCTAAAAGAAAAGAAGAAGACGCTTCTAGGTAGTTTTTTAGCTCAGATGACAAGTCGCACGCTTTCTTGAATGCTTCATTAATAAAGATAGTCTTGCCATTTGTATCGACAATCCTAACCCAATCATCCATAGAATTTAATATAAAAAAATTTTTATCTTCAGTAAAATTACTTGTATTTGCCATCTTATCCTACCTTAAACTTGTTATAATAACTATATCTTTTAATAGCCAATTATCAATACAAAGAGAGTCGACTTCTATAGCAAAAACCACGGCAAGGAAAATCCCGCCGTGGTTTCACTGATTTGCTATTTAAATTCAAACTTATTAGAATTATCGAGACTTGCTCCATTTACATATTTTTCATCAATCCCAAAGAAGTAAGTCGCTACAAAACCTCCCACATATCCTGCAATAAGACCTGCAAGATATCCTAGCCATCTATTGTTATAAATAAGTGGAATTAGGGCAATTCCTGAAGGTCCAATGGCTGTAGCGCCTATTGATCCGATTAGACCAATTACAGCACCGCCAACGCCTCCGCCAATACAAGCTGTGATGAAGGCCTTACCCATTGGTAGGGTTAGGGCGTAGATTAAAGGCTCGCCAATTCCAAGGATTCCAACTGGAAGTCCACCCTTGGCTATGGTTTGGATTTGCTTGTTGTTCTTACATTTAACCAAAATCGCAATAGCAGCTCCAACTTGACCAGCTCCTGCCATAGCAAGGATTGGAAGAAGGTAGGTTGCTCCCTGTGACTCAATCATAGCCACATGGATTGGGGTGAGTATTTGGTGTAGACCCAGCATTACCATTGGAAGGAACAAGGCGCCTAGGATAAAGCCAGATATAGGTCCACCTATGTTGATTACTCCATCGATAAATCCTATTAGGCCATTAGAGATAAGTCCTGCTAGTGGCATTATGATAAACATATGAAGGAGTCCTACGATAATTAGTGAGATAGCTGGGACTATTATAATATCCAAAGAATCTGGTACAGCCTTGTGAAGGGCATTTTCTACCTTGGATAAAATCCAAACTGAAACTAATACTCCAATAACTCCTCCCTGACCAGCTGCAAGCGGTGTTCCTAGGAAAATATTATTTATAGGCATATCTGGATTCATTCCTGTAAGATATACCATTCCTCCAACTACTCCACCTAGGCCTTGATTTGCCTTAAAGACTCTCGCTGCATTGATACCAATAAAGATATTTAGATAAGCGTAAAGGCCGTTTTTCATAATATTTAGAACTTGAATTAAAGTTGCCACAGATTCTTGGCTTACGCTACCTGCTGTTACCATATTTTGTAAGACTGAGGCTACACCACCTATAAGTCCTGCCCCAACGAAGGCCGGAATTAGTGGAACAAAGACTGAGGCAATACTTGATGTAAACTTCTTGAACCCGCTTTGCTTTTGACCTGCCTTGTAGCTTTCTTTGTTTTCTTGTGTTTGTCTTTTGAGTCTTTCCTTATCAGTTTCTTCACTGAAGTGGCTATCTGATAGACTTGCCATAGCTCTTGCTACTTTCTCGCTCTTACCTGGTCCTAGGATTACTTGGACTTGCTCTCCTTCAACAAGGCCAAGGACTCCCTCCCTTGATTTAATTTTTTCATAATCGATTAGGTCAGGGTTATTGACCTTTACCCTAACTCTAGTCATACAATTGATAACTTCTTTTAAGTTTCCTGATCCACCAAAATCTTCTATCAATAATTTGGCTAATTCATTGTTTGTCATATCACAAATCCTCTCTTATAAAGCCTTGGTTAATTTTTAATATCTCTAGGGCTTTCTCATAACTGATGTTCTTGTTTGCCATTATTATTGCAGGTTTCACTTGATTATTAGCTTCTTCTAATATTTCTCCTGCCCTCTCGTATGAAATTCCTGTAAGTTCAACAATAATCTTTCTCGCCCTATCTATAAGCTTCTCATTAGTTGGCCTTAAGTCAACCATTAGATTATCATAGACCTTGCCGATTTTCACCATGGCTGTAGTCGATATCATATTTAGCACCATTTTGGTTGCAGTTCCTGCCTTCATCCTAGTCGAACCTGTAAGGACCTCCGCTCCAGTTTCTATTTCTATTGGATAATCCACATGATCAGAAATAAGAGCGTTTTTGTTACAAGCGATAGATCCGGTCTTAGCACCGATTTTTTTGGCATACTCAACAGCTCCTATGCAGTAAGGAGTTCTACCACTTGCCGCGATTCCTATAACAAAGTCCTTGGATGTAAGATTTTCCTTAATCAAATCCTCTTCTCCTGCCTTTTCGCTATCCTCAGCGTTTTCTATAGGATGGCGGAGGGCATAGTCTCCTCCTGCAATAAGGCCTGTTACAAGCTTTGGATCTACTGAAAAGGTTGGAACAGTCTCAGATGCATCGAGCACTCCAAGCCTTCCACTAGTTCCTGCTCCCAAATAAAATAATCTGCCACCATTTTTAAAAGTCTTTACTACTTCTTCGGTAAGCTTTTCTATATCCTCTAAGGATTGTCCAACACTTCCTGCAATCGTCCTATCTTCTCTATTAATAACTTCCAATATCTCCCTAACGCTTTTTAAATCTAGGTCTGCGCTTTGGGGATTTCTATCTTCTGTCGAAGACAAGATCATCACCTCCTTTTATATAATCAATTAATTCAATATGTTCTTTATCCACCTTGCCGATAAGATTTCTATCTGCTACAAGACCTAAATCTCTCTTGCAAATTTCAATCTCTCCGCTGTATCTTCCAGCCTTCTCGTTTAGGATTAGTATATCTCCTCTTTTGGCATAGAAGGAAGTAGAAGCTTCTACCTTCCTATATTCCCTCTCGTTTCTTAGGATAAATTCGCTAAGATCCATCCTTTGTCTAAAGCCTTTGATATGGTTAAATTCATCATTCATCCTAACTTTAAGACTTAGCCTATTGTCCTTGTGAAAATCTCTTATATTAGAAATATTCCTATCATCAACTCCTTCAGCTAATATTATAGAATCCATCCCGTATTTTCTCTTAAGTTCCACAAAACTTAGGTAAGGATCCTTTAACCTATGACTTTCAAGAGTTGGTAGACCCTTACGCATTGGCCCACGCAAATTCTCATTTCCAGCTACGAAGGCTATAGTCTCTATTCCTAGTGACTTAAAGAGGTCATTTCTCCTCTTAAGATAATCTTCTCCCAGACCTGAAAATTCAAGAGGATAGTAGTTGTGAATAGCTAGGATATTATCCTTATTCGCCCCGAAAGCTAAAATCTTTTCTAAGATTTTCCTATCAATTGTAGAAGCATTTATAGAAATCCTATTATTCTTACTTAATTCTGCTATCTCTTTGGGGTTAAAGCCATAATCAAGCCTTAGTATAAGGTCCATATCCAAAAGCTTGGGATTCTTACTAAGGACATCCTTATTTAAATCGACACAAATATTAAAATTTTTATCAAGGGATTTTTCACAAAGGTCCAAGAACTTTTCGAAAGTCTCAGATCCTTCTGGATAATGAATCGAAGTAAATAAGATATCAAAGCCCTCATATTTGCTTACTTCATTTTCTAAATCGAAGTCCATATCAAAATATAAAGAAAAACCAAGCATAATTATCTCTTTATTTTTCTATAGGCAAATGCTGAAGAAAACGCTAAGCTAAGCAAATGTATTAATCCATTTATTCCTGTCTTAGGATTAGAACTTTTCTCATATCTTGATTCATTCTTAGTTTTTTCCAAATTATCATGATCAGCTTTTTCATCATCAATACTAATACTATCTTCGCTTGTATTTTTGTATTTTTCTTTGATTATTTGATTTGTATTTTTTATGGCTATATAATCATTAAGTTCAGCCTCATTAAGATAGCCTTCTCTATCTTTTAACATTCTTTCTTGTCCAATCTGAAGTTCATTTGCAAGGGCCATAACTAGCTCTTTTGAATTATCTTGAAGAGCTTTATAAATTAAAGTACTCACTGCACCGTAACCTCCACTCATAGAAGCATCAGTGTAGAAATAATTAGGGTTTTCCTTATTATCTAAAACAAAACCGTTCTTTTTATTAGTCAATAAGACGAAGGTCATTCTTTCCAATGGATCGATAACTGTAAGAGTACCTGTCCATCCAGTATGGCCAATTGTATTTGAACTTGCTAGGTTTGAAAATGCCCAAGCATATTTGCCATCGGCCATTCTCCTCCAACCTAAACCGTAGGATGGGTTAACTTCACTTGCCTTAGTGAATTCATCTTGAGTCTTCTTATCCCAGAATCTAATATTTTTATATCTACCTTCATTTAGCATAATATTTGCTAGTTTTGCTAATTCGCGTGAATTAGAAAACAATCCTGCATGACCGCTTACACCAGCCATAGAATAATAGGCTTTCTCATCATGAACCTCACCTTGGATGGTATCCTTTCTAATATTTAAGAAATCAACTGCTCCATCTCTTGTATTTCCGTTTAGTTCAGTAGCAGCCACCTGATTTTTATCAAATCCATTTTCTAGTGGATTAAAAAGTGTATATCTAAGATTTAATGGCTTAGCAAAGTTTTCAGCAAAGTACTTATCCAATCTTTGTCCGGTGACTTTTTCCACTATAAATCCAAGTAGCATATAATCTACATCTGAATACACTGATTTTGAGCCAGGCTCATATGATAGTGGTGTTCTCATTACCATATCCAATGTTTTTTCCCTATCTTGGGAGAATAAATCATTAACTCCATTTTTGTTACCATCATCCTTGTCGTAATTGTTATTATGGTATTGAGGATCCGCAGGAAAACCAGCTTGATGTCTAAGTATATCCCTAATAGTCATCTCATTTTTACCCTTTATAGGACTTTTTTCGTCATCCTTAAATTCAGGAAAATACTTAGATACTTTATCATCAATGTTGATTTTTCCCTCATAAACTAACTTTTGCAAACTATAATTTGTTACATACATCTTTGTATTGCTTGCAAGATCGAAGAGAGTATTCTCATCGACTTTAACCCTGTCCTCAAAAGGAATAGCTACACCATTTTTTTCAAAATTATTTACATAGCCAAAATGATAGTCATATATATCTTCGTTATCTCTAATTACACTAATCTGACCGCCAGAAAAATTCTCCTTTACTTCTTCATCAAGTAAGGTCTCCATCAAATCAGTAACTTTTTGGTCTAATTTATTATTAGAATTGTTAAAACCTTTTTCTTCCTTGCCAGATTTGATTTTTACGTCGACTTTATCCCTTACATTTAAAATATCTACAGTATTTTTTCCTTCTTGAATAAGATTTTTAGCCTCATCATCGGATTCTACAGCCTTACCATTTATGAAAACATCTGCATTTTCATAGTTACTAATATTGATTTGATCCTCAATATTCTCATCATAATAAAACTTCTGAGATGAATTAGTCAAAATAGAATCATCATATTCTTCAATATCCCTAGGAAAACTATAATCATATCGAACTATGTCATTACTCTCTTCCTTGCTATCGGCATTTGAAGTAAATGGTAACAAGAATGCAAAAGCTGCTATAAGCAAAATTTTTTTGTTCGATGAATTGCAAATAATATCGCGACACCTAAAGCAAACTAAGTTCGTGCATAA
>JAQEDR010000018.1 GCA_027669155.1 Peptoniphilaceae bacterium AM52-5BH | reverse complement strand
TTCGTCGTTTCCAACGGCTATCCCCTTGTGCAAGGCAGGTTACTCACGCGTTACTCACCCGTCCGCCACTAATCCACTTAAAATCATTCCGAAGAAATCAGTTAAGCTTCATCGTTCGACTTGCATGTGTTATGCACGCCGCCAGCGTTTATCCTGAGCCAGGATCAAACTCTCATAAATAATTTGTTATGAAAGTCTTTCCTCGTCCTTCGTCCTCGGCCACTCCGTGCGCTCTAAGCCGCTCGGGCAATTGGTCCTCAAGGAGCCGGACAGGCTAATTCTGACTCTTTCATTTACATCTGACTTATATCAAATGCGTGATTTAAATTTTGTTATCCTTTATTTTAAAAGAATTTTAGGTTATGTTATTGTTTATTTAATTTAATTGGTTCCATCAGCTCTCGCCGACTGTTATATAATACCACGGATTTTTACCTATGTCAAATAATTTCTTGAAAAAATTAAGATGCCCTTTTTTTGTTTTTGGACATCTTAATAATAATTATTATTTACTTGAAATCTGGCCTATCTAGAAGATTGACGTGGCAGTAGCCATTCGGGTTTTTCTTTAAATAGTCTTGGTGATATTCTTCTGCTTTTATATAATTTTTAAGCTTTTCTACTTCAATCTGGATTTTTTCTTCTTCATTTTTTTGCTTTTCTTCTAGAAATTTTCTTACTTTTTCTAGAATCTTTCTATCATCTGAATATATGCCAGTCCTATATTGTCTGCCCATATCCCCGCCTTGTTTATTTACAGAAAATGGATCTATAATGTAGTAGAAATATTCTAGCAATTTTTCTAAGCTAATTTCTTCATCATCATAGGTGACTTTTACAGTCTCGGCGTGATCTGAATTTTTGAGATTTTCATAGTAAGTATCTCCTGAGTTACCATTAGCGTATCCTGCTTCTGTTTTATCGACCCCTTCTATTTCTTTAAAGTAGGCATCTACTCCCCAGAAACATCCGCCTGCTAGATATATTGTTTGTTTCATTTTTTCCTCCTAAAATAGTTTAAGTAGTTGGTCCTCTTAACTTTTCTTCTTCTAAAGTTTTTCATATTCCTAGAAAATGATGATGATAAGAGTATTCCAAATGATATGGCTCCAGCTATGGCAAGGGCCTTAGATAAGGTCAAAAGAACCAAGGCACTTTCGTTATCTATGAAATATTTCATCGTGTTAAATATAGCTTCTCCTGGACATAGGTTGATGACTCCTGGCACTATAAAGACCAGAGCAGGAAATTTGAAATATCTTGCACAGAATTCTGATATAAATGATATGACGAAGGCCGAAAGAAAAGTTCCTATATAGACACTTCCTGTGTAGGATATTGTCATTTTGTATATTACCCAACCAAAACCTGCATTTAAGGCAGAGATTAGTAGTGGTTTTTTGGGAACTTGAAATATCAAAGCAAAACCCATCGCTGCTATGGAAGATACTATAAATTCGCGTAAATACATTTATCCTCCTTATCTAATGTAGGTTGCTATAGTTATTGGCATGGCAACTCCTAGGGCAAGGGCAGTAGATACTAAGATAGAAGTTGTAGCTCCCGTTAGCCCACTAGTAACATCCCCACTCATCAAATCTCTCATGGCATTTGTTAGGGTGATTCCTGGAAGGAAGGCCATCATCGATCCTATTACGATTTTATCCACCGATATATAAGGTAAGAAGAGTCTAAATGATACTGTTATCAAACTTACTACTAGCCCTGCAATAAAGTTTACTAGGAAGAAGCCAAAGTTTGCCTCCTGAAACTGAAAGCTTACTATATATGATACAAATCCTACTAAGAAAGATATTAGCATATCCGTAATTTTTCCTCCTAGTAGTATTGTAAAAGCAGCGGCAGAAACTGCTGATCCTAATATTTGTAATATTAAAGGATATCCAGGATCTGCCTTTATCTTATTTAGTTCTCTTAGGGCTTCTTGTAGGCTGTAATTGCCGCTTACAAATTCTCTTGAAAATGAGTTGACCTTATTTATATAGTAGAGGTTAAAGGTCCTAGACTTTACTCTTCTGATATTGGTGTGGATTTCCTGGTTGAAGGAAAAAGATAGTACTATGACGTTGGCAGTAGAGTAAACATCTACGTCTTTGATGTTTTTTTTGCTTCTTATTATTCTTTCTACTGTATCCTCCACCCTATAAATTTCTGCCCCATTTGCAAGCATTATAGCTCCTGCGTTGGAGGCAATTTCTGAAAGGATAACAGCCTGATCTAAGCTAGATATTGTTTCAGTCGTCATTTTCTCCCTCATCTGTAGTTCGACTTGTACTTATTAATATTTTCTTCTGTCAAGAATTCATAGGCGTCGTTTACTTCCTGGAATTTCTCTGTAGCACCTGGGTCCTTATTTATGTCTGGATGATACTTCTTGGCAAGCTTTCTATAGTTAAGCTTGACCTCATATATATCTGTGCCATAATCGATACCCAGTGTGTCGCAAGCTTTCTCGTACTTTTCCTTAAAACCAAGGTCATTTGTCATATTGCTATAGCCTGAGTTCGTATTATAGGAATTCCAGTTTCCTTGGTTCATGTTAGTGTAGGTAAATCCCCTAAACATTTCCTCGAACCTTCTATTCATTTCCTCTTGACGAGCTCTTGCAGCTTCCTCGGCCGCCCTTCTTCTTTCTTCTTCTCTTTCAAACTTATACTTGTTAGAATAATCAGAAATAGAATCGTAGCCAACTTTTCTTCCTGTCATCAAAGAATCCGCCCTATCATACATCCGCTCTGTTAGGGTGTAGTTTCCGTATTTGAGCATGGAAATGAACTTTGGACCAAGGATTGGAATAATTAAGATTATGAATATAACCGTCCACCACTTCCTCGGTATGGCCAGGGCCAAGACTGGGAAGAAGAAAAATGTGGAGCAGCCAAAGACAAATATAAGCATAAGTAATTGTCTGATTCCTTCAAAGGTCATGGTTATTACGTTCATTATGTTTATTAATAGATTAAATATACTGCCTAAAATAGTGGCAAGTACATGTAAAATCTTACCGAAAAATTTTCCCATATTAACTCCTTATCTATTATAGGATTATACGACTTGAAGCTAATAAAATCATCGTATTTAGAAAAACTTTGCTAAAAGCTGTTTTATTAAAATTCTCCAAAGAAAAAGCAGGTTTCCCTGCTCCTTATTATCCAAACAAGTCTGTATTGTTTGAATTATATAAATTATAGTAGACTCCCTTTTTGGCAAGGAGGTCCTTGTGGTTTCCTCTTTCTACTATACCATCATAGGTTAAGACTAGAATTTCGTCTGCATTTATTATTGTAGAAAGTCTGTGGGCTATGGTAAGGGTTGTTCTTCCCTTGCTTAGTTTTTCTAGGGATGATTGAACTATCGCCTCGCTCTTATTATCAAGGGCGCTAGTCGCCTCATCGAGTATCAGTATTGGGGGATTTTTGAGAAATACTCTAGCTATTGATATTCTCTGCTTCTGTCCACCTGAAAGCTTAACCCCACGCTCTCCTATATAGGTATCAAATCCATATGGTAGGTCCTTGATAAATTCCAAGGCTCCTGCAAGCTCTGCTGCCTTTTCGATTTCTTCATCTGTGGCATCTTCTTTACCGTATTTGATATTATCCTTGATAGTTCCGCTGAAAAGGTAGACATCTTGTTGGACTATTCCTATATTATCTCTTAGGGAGTCGATGGTTAGGTCTTTGATATTATCCCCATCGATTCTAATAGCTCCATTATCGACATCATAAAATCTTGGAATTAGCTTGGATATAGTGGTCTTTCCTGCACCAGATGGACCAACTAAGGCTATATTTTCTCCTACATCAATTGTAAAGGACATATCATCTAAGACGTAAGGATCTTCCTCTTTTGTCTCAGGGTATTTGAAATAAACATGGTCGAATTCAATCTTTCCTTTAACATTCTCTAGTTTACTTGCTTGATCCTTATCATATATATCCCTATCGAGATTCATGATTTGGACAAATCTTTCGATACCAGTTGTTCCTCTCTCGTAGGTATCGGTAAAGTTAATTAGCCTTTCTATAGTTGCAACTAGCATATTTAAATACATAGTAAAGGCTATAAGATCTCCTGCAGTGATTGTTTTTTGGATTACAAAAATTCCTCCGACAAGGATTAACACTGCATACATAAAACCAGAAAAGGCATCCTTGACACAGAAGTATTTGGCCATATTGAAGTATTGGTCCTTCTTGATATCGGCAAACTTCTCATTTTCCCTGCCAAACTTTTCCTTTTCTATATCTTCATTGGCAAAACTCTTTACAACATTGATTCCAAGTAGGGTATCCTCGATCCCTGAGTTTATGGCACCAATTTGCTTTCTTGTATTCATAGTCGCCTGTCTAAACTTCTGTCTGGATTTCCTAGAAAATATATACATAATTGGTATTAGAATGTATATAATTAGGGAAAGTTGCCAGTTGATAGTTAGAAGGACTACAAAGGATACAGCAAGCTTAATGGCTGCTACTAAGAATTCTTCTGGTACATGGTGGGAGAATTCTGTAATCTCGTTTAAGTCTGTAGTCATCCTCGCCATAAGTTGGCCAATTTTGGCCTCATTGAAAAACTCCGTATCCATTGTCAATAGATGGGAGAAAACATCCCCTCTCATATCTTTTTCTATTAATGCTCCCATGATGTGGCCATAGGATTGCATGATAAATCTTGACACAACCTCTATAAACTTAGTCGCAAGGTATATTAGAGCGACCTTTCCTAGCCTAGGCATATCGAGAAGGCCTAACTGAGCCCAATCTGTTAGGTAGGATAGCAATAGAGGAAGGACTAGCTGACTTATGGTCGTAAGAGCAGCTGATAATAAATCTATAGTAAGTACTTTCTTGTAAGGTTTATAATAAGGTATAAATCTCTTAAGCAAATACTTGTTAGTATATTTTTTCTCTGTCATATTTCTCCTTCCTTTCAATAATATCAATAATATATACTCTACTGTTTCCCTATACTTTTGCATCTTTATTGTAAATTAGCTTAGTATTTGATAATATTATATTAGGAGGATCTCATGGCAAGAATTATAGAAAAAACTAATCTAAATGAGAATACCATTAAATTTGTTGTCAAGGCACCAGCTATTGCAAAAAAAGCCTTGCCTGGCCAATTTATTATTCTTAGACTTGATGAGAAAGGCGAGAGGGTTCCCTTTACAATCTCATCAACAGATGATGAAAATGTAACAATTATTGTTCAAATCGTTGGCGGTACTACAATGAGGATGAACGCCTTAAAGGCAGGAGATGGCTTCCTCGACTTTGTAGGTCCACTAGGAAAGCCAACCGAGCTTGATTATCTCAAGGGTAAAAATGTCTGTGTGGTTGGAGGAGGATTGGGTACAGCTATCGCCTATCCACAAGCCAAGTACCTTCACGAAATAGGAGCTAATGTCGATGTAATAATGGGCTTTAAGAATAAGGATATAATAATCCTAGAAGATGAGCTTAAGGCTTCATCAGATAATTTATACATAACAACAGACGATGGATCTTATGGAAGACAAGGCTTTGTAACCCAAGTTCTAGAAGATCTCATAAAAAAAGGAAAAGAATACGACCACGTCCTAACAATTGGTCCTGCCATCATGATGAAAAATGTAGTCAAGGTTACAAAACCACACGATATTCCTACAACTGTATCCATGAACTCTATCATGGTTGATGGAACAGGCATGTGTGGATGTTGTAGGCTTACAGTTGGAGGCGAGATGAAGTTTGCTTGTGTAGATGGTCCAGACTTTGATGGATTCTTAGTAGATTTTGACGAAGCTATGAATAGATCAAGAAACTACGCCACAGAAGAGCGTGAGCATATATGTAATCTAACAGGGGAGGTAAGAAATGGCTAAATTTAATATGGCAAAGACGAAAGTTCCAATGCCAGAACAAGACCCTGATGTAAGAAATAAGAATTTCGACGAGGTAAGTCTTGGCTATACATTAGAAATGGCCAAGGAAGAAGCTAGTCGATGCATCCAATGCAAGAACAAACCTTGTGTGTCAGGCTGTCCAGTAGGAGTGAAAATCCCTGAGTTCATCCATCTAATCTTAGAAGATGACCTAGATGGAGCTTACAGAAAGATAGCAGAGACCAACAATCTTCCTGCAATCTGCGGTAGGGTCTGCCCACAAGAGGTCCAATGTGAAGGAAAATGTACTAGAGGTATAAAAGACGAGCCTGTTGGGATTGGACGACTTGAAAGATTCGTTGCAGATTATAGAAATAATAAAAAATACAACAAGCCAGTCGAAGTAACTAGCATAAACAAGAAAGTTGCAGTAGTAGGTGCTGGCCCTTCCGGTCTTTCTGCTGCAGCTGACCTTGCAAAAAGAGGCTACTCAGTAGTTATGTTCGATGCCTTTCACACAGCTGGAGGAGTCTTAATGTATGGTATACCAGAATTTAGACTTCCTAAAAAGCTCGTCCAAAAGGAGCTTAAAAATGTAATAGGTCTCGGTGTCAAGCTTCAAACTAATACAATCGTAGGAAGGACAATTTCTTTAAAGGACCTCTTCGATCAAGGATTTGAAGCAATCTATCTTTCTACCGGTGCCGGACTTCCTAGATTTCTAGGTATTCCTGGAGAAAACTTAAATGGAGTATATTCTGCTAATGAATTCCTAACAAGGATGAACCTAATGAAGGCCTACAAGTTCCCTGAATATGACACAGCAGTCCATATAGGAAAGAAAGTATGCGTAGTAGGTGGAGGAAATGTGGCAATGGATGCTGCAAGATCTGCCAAGAGGATGGGAGCTGATGTAACTATTGCCTACAGGAGAAGCTTCGAAGAAATGCCTGCAAGAGTCGAAGAAAGCCATCATGCCCGTGAAGAAGGTATCAATTTCATGAATCTCCACAATCCAGTAGAAATCATAGGAGAAAACGGCTGGGTTAAGAAGGTAAAACTAGAGAAAATGGAATTAGGAGATCCAGATAGCTCTGGCAGGAGACGTCCTATTCCTACAGGAGAATTTGAAGAATGCGAGTTTGAATCTGTAATAATCGCCATAGGCCAATCACCTAATCCACTTATCAAAAACACCAACTCAGATATAGATACAGAAAGCTGGGGTGGAATTATAATAGATGATAGGACTATGACCACAAAGGAAGCTGTATTTGCTGGAGGAGACGCAGTAAGTGGAGCTGCGACAGTAATTCTTGCCATGGGAGCAGGAAAAAAAGCCGCAGAAAATATCGATAAGTATTTAAATAAAAAAGATAAGTAAGATAAAAGCTCTTTTAAGCTAATTAAATCATACACTTTTCATCATAAACAATAATGGATAAGTGTGATTTAATCAAAGCTTTAAAGAGCTTTTTTAGATTTAACCATAAAAGATGCCACTTTCGTAAGTCAGACTGTTGACAAAGGGACAAAATCCAAAAGGAAGCGCTCCATTCGGAAGAAATTTCAAGAAACTCAAATCGAAATAATACGCCCGTAAATCGCATTGTTCGAGCCTTAGCGAGTTTGCGATTTACAGTATTATGAGATTTAGAATTTCAAAATTTCTGTATCCCTATAAGCGTTTTTGGATTTTGTCTACAATCTGACCCACTTTCGTAGGTCCTCGAATTTTATTTTATCTTTTGAATTATCCTAGATCTTGTTTCGAAGTCATCGCTTGTGCCTGTGATTGAATTGTTTTCTTTGGCAAGCTTACTCATTTCATCTAAGATTTCTGAAATTTCGTTTACTTCAGACGTTTTATTGGCAATTTCATCGATTCCCTTTGCCTTGTATTCGCTTAGGCCAGATCTAAACTCTTCAAATGAAGCCATATATTGATCACTTCCGTCTTTTAATTCTTTAGTTGATGAGTCTAGCTTCATTATTCCATCATTTAGTTGGTTTAGCCCTGCTGCCATAGGGTTGATAGCTTCTTCATTGATGTTTCCTAAGGATGATAGGGCCTTGCTTCTTTCGGCAAATTGTGCCAATCCTCCTGAAAGTTCTGCACTACCTTCTCTTAGACTTTGAGAGTTACCGTCAAGCTCAGCTACTGCAGCTGCTAAGTTTTCTACTCCAGCCCTATTTTGGCTAGTTCCTTCTTTAAGTTTAGCTGATCCTTGTTTTAACTTTCCTGTAGCTTCATCTAGCATAAATATAGATTCTTGTAATTTGGCTAGATTGCTCTTATCGAATCCCTGGCTTATTTTCTCAGTTCCTGCGGCAAGGCTATTTGAAGCTGTAATCATCTTATCTGATGAAGCCTTTAATTTCTCATCGATATCACTCGCTCCCTTATAAGCTTCGCTAATTCCTCCGCTAAGCTCGCTTGCTCCTTGAGAAAGAAGCTCAAGAGATTCTGAGATTTGACTATAAGCATATCCTGCTGTAGCTACACTTTCACTATCTTGGTAGAGATTATCTCTAACAGCTCTTAGACTTTCGATTTGACCTGTTAGATTTCCATCTTCGTTATTTTCTTCTAAGTTAGCTATTACTGCATCAATTGCTTGAGCTTGGGCTGTTAGATCGGCTGAATTTTGATCAAGATTTGGCATGTTTTGAGTAGAAGATTGAAGATTATTAACTCCACCACTTAGCTCTCGGCTTGAGTCTTCAAGTTTACTTAAGCCTTGGCTAAGCTCACTTACTCCTTGACTTAGTGGAGCAATTCCTGTTGATAGGCTATCAAGTCCTGTCTTAAGTTCAGTCATGGATTCACTAAATTTGCCCAAATCTTCTTTGCCATCAGCCATTCCCATTTTTTCTTTTAGTGTTGATGTTGCATTATCAAGTTTTAAAAGACCATCATCTAGGTCGCTTGCTCCAGCTTCTAGTTGTCTACTAGCTTCAGTAAGCTTTGGCATATTTTCATTAACCTTATTAACTCCGGCAGTATATTGGTTGATACCTTGATCTAGACTGCTTCCTCCATTATTTAGCATGTCAATTGCTGAAGTCATTGTTCCGACTTGGTTAGGTAGGTCCGCAAAGGCATTAGCCATTTGATCGAAGGATGATACGATTTTGCCAGAACCTGCTGCAAGCTCACTTGCTCCATTACTTAGCTGACCGATACCATCGTTTAGTCTATTGCCCCCATCTGCTAATTGATTTGATCCATCAACAAGCTTAGCTGCATTTGATTCAAGCTCATCAATTCCATTATTTAGGTCATCTAGGGATGAGATATTAGCGGAATCTTGGAAGAGTTCGTTTGTAATTACTGCATAAACCTCAGTTGGCTTATAGTCTTTTACATCCATTTCTATCTCGATTTTATCCTTGAACTTATCAAGTTTATCATCTTCAAGGATTTCTTTAAAGTTTTGTCTAAGTCCTGGTGCGAGAACTCCTGCTACAATTTCGTTTTTACCATCTTTTACGACCTTGCCGTCGTCTGTTTTTATATTTGTAACCTTATCTTCATCAAAGTTAATTTCAGCGAGTACTAGATATGGTGAAAATACCTTTTGTTCTTTACCATTTACTGTAGCCATTCCGCTTCTTTTGTTCTTAGCTGATATTTCGATTTTTAGGTGACCAGATTTTCCTTCTAGGTCTTTAACCTTAATTTCCTTACCATATAGAAAATATTTTACAGAAATATCTACAGGAAGATCTTCTTCTGCTTGTCCTTGATAGTAGACATCCTTGCTATCTTCATTCCAGTTTATATAACCATCTTTTGGATCAATTTTTTCATCTGTCTTTAGGTTTTTGATATCTTTAAGATTAGACTTATCCTTAACCTTCACATTTCCATCTGAGTTAATCCAAATTGATGCTGTCTTATCTTTTATTTGATTTTCTTCTTGTGTTACATATAAAGTCTCGTTTTTCTTAACTGACCCATCTGCAAAAACAACATTTGTCACAAGCATAGACCCTGCGAGCGCTACAGATAAGCTTTTTACAAGTTTATTTTTCATTTTTTCCTCCTAATTTAATCCCTTAGTTGTCTTTTTGATAAATGGAAATGTTATGCTGATTATGGCTGGTAGGAATAATATTATAGCCAGCATGCTGATTATTGCTCCTCTAGCCAAGAACATACATATTGTTGAAACTATTTCCATTTTTGAATACAAGCCTACACCTACTGTCGCAGCCATAAATGATAGAGCTGAAGTTACAATAGATTTTGAAGCTTCCTTTACTGTTAGCTTAAGCGACTTGTTTACATCTCCACTTTTCTTATATTCTGCCAAGAACCTGTCCATCATAAGGATAGAGTAGTCTATGGTAGATCCTAATTGGACAACACCTATTATGATTGATGTTACAAATGGGATTGTTTGGCCCAAGTAGAATGGGATACCCATGTTGATTTGTATAGCAAGTTCGATAACTGCTATTAATACTATAGGAATTCCAAGTGATTTGAACACAAATGCTAGTATTACAAATACAGTCGCAATTGATGCTATGTTTACCATCTTGAAGTCTCTATCAGATATTGTCGTAAGGTCTTTTGTAAGGACTGCCTCACCTGTAAGATATCCATCAGGATCGTGTTCTTTAATTATTTTATGAATTTCGTCAACTTGCTCGTTTACCTCATCTGATGCTGTCTGATATTTAGAATTCATCATAAGCATTTGATATCCATTCTTATGGAAATTATCTTTTAGTTTATCTGGTAGAACACTATCTGGAAGGGTTAAGCCTGTAAAAGAGTTAAGACCTAAAACATTGTTTACACCTTCTACCTTATCAAGCTCATCCACAAGCCCATTAATATTTTGCTTACTTAAGTCATCACTAACTACAGCAAAATGTGTTGAAGCCATATCATAATCTGTTTTCATCTTATTTAAGGCTACAATCGAATCAAGATCTTCAGGAAGAGACCTATCTAGGTTGTAGTAAAGGTCTGTATTATGTGCCCCATAAATAGCTGGTACAAAAAGGATCAAGAAAGCTAGGAAAAATGTCTTCTTGTGATTTAGAACAAGATTTGAAGTCTTCTCGAAAGATGGTAGAAATACCCTATGGTTAAATCTTTCTACTAGTTTTTCAGCTATTAATATCATTGGTGGCAATACTACTACTGTAGAAATTAGTCCAAGAAGGACACCCTTACTCATTACAAGACCGATATCCTTACCAAGTCCTAACCTCATCAATATAAGTACTAAAAATCCTGCAAAAGTTGTAAGTGATGAAGCAAAGATTGATGCTATAGTCTTTTGCATAGCCTTATCCATGGCTAGGTTATTTGAATCACGTCTTTTCTTTTCTTCTGCATATCTGTGATATAAGAAGATTGAATAGTCTGTCGTAACAGCAAGCTGCAAAACTGCCGCTATAGCCTTAGTTATATAGGAAATCTCTCCTAAAAAGACATTACTTCCAAAGTTATACAAAATCGCATAGCCAATATTTAATAAGAAAAGAAATGGTATAATAGTCGATTCATTTGTAAAACTTAGGACAATTAAGGCTAGTAGAACCGCCAATCCTACATATATTGGTGTTTCGTGATCTATTAGATCCTTTGTATCCTTAACTAAAGAGGATATACCACTTAGAAATTTCTCTTTTGACTCAATGGCCTTAATCTGATCTATTGCTTCCATTGTCGTAAATGAAGAAGAGCTTTCACTAAACTTAACCATAAGCATAGTCGAATCTTCTGCATAAAAGACATCTCTAATCTCATCAGGCAAGAACTCGTTTGGTATGCTATCTCCCACTATAGAGGATTTGGAAATAACATCTTCTACTCCCTCAATCTTTAAAATCTCTTCCTTAAGTTTGTCTGCATCGTAATCATCGCCCTTAAGAATCAGCATACCAGTAGCTGCATTTTTGAAATCTTTATCTAATATCTCCTGGCCCTGAGTACTTTCAAGGTCAGATGGCAAATATGACAAGATATCATAGTTAACACCTGTATTCTTATATCCTATCAAAGATGGTATCAATAATAAAGTCATTATCAATAAGACAAGTCTAGGATGGTGTGAAATAAACTTTGTTATCTTTTTCATTCTATCTCTCCTGTTCTATTAAACATTTTTTTAATATTAGCATACAAAACCGGCTTCATCTCTCCAATAGTCAAAATTGATTCATCCATTGTAGCACTCTTACAAGTAGACATCACAATTTCTAGAGTCAAAGAAAGTATATAGAGCTTCTGGCTTTCTGAATAATCTCCTGTGAAGAGATTCTCATACTTACTAAGAATAAAATGTAAGGATGATTCCGCTTCTTTGAGTTTTTCATCATTTTCAATCTTAGTGTAGAGGGCCCAGGTGATATTTTTACTTACAAGGTCTAGCTCGAAAGGATGGTCTATGAGATAATCGATGATATAATCAAGAAAGTATATGTATCTTTCGATAGGATCTTCCTGATTACAGCTATCTTCTGCCCTAACAATAATATCCTTGGCTATATTTAGGACTATTTTTTCCTTAAGGTCCTTCTTATCGGAATAGTAAAGATAGAAGGTCCCCAAGCCAAATCCTGCTTCCTTCATCACATCTCTAACTGAAGTTTTGTCAGCTCCCTTAGATTTGAAAATCCTAAGAGCAGCCTCCATTATAGCTTTTCCCTTGTCGTTCGTAAAACTTACCATATAATCACTCCAATTTCTTTAAAATGAACGCCGTTCATTAATTGCTACAAGTATATGATACACCCTAATGAACGTTGTTCAACTTTTCTTGTAAATTTTTTTATTAAAAAATACCAAAGAAGTAAATTCTCTGGTATTTGTACTTATTTATTAAATTATAGTAAATATGGATCGTCTTCCCAAGAGCTTAGGGTCTTTGGATCAGCGACATTTGTATCTCTACCTCCTGGTCCTAGATCTTTGGCACTTTCTGGCTCACTTGCCTTTGTTGGATAGTTTAAGTCAGAATCCATAGCTACATACTCTTCCCATTCTTTCCTAGACTTTGGTGGAGTGACATCTACATTTACACTTTCTATATCAATTCCCAAGGCTTCTGCAACTCCCTTTCCATAAGCTGGATCTGCAAGATAGCAGTTTCTAATATATCTATGCTTAATTTGCATTGTAGAATCTCCCATATTCCTTGCAGTATTTTCGAAAAGCACTAGTTTTTGCTCATCAGTCATCCTATTAAAGAGCATTCCTGGTTGGGTAAAGTAGTCGTTGTCATCTTTTCTAAAGTCATATCTTTTGACTTCGCCACCCTCATCAGCTGGTCTTTCAAGACTAGGATCATCCTGCCAAGCTCCGTAGGAATTTGGTCTATAATGAAGCTCGCTTCCTTTATTTCCGTCAACTCTCATAGCTCCATCCCTGTGGAAGTCGTGAGGATTTTCTACTCCTTGTGGGCTATTTACAGGAATTTGATGGTGGTTTACTCCAAGCCTATATCTTTGAGCATCAGAATACATAAAGGCTCTTGCTTGGAGGACCCTATCTGGTGATAGTCCAATTCCTGGAATGATATTGGCTGGTGAGAAGGCCGCTTGTTCAACATCTTGGAAGAAATTGTCAGGGTATTTGTTTAGGACATATTCTCCTACAGGAATTAGTGGATAGTCTTCTTTAAGCCACATTTTAGTTAGGTCAAAAGGATTTGTAGGATGATTTTTAGCTTCTTCTTCTGTCATTACTTGTATATACATTTTCCACTTTGGATACATGCCTTTTTCAATTGCCTCATACAAGTCTCTTCCAGAAGATTCCCTATCCTTTCCATTAACCATTTCAGCTTCTTGGTCGGTATAGTTTTGGATTCCTTGCTCACTTCTAAAGTGGAACTTTACCCAGACCCTCTCACCATCTTCGTTATACATGGAGTAGGTATGGGAACCAAAGCCGTGCATGTATCTAAATGAAGAAGGTATTCCCCTATCTGAGTTGATGATAGTTGTCTGTAAGAGTGATTCTGGTAGGGATGACCAATAATCGAAGTTGGTGTTTGGACTTCTTAGGTGAGATTTAGGATCTCTTTTTACAGCGTGGTTGAGGTCAATAAATTTCATTGGGTCCCTAAAGAAAAACACTGGTGTATTGTTCCCAACTATATCCCAATTGCCTTCTTCTGTATAAAATCTTAGGGCAAAGCCACGGATATCTCTTTCAGCATCAGCCGCACCACGTTCACCTGCAACAGTACTCATCCTAGAAAATACCTTGCACTTATTGCCTACTTTAGAAAATAATTTAGCTCTTGTGTATTTGCTAATGTCATGGGTTACTGTAAACTCACCCCAAGCTCCCCATCCCTTGGCGTGCATCCTTCTTTCTGGGATGACTTCTCTGTTGAAGTGGGCGTGCTTTTCAAAAAGCCACAAGTCTTGGATGGAAACATGGCCTCTTTCTCCAGCAGTCATAGTATCTTCATCGTTATCAACGATTTGACCGCCTGCTCTTCTTAAGGTTGGATCATCATTTACATTTTGGTTTCTACTTGGTATAGGATCTCCTAGACCATTTTTCTCTGTAGGGTCCATTTTCTTCATATCGTCTGACATATTTCCTCCTTTATATTAATAGTACAAATTTTACAGCTAAATTAATTCTTCTTGGCTTATCTTGAAAATAACTTACATATTTCTAATTTCTTCTAGCCAAGCCTCATCTAGTGGGTCTTGGGAGAATCTCTCTTTCCTATCAAGACTTGCTAGGGCATGCATATCACATTCTTCAAGCTCAAAATCAAAGATATCAATATTTTCCTTAAGTCTTTTAGCGTGAACTGACTTTGGAATAATCATAGTTCCTTGGTCAATATTCCACCTTAGGGCGATTTGAGCTGGAGTTTTATTATACTTTTCTGCCAATTCCTTTAGGATTTCCTCATCAAGTAAGCCTCCCCTAGTCCTCGCAAGTGGGCTCCAGGCTTGATGTTTTATATTGTTTTCCTTGAGGAAGGCCCTTGTTTCTGGATCTTGTAGGAAAAGGTGACTTTCTAATTGATCCATTGATGGAGCCTCTCCTACTTCTAGCAATTTCACTAATTGTTCTGGCATAAAATTACATACAGCGATTGACTTAACGATACCTTGGTCCTTATAATCCATAAAGACCTTCCAAGCCTTATCGAAATCCTTGCCGAACCAGTGGAGGTGGATTACATCTAGATAATCTGTCCTTAAATCCTTAAGTGATTCATCAATTGATCTTTTGGTCTGATCTATCCCAAAATCCTTTGGCCAAACCTTGGTCGCTAGCATATAATCTTCTCTTTTGGCAGGAGCATTCTCTAGAGCCTTACCAATATAAGCCTCATTATTATAAAATTTTGCAGTATCAAAATACTCATAACCTAGTTCAAGGGCTGCCTGAATTACTTCTTCCATCAGTTTTTCGTCTTCTATCTTATAAGTTCCCATTCCCATTGCAGGAACTTTTAGTCCGTCATTAAGTGTGTAATACTTCATATATAATCCTTTCTTCTCTACTTTATACATTGATACCCAAAGATCCCTATCCTAATTACAAGATTTTGTGATAGAATATAGGTATGAAAACAGTATTAGTAACAGGCTCCTCACGTGGCATAGGAGCTGCCATTTGTAGGAAGCTAAACAAAAATTATAAAATAATAATTAATTATAATAAAAGTGAGGAAGCTGCTCTTAAGCTCCTTAATGAACTTAGAAAGGAAAACCCCTTTGTAATTGCTGTAAAGGCAGATGTAAGTAAGGAAGATGAAGTAGAAAGGATGTTTGAGATAGGTGAGAGTAACTTCGGTCATATTGATATCCTAATTAATAACGCTGGTATATCACACTTTTCCCTAATCCAAGATACAAGTTTCGAAGAATGGAGAAAGATTCTCGCTACTAACTTAGATTCTGTTTTTCTCACATCTAAAAGAGCAGTCCCTAAGATGCTAGAAAATGAAGATGGAATTATTATAAATATGTCATCCATCTGGGGAGAGGTCGGTGCTAGTATGGAAAGTGTCTATTCAGCTAGTAAGGGCGCTATTAACTCCTTTACTAAATCCCTGGCCAAGGAGCTTGCACCAATGAATATAAGAGTCAATGCCATAGCTTGCGGAATTGTAGATACGGATATGATGAGAAATGACTTCAAGCCAAATGAACTGGAAGAGCTCAAAATGGAAGTTGGTCTTAATAGGTTTGCAAGTCCAGAAGAGATAGGAGACTTAGTAGAGTTTTTGATATCTGATAAGGCAAAATATATAACAGGAGAGATTGTAAATATTAATGGTGGATTTTATTAAAATCAGATAAGAAAAAACCGCTAATTCTAGCGGTCTAATTTATTTCATCCAAGAGATCTTTTCTGATAAATCCGGTATTTCCTTCGAAGTTTAGCTTTATCCATGCACCGTCTTCGGCGTTTGTCTCTTCTATGGCTTCGAATTCCCTTCCTCCTGGAACTGCTACAAGTACGTTATCTTCTTCCGTATTTGGATTAGATCTCATATTTGTGGTATCGCGTGTCTTGTATTTCTTTTTATTATTAGCTTCTTCTGCTTTTTTATCTTCTTCAGGATTTTGTTGATTTTCTCTATTAGGATTTGCTTGATCTTCTCCTGCATTTTCATCTAGATTAGGATTGTTATCATCCTTTGGAGCGTCTTTCGGTGTATTTTCAACCTTGTCAAAGACTGACTCAACCTTTACATTCTTAGCCTGGTAATCTTCTTCCTTTTTGTTACAAGAAGCAAGGCTTAGGATTAAAAGTGCAGAAGAAATTATATATTTTAATTTCATTTTCTTCTCCAAAAATTAAATATACTTTTCTTTTCTTTTTTCTTTTCAACCTTAACCTTATCGTATTCACTAGAAATAAACTGATCGCCTATGATAAGAGAAGGATTTGTCATTGTTAGTTTTTCAAACTTCTCTTTACCAATTATTTCAAGGATTTCCTCCTTATAAGCTGTGATTTCAGGATTCCTCCACTCAGACTGGTGGGCATCACTTGCTATAAGATGAACCATATTTCTTTCAAGTAAGGTCTTGGTTATTTCTTTGTGGGACTTGATTGATGAATAGTTTATCTGAACTAGAGCCCCCTTTTTTATAAAATCTAGTAGCCAATCGATATCTTTTTCTACATAAGGGTACCTTTCTGCATGGGCAATGATTGGCACGTATCCTTCAAGTCCTAGGCTATAGAAGAGCTCTCCTAAGAAATTGGGCTTGTTTACAAAGGATAGCTCGCACAAAACATATCTAGAATCATTTAAGGTTAGAAGCTCGCCTGACTTTAACTTCTTTTCCATCCCGGCTTCTACCTGGATTTCATGACCTGGGTGGATCTTAAAGGAAAGACCCTTATTTTCGATAGTTTTATTTAAAATATCTACCTTTTCTCTGATTTCAGAAGCCTCTACCATATATCTTGACCTATCGAAATGGCTTGTTGCAATTATTTCAGAAAAGCCCGCCTTCATATAAAGATCTACCATCTTCATACTTTCGTCAAGACTCCTAGACCCATCATCAACTCCGTAAACTATGTGGTTATGAATATCTATCATCTAATAATATTTCCCGTATTTCTTTTCTTTCATTGGCATATGGGTTAGTACTGCTCCTAGGATATGGGCATCAACCTTTTTGAGATTTTCAATGGCTAGACTTATATCTTCCTTCTTGGTATCAGATGACTTTATAACAAAGATAACTCCATCGCTTATGGTAGATACTAGTGATGCATCTGTAAATAGGCCAACTGGAGGAGTATCTATGAAGACATAATCATACTCTTTTGACAATTCTTCTACGAAGTCTTTGAAGGCATTCGATGCTAATATCTCTGCTGGATTTGGTGGGACAGGTCCGGTAAAGATCATATCGAGATTTGACTGTTCACGGTCCTTGTTTATAGCTCTTTGGATATTGACCTTACCTGTAAGATAATTTGTAATGCCAACGTTGTCGTTAATTCCTGCAATCTCTGAAATAGAAGGAGATCTTAAATCACAATCTAGAAGTATTACCTTTTCGCCATTGTCTGCAAAAGACTTGGCAAGTTTGTATATAACTGTTGACTTTCCTTCGGCTGGCTTGGTAGATGTGATGGATATAATCTTGTTTTTCTTATCCAAACTGCTAAATTGTATATTAGTTCTTACAGAACGGATCGCTTCATCATACATGGAAGCACTATAATAATTGTTTTTACTAGTCATATTAATTTCCTTGTTCACTATCTGGTACTATACCAATAACTGGTATATCGAAATATTCTGTAACCTCTTCGCTTGATTTGACAGATGAGTCTGCTATTTCCTTAAATAAAACAACAGCTACACCAAGAACAAAACCAAGAATAATACCAATAGCTGTATTTTTCTTGACATTTGGTGAAGAAGCTTCTTCTGGGAGGATTGCCCCATCGAGAATTTGGACATTGTCAACATTCATAATCTCTCCAATAGAAGATTTAAAAATATTAGCTGTCTCATTAGCTATATCCATCGCTCTTTCTGGAATTGTATCTACTACTTTCACAGAGATAATCTGAGTATCTTTTACAGGTTCTATTGAAACCTTAGAAGAAAACTCTTCATAGTCCATATCAAGTCCTAGATTATTTATTACTCTTTCAGCAATGCCCTTAGACTTAACTATCTCTGAGTATGTAGAAATTAGGGCTTTGTTGGCTTGAATTTGTCCTAGCTCTACGTTAGTTTGCGGGTTGTTTGGGTCATTATTTTGATTTGAATTGCTTACTATCATGGTAGTGTTTGAATCATACTTAGGAGTGATGACAAACTTAGATAGAAGAAAACTTGCAGCTCCTACTATAATAGAAAATATTATAATCATAGGAAGATGCTTGCCAATCTTCTTAGACAATTCAATTAAATCAATTTCTTGTTCATTCATTTAATTTCTCCTTGTTTATTATAAAATACTAAATACAAAAATATTCATATTCCTATCCATCTTATAGTTTATACTAAAATACCTAAAATTTCAACATATATTTTACACTTTTCCTACAAATTTAACAAAGAAAAAGAGCAAGCTCAAATATTTTATCCAAGCTCGCTCTGTTTTTATAAGATAGCGGCAATAGCCTTTTGTGGTATGCCAATATCTTCTACTATGCACTTATCCCTGAAACGACTCTTTTCATAGACTCCCATTTTCATTATTTGCATAGTTACTATTAGGTCGCAATCTACGACTTCTCCCCACTTTTTGCCGCTATCTCCATCAAGGCCCGAAGGGATATCTACAGAGATAGTGTATTTCATGGTTCGATTTATAAGAGAAATCATATAAGAATGCATGCCGCCGACGGTCCTGTTTAATCCTGTGCCAAAGATAGCATCTATTATAGTAGAGACTTCTTCTAGGTTCTTTTCCATTATAGCAAGGTCTTCTATACTTTCTGGCTCAAAAATTTTATCTGTAAGACGTCTGCAAGAATCAAGATTTAATTTAAAATCTGGGCTTTGTTTTGATAGATCTCCCACTATATAAATTTCAACATATTTTCCCATAGCAAGGAGGTTTCTCGCAATAGCAAGGCCGTCTGCTCCGTTATTTCCAACTCCTACTATTATCGCAAAGGAATTTCTTACATCGAGATTAATATTTTTAATCACGGCAAGGGCTGCCCTTTCTACCAGGCAAATCGAAGGAACCTTAAGTATGTCGATGGCATATTGGTCAATTTTTTTCATAGTCTTACTATCTACTACTAACATAGTTACCTCAATCTTAAATCTTCTCCAAATATTTCAAAAATCCTGCTATTATTGCCCATAATTCTTGAGAAAATCCTCGGCCCATAAATCTCTTCTAGGCCTTCCTCATCTATATTGGATGAAAAGATTATAGGCTTACCGTCATTCATCCTTTCGTTAACCACATCGAAGAGGTTAGACCTGTCTGCTGGACGAGTTGACTCAGCCCCCAAGTCATCTATGATTAGAAGATCACAATCGAAGATCAACCTGTATTTTTCTTCTAGATTCTCCCTCCTATCCTCGAAGGCATAGTGGTAGTCGTTTAGGAACTTAAAGAGTTTAGTAGAAGTCATATAAACAACAGAAAAGTTCCTATCTAGGATTTCCTTGGCTATGGAATTAATCAGAAAGGTCTTTCCCCTGCCAACATCTCCGTATATATAAATATTTCTTGTCTCAAAGGCGAAGTTATTTATATATTTTCTAACTTCCCTAATTATATATTCCATATTTTCATAAGGGCTTACTCCGTAGACCTTGTTGGTGTTTTTGGAAAATAGGTTGATATTAAAAGACTGGAAGTTCTCTTCAGTGATTTGGCTTTTGATATTGGATTGGTCGTATTTCTGATCAATTATTAATTGCTTTCTACAGGTGCACATTTTAGTTCCAATAAATCCAGTATCCTTGCATTTTTCGTGGAAATAACGCATATCCATATAGTCTAATGGATAGCCATTTTCCTTTAGGATTCTTCTTTTCTCTGAGGTAAGATAGTCGATTTTGCTTTCCAAGTCCCTTGTATCGACTCCTTCTGCTATAAGAGAAAGAGTTGTAAAGCCGATTTCTTTTATCTGCTTGTCCAAGCTTTTGATTTGAGGGAGCTTTTCATAGACTTCCCTGATTCTTATTTGCTGATTTCTCTTATCTTGCTTTCTTCTTTCTTCAAGTATGGCGCTGGCCTTTTGACTAGGAGTCATTATCCTCACCTCTTTGGTTTATAATTCTATTGAATCTCTCTTCTTTTCTTCTTTGAATAAAGGATGAGATTTCGTCATTATCACTCGCATCTTTCCTGGCTGAAGCTGGATTTCTCCTGTATTTACGAGGAGATCTCTTCCTTACAAGCTTATCTCTTTCTTCTTTCATCCTTAGATCATTTAGGCTTTTGATATTCTGGTCACGCCAAGTTTTTACAAAGCCAATTACATATTTGACATCGACATTACCAGAAGCTTTCGCCTGTCTAAAGGCTTCTGTTACAAGCTCAGGATCAGAACTATATTCTAGAAGTGCCTCTTGAATCCTTGTAATATCTGCAGGTGTTAGGCTTCTTCCTATGATTGTTTCAATATTTGAAAACATAATTGACTTTCTTTGGGCGAGATCATAGGCTGCTTCTGTAGACTGATTATCCTCACTATCTCCAAAATACATTTGCCTTAGGGAAACTATTTCTATAAAATCCGTCCCATTATCGGCCCTCTTTTGCCTAAATACTCCCATATTTACCCAAAAGTCGATAGCCTGTTGGAATCTTTCATCAGAAAACCTAAGTTGCCTTTTAATCTTTGCACTGTCGACCCTGCGGTAGTTGTAGCAATCCTTATAAATCAAAAGATAGACCTTAAGTGCATCTCCATCTGCCATTTGTACATAGGTATTTAGAAACATATTCTCCAGAGGAGTAGTTCCCATATCTAGTTTTAAATCTTGCATCTTAAAGTCCATAATAATCATCCTTTTTTATTTTCATAGTTAGTATTTTTGAATAAATCAGACCTGATTTGTAGGTAAAATATCTCTCGTCAAAGTCTATATCTTGATTCTCAAATACTTCTGTTAACTCATACTGATCCTCGAAGCCGCACTTCTTGTAAGCCTTGTAGGCTCTTTCATTAAACAAATTTACATCAAGACTTACTTCTTTTAATCTAAAGTCACTAAAGGCCTTATCTAAGAGAAGATCAATAGCTTCAGACCCGTAACCCATTGAGGTATAGGCGCTGTCAAATACTATGCCTAACTTTGCTTTTTTAGTTATGGGATTGATTTGTTTAAGTCCAATAAAGCCAATAAATCTATCATCTTCATATCTTTTGACTGCAAAGTATTTCTTCCTCGGCGTGGTAATTGACCCATACCAGATTTTTATTTCAAAATCAGATAGGGATGAATAATTGTAGCCAACTAGCCTTGGATCTTCGAAGTCCTTCCACTCTTTAACCAAGAAGGCTGTTTCAATATCAATCTTTTCTAGATAAATTCTATTCATTTTTTTCTCTATTGGTAAAGTCTCTGAAGGTGGTGCATGGTTTGTTGAAAAACAGCTCGACTGTTCCAGTAGCACCGTTTCTGTGCTTGGCAAAAATTAGCTTTGCCACATTTGGATTGTCTTCCTCATCATAGTAATCTTCCCTATATAAGAGCATAACGACATCGGCATCTTGCTCGATTGCTCCAGATTCTCTTAAATCTGAAAGTATTGGCTTGTGATCTGCCCTCTTATCAGCCTCACGGGAAAGTTGGGCTAGGGATAAAATCGGACAATTAAGCTCCTTCGATAGGGACTTAAGCCCCCTAGAAATTGAAGCAATTTCATTTTGCCTATTTTCTTGCCTACCATCAGCCTGCATCAATTGTAGATAGTCAATTACAACAAGGTCAAGGCCCGACTCAGCCTTTAGCCTTTTTAGCTTACTTCTCATCTCAGATAGGGTAATGCCAGGAGTTTCGTCTACATAGATATCCTTACTGGTTATCTCTTTGGTAGCATGGATTAGTAGCTGCCAGTCTTCGTCTCTTATGGAACCACTTATAATATTTTCGAGATTTACCATAGATACCATAGACAAAAGCCTTTGGTTAAGCTGGTAGGTACTCATCTCTAAAGAGAAAAAGGCAACGGACTTATTCTCCTTACAAGCATTCCAAGCTATAGTTAGTCCTAGAGCAGTCTTACCCATGGCAGGGCGGGCTGCGAGAAGGATAAGTTGGGATTTTTGAAGACCTGATAGCTTGTTATCAACAGTCTCAAGACCCGTGGTTACTCCAGTTATTTCTCCATCAGATAGGGTTAGTTCATTTATCATCTGGAGGGTTTCGCTCATGGTTTCAGATAATCTTACAAGACCCTTGTTGTGGGTGTCTTGAGATATTTCAAATATTTTAGATTCTGCTTCTGATAAAATAGAATCGATTTTGTCATCGTGCCTGTAGCTTAAATCGATAATATCCTCACTCGCCCCTATTAGACTTCTTAGAATAGATTTTTCCTTGACTGATTTGGCATATGTATCGATATTTGGAGTATAAAATGAGGAGAGGGTAATCTCAGTGATAAACTCCTCCCCTCCAACTTCTTGTAATATATTTTCATTCTTTAACTGGGATATAAGAGAAATCTCGTCTACCTTGATGTCTTTTTCAAACATCTTTAGGATGGACTTATATATCCTCTGAGTTCTAGAATCATAAAAGTCTACAGGTTTTATAATTTGATTTACACTATCGAAAGTCTCGTTTTTGGCAAGGATACTTCCGATTATAGCTTGTTCTGCTAAGAAGTCATTTGGAAGGGGCCTTAGGCCCTCAGTCATTAAGCTTCCTCAGCTACTACATTAACTTTAAGGTCAGCATTTACTCCTTCATAAAGTCTTGCATTAAGAACGAATTCTCCAAGGCCTTCGATTTTTTCAACGCCTTCGATTCTCTTTCTATCAATTTCGATTCCTTCTTCTGCTAGGCTTTCAGCAATATCTTTGTTTGTAACTGATCCGAATAGTTTGTCGTCTTCTCCAACTCTAACTTGTTTTGTTATTGTTAAAGCTTCGATTTTTTCCTTAAGAGCTTCAGCTTCTTTTCTGTTTTCTGCTTCTTCTTTCTTAAGTTCTTCTCTCATTTTTTCTAGTTCAGCCATATTTTCTTTTGTTGCCTTTACAGCTTTTCCTTGAGGATCAAGGAAATTTCTGAAATATCCTGGCTTTACATCTACAAGGTCTCCCTTAACTCCAACTCTTACAATATTATCTGTTAGTATTACTTTCATTTTCTTCTTCCTCTCTTAAATATTCATTAATTGCTTTTCTTAACATGTCTTCAGCATTTTCCATAGTCATATCTAGTTGGGTAGCAGCAGCTGTTAAGTGACCACCGCCTCCGATACGCTCTAGTATTAATTGTACCGATATATCGCCTAAGCTTCTACCTGAAATGTGAATTTTATTATTGGATATAGTAAGGACAAAGCTTGCCTTAACTCCCTTTATATTTAACAGATCATCAGCCGCTTGAGAAGCTATAAGTGTTGATCCATCGATATCTCTTTTGAAGTGGGCTATGGCTATGAAATCATTGACTATAAATGAATCTGCTATAACCTCTGACTTATATTTTACTATTTCAAAATCATCTTTAAACATTCTTTTGATATAAACAGAATCCGCTCCCCATCTTTTAAGTATTGAGGCTGCCTCAAAGGTCCTAACACCTGTCTGGTAGACGAAATTTTTTGTATCTACTGTTATACCTGCAAGGAGACTTTCCGCTATAGGAGTCCTTGCCTTAAAGTCCTCATCTAAATAGGACAATATTTCTGTTACAAGCTCAGATGCACTTGATGCATAAGGCTCTATATAAGAAATCGTAGCATTTTCTATATAATCCTTACCTCTTCTGTGATGGTCGATAATAAAAATATTGTCGCTCTTATCTAGAAGAGCTGGTGCTTCGGTTGAGTTCTTCCTGTGATTATCTGTTACAATTATCAAAGATTGTGGACTGATTTTGCTTAGGGCTTCACTTTCTGTAAGTATATTTTCCTTAAGTTCACTTAGTTCTGTCGTTACCCTATCGTACATATTTTCGATTGGCCTTGTAACCTCATTTAAGACGATATAGACCTCTTTTCCCATATCCAGAGTACCTTCATAAACTCCAAGAGATGAGCCGAAAGAATCCATATCGGGATTGTTGTGTCCCATTATGAAAATATCAGGTGATGATTGAATCATTCTCCTTAGGGCTTGAGATATTACCCTAGATCTAACCTTACTAGTCTTCTCTATTGCCCTAGTCTTTCCACCAAAGTATTCGTAGTTATCTTCAAGCTTTACTACCGCCTGGTCTCCTCCACGAGATAGGGCAATATCTACAGCCTCCCTCGAATCAGAATAAATATCTGTTGGGTTTGCCCCAGCAATTCCTACCCCTATTGATAGGGTTGGTGGTAGGGTATTACCCTTTTCTATATTTCTTACCCCGTCAAGGATAGAAAACTTAGTCTCGTAAATATTCCTATAATCTTGATACTCACTTATAACCATATATCTATCATTTTCATATTTACGAATTAGACAATTATACTTTTTAAAATACTCATTGATAACTCTATCAATTTCTCCCAAAACCTGAGGTCTTTCAACAGATTCTGTAGAATTTCTTATATCTTCGTAATTATCTATAAATACGGAATAAAATACTAGTCTCTTATCCTTAAAGAGTTGCTTGATAGACTCATCATAAGTATTGTCGATTCCATAAAGGAAGGTCTGAGTCTTACCATTTTCTTCATTAGTTATAGTCTGATAATAAAACTGCAAGATCTTATCATCAATACTGATATTTCTAGGAAGACTCATCCCATCTTCTTTAAAATCAACATCATAAAAATCTGGAAGAAACTTCTCTATATCACTTCCTACGATGGATTTGTTGTCAAATAAATCCCTAAAATAAGTATTGTGCCACTTAATTGTCCTATCATCTTCTACTATAGCAATCGGAAAGGGCATCTCAAAGACTACGTTTTTGGTGATTATATCAAAGGATACATTCATCTCATCTACATAGTTTTGAAAGTCATCTTTCTTCTTCCTATTTATATTCCTTAAAAAGAAAAAGAGAACAATAGTTAGGATAATCGCAACAGATCCAAGTATCTGATTGTAATAAAATATGACAAGGGAGGCTATGACTGGTAGGGCCATTATAGCAATGACATTCTCCCTTCCTACATATACATCTTCTTTATTCATTTAAGCTCCTTTCCTTTCTTATATCTAGTATTATATCAATAAATCCTAAAATCACGAAAAAAATCAGCAAAAATTCTAATAAAATAATGATGAAAAACCACTGAAATCCTCTAGATACTGGAATAGATGATTTGGATATCATATAGTCATAGGTTGATAGGCCATTAAAGGCCATCACAACAAGGAATATGCCAAAAAGGTTAAGGTAAATATAGTTCATATCTAGCTTAAATATAAAAGCCACCATATAGGAAATTCCAACGAAGGCTACAAAGCCTAACATATCCTTATACTCTAATCTAAGCTCATTAGCATTCTTAAGGTCATCTACCAAGGCTAACTTAATGCTTACATAATTTCTAATAAGTTTGATGCCAATTAGTGAGTAGATAAAAGAAAAGAAGGCAAAAAAGCTTGGATAGAGACCTATACTTAGCTTTATATATTCTAGCGGCATGTCGTATTCTAGACTTCCTTCGATTATCTCCCTCATTTCATTTGCAAGATAATCAAGACTTAATCCTTCTTTGACAAGAGAGTAACTAAAGGATCCTGTTAGGATAAGAGTTAGAAGAATAAAAACCGTTAGAATCTGTCGCTTGTCGTTTTTTTGATATCTAATCGGTAAATAAAAGCATAAACTTATCAGAAAAATTAAGCCTACCAGTACTATCAAATCTCTTATATCCATATACAAGAGCCCTAGGATAAAAGTCCCCACAAAAGTTAATAAAAAACCCTTGTATCCGTATTTAAAAATATAAATACTCAAAAGAATTGGTCCTGTGGCAAGAATTAATAAGGATACATTCGATAAAAATATCAGTATGCTTATCAAAGCCACCATAAAAATAGGCTCAATTACTTTTTTATAATTTTCATTAATACCCATAAATTTCCTTTCACTTAATAAATTAAGCTATAAGTATTTTACTCCATCTTTCTTTTTACTCAATTATACTAGTTTTGATTGATAAATAAAAAGAGCCACGAAGGCTCTAATTATGCGTATGAATGTAGGGATGGTAGGAGAGTGTTTACTCCGATGTAGGTAAATATTACTGATACAAATCCTAGAATTGAAAATATAGCCGCTCTTTTTCCACTCCATCCTCTTGATTTTCGAAGGTGAAGGTAAATCGCATATATTATCCAAGTCACTAGAGACCAAGTTTCCTTTGGATCCCAAGCCCAGTATCTTCCCCAAGCAGATTCAGCCCAGATTGATCCAGTTATCATAACTAGGGTGAGGAATATAAAACCAAAGGCAGTTACCCTATAGGAAATCAGGTCTAAAACTTCCTTATCAGGAAGATTCATAGTTTGTGAACTATCCTTGCTAAACTTATCTCTTAATAGATACATTGCGGATACACCGCAAGCTACAGCAAAAGCCCCGTAAGAAATTATGGCAAGGGAAACATGAACTGCTAGCCACTTACTATCAAGGGCTGGCATTAGTGGTCTAACTGACTTATCTCTCATAGCTGCATAGCCTATTATCAAAAATAGGATTGGACTTACGAAAGTTCCCATAGCTAGGAGATTAAATTTCTTCTCGAATACAAGATAGCAAAGCGCAATCCCCCAAGCAAAGGCTGTAGCAAATTCATATTGGTTTGATAGCGGAATTCTGCCTGCATTAACTCCCCTTACAATGAGGGCTAGGGTGTGAGCGATAAAAGCTATAAAGAGCACATTTTTAGCGATTTTTCCTAACTTTTCAATTTTATTTACAAATAATATTATGAATAAAACCATGGATACCAAGTATCCAAATAGTCCTATATAAAACAAGATATTTTCTAATCTCAACAAATCCATCATCTTATCTCCAATTCTTCTAGTGTTTTTTCTATTTTGCTTTCAAAGATCTTATCATTCTTTGCTTGATTGACAAACAAACTCTTCCTATGACCTTCCTCTATTATAATCATTTCCTTAGGATTCATATAAAAGGCTAGGAATAAACCAATAAGTAGGATTATCCCACCTACAAGGGCAAAGGGCGTTCCCGGGTCATCTGCTACTTGAAGTAGGGTAAACATTCTAGGATTTTCCAGAACAAAGGTTTACTCTTCCCATTCAATCGGATCTCCTACATGGTTTAGTCCCATATCGACTCTTTCCCCATCATAGAATAAGGCGTAGAGGGCTACTGGATGTTTCAAAAAGGGAGAGCTTGTCTTTGGCTTAGTAGGGTTAGTAGAATCGAAATCTGGATAGAAGTCTACTAATTGAAGGGCGATTTTCTTATCGTCTTCCACAAATACTTCAGAGTTATAGAGGATTTTCTCCTTGTAAGATTTCTTATCCTTAAACAAAAGTGCATCCACAGCCCAGCCTGTTGAGTTTTGGTAGACGCTAAATTTATCAAATCTTAGAGGATGATTAACCATGGAAGTTCCTTCTTTTACACTTTTTCCTTCCTTATCAAGTATGGACATATCTGTTATATATTGCTCTACCGTAAAATCTTCTCTAAATAAAACATTATAATTATCAATTTTAATCTGATAATCAGAATTCTCAAGCTCTAAGGTCTCTCCAGGCACTCCATAGATATATTCGTCAAAGCCTAGATATCTACCGCAGCCAAAGGCAAGTATTATTATAATTATTGATAGGTGGGTAAGCCAAGATCCCAAATGACCGATTTTGTTGGAGAACTTGTAGCGAATTTTCTTTCCATCAATTTCTTCTTCCTTATATGATCCAAATCCCAAGTCCTTAAATAATTTCTCATCATCGCTTTCTTTCTTGATTTCAGTAAATTTATCCACGTTCTTAATTTTCTTACTAATATCAGGATCTGTGAAGGATGACTTTATTATTGGTCTTGCACTATTGATTGAACATAAAAATAGGTTGATTAGTAAAAGTCCTGTGAGAAATATATACCATTTAGAAAAGAATAAATTGTCAAAGTTAAAGGCTAGGATTACTTCAGCCATAAGGGGAGAATAGCCTTGTCTATAGAAACTCGGGTCATTTCCTTGAGGTATAACAGTTCCTATTAGTGAGACTAGGGCTATTACGATCAAAAGTATTATTCCAAATTTCATAGTATGAAAAGACTTAAATATTCTCTTTATTATATTATCATTTTTCATAAATCTCCTTTTAAAACAAAAGGACTCATAAGGAGTTTTCTCCCTGAGTCCTCATATTTTATTTGTACTTATTTAAAATTTCCATACCTTCATCGATTAGAGCCTCAGCCTCATCCAAGTTCTTGTGAGCACTTGTTGAGTTATGGAATCCTTCACCGTTTTCTACAAAGACAAAATCCCATTTAAACTGTGCTTTTCTATGGATATCTTGAAGCTTCGCCTTATCTTCGTCAGATAAGTCGCCTTTTTCGATATGAAGGGCTAGTTCATCTATAAATACTTTTAGTTTGTCACTAACTTCATTTGTCCTATCGTAAACCTCGCCTTGGACCTCTTCAACCCAAGATATTAGCTCATCTGAAGTCTTACCAGCGTGGCATGATAGACAGGTATTTTCTAGAGTCTCTTTGTTTTTGAGTGGACTTGTCCAATGATGGGACTTAACCATCTTGCCATCTTCACCTTCAACTTCTGGCATATGGCAGTCTATACAAGTAAGTCCTGCTTGTTGGTGAACTGATCCGTGGAAGGTCTCAAACTCTGGGTGTTGAGCCTTAAGCATAGGTGCTTTGGTTTGAGGATGTTCCCAATCCTTAAATTCCTTCTCGTCATAATACTTTAACATATCGTCTGTTTCTAGACCGTATTTAGTAGGCATTATAACTTCTTTTGTTTCAGGATCTTGGTAGTATTCAACGTGGCATTGTGCACAAGCTAAAGTTTCAAGATCAGCATTAGATAGGATTTCTCCCTTCTCTATTGCCTTTTGGGTATGGCTTCTTGTAATTTGTAGGCTTGGCACATCATTCATATGACAATCATAACAAGATATGGTCGACATATCTGGATTTTTCTCTACGAATTCATCAAAGTCCATAGAATTTACATCTACTCCACCCTTTTCTAGGGCTACGATAAAGTCAGCACTTTTACAAGATAAGCAGCTTGCACCAGCCTTTGGCCTTTTGGTATTAAGTATATCTTCTAGAGCATATGTATGTCCTCTTGCCCTGTCGTATTGCTTGCTAAAGCCATAACCATCATAGAATTCCTTAAGGTCAGGATATTCTTCTAGATAGTCTACTTGGACTGAACCACCGAATTTGGTTTCACTCATATCGGCATTTGCTTGGTATGTAGCGTAAACATCTGGATACTTTTCCTTCCAATCATCTGCAGTCTTGATCTCACTATCATTAGAGCATGATGAAAGTAAAAATACAAATGTAATAGCAGATAGAAGGCTTAATATTCTCTTTTTCATAGGACCTGCTTTTTTCTTATTTTCTACTATCATTATATAATATATATAAATATTTGTAAACGATTTATCAAATTGTTTTTATACATTAGAAAACTCCCAGAAAATATTCTGAGAGTCTATTTTTAATCTATATTTAATTCTTCCAGTATTTCATTTCTATAAGCGGTAAATTCCTTACTTGTCCTTGATCTTGGATAAGGGAGGTCAATGTCAACAATTTTTTTAATCCTACCTGGATTTGCTTGAATTACTAGGACTTTAGTTGACATATAGATTGCTTCGTCTACATCGTGAGTTACCATTATGTTTAAGTTTTCTTCCTCTTGCCATAAGTCAAGGATTAGATCTTGCATGTTCATCCTTGTGAAGGCATCGAGAGCTCCTAATGGCTCATCCAAAAGCATTACCTCTGGTTTGTTGATTAGAGTTCTTATAAGAGAGACTCTTTGGGCCATTCCTCCTGAAAGAGCTGATGGATAGACGTCCTTAAACTCTTCTAGTCCTACCTTTCTTATAAGCTTATCAACCTCTTTATCATTAGTTTTATTTTTAAGGTCAGTTGAGAATGATACATTTTCCTTAACTGTTAGCCAAGGAAAGAGGGTTGGTTTTTGAAAGACCATTCCCCTATTGCTCTTTGGCTCTGTGATTTTTTCTCCATCTAGACTAATCTCGCCAAAGCTTGGACCTATGAGGCCTGCAATAAGTCTAAGCATTGTACTTTTCCCACAGCCAGAAGGGCCAACTATTGATATAAATTCTTTCTCTTTCGCCTCAAAGCTTACATCAGATATAGCGTGTGTTAGGCCGTTTTTGTCAGCTCTTGTAAATAACTTACCTACATTATCAAATACTAATTCTGTCATTATATCGCCCCCTCACTTTTCCAAACGAGTACCCTATCGCTTAGTTTTTTGATTAATATATTAACTACAACGAAAGTTACTGCAAGAAGGATTATAGCCCCATACATAGCAGTGTAATCTGCCCAAGAGCTCTTCCAAGTTATATACCAACCAAGTCCTGACTCAACTCCCATCATCTCCGCAACGATAAGGGCGTTACAAGCTGCACTCATCGCAGATACGAGGCCCTGGAAGATATTTGGCATCGCAGATGGTATTGCTATTCTTCTTACCATGTCCTTGTTAGTCGCTCCTAGGGTCCTTGCTGCTTCATAAAATGAAGGATCTACATTTCTAATTCCTGTAATAGTCGCAAGAGAAACTTGAAACCAAACTCCCAAGGCTATGATGAATACAGCTCCTTGGAATAAATTTATGGCAAGAACCATAACTAGTGGAAGCCAAGTTGTTGTAGGAATTGGTCCAAGAAGTTTTAGGATTGGGTCGATCCAGTAGTTTACCTTCTCGAAGTAACCTGCAAGAATTCCTGTAATTATTCCCAAAAGTCCGCCTATAATATATCCAGTAAATAAGAGTTTAAGGGATGATATTACTGATTCTAAAAGATAGGACCTATCAGCTGCCATTGAATTAAATACCTTATCTAACCATGGGAAATATGGCAATTGTAATATATTAAACTTCAATGTCAACAAGTCAAATACTATAAATATCACGAAAATTGCCGTATATAAGGGCCAATATTTATTCAAGGTATCCCTAATCTTTTCAATCTTTAATGATAATAGAAGGGAAATTAAATAAATTCCTCCTAAAATCATTAAAAAAGTTGGATATAGTTTTGTAATTTCAATACCTGGATCATAATTTTTAACATATATAAATTCTAGAATAGCTAAGGTTGCAAAGACTAGAGGAATGAAAAGCCTAATTATCGAAGGCTTTTCATCACCATTTTCTAGTTTTTCCAAGTCTTTTGCAGTTAGCTTTTCTTTTAAATTTTCATTAAGAAATTTGCTATCTTGCATGAAATCTCCTTATTATTCAACTACTTCGACTTCTCCATTTCCGAGTGGTCTCCAGTATTCTTTGATATAATCATCCGTAGACTTGCTATCATCGATTAGACCTAATTTCTTGTAGTCATCAAAGTAAGCTCTAATTGTTTCAAGGCCTGCTTCGTTATCTAGGCTGTAATCATAAGTTTTTAATAGCTCTGTAGCAACTTCAGGGTCTCCTGCAGCTAAGTTATTATCTTGAAGTTTCTTAAGAGCCTCTTCTGGATTATCAGCTACATAGTGACTTCCCCTTACGATTTGTTCTGCTACAAGCTCAGCAATCATTGGGTTTTGGTCAACGAAATCTCTGTTAAAGGCTGTTACACAGCATACTTCGTTTTTGAAGTCTTCATCTGTTGTAAGAGATCTTATTGGTCTGATTTTTCCAGCTTGTAGGAATTCTTGAGCGAATTGGTCATCAAGAACAGCACCTTTTATCTCTCCACTTTCCAAAGATTGGATTACTGCAGAAGCATCTACAGGTTTAACATTAATCTTATTAGAATCTATTCCATCTTGAGATAAAAATCTTAGGAGTGTGTTATGTCCACTATTTCCTATACCGTTTGTTACAGCGACAGCTTCATTTTCCAGGTCTTTAGTTTCTTTATATGAACTTTCATCTAAAACATAAAGTGACTTACAACCTGAGTGGTTGGATGTTGAAAAGACATAGTTAAGTCCCTTAGTCGCTGGAACTAATAGTCCTCCGAACTCTCCTGTCATGGCATCAATTTGTCCAGTTCCTAAAGCATCCTTACCTTGTTTTATATTTACAAATTCTACATCAAGGCCTTTTTCCTTGTAGTAGCCTTCAATTTCTGCTATATTTTGGCCTGCTATACAAAGGTCTCCATCAAAGCCAATTCTTATCTTGCTTCCGTATCTTGGCTCATCTTTTATGCTGTGCTCTTTATCTACAAGGCTTTCTCCTTGGCTCGCTTGTTCTTGGCTAGAATCTGTATTAGTTTCTGTTTGTGCGTCTTCCCCATTTTTCACACAAGCTGTTAAGCTTATTGATGCTATTAGTAAAGCGGCTAATAATTTTTTATTTTTCATAATATCCCCTTTTATTTACAACATGAATCGTATTCTATATTTTCTATATGAAAGTTAGGATCATTAAAGTCGATGATCTCTTCATCCTGAAAGTTTTCCTTTGTCATTTGTTTTGTCATCTCTTCATTCACTAAATTTCTTTCTACTTCTGCCTTGGAAGTAGAACAGGCAGTAAGTAAAACTAGTGAAGAAGCTAGGATGATTTTCTTAGATAAATTCATATTCTCCTTCTATCCATATTCCTTTTCTATATTTATAGCATATAAAAAGCCCGTCCCTAAAAAAGGACGAGCTAAGCCGTGATTCCACCTAAATTCACTTCTATAAAATAGAAATCTCATTTGCGATATAACACTCGCACTGTTGTGGCCTAAAAATTCAGCCACAAGACTCAAAGATGCACTTCCATATAAAAATTATAAACCTTCTCAGCTAACGGTTTTCTCTGTAAAAATTTTCTTATATGTACTTTTCTTATCAAGGTCATATATACTACTGTTTTAGTATACTTTGCCTTTTTATTATTTTCAAACCTAATATTCATTAGTGTAATTTAATCCACTCTAAGTATAATAGAAGTATGCAAGTGATTAATGAAGAAAGAGAAAAAAATTTTATAGAAGATTTTGATATATCGATTATATCCGACCCCCATGTTCTAGCAGGTGAGCTAATGGGACCAAGCGAAAGTTTCATCAAGGAGCTAAAAGTAGAAAGAAAGCTTGTCGTAGAAAGCGAGGGGCTTTTTAGGCGTGCCCTAGAAATTGTAGATAGGGCAGGCAGTAACTACCTAATCCTTCCTGGAGATATGGTAAAAGAAGGAGAGTATAAGTCTCATAAGCTAGTCGCAGATTATTTAAGAGCTTGGAAGGATAAAGATCCTAGGAGGAAAATCTTCCTCACACCAGGTAATCACGAAATCAACTGCCACAGGGCCTATGACTTTGCAAAGGATGAGAATACTAAAAATGTTAGTCCGAGAGAATTTGAAGAAATCTATGATTTTATCTATGAGGATGATTCCATATTAGAGTTTTATAGGGATAGTCAGATTTTTAAGAACTATCTGGATTTTGTCAACAAAAAATACGACAGAGACGTAAAATATTCCTACTATGCCCACGGATATTTTTCCTATGTAGCTAGAGTTAAGAAATCTAATGTAGATGACAATGGCCTTAGCCTAATAATGTTAGATACTTCGATATACTCGGCTGATAGGGAGGAAAAACACAGGGACGGCAGGGAAAATATTCCAGGTTCTATTACGAAAGAGCAAATTTATTGGATTCTAGAAAAAATCGAAGAAGCTAAGAAAAGAATGGATATGGTAATTGTCGTAGCCCACCACGCCCTTCTTCCAAATTTTAGAAATCAAGAGCTTGCCTTCTCACCTTTTATCATAAAAGAATGGAGGGATAAGTTCGAAGATGATGATCCTAGGATTAATGGCAAAACTCCAATAGAAATACTTGCAGATAGCGGGGTTAAGTTTGTCTTTACTGGCCACCTTCACGAAAATGGAACAGCCAAATACACAAGCGAAGTTGGAAATACTATATATGATATTCAAACAGGATCGACCATAACCTACCCACTTCCTATTAGGCATATAAAAATCAACAACAAAACCTCGACAGATCACGGCTTTGAAGTTTTTGTAAGGACTGAGCTTATAGATAATTTCTCCTTCACTGACTACAATGGCAAGGTAGAAATGATAGATGACGCAATCCTTCACACTATGACCAACCAGCTTAGCCTTAAGGAAGTAATCCACAACTATATTAGGATCCAAGCCAATAATCCTCTCTTCGATAAGATGGATTTTAAAAAAATGATTATTGATAATCTTAGGTCAAGGACAGGGATTGATATTCCATACAAGGGATATATGAATGATATAGTTTTTCCAAAAATTGCTGACTACTTCCCAATCTACAGCAAGTATGTAGGTAGGATTGTAATAAGCAACTTAAATTACGAATACGAGTTTAGGGTCAAGGCCTTAATGAATACACTCTTTATAAAGGCTAGAAATATAGAAGAAGCAATCGATATAATAATTTACCAATTAGAAAAAATCCTAACTCCTCACTTTGTAATCACAGCCATGGATAAGGTCTCATCTAAAATATTTTCCATGCCGATTGATGATAAGGGCCATACTTTCTATGATTTTGCTAACTACATCTACCAATATAGGTCAACTAGCGATGAGGAGCGTCCATCCTATGTGTCTAAAATGATAGATAATATAAATGATCCCGACTACGATATCATAAATATCGTTCTTGACTATGCGGCAGATGAAATAAATGAGGTCTTCGATACAGTTACTGAGGCAATAATACTTGAAAGAAATGGATCGAAGAAGGAGTTTTTCGAAAGGCTCATCCAAACCAAGGGATTTCCAGTAAACTTTGCCTATAAGTATCTCATAATGAGAGTCAATAGCCTAAGAGATCTCTTAGATTTCTTTTCAAGATTTATTACTAAAAAGTCCTCCATCACAGGAGTAGACCTTGCAAAGACAATCGCCCACTCCAGAGCTGTGAGGAGAGCCAAGATGAATATATCGGATAAGTTCTTCGGCCAAAAGTCCCTCCGTGTCTTTATCCTAGCCCTCATAGGAGAAATGAATGAGGAGATGACTACAATCTATCAAAACGCCGACCTAAATGAGATCGACCACTACTTTAACTATATTGAATACGACGATACAAAAATAATCACAGAAGAATAAATAAATGAAAACGACGAAGAAGGAACTTAGATAAGCTTTATTCTCGTCGTTTTTTAGTTTGTTCTTATTCGATTTTTGTAAATTCCTTAAAGTTATACCAGTAGATTAGAGACGTCTCTACCTTTTTTCCCAGAGATTTTTCTATAGCCTGTCTATAAATTTGGATTTGCTTATCGTATAAGCTCTCTCTCTTAGTCCTATCCGTCTTAAAGTCGACTAAGATTACCTTGTCATCTATCTCAAACATCAAATCTATCTGTCCATTGACATAATAGTCCTCGTAGGTCATAAGGAAGGACTCTTCTTTTCTGATATTTGTAGCCTTTTGGGATATATCTTTGATAAAAGGATCTTCGAAAAATCCTAAGATTTTATCTAATTCTACTAGGTCCAAGCTATCTTCGTCAATCCTTTTTTCCCTAATAAGTCTATCAATTTCTTCCTTAAGACTTACTTTATCAAAGTCCTTAAAGTCTAGGGCTTGGAAGATTCTGTGGATTATAGTTCCCTTATCGGTAGCCTTGTAGGATTTTTCTTCTCTTATGAAATTTGCCTTCCTAAAGTCTCCTGCTAGCTCGTTTTCCTCATAGTTAGGAAGCCTATAGCCGTCAAGGGAAGGATCAAAGTCCTTACTTATTTCTGTAACAGATCTTTTGATAGATTCCCTAGTTTGGTCCTCATAAGGGTAAGGATTATCAAAGATTTTCTTGAGTTTATTATAAATTTCTTGATTTACATCTTCACTTTTAAGAAACTCTGTAATATCCTTAGACTCAAACTTATCTATAGGGTCACTTTCTTCTATTACTTCAAGGGAAGCTAGGCCGTCTAGGGCATTGGTCTCATAGTCTTCAAATAATTCTTCTGAGACCTTATCTCTTGACATAATTGAAAGAATCCAATCCATATAGGTAGACATATTGAGAAAGTCAATTCTCCCCTTAAGCCTTCCTAGAGTCTTAAGATTTCTCTCGCCTGTGATAAAGAGCATCTCTTCTGCCCTAGTCATAGCTACATAGAGGATTCGCATCTCTTCCTTCTTATTTTCCTTAGTGATTTTATCATTGATTAGATTTTTCCTAAGGGATGAGAATCTCAATTTATTCTCGTAATCAGAAAGATTGATTCCAATTCCCAAATCGTCATCAAATACAATTGGCTCACGCAAGTGCTTGTTGTTAAATCTCTTACCAGCATCTGCAAGTATAACTACCGGAAACTCCAGCCCCTTGGACTTATGGATGGTCATTATCCTAACGAGGTCTTCCGCCTCGGAAAGCTCTCTTGTCGTTTGGATATTATCTGATTGATTCATGGAAAGTGAATCGACAAAGTCCAAGAAGCCAAATAGGCCATTGTCATTAGTCTTATCGTACTCATCCATGATATCTATAAAGCTTTCGACATTGTTTATCCTGTCACTTGCCCTATCTCTTGCCAGCAAATATTCATAAAATCCAGTCTTTTCGAAAATATAGTTGGCAAATTCGTAAAGCGAAAGGAGATTTTTGCTATAAGTTAAGTCGGCAAAGATTGTCTTAAAGTCATTGATTTTCTCAATTATTTCTTCATCCTTGTCATATTCATCAAAGGCCTTGGTGAAAGAATAAGAATCAGAGCTTAATCTAATTTCAACCAAATCATCTTCATCGAAATCGAAAATTTCAGACCTCAGTAGAGATAAAAGAGTTAGGTCATCTTTCGGATTGGCTAGATATTTTAAGAGATTGATGAAAAATGTAACTTCAACAGCCCTAAAGGATACCTTGCTTATATCGTTAAAGAAAGGAATCTCTGCCTTCTTGAATGCCTCTTCGTAGACATAGGACTTGCCCCCACTTCTTAAGAGAATTGCTATGTCACGATAGTCGTAGCCCATAGTCCTGATTTCTTCGATAAGTTTTGCCAGATAATCTTCCTCACGAACATTACTATCTATGACTTTTATATTGGCCCTTTCATATGGACTTTTGTCATTCTTATTGAAGTTAAGTCTGTGGCCGCCATCCCTATAGTCAATGTCGCTTTCTTCCTTAGTCATTAGTCTATCGAAGATAAAGTTATCAAAGTCTAAGACTTCCTTTTGTGACCTAAAGTTCTTGTTAAGGTCAATCCTAACTGACTTATCATCTTTGTCGTAAGCTTCTAATTTTTCTAGGAAAAGTTTTGGCTCAGCCCTCCTAAAGCCATAGATGGACTGCTTGACATCTCCTACAAAAAACAGATTATCTTCTCCCTTAAGCTTTTCTATAATGTAGTTTTGGATTTCGTTTGAGTCTTGATATTCGTCAAAGAATATATATTTGTAAGTCTCCCTAAGCTTATTTCTAGCTTCTTCTATGTCAATCAAATCGATAAACTTATGTTCCATATCAGAAAAGTCAAGATAAGCCTTCTCTTCTTTTAGTCTCTGATAGACTTTCATAAAGTCCTTGACCAAGACAGTGATTTCAGAAAGAAGGTCCTCTTCCTTCTTGGCAAAAAGCTCCATAGTTAGGCTATCTGTATTGGTTACAAACTTGGCCACATTTTTGATATCTTCCTTATATATATCCCTCGTATCTTTGATGAAACTATAATCTTCTTCGACATCCTTCTTGGACTTAGATATCCTTCCAAATTTAATTTTCCCAATCTTTCTTATAAACTTATCCCAATCCTTATCCAATAATATGGTAAGATCATTGATTTGAGAGAAGTCATCGAAGATTAGCTCTTGGTGCTTATCACGCATGCCTTGGCCCATAGTAAAGTCGTAGTTGGTCCTAGCTAAGTCTAGGATTTGATCCATTTCGCCTCTTACAGTTTCCTTAAACTTATCAAGCTTAAAGCCTTCCGAAGTCGCCTGATCTAGCCAAGCTATCGGCCTTACTTCAGCCATGATTTTCTCGTAAGTTTTAAGTATTATGTCCTTGGATCCACTATCGGATTTATTGCTAGCGAAGTTATGGAGGAAGTTTTCAAAGGTAGGGTCCATCTGCTCATATCTTTTATCAAAAACCTCATCAATGGCATTTGACTTTAAGATTGTCGCCGTGTTTTCGCTTATTACCTTAAAGTTTGGAGATAGGTCGTCGAAATAATAGAAGTTTTCCCTTAGCATATCTGCACAGAAAGAGTGGAGAGTCTTGATTTGGGCATGCTTTAAGTTTTTGAGCTGGTCTTTGATAAACTTAAGATCGCTTCCCTTTTTCTTAAGCTCTTCTTCAAGTGCTGTCCTTATCCTATCTTTCATCTCGACAGAGGCCTTGTTGGTAAAGGTAACTATAATAAAACTTCCTATATCCTTCCTATCTTCTATAAGGAGGCGGATAATCCTCGTTACAAGGACACTGGTCTTACCAGATCCTGCCGCAGCCGAAACTATTATATTTTTACCCATAGTTTCTATAGCATCCTTTTGCTCTTTGCTAAATTCCATCTTAGTCATCTTCACCTCCCAAATCCTCTATTGTCTTATCCTTGTCAAAATTCCTGTAACGAAGCTGGTCAATGGTCTCGTCAAACTTACATATTCCCTTAAAGTCACAGTACTGGCATTCGTTCCTATTAGAATCGTAGGCTAAAGGCTTAAGGCTGATATCTCCTTCTTTGATATTTTTGATAAATTGACCAACAAGATCTTTGGCAAATTTTTCAAGCTTAGTCACTTCTTCAGGGCTAAGCACGTCAGAATTCTTGTAATCAAGAATTGTAGATTCCTTTGGACTTTCAGCGTTTTTATCTATTATCTTAAAGATTTCTTCATTGATTTTTACTATAAGGCCATTTATCCTAAACTTATCATTCATGGCCTTTTCCAAGGTTTCAGGAGAATATCCCTCGCTATTTACAGACTCCATCTCATCATATAGGGGCATGTAGAAAGAACCTACTGGAATCATAAGGTCTTTTTCGTTTTCTGTAGCCGACATCATATAAACTAAAAGCTGGAGGTCTAGGCCGTTTAGGAGATTTATAATCTTGAAGGTCTTATTGCCTGTCTTGTAGTCGATAATCCTAACGAAATTACCCGCCTTATCGATCCTATCAATCCTTCCCCTCAGATAATTTTTATCGTCAACATAGACTTTTGGCAGATTGTCCTCATTTTCGTAGCCAAAGTCTTTTTCTACAGCATAGATTTTGAAATCACCGTTTTTCACCTGATCGATTAACTTTTCTGAATTTCTCTTGGCAGAATTTAAGACATTGTTAAGGATAAATTTATTTCTAGGGTCTTCCCTTCTGGTCTTGTCGAGATTTTTATGAGTCGCTTCCTTAAAGTTTTCAATCAAAATATCTTCAAGATCACTTGCCTTAAGCTCTTCTATGTTTTTTTCTGATAAGTTTCTAGAAATATCTTCAAAGAGCTTATGGACAATATTACCCACTTCCATATGGTCTACTTCATAGCTTTCGTCTATATTTGGCCTTAGGCCGTAGTTTACAAAATACTTGTAAGGACACCTAGAATAGCTTTCAATCTCGCTTACATTGAAGTGGTTTTTCCTATAGAGCGAACCCGCCAAGTCTTCTCTTAGATTTTCTTTATCATTAGTAAATTTTAAGCCCTTTTCTATTAACTCATATGAGTCATTTTCCTTAAGAAATTTGATAAAGGCCCCTGCAATTTCCCTATCATTTTCATCAACCTTCTCATTTCTCATCATCTGTCTTATACTTCTTAGAGCTCTCACTTCCATTGTCTTGTAGGAGAATTTCTCTATAGAAAGACCCAAGTCATTGCCATAGACCATGCCATAAGTCTTCCCTTCCCTATCAGAGAAGATATTCATAATGGAATTTAGGATGATTGATTTATTGATAGCTTCACTTTTCCTATTGGCAAGGGAATATGATAAGAAGAGCTTGTCTGATATGGTAATTAGCTTATAAAATACTAGTTTTTCACGCTCTTCGAAGTCTTCATCAAAGACCTTTAGGTCAAGATCTAGGGCCCTTAGCTTATCCTTTTCTCCCTTGCCAACAATGAGGTCTTCCCTATTTGTCGAAGGAAAGAAAACATCATTGAGGCCTAGGGCAAAGTTTACTCCCCTATCGGCAATCCTCGCCCTGGTAAAGCTTGTTATCTCGATGTGGTCTTTACTAGGTGGGATAATTCCAACATTGATGTCCTTACATGTAGCTTCAATCAAGGAGTAGACTTTCCTGAGGCTAGTTGTCCTTTCTCCCATAAGATCTACTATCTCTTCAAGTATTTCTATAAACTTATCCCAAACCTGGTCGTTTTCTTTGTATTCGTCAAGCCTTCCGCTTTCCTTTAGGATTTCTTGGAAGCTTTCTATCCCCCTTCTTATGTCCCTATCATCTATAATATTAAATATTCCTATACAAATATCCCTAGTTTTTTCTTCTTTTAGCTCTAAAAGAGGCTTAAGTAGGTCCAAAATCCTATCCCTTAGCTCATTTATAACTTGGTATTCATAAGTCTTTGCCCCTAGTTTCTCTTCACTTTTGGGATCATTCTCGTAGAGATTTTTGTAGAAATCTTCATCATAGGCAAAATATTTGTCCTCAAGAAACATCTTGCCCTTAATCTTCCTATTTTTGATATAATTTTCAAGAATTATGGCCTTTTCCTCAAAGTTTTCTGAGAAACTAAATAAACCTGACCTTAGGAAATAGCTTAAGTCTTGACTATTGAAATTATAAATCACAAGTCTTAAAATAGCCAAAAACGTCTTTACTATATGATTGTCTATAAGTTTCCTATCAGAATCCATGAAGATCGGCAGACCATATCTGTTGAAGACCTTTACGATTTCGTTTTTGTATTCGTCTTCACTTGAAATATAGATAGCTAGGTCCTTGTAGCGATAGCCCTTATCCTTCACTAGATAATTTATAATTCTTGCAGTATTTTCAACCTCTGTCTTAGTAGAGGGATTTTCAAGGAAACGAATATTATTAAGACTTCCCCCAAATTTCTTAGGAGCAAATCTCTCGAAGTTTCTAGCAAGATGGGCTATATCTTCCTTATCAAGGCTCGTATTATCAAGTACTTTATCGTGGGTCTTTCCTATTTCATTAAGCTTCCTATAAAGCTTATCGGTAGAGTCGAAAAATTCCAAGTCAGAAAAAACCTTGCTATTAATAAATTCTGTATCGAGATTTAGACTAAAGAAAACTTCATTTCCCCTATTTATAAGCCCCTCTACAAAGGAAAGCTTAAGCTCTGATAGGCTATCGAACTTATCAAAGTAAAATACAGTATCAGCTAAGAAGTCACATTCAGGAAGCTTTTCTATAATATAAGAAAGGCTATCCTCAGAGTCTATAAATTTGCCAAAAATCTCTTTCTCATAGGCATCGTAGATCATCTTTACTTCTTTAAATTTAATTTTCGTAATAGGATCGTCGGTCTCTTCGATTTTCTTGAAGAAGTCTTCGTCGAAGGCATTGTCCTTGATTGATGAGATTAAAGATGAGATATTGTTGACAAATTCTATATTGGAATACTTGTTTTGAAATAGACTAAGCCTATCATTCATATCTTGGAGAATATTGGAAATTAGGATAATTTTCCCGTTTTTTGTAAGGAATTTCTCATTAGCCTGACCGATTTTTTCTCCAATGTAGCTCTTAAGAGAAGAGAAACTTAAGACCTTGGCATCCATTACCGCCTCATAGGAAATATTTTTAAGAAAATTAATATCTGTCTGGAGGGTGTATTGCTCTGGCACTATAAGAAGAGCCTTCTTGCCATTTTTTAAGTCTTCTTCAATTTTCCTGTAAATATAAGTAGACATCTCCTTGGGATATCTTGAAATAATTGTCTCTATCATGCTTCTACCTCCACTTTCGATCCCTCGCTTGGCTCATAGAAAACCAAAATCTTCGCATCGATTGCTTCTTTTAATTCGTCCACATGAGAAATAAGGCCTATAAATTTATCCTCATAGGCGAGTTTTTCTATGGCTGAAATCGCATTTGCCAGATAATCCTTGGACAGACTTCCAAAGCCCTCATCTATAAAGAGGGTATCGATCCTTACTCCTCCATTTTCCATACTAATCTCATCAGATAGGCCTAGGGCTAGGGAAAGACTTGCTAGGAAGCTCTCTCCTCCAGAAAGAGTCGAAACTGGACGCATCTTTCCAGTATTGGCGTCGAGGATCTCTATGTCAAGACCCGTCTTTGACCTTTGATCTGTCGTATCGGACTTTCTTACCATGGAGAATTGATTGTCTGTCATATCCAGAAGCCTCATATTGGCAAGCTTAAGGACCTTATCGAAATAATAAGTTAGGACGAAGGTCTCAAAGTCGATTTTCTCCCTGCCCTTTACCTTGCCAAAAGACCCATCAGCTACCTTGGAAAGCCTGGCTAAAGATTCATTTTCTTTCATATTCATCTCATAATCTTTCCTCAAAAGCTTAAGTCTATCAATGACTTTGGTGAAATTGTCGAGTCTAGTGTGGATTTCTGATTTTTGATTCCTTATTATCTCTCTATCATCTTCCTTTGAATTAATTTTTTCTCTTAACTTATCAAGGTCTCTTACTTCCATATCCTTGTAGGAAGAAAAATTCTCCTCGCTAATCATAAGTCTTTCCAAATTATTGAAAAACTCCTCGGTACTTTCTTTTTTGCCAGCTAGTTTAGAATAATTTTCTAGAGCTTCCTTGTAAGAAGAGAGATTATCAAAGTTTTCTTCTAGCTTTTTATCAAATTCTTCCTTGAACTTGTCTTTTCTTAGATTAAGGTCTTTGATATTTTCCTGGATATTTTCTATCTTGATTTGAATTTCCTTAATTTTAAGCTCTGCATTTTGATAGTTTCTATTGATATCAGTAATATCCTTATCCAAGTCTAATATTTCTTTATCTAGAATTTTTTTCTCATCTACTAGGCTTTCCTTGGATAAGTCTTTCATCTTATCCTTTTGGCTTAGATAAGCTATCTCAATTTCTTTATTATTTTGAGCACCCCTTTTAAGTTCTTCCTCTTTTTTCTTTTTTACTTCTAGGTCATGGTAGATTTTATCGAGTTTTTTCTTAAAACTAAGTCTCGCCTGATCTTTTTGCTTATAATTTTCCCTTAAGGATTTAATATTTTTCTCGATTTCTTCTTTTCTCTTATAATTTCCATCAAGAATCTTCTCTATCTCACTTATATTTTTATCAGAACTTATTTCCTTCCTGATTTTTTCAACTTGTCCTTGTCGAAGCTTAATCGCTTCCTTGCTACTTATAAGTTCCCTTCTTAACTTATCCAGGTCGTAGTCTTCTATTGGGTGCTTTCCTATTGTTTCAACATGCTTACTTCCACATACAGGACATATACCCTCTTCGTTTGTCCTATCTATAAGCTTGTTGATTATAAGTAGATCTTCATTCTCCTTGGCCTTTAGCTCAGAAGCTTCAAGCTTATCTTTTTCTTTGGATAAGGATAGGAGACTTTCTTCGTAGCCTTTTATCTCCCTTAGCTTTTTTAAATCTTCCTCTTCTTTTCTGATGTTTTCGGAAATATTAGATAGATTTTTACTCTCTGACCTTCCCTTTTCAGTTATTTCTCCCAAAAGTTCGTTATTTAGGTCAAATATCTCTCGCTCTTTTGCTAAATCCTTTTCTAGACTTTCTCTTTCCTTTTGAGTTTTCTCGAGTAGCTTTGTTCTTTCTTCAATAGATTTGTAAGATTTTTCAGCCTCTTTGAATTTTTCTAAGGAAAGGATAGTATTTTCTATATCTTCTGCTTTTCTTTTTAGCTTATCAAGCTTTAATCTATCCTCGGCAAGCTTTTCGTACTTTCCCCTTACTTCTTCTTTTGTTTTAAGAGCACTTTTCTCATCTTTTTTCAAGATTTCGAGATTAGCCTTGTTTTTATCGATATCTGTTAGGGCAGCTTGGTAGTTTTTCTCAAAGATTGATATATTATTTGCGAGCTCTGATTTTCTTATTAAATCTCTTAGCTTTTCGTATTCGCTTTCTTTTTTTCTTTCTTCTTTTAGGTTTTTTTCTATTTCTTTGAATTTTTCGATATTTGTATTATCTATCTCTGCCTTTTGAAGCTCTCCCAGGTCAGATTTTATAGCCTTATCAATAGTAGATTCACTTTCCTTAAGGAGGTCAGACTTATTTTCGTATTCCAGCTTTCTCTCTTCAATGACCTTTTCCATTTCAGGAAAGTCGTGGGTTATAATAAAGTCCCTGTCTACTAGGGCTGATATTTCTTCATTATAGGAGATAATATTTTCGAGATCATTATCTATGTACTCCATCTTTTGGATACTATCTTTGGCCATGTCTTTGATTTGGTCCTGGAAGTTTTTATACTCATAGGTCTTAAATATATCTCCCAAAAGCTTGGCCTTGTCAGTGGACTTGGCTGATAGAAACTCTTGAAATTTCCCCTGGGCAAGGAGCATCACCTTGGAGAATTGCTTATCGTCAAGACCTATAATGTTTTTAATCATCTCATCTGTCTCAGTTTTTTTCTCGCTTAGAAGAGTAAGATCATCTGTAATATCGTATAGGCTTACAGCATTTGCAATATTTTGACCGATTTTAGTCTTTTTTGCGACCTGCCTTGGGATTCTTTCTATCCTATAGGTCCTATCTCCTACCTCAAAGTCAAGAGATACGTAGGTGTAAGGATCTTCTTCCGACAAGAAATCGCACCTCAACATATCAGCAGATATTTCTCTTGCTACCTTCCCATACAAGGCGAAATTTATTGCATCGAAAATGCTGGTCTTTCCAGAACCAGTCGCTCCCGATATTAGAAATATTTTCTTCTCGTAAAGAGTCGTAAAGTCTATATCGACTTCTTCCTTGTAGGTTATAAAACCTCTCATTTTTAGTCTTCTTGGTCGCATAAGCCTATCCTTTGTATAAGTTCGATGTCTCTTTGGCTGAGGTCTTCATCCATCTTGAATCGGAAAAATTCAGCAAAAAGCTCTAGCAAATTCTTATCTTCTATGTCCACATCGAGACTATCATCCCTCTCAAATACCGCCTTGTTGGCATAAGTAATCGATACAGCTCTTGGGAATTTCTCCTTTAGTCTTGCCATAGCATTTTCCTGAATATAGGAATCTTCTAGGATAAATTTGATATAATCCTCTGATCTTTCTTCCTTTAAGATTTCATCAAACATTCCCCTTTTTGTTACAAAGTCCCTCAAGAAGGGGATTTCTATTTTTCTTATTTGAGCAACATCTTCAAGGTCGACTAGGCTTACTGTCTTTGTAAGATTTTCCTCATCAAAGGAATATTTCATAAAGGTCCCTGAATATCTAATCTTAGGATCTAGGACAAAATGCGCCCTATGGAGATGGCCCAAGGCTACATAGTCAAAATTTTCAAACAAACTTGCATCCATAGCGTCAGTTCCTCCGATAGTTAAAGGCTTCTGCCCTTCATCATATATTTCTTTGTCAAATGAACTCATATTTGAAGCGTAGCAATGAGTGATAAGCACATTCCTATCCTTATAGTCGATAGCTTCAAGGGCATATTTGTATACATCCGTAAAATCATCAATGGATGAATCAAATATTGTCTTCGCCTTATTTATAGAAATAAAAGGAATGAGATAGAAATTTACTTTCCCAAAATCATCCTCAAAACTAATGGGATTTTTGTCATATTCGCTTACTAGATAGTAATTATTGGACCTGTAGAATCTCTTGTTGATATCAAGTCTCTTTGATGAATCGTGGTTGCCAGAAATAGCTAGGACCTTCTTTCCTAAATCAAAGACTATCTCTTCGATAAAGTTAGAATAAAGATCCATGGCCTCGGCACTTGGAATAATCGTATCGAAGATATCTCCTGCGATCATTACAATATCGACATCTTCATCTTTTATAATTTTAATAATCTCATCTAAGGCAAAGCCTTGCTCTTCGATTAGAGAATAAGATCCTATATTTTTTCCTAGATGAAGGTCTGATAGGTGGAGGAGTCTCACGACTTCCTCCTTACAAATACAAAATTATCTCCAGTTGATAAGTATGGATCGAAGACATATCCGTCGATTTCAATTTTCTTGATTTCTTCTGGATCTTCTATCTTCTTTGTAATAATCTCCTTGAGGAATTTCCCCCTCATCTGCTTAGTCCATGCTACAATTGATCTAAGTTTCCCATTTTTCTCATCCTTAAAATCAATAGTAATAAACTCATCGCCTTCCTTAAGAAATGGCCTAATAGCCTTTGAATATTCCTTGCTAGCTAGGTTAATCACAAGCTCTCCGTCCTTAAAGACTTCCTTGTAGATATCATCCTTCCAAAAATCATAGAGATCGATCATCTTATTATCAAAATAGAGTCTATAATCCCTGATGCCAGAATATGGCTTAAGGGCCCCATAAAGGGCAGAAATTATATAAACATGATCGTTTAAGTAGGTTGGGTCAGTAAAGTCTTCCTCCGAAAATTGCTTGAAAACCAAGCCATCATAGGAAAAGAGAGCAGGATTATCTAAATGATCAAAGTCAAAGTCCTTATAATCAAAATAAGCCTTCTCAGTTAGCTCATCATTGGTCTGATTAAGATTTCCTATTTCATTTAGGCTAAGCTTTTGAATCCTTTCTACAAGAGTTCGGCTTTTTTCTTCAAATAAAATATTATCTGTCTTTCTATTGTCAAAATGTTTAAATCTTTTTGCTGGTGATATAATAACTTTCATAATACCTTCCTTATATATACACTATACTATAAAGTCCCTTCTCTTTTGTAGGAGAAAAATTCTTACGAAAAAAGCAGGCCCCAGCCTGCCTAAAAATAAATTTATTAAATTTCAATTATTTTTTTACCATAATCTTTTTTCTAATAAGAGTAAAAACAGAAACTATTATCAAAAATCCTATAGCTATAAGGACTATGGCCCCGCCTGGCTTTACTCCAGCATAGAAACTTAGGCTAATGCCTGAAATCATAAATACCAAGGATAGGATAATTGAAAGAATATAAGATGACTTGTAAGACTTGCTAACAAGAAGCGAGGTCGCCACCGGTATTACCATAAGGGAGGTTATCATCAAGGCACCTACCGTCTTTGCGGAAATCGCTACTGTTATTGCAGTAATCAAGGTGAAGAAGGAATCCACAAGCTCAGTCCTTACTCCAGAAAGCCTGCTCATCATTGGATTTATGGAATTATAAAGTAGGGCATTATAAAAATAGAGGGAAACTACAAGCACCACTACAAATATAATACCAATAAGAATGAGATCATCATCTCCTACTGTCGTAATCGAACCGAACATAAAGGATTCAAAGCTAGTTCCTCCTGGGGTGAAGTCAGAAAGAACTGCCGCAAGACCAATTCCTGCACTCATAACTATTGCTGTCGCCATATCACCATATTGGTCGAACCTTCTTCTAATAATCTCTATTGCAAAACTTGCGAGTACACATATTATTAAAGAAGTCCACAAGGGATTGACCCCAAGGATTAAACCAATAGCCACACCAGAAAGGGAGGAATGGCTTAGGGCATCTCCTATCATGGAGGTCCTCCTATTTATCATCACTACACCAATCATAGGGATAATCACAGCAAGCATGGCTCCTGCCAGAAGGGCTCTTACCATAAAATCATACTTAAGCATTGATTAGCCTCCCTTCCTTAAGGACAACAGTCTTAGTTACAAAATCCTTAATAAGATCCATCTCATGGCTTATAATTAGGATACTTATCCCATGGTCTTGGTTTAGGTGAAGCAAGAGCTTTAGGAAATCTTCCTTATGCCTTGCGTCAATTCCAACAGTTGGCTCATCTAAGATTAATATTTCTGGTGTCGAAACAAGGGCCCTTGCAATCATGACCCTTTGTTGCTGACCGCCAGATAGCTTGTTGAAGGGTCTATCCATCAAGTCTTCAATGGCGAGAGATTCGAAGACATTTTCTGTTTTTGTCCAAACCTTCCTTGTAGCCATATTGAAGAAATTAAACTCCTTATAAAGACCCAGGCTTACATATTCCTTGCAAGTTACAGGAAAGGCAATCTTTGCTGAATCATTTACCTGAGGTACGTAGCCAATCTTTTCGAAATCATCGAATTCTTCGATAGGCTTACCCAAAATATTAATCTCTCCAGAATCCTTCTTCATAGCTTTTAGGACTAGCTTGATTAGAGTTGACTTTCCTGACCCGTTCTCTCCGCTTATAGCAAGAAAGTCACCCTCATCGAGCTCTAGGTTTATATCATTTAGTATTAAATTTTCTTCATAACCAAACTTTAAGTTTTTAATTTCTAGTAATTTCATATACTTAATTATACCCCTAGGCTCTTTAATTTTTATAGTCTTTGTAAAATCTTGCTTTTATTTTACCTATGATAGTGAATCGTAGATTGCTTCTAGGTTTTCCTTAATCATTTCTTGGTAGGTCTTGTTTGAAGAAAGCTCTTCGTCTGTAGCAAACTCTAGAGTATTGATTGGCTTAGCCTCAGCACCGATTTCGTCTGCTAGGGTTTTTGCTTCCTTATCAGATCCTCCCATTTCGTAGAAAACTGTCTTTATTTTTTCTGCCTTAGCAAGGTCAGATACTTCCTTAAGAACCTTAGCATCAGCTTCTCCTGTAGATGTTAGAGAATTAAGAGGAATTTGCTCTAGGTCAAACTCACGAGCAAGATAGCCAAAAGCTTGGTGAGGAACGATAAATTTCTTGTTATCTACCTTTGCAAACTTATCCTTATACTCAGCTACTATATCATCAAGTTCTTTGGCGATTTTTTCGTAATTAGCCATGTAATAATCCTTGTTGGCAGGGTCTACTTCAGAAAGCTTATCGGCAATTACCTTGGCTTGAACTTTACCATTGGCTGGATCTAGCCAGGTGTGTGGGTCAAATTCGCCATGGTGGTGGTGATGTTCGTGGCCTTCCTCGCCATCTTCATGATCGTGATCTGCATCTTCATGGTCATGGTCTGCGTCTTCGTGATCGTGGTCGTGGTCTGCGTCTTCATGGTCGTGGTCATGGTCATCTTCGCTTGCCTTTATAAGGTCGATTCTCTCACTTGTATTTACTATATCAATATCTACAGTGTTTTTTACGGCATCTTCCCATTCTTCCATGCCAGCACCATTTACAAACATAAGCTTTGAAGTGGATAATTCTGCAATTTCCTTAGCAGAAGGCTCAAATCCGTGACTTTCTGTTTTAAGATTTGTAAAAGATTTTACCTCAAACTTATCTCCTGCAATTTGCTTAGCAAGGTTATAGATTGGGAAAAATGAAGCATAGATCACATTCTCTTCATTTGCTTTTTGAGAATCTGAATCTTTTTTATCTTCACCAGACTTAGCTTCCTCTTTACTATCTTCCTTCACGCTCATCTCTTCTTTTGCATCATTAGAATCTGTCTTTGCATTTTCGGCATTGTTGCCACAAGCAGCAAGAACTGCACTTAGAGCTAAAACCCCTATTATATTTTTAACTTTCATTTAAAACTCCTTTTCTTTTTGCAACTAGTTTGCATGTATGATTATATTATTATTTCTTTATCTGTCAAATAAAAGTATAATGGAAGAGAGGTGAGAATTTGAAAATAGAAGATATTCTTAAGGACAAGGGTCTAAGAATTACCAAACAAAGAAAGTTAATATTAGAAACAATTGCCAAGGAAGAAAACCCAATTTCTGCCGAAGAAATTTACGAAATAATAAAAGATAAGGCCAAACTTGACCTATCTACAATCTACAGAAACCTAAACACTCTTGAAGAAGCAGAAATTCTTTTAAAGACAACCAACGTCGATAGCATTAGCTACTATCAGCTAAACAACGATGAGCACAAGCACTTCATAACCTGCACATCTTGCAAAAAGAGGTTCGTCATAGAAAACTGCCCAGTCCACTTACTAGAAGAAAATATAGAAAAAGAAACAGGCTTTCTAATAAACGGCCACAACTTCGAATTCACAGGCATATGTCCTGAGTGTCAGAAGAAGGGAAATTAAAATCATAAAAATAGAGCTTGTAAGATTATTTCTAAAAAAGTCTATTTTATGTAAGTATGGATTTTTTTTAGATAGACTTTACAAGTTATAACTTCTTTAAAGGAGTGAGTATTAAATTTATTTATTATAAGCTAGCCATGTAAAATTAAGTAATATTTCTCTTGACTTTGACCTATGAAAATATTTTGATATTACTCAATTGAAAAATAATGAAAATTTTAAAGTCCATATATATTATAAGTTAAACTAGTTCTTTCTAAATAATAATCTATAATTAGCTTATTATAGTTTATAATAGATTAAATATATTAATTTCCCAACTAAAAAATCGGCAAACTTTGTTTGATGTGTACCCATAAAACTGGACACAATATTTAATTAATTAGTTGTAGTGG
>JAQEDR010000017.1 GCA_027669155.1 Peptoniphilaceae bacterium AM52-5BH | reverse complement strand
CCAGCCTTCCAAGCTGGTTGCGAGGGTTCGATTCCCTTCACCCGCTCCATGCGCCCTTAGCTCAGCTGGATAGAGCATCGGACTTCTAATCCGTGTGTCCCAGGTTCGAATCCTGGAGGGCGCGCCAAAGACAATTTCTAATATGAAAAGGTAAGAACTTAATTATAAAAAAAGCTTGACAGAAGATTTAAGTTATGATATAATTATACCGTACTTTGAACGTTGGGATATAGCCAAGTCGGTAAGGCACCAGACTTTGACTCTGGTATGCGTAGGTTCGAGTCCTGCTATCCCAGCCAATATGATCCATTAGCTCAGCCGGTAGAGCACCTGACTTTTAATCAGGGTGTCCGGAGTTCGAATCTCCGATGGGTCACCAATTATCAACATTCATCCCGTTTTAGGGATGATGTTGGAAATTCGTCGATATCCTCGACGATTTAATTTTATGGATATGTTTATTTTCTAGCCATTTGATTACTTATCAATAATTAAATATATGGAGAGGTACCGAAGCGGTCATAACGGGGCGGTCTTGAAAACCGTTAGAGTCTTTGGCTCACAAGGGTTCGAATCCCTTCCTCTCCGCCAATATCGCTTTTGTTAGCGGATATGTAAGCTTACTAACAAGCTTAAGGAGAAGTACTCAAGTGGCTGAAGAGGCTCCCCTGCTAAGGGAGTAGATCCTTTCAAAAGGGATGCGAGGGTTCAAATCCCTCCTTCTCCGCCATAACAAGCCCAGATAGCTCAGTCGGTAGAGCAGGGGACTGAAAATCCCCGTGTCGGTGGTTCGATTCCGCCTCTGGGCACCAATTTTTTTGGATGGATAGGTTTATATCAACGACCGGTTATTATAACTATTCAATCTAGGGGAGTAGTTCAGCTGGCAGAACGTCGGTCTCCAAAACCGGATGTCGCGGGTTCAAATCCTGTCTCCCCTGCCAAATATGGACCTGTAGCTCAGGTGGTTAGAGCGCACGCCTGATAAGCGTGAGGTCGGTAGTTCGAGTCTACTCAGGTCCACCACTTTAAAATTAAGTAACACTTTAACAAAAGTTATTGTGGGCCTCTAGCTCAGTCGGTTAGAGCGCCCGGCTCATAACCGGTAGGTCCAGGGTTCGAGTCCCTGGAGGCCCACCAATTAACCTAAGAGAATGTTGAGAAATCAACGTTCTTTTTTTATTTATGGGCAACGTGTGGGCAACTGTCATTTTATCTTAGAAAATTCCTTCCAAATATATTCGTCTAGATCTTGGATATATGAGTTAGCAGTGATGTTAAAGTTGGTGTGTCCCATAAGCTTTTGTAAAGCTTTATCACTAATTCCGGAATAGTGGGCGATAGTTGCGAAGGTGTATCTACAACTATAAGGTATTTTCTTTTCTATTCCTGCTTGCTTTAAGGCTGGATAATATATCTTCTTGTAGAAGGTCGTATCACTAGGCCTATATACTTCTCCATCTTCTTTAGTAGCTTCTACTATATATCCTGTATCACTTTTATCTGTAAGATAGACCATGATGTCTTTTATCTTAGGATGGATATACATTTTTCTTTTTCTTCCTGCTTCTGTCTTTTCTCCAAAATTAACAATCAAATTATCATCGAGATTAATATTATCAATTTGTAAATTTAGATATTCCCCTGTCCTCATGCCTGTAAAGATAAGGTTTAGGACATGCATAGCGTTAGGATTGTAGGGGATAGATGAGTATAGCTTTTCTATATCTTCTTTTGTGAAAATCTCTTTCTTTCTTCTTATGCCTACACCTCCAACTTCTAGATATTTTGATAGGTCTAGCTGGATAATGTCGTTCTTGACCGCTATATCATATACTTTAGATACTAGGTGCTTAAGCCATTTAATTGTGGATTTGCTATAGTCCATATGCTTATACTGCCCATTTCCTAGAGGCTTGTCATATCCTTCTAGCTCCATCTGGTCTAAGACATCCTGCAAGTCTGAAAACTTTATATCGTGGATACTTGTATCGTGTACTTCTTTAAATCTTGCAAAAGATGTATCATATCGTCTTTTTGACCTATCTGATAATTTTAGATACGATGTGGACTTAGTATATCGATGATAGAGATCCCCAAATGTAACTATAGGCTTAGGCTCTTGATAATTGACTAAAGCCTCTAAGGCCTCATTATAGGTCTTATAGAAGCCTATATCCTTTCTACCTTTTGATTTAGGCAATCTTGCCCTGTACTGATTGACCCTAGTTTTGCCATTTGGTGCGAGTTTTACCCTTTCAATGGATCCTGTGCCATTGGGTAGCTTTCTTCTTTTTCTTGCCATGCTTGCTCCTTTCTTTTAACTGTGGTACATTTAAAGAGGACAGGGGCATTAATTAATCATTAAATGTCGTGTCTAATAGTTTTATAATGCACCAGGGTTAGTCGCCTGGTGCTTTTTTAATTTATAAATTCTGCAATTAATTTATTTTGGCTCTTTTCAATAATTGATAATCCTAATTCTGGATCTTTTAAAGTATACATTAAATAAAATTCACTCTCACCACCTTTGTTTACGGATACATCTATATCTACGTTATAATCATCATCGCAATAAAGAGCCATAAAGGAATCATAGTTTACATCTTCTCCACACTGTATAGCTTTAGTAGCAACATCAAATTCTTTAAAAGGTTTAAGCGGCTGATCGACTGATTTATTTATAAATTTCATTGGTATGACAAGAACTGTAGTATCTTCTAGAACATTAGAAGTATGTATAAAAGCATCCCCCGTTTGGATATAAGCTAAATTATCATTTTCTAGTACTAGAAATTTATCTTTTTGTGTTTCTCCTGGGCCATCTTGTATCTGTTGTTGAGGAACTGTAACTATATCTGATTGGGCTTCTTCCTTTACAGGCTCTTCTTTAACTTCTTCTTTTTCCCCTGGCTTAGCTTCTTTCTTAGTTTCTGTTTGAGTTTCTTCGACAGCTTTAGGCTCTTCTACTGGCTTTTCCTCCGCTTCTTGGTTTCCGCAAGCAGCTAAGATACCGATAGATAGTGCACAGATAAGTGATTTTTTTAGTTTCATATTTTCCTCCTTATAATTTATATTAAGCCTTACGGCTAAATACCCGTTTTAAAGTGTTACTGAGTACTGGACTACTTTCCCTATTATTTTAATATTATCTTTTATATCAAAAATTGTGTCGTAGTAGTTTGGGTTGGTTGATGATGGTCTAAATATTAGTTTATCGTTATCTATATAAAAGTATTTGACAGCATATTCGCTATCTTCGGTTGCATATACGACTATATCTCCATTTTTTAAGTCATAGACTGATTCATATTCAATGATTCCTATTACTGAATCGTTCGGGATAATTTTATTCATTGACTCACCATTCACTCTTAAGAAGAAAAGTTTATTGCTACCAGCGTATGATCCTGTTAGTTCGTCGGGAACTTGTATTTTTGGTAGGTTTTCCATTCCGCTTATGGTAGTTGGACTACCTGCTGATACGTAGTTATCTATGTAGGGATAGGTATGAACAGCTACTGATTGAGCTATAAATTCTAGATTTTCCTTTGGTTCTCCTGTAAGTTCGGATATAGAAATATTATATATTTCGGATAATTCTTTTAATTTAGAATATGGAGGGGTATTTCTGCCTTGTTCATAGAAGCCATAAGCTGATGTAGTTATTTTTAATTTCCTGGCAATGGATTCTTGAGTATACTTATTTAACTTTCTATAATATTTTAAATTTTCGGTTAGTTTTGACATATAAGCCTCCTTTAATAGTATAATACTATTTTAAATTGTCGCTCACTACTATTATAAATAGTATTTATAAAAAAATACAAGTTAAAATATAAAAAAATACTTGACAAATACTATTTATAATTGTATACTAATAATAGATAAAGAAGTGAGGTGATTATTATAAATAATAAGGTAAAAGTTTATAGAGCTGCGAATAATGTTAGTCAAAAAGAATTGGCTGATGCTATAGGAGTTACTCAACAGACAATTTGGAGGATAGAAAAATTAGGCACTACAAATTTGATTACAGCAAAAAAAATTGCAGATTACTTCAAGGTTGGGATTGATGATATTTTTTTAACCCAAAATACTATTAAAAATAGCGAAAAATACATTTAGCAAGGAAATATCACAATTATAACTAGCAAAAGGGAGGTTCAAGTGGCAAAAAGTGACTATCTCATAAGCCTACCAGAAGCAAGCGAGCGTATGGGTTGGGATGCGGAATCCATGAGACAAGCTATAAGAAATAACAAACTATCTTTTGCCACAGGATACCAACAAGAAAGTGGCAAGTGGGTGTTTTTGGTAGATAAAAATGCCTTTGAAAAATGTTTGGCAGGAACAAAAGATTTATTTAAGTAAAGGAGAAAATTATGACATCAAGATTATTCGGAAGAAAGAAAGCAAACAAGAGAGCAAGAAGACCTGAGTTAAAGGTAGTAGAAGGGGTGGACTTAAGAAGCAGAAAAAAAGAGCATAAGAAAATCTTGGGATATAGAAGAGAAATGCTAATAAGCGTTGATCCACAAAATAGTAAAGCTCCTAGAGCATACTAGAAGCTTAGAGTTAAACGTATGAACATTATACCATTTAAGAGTTTAAGTCTAGCTGGAAAGGTAGAAGAAGCTAAAAACTTTGATAATGAATTTATAGTGAACATTCTAGTTTTAGCGAAAAGGTGTGGAAAAAATAGGAAGAATGATGAAAACTTTTTAATTCTAGATAAAGAATTAGAAGAGAGAGCAAGATACAGTTACAAAGTGCTAGGAGGTATATATGCGAATTAAATTTACCAGAGTCTTATATGTTGAAGATGAAGTAGATATCCCACTAAAATCGATAGAGGAAGATTATGACGGGGATATAGAGGAGGCACTTAAGGCAAAATATATCGTTTCAGAAAATTGCAAGATTAAAGACATTATTTTTGAGGATATCGAAGATGGAAAGCTTGATGAAGAAGATAAGGCTTATCTTAAGAGGATAGACGAGGAAGCAGAGGAAGACGAAAGAATTATAAAAGACCAGTACTATAAAGGACTTATGTAGGAGGTCAGTATGAAGGTATTTTTTAAAAGATCAATAGTAGAATACGACGAAGTGGAAGTAGATATGCTCGATGTAGATTTTAACTATAATGGAGATATTTTAAAAGCTGTTAAAGATGAAGATTATGGAAATGCAAGAAAATTTAATGACTATCAGATTTTAGATTATCAACTAAGCGAAAAGGAACTAAATAAAAATATTATGGATAAAAGCTTTGAAGATATTTGCAAATATCGAAATATGGAAGAGCTAGACATGTATCAAGAGCAAGAAGATGAGAGGATAAGATTTTGAAATTATACGAGATAGTAGAAGCTTACCAGAATTTAAGCGATTTAGAAGAAAGCGAAGATATCAAGAAGGCTTTAGATGTAATTAGTGATGAGTTTGATATAAAGGCTGAAAATATTGTGAAAGTTATTAGAAATATGGAGGCAGACGAAAAGGCTTTAAGGGAAGAAGAAATAAGGCTTTCTGATAAAAGGAGAGCTATAGGCACAAAAAAAGAGAATTTAAAAGAATATCTATTTTCTAGTATGCGTGCAATCGGAAAAAACCAAACCAAAGCGGGCATATTCAATATAAATATCCAGAAAAATCCTCAATCAATAAATATTATTGATGAGAATATTATACCAGATAAATATAAAATTGCTTCTTATAAGTTAGATAAGAAGGCATTAAAAGAAGATATAAAAGACGGCTTAGATATAGAAGGTGCTGAACTAGTACAAACAGAAGGGATAAGGATAAGATGAGTGCTTACGAAAAATTAATGACAGTCCAATGGAAATTAAAAGCTCCAAAAGGACAAAGAAATAACTTTGGAAATTACAATTATAGATCATGTGAAGATATACTAGAAGCCGTTAAGCCTATCCTATCAGAAGTAGGGGCAGTAGTAATTATCAATGACAATGTTATTGAAGTAGGAGATAGAATTTATATACAAGCAATAGCAAGCTTTATAGACACTGAGGATGGAGGAAAGATATCTACAAGTGCTTTCGCTAGGGAAGCATTGAGCAAAAAAGGCATGGATGAGTCCCAACTTACAGGAGCGACCTCCTCATATGCTCGAAAATACGCATTAAACGGGCTTTTCGCTATAGATGATAGTAAGGATATGGATTATCTAAACAAAGGCGACAGAGGTTCGAATAATAGCCAAAAACGACCTAGTAAGAAGTTAAGTGCCGACGAATTATATAAGAAAGCTGGAGAGATAAGGGTCCAAGGTGGCCAGTATGAGTCGCTTACACTTTTGGAAGTAGAAGAGGATAGCCCTGATACGATTACAGAGTGGTTCAGGATATCAGACAAGGGAGAAAGAAAAGATATTTTAAAAGCAATTATAGATAAGAGGAAGTGATTATTTGAGAGAAAAACCTAGTTATTTTAGCATTTTAACAGCTGATGTTAGATACGACGAAAGATTAAGAGCTAATGAAAAAATTATGTACGCAGAAATTACAAGCTTATCAAATGCTTACGGTTACTGTTCAGCAAGCAATAATTACTTTGCTGATTTATATAAAGTTAATAAAAATACGGTTTCTACTTGGATTAATAACTTAAAAAAATATGGATATATAACTGTAGAAATTGAATATATCAAAGGAACTAAACAAGTCAATAAAAGAAAAATATATCCTAACAATACCTATCAATTAAAAGAAAGATACCCTATCAATAAAAAGATGGATACCCCCTCAACAAAAACAGAGATACCCCCTCAACAAAAAAGTGGATACCCTATCAATAAAAAAGTGGAGGAGAATAATACAAGTAATAATAATACAAGTTTTAATAATACAAGTAATAATAATCTTCGTGGTGATGAAGACTTTAAGAAAAAAGTTATTAGTGAGTGGAACAAACTAGATAAAAATATCCCTAAGATTAAGACCCTAAATGTTAGTACTGATAGGTACAAGATGTTAAAGGCTAGGATAAATGAAAATGGCCTAGATAAGGTATTAGAAGCTATTAGATCTATAGGAAATAGTCAATTTCTACAGGGATATAAGACAAGCTTTGTAATAACTTTCGACTGGTTTATAAGACCTAATAATTTTGTAAAAGTTCTAGAGGGCAATTATACAGACAAGCAAAGACAAGAAGAGGGGTCTAGTTATAGTGAGGATGTGGCTATAAGAGAGTTCGAGGAATTTAAGAAAGAGATTGGACTATGAGCAATTTACAAATTCGAGCAAGCATAGCTAGAAGGAGAATCAAGCAAGCAAAGAGGATTGCTGACCTAATCGAAAGTGGAGATATTGGCGGAACTCCGCAAAGGGTCCAAGAAATTAGAGAAAACGTAAAAATAATGACAAAAGATTATCAGCAAAAATTTATACAAGGCCGACTCTAAGGTCGGCTGAAAGGAGAAATTATGAAAATGGAATTTAACAAAGACGAAATGGCAACGCTAACAGCTATTATTCTTGCAATAGGTGAAGATGTAGAAAATGGGATGTTTGACGAGGGCGACGGCGAAATGGGTGAAAGGGCTAAAAAATCATTCGCAAGCTTATCAACTAAGGTTCTAATGGCTAATTTTAAGCTTATGGCGAGCGAGTTCGAAGGCGTTATGGATGCAGAGATATTAGAGGAGGAATAGATGAACTCAGTTAATTTAATCGGGCATCTCACCAGAGATCCAGAACTAAGATATACACAAAGCCAGCAAGCAGTATGTAGTTTTACCCTGGCGGTAGATAAAGGCCTATCAAAAGACAGAAGGGAGGAGTTGGAGTCGGCGGGCAAACCTACTGCTGACTTCCCAAGAATTATGGTTTGGGGTAAGCAAGCAGAAAATGTGAGCAGATACCTAAGCAAGGGCAGTCAATGTGGAGTTATCGGGAGAATCCAGACAGGGTCCTATCAAGATAGGGAATCCGGTAAGACTATTTACACCACAGACATAATCGCAGATAGGGTTGAGTTCTTAAGTGGTCAAAATAACGCGCAGAATAGCATAGGTAAGGAGAAAAGACAAAGTAGGGACGCTTACACTAGTAACGATGAGGATTTCTTTGAGGATGATTTTCAGGAAATTGAAGATGATTCAAGGATACCATTTTAGGAGGATATATGAATTTAGTTGTTAGTTTTTTAAATGGTCGAGAAAAGTATTTTAAAGTCGATGATTATTTAGTTGATGAAGATATGGGATATTTAAAGATTTATCAAAAAGGTGTGGAGACTGGAATGATAAGCCTTAATCAAGTTATTTATTGGTTTGTGGAGGATTGATGGCTAAGAAACTAACTAAAGAGCAAATAAGATATAAGAATTTACAGTCCAATGGTTTTGGAAAGAATTTTGAAAAGTTTGTGGCAATGGGATGTGACTTTTATAAGCAAGAAGGGATAGCAGATATCAGTAAGGTTGATGAGCCTTTTCGAGTGATTAGACTTTTAAGGAATGGAAGATTCGAGGGGCAATTCACAAAGAAGGCAAATCCTGACTTTGAAGGAACAATCAGAGGTGGGAGATCCATATGCTTTGAATGCAAGTATACGAGTAAAGAAAGGATCCTACAGTCTGTTATTACTAAGAAACAAGCAGAGGTCCTTGATAGTAAGTACAGGCTTGGAGGTATGGTCGGAGTTTGTTGTGGTATAGAAAACAGGTATTTCTATGTACCGTGGGAAATTTGGTCAGACATGGAAAGCATATGGGGAAAGAAGAGTGTTACTGCAAGTAATTTGAGAAGGTATGAAGTTCCCTTCAGGCAAGGGATAAGATTTTTGGATAATATTTTTAGGAGTAAGTATTGATATGGCAAAACGGGTTACATTCTATTATGGCATGATGGAAGGTTTGAGGGACTATAAAGAGCATAAGAACAAAGAGGAAGCAGAAGCTTATTTCAGAGCAAATTATAATAAATATTTTCAATTTGATACTGGAATGAAAGGCATCAAGCCTCCTTGCTCTTACGGATACCCTCATAGGAAATATTATTGTATGACGAAATATCGATTTAATAAAAGATTTGGAGATAAATATGACACCACAAATGATTAGAATTTTGACCTACTTTATGGCGGTTTACGCTGTAAAGCAGGGGTGTGAGATAGCAGATATGAAGAGAGCTAAGATGGTTAGTAGTGGAGTTTTGATAGCTATATGCTTGAGGTTTTTGTTTTTGGTGTATAGGCAGTGGGCTTACTTGGGATAGGAGATACAAATGAAATCAGAAGTAGTTTTACAAAAAAAATATATGGGATACGACCTCATAGTTATGAAAGTGAGTTATGAACCTTGGCAAATAACAACATTCTGGCACCCGATGAATTATTATTGGTATTGCGGATATGTTGTTATACCTGAATATAGCCCGCTTTATGGGGTGGACTATCAAGATTTAGAAGATGATATCAGGGTGCATGGTGGATTGACATTTTCAGGAAGAATTGAAGGAGTTGACGGATATTTACTGGGGTTTGACTGCAATCACGCTTGTGATGGTCCCCACATACAAGATGTAATATACACACGAGGGGAGTGCGAAAGCCTTATTGATCAAATTATTAAGTTGGAGGAGTTGCTCCTAATGATAAGTTGCATAGATAAAGCGGAAGAGAAGACTTATAGATACGAAGTTCATTGCGAGATTGATATAAAGGCTAATACTGGATTAGAAGCAAGGAAGAAGCTAAAAGAAGAATATGGTAGTTTTTTTCACACCTTTATGGGAATTGTTAACGAAGATGGAGAAATAGAAGATGAAGATTAGTGAATTAAAGAGGATTGCGGATGAGAATAATTATGAATATTGGGAATTAGAGTATTTGCATGTATTTACTAAAAAATATACAAATTATTTCATAAGCATTAGCAAGAATAAAGAGAAAAGAATATGGGTTAAAACACCAATGATGTGTGATGATAAAGACTTTTATATGACAAAAGCGGCGGTTAAATTTGCCGACACACCTCCAGAGGATAGGGAAGAAGAAAAAGATAAGGAAAACCGACCTAATTGGATGACTAGGTGGCTTGGGGAACCAGTTAGAGATTGTGAAGTGGAGGTGGAAGAATGAACAGTACAGAAAGAAAACTCTATAATATTCTAAGCTTAATCGTTGATGACGCTGACAAAAGAAAAGAGAAAGTTATTGCTATAGACAGTAAAACTTTTAAGGAAATAAGAGGAAAAGAAGTAAAAATTAAGATAAGCTTGGAATCTTTGGAATCTATGAAAAAAGATGTTAGAGAGTTAGAAGATGAATGATATCAAATTAACTATAAATTTATCAGAGCAAGCATTAATGGACTTACTTGATTGCTTAGGGAGTGGAATTGATAATCTTAATCCCGAATACAGAAGATATGGGTATATACTTAGCCTTTATTCGAGAATTGCAGAAGCTAAGGACCTTAACAGGAAAAAGGTTAGTTTCAGATATAAGATGGAGGAGCAAGAATGAAAAAGTGGCAGAAAGATAGGATAGCTTATAGTTGGGCAAGTAGATTGTTACCTGCACACATTGAAGATCTTAAAGAAACGTTGGAAAATTCGACTGATGAGTATGATCAGATACATTTAAGGTTAAAAATCACCCAAGCTGAAGAGGCGTTACAGATGGTTAAGGAAGAGTATGAAAGAATTACTAATGGATGAGGTGGAAGAATGAAATATTATATTTACGGAACAAGGGAGTTGCCAAGTAAATATGGTTATAAACCGGCGGGCTATCTGAGTAAAGACAGTGATGTATTTAGGCGTATTTTAGCAGTAATGGAACAAGCACAATGTAAATACCAGATGCACTTAAAGATAAGTGTAGTTAATCATTTTAAAGATACCTTGATATATAAAGATAAGAAAAGTGATAAAGAAATAAGCGAATATGGATTAACTTTTATAGGAACAGTTAGATGGGAATTTAATCCGTTTAATATAACCTTAATACTAAATGAGGATTTAAAAGCAAAAAATATTACTTTTGAACTAACAGAGGTGGAGTGTAAAAATCTATTGTTATGTTTTCGAGATTTAACATATTATGGCGGTTATCGTGATTTACGTCATTTATACATGGGAGACCGAGAGATGGCAAGATCTACATTATCAAGGTTAGAGAGGATTTTAGATGACGACACAAGAATTAATTAAGCGAATCGAGGAGGAAGAATGAAAATTGCAGATGCCGTCATTGCTCTTATGAAAGAAGAGTGTAAGGAAAAAGGCTGGGACATAAAAGATTGGCATATTGTGCCTTTTGACAATCATGATTTTTGCTGGGAAGCTTTGGAATTGGCTGGAAAAATCCCTCATGCTAAGCGCGGGGGTCATGGTGGCTATTGGTCTAGGTATAAAGATTGTAAAAGCATTGCTGATGCTTTAGAAAGAGATAAGAGATTTAGAAAAACTTTGGTACCTCACCAGGTACTTAGAAGGATGTTTTATTATTTAGGGGAGGAAGTCAATGATTAGAAAAAGGGATATTAACGATTGGCTACTATGGCTGATGGTTTTTAGGATTTTTGTGGATTCATATGGTTGGAAGAGCCTTTTGCTTTATCTAGTTGGAGCGGTAGCTTTGTGTGTGGCTACTAAGGTTATTGATGAGAAAATAGGGGTTAAGAAGTGAAAGTAAAAGATTTAATTAAAGAATTATCTTTTTTTGATGATGACGATGATGTTTTAGCTTATCTTTATGACGAAGAGACTGATATTGAATATGAGTGCGATTTCAAAGTAGATGGAGATATAACACCTTTGCTAAATTTGGAAGAAATTAGGAGATATTGAGTATGAATGAATCAAATATACAGATAATGAGAAGTACTTTCTTGACTTCCACACCTTTAATCAAGGTTAAGGATAAAGACGATGGAGAATGTTGTGTAGTCGGAGATAGTCCTCACGATCAATTTATTTTAGGAAAAGACGGGGGCATGCACTATATGAACCTACAGTGTTGTGAAAGCACCGAGTATGGGGCATATAAGTTTGAATTAGAAGAAGTGCCTTTTGATTATATGGATAAGACTTTTGAAAAGGTAGATTTTCTTGACCTTATGGATTTAGATGCAGAAAGGCTTGGCATTATAAATGATTTTTCCTATATACAGTTGAGAAGTGATATTAAAAAAATATTTGATAAAGCTATGAACGAGAAGGAACAAGAAAAAGTAAATAAGTTATCAGAAATATTAGAAAAGCATTTTGAGGAGGAGTTTGGAGAATGAGTTTTGAAGATTTACAAAAATTAACGTTAGAGTGGGCAGATGATAAAGATCTACTCCATGAAGAAAATGCAGACAAACAATTTATGAAATTTATCGAAGAAGTGTTTGAGTTTAAGACGGAGATGGACGATAAACAAAGATTTGCCCCAGATTGCCTTGATATAAACAATCTTGAATTAGAAATGGGAGATATCTTTGTTACCCTTATTATCCTCTGTAATCAGTTGGATATAGATCCTATGTATTGTTTGGAAGAAGCTTATAAGAAGATAAGCAAAAGGACAGGAAAGACTATAAATGGGCAATTTATTAAGAGTGAGGATCTAAATGAGTAGGATCATATATTTAATTTCTATTTTAGATAAATGTGGCAATACCTCCTTCTTCTTTTTACTTTTCTCGATGATGGCCTTGTTTATTGGAGGTTGGTTCTATCTTGACACTGTTGACATGATGGATGATGGTGAAGAAAAAATGATTAAAAGGTTTCTAAAGGTTGTTGGGGTGTTCTTTGTAATTTCCCTTGCGTTTACTATATTCATACCATCTAAGGAAGAAATGTACATGATGGCTTTGACTAAGGACTATGAGGCGGAAGATGTGTATAAGATGACTAAGGATGAAATAAAGGGAAGTATTGACTATGTTTTTGATAGGGTCAAGGAGTTAAAAGATGAATAAGAAGAAGCAAGAGAGCGATAAGGTATATTTCCCACCAGGCGAGTACCTGGGGGATATCATGCTTGATGATTATGCTGAAAAGCTAGGTATAAGCGTTGAAGAGTACGGAGATTTGCTGGCAGGAGATTTAGCAGTGGATTGCGACCTTACTGAGAGGTTAGAAAAGCTTACAGATATAAGTGCTGATACGTGGCTTAATTTGCAAAAAAGGTATGACGATAGGAAAAGGGAGAAAGGATTTGGATCTAGTGGCAGGTAAGGTTGTTTATGTTGTTTATAAATTTGTTTGTAATTCTTTTAAAATCGATAAGATATTTGATGATATAGCGGATGCCAAAATTTATATTGGAAAGATGGGCAAGAATGAAGATTGTATGTATCATTTCGAGCCTGTTAGTGTAGAGGCTAAGGGGTGTTTGTATGAGCTTTAAGTGGAAAGCGGGAGTTCCATATAGTCAGAAGAAGAGGATTGAGAGAAAGCAAGCTGAGGCTTATAAGGATAAGGCTACAGCAGATATTGTGGAGGGGTTTCTTTACTTATGTGAGGAGACTCTTCACGATGAGTTCGGATTTGGAGATAAGAGGCTGAATAAGTTTAAGGATAGGCTTGAGAAAAAGCTAGTATGTATTAATGAGAATTATGTAGATTGGTTAGATATCAAGAACAATTTTACGATGATAGAAAAGTAGAGGTGTTACGGAAATATTAGTTACGCTTGCATGGATTATGGTTTTGTTATTGTTGTAAGGGGGTGGTTATGATGGATTTTGACAAGTTAAGGTCAGAGAACAAGAAGAAGGAAAGAATCTTTATTGCTAAGTCAAGACTTAGAACCTATGGGAAGGATCTGGTGATTAAGGAAGGCGTTGAGGCCAAGATATCGATACTAGAGGATAGTTTATCAATAGGGGCCTCATGGTCTTCTCCTGATGCCGTTAAGGGTGGAGGTAGCAAGCAGGAGGATAAGATGGTAGATGTCTTTGATGATATTGATAAGCTTAAGCGTACTCTTCTGCAGATTGATTTAGATACTAGGGCCATTGCTTTTGCTATTAAGGGACTTTCTAAGGAGGAAATGTTTATTGTCAAGAATATGTGGATGGCAGAGAGTAAGGCGGAGGCTATGAGCTTTCAGGAGGTAGCGGATAGGTTGCACTATAGCAAGACTTCTGTAACTAGGATGAGTGATAGGGCTTTGTTATACATATATAAGAGACTGTATTTAATAGAAGGCCCTGATGTTGATGTGAGGTAGGCTGGAACGATTTCGGAACGAATACGGAACGTTTTAAGTTCCTATATATGGTATTATAGTAGTGTGTTTAATTGGGACACACCTCTAATTTATTTGTTTTCCATAAAAGGGCAGGCTATAGGGCTTGCCTTTTTGTGTATGTAAAGCTTTTATCTAAGCTGCCATGTACTCCTATGATTTTTTCTTTAAGGTAAAATTTTCTTTCAATAATTTATATATATTGCGTAGAGTTGTCATTTGCTTGCGTATACATGGTGGCTTAGATAAGGGTTTTATAGGAGGTATATATGAAAGACAAAGAAATGAACATTGTTTATAAAAACGTAGATGAGTTAATCCCTTACGTTAATAACCCTAGGGACAATTCAAATGCTATAGATGCCGTGGCTAGTTCAATTAAGAATTTTGGTTTTAAAGTGCCTATAGTGATTGATAAGGACAATGAAATTGTTACGGGCCATACTAGGTTACTTGCAGCTAAAAAACTTGATATGAAAAAAGTTCCTGTAATTATTGCAGATGATTTGAGCGAGGCGGAGGTTAAGGCTTTTAGGCTTGCTGATAATAAGGTCGGGGAACTTGCTGAATGGGATTGGTCTTTACTTGATTCTGAGTTTGAAGAATTAAAAGAGATGGACCTAGACTTTGATATGGAAGAGTTTGGGTTTATAGATAACGATGTGATAGATATGTCGTACATAAACGAACTAGACGAGAATGGGTTGTCTATGACTAAAGGGGAAAATGACCACTTCACAATGTCTTTTGTGTTCCCTGTTGAAAAAGAAGAACTTATTCATGAATATATAGAGGAAGTTAGTAAAGATAAAATAGTAGAAGATATTATATTAGCAGCGGAGGGGTTAAAGGATGCCTAATTGCGGAAGTCAAGTTTTTTTGTGTGATTTACCTGTACGATTTGATACATATGTGGGCTGTACACATGGGTGTCAATATTGTTTTGCGACTAAAAAACAGGATGGGTTTTATAACAATATAAAAAAAGGCGAAAGTGTAGACACTCTTAAAAAGTTTATAGAAGGTGAAAGAACTATAGAAACTAACTGGTGTGATTGGGATATACCCTTACATATTGGGGGAATGAGTGACCCCTTACAGCCTATTGAGCGTAAAGCTGGATATACTTATGAGTGTCTTGAATTATTAGCTAAAACTCAATATCCTTTTGTAATGTCTACAAAAGGGAGATTACTCGGTGATGATAAATATATAGAAGTATTAAGCAGATGTAATTGTGTTATACAGGTCTCAATGGCTTGTGGGAGTTACGATGAAATAGAAAAAGGATGCCCAACCTTTAATGAAAGATTAGAAATAGTAAGCAAAATTTCACCTAAAGTAAAAAGAGTTATTATAAGGATACAGCCTTATATGAGGGAATTTAAAGCCGAAATAATTAATAATTTAAAGTTATTTAAAGAGGCGGGAGCATATGGAGTAATAATCGAAGGCATGAAATTTAATAAAAAGAAACCTGGATTAGTAAAAGTGGGCACCGACTTTACATATGCACTAGATGATATAAGGAATGATATATTAGATATAAAAAAAGAATGCCACAGATTAGGTTTAAGGTGTTTTAGTGGTGAGAATAGGACTAGAGCATTAGGCGATAATTTATGCTGCTGTGGTATCGAAAACCTTGAAGGATTCAAAGAGAATACTTTTAACCTAAATCATATAATAAATGGAAAGAAGCCTGAATATACAGAAAACATGACAAAAAAAGGGACTGGTAGAGTTTTTACGGCTTTATATCAAAACACTATAAACGGAAAAAGATTAAAGAACGAAAGCTTTGTAGGGGAAATGATAAATACTGCTAAAAATAAGAAAAAATTCATAGCGGATATTTTTGGTAAAAAAGGAGAGTAAATGTTTGAAAAAGTTAACCCAATGCATCCAGATAAAATAGCTGATAGGATAGCAGGGGCAATAGTTGATTTAGGATATAAGAAAGTTAACAACCCAAAGATAGCGGTAGAGATATTAATAGGTCATGAGACATGTAGTGTTGTCATAGAATCTTCATGCCATTATCATTATGGGGAAATACAAGAAATAGTTAAAAGAATAGCTGGGGTTGGAAAAGTTATACTTGCACAAGCTAGTCAAGATGAAAATCTAGCAGCTAATCAATATGTAAAATTTAGATGTGGGGATAATGGAATATTTAAGGGAAGTCCAGTTACTAAAGAGCAAAAAGAACTTATTAAGATATCTAGAGATATTTACAGCAAGTATAACAAAGATGGTAAGTATATACTTGATGGCAGCAGACTCATAATTTGTCAATCAAATGCGAAAACTAAAGAATTAGAAAAAGAGTATAAAGGAGCAACTATTAATCCTTTAGGGTACTGGACTGGAGGACTTGATGTGGATACAGGTTGTACTAATAGAAAATTAGGGTCAGACATGGGAAATGGTGTTACTGGTGGAGGTCTACATGGTAAGGATTTATCAAAAGCCGATGTATCAGTAAATATTTACGCCCATCTAAAAGCACAAGAGACAGGCAAGAAAGTAAATATATCATGTGCTATTGGAGATGAAATAGTAGATGGTAAACATTATTCTGAAATTGTTGATATAGCTAGAAGATACATAGATCAAGTAGGCGGATTTGAGAAATTTGCTGAGTGGGGATTGTTAAGATAATTCGATTTGAAATGTACTAATAAATTACTAACATTTTAAAATGTAGATGTGAGGTGATGAAGTGGCCTTTAGTAATAATCAAAAAAAGTTTATAAACGAGGTTTCACAAGGGAAAAGCCTCATTGATGCTTATAAAAAAGCGTATCCACGTAGCAAGAAGTGGAAAGATAGTTCAGTTAGGGTAAATGCCTCAAAACTATATAATAAACCTGCAATAAAAAAAGAGATAACACGTATAAAAAAAGAAATTGAACAAGATATTATTAACCAGGTTACATGGTCGGCCTTAGAAAGTGAAAAGGTGTATAAAAAAATCATATTTCTAGGCCTAAAAGATATACAAGATAACGGTTTTCGACAAGCTAATTCATCTGCTGTCATAAGTGCCAATAAAGAATTAACGGAGATGATATATAAAAACAGAAATCTAGAGAATAATGATAGCTTGCTAGAAGCGAAGATAAGCAAAGAGATTGCTCAGACTGATAAAGTTATAGCAGAGACGGAAAAGTTAAAAGGTATATCAGAAGAAATTGAGGACCTTGAGGATATAGACAGGATGATTTATGGAGATGATTAAGAAAAGAAGGACAATTCCCTTCAAGTTTTCCAAAAAACATGTTGACTATATCAGAAGTTGTAAAAATAACACTTACAACATAGCAGAAGGGGCTGTAAGAGCTGGTAAGACTGTTGATAATGTTTATGCCTTCGGCCATGAATTAAGGACTACCAAGGATAGATTACACCTTGCCACAGGCTCTACTGTTGCAAACGCCAAGCTAAATATTGGTGACGCCAATGGTTTTGGACTTGAATACATTTTTCGTGGTCAGTGTAAGTGGGGAAAATATAAGGACAATGAAGCTTTAATTATAAAAGGCCCCTATACAAAGCAAAGAGAAAGAATAGTAATTTTTGCGGGCGCTGCCAAGGCTGATTCATATAAAAAAATACGTGGTAACTCTTATGGAATGTGGATTGCTACAGAAATAAACCTCCATCACAAGGAATCAATCAAAGAAGCTTTTAACCGTACTGCTGCAGCAAATATGCGTAAGTTTTTTTGGGATTTGAACCCTTCAAGTCCTAACCATTTTATTTATTCAGACCACATAGATAAGTATCAGGCAATGGTAGATGATGGAATAAAGTTTGGTGGATATAATTATAAACATTTTACAATCGATGATAATATCAATATTTCAGACCAGAGAAAGAAGGATATTAAGCTTCAATACGATCCTAATTCTGTTTGGTATAAAAGAGATATACTGGGGCTTAGGGTTGTAGCAGAAGGCCTTATATATAAACAGTTTTCAGATAATCCTGATAAGTATCTAATCAAAGAAAAACCACACGAACTACAGATGATACAAATTGGAGTGGACTTTGGTGGTAATAATTCGAAGCATGCTTTTGTCTGTACAGGTATAAGTCGAGGATTTAAAAAGGTGTATGCTTTAAGGTCTGAGAGATTAGAACCTGATAAGCCTACAGATTTATATAATCAGCTTATAGACTTTGTAAGAGTAATTCAATCGACTTATGGAAATGTAGACCTTATATATGCAGATAGTGCTGAACAAGTTTTAATTAAGGGTATGCAAAGAGCCCTACTAGATACAAATTTAAATATAAAGATTAAGAATTCTATCAAGAACCCAATTAATGACAGGATTAGGCTTGTTAATACTTTGGTGGCTTCTGATAGATTTTTTTATACCGAAAACTGTAAGAGCTTAAAAGATGCTTTATCTACTGCAGTATGGAAGGAAGAAGAAATGGAGGACATAAGGCTTGATGATGGTACGAGTGATATAGATACTCTAGATGCCTTTGAATACTCCATTGAGAAGTTTATAAAGGTGCTGATGAATACTTAGGAGTAAAAATGTTAGATAGAGAAATAAGGGAGAGGCTGGGTAGTCTTGCCCTCAACATAGAAAACAACTACAAGATATGGTTAGACTGTTACCATGGTGAACCTTTTTGGCTAGAAGATATGAGGGACGCCGATACGTCGCAATCTTTAAATTTATGTGCAGCGATATCATCTGAACTTGCAAGACTAACTGTTATGGAGCTTGAAACAAGGGTGAATGATTCTAATCTAGATATCATATATCAAAAGTTTATAAGGCATATAAGGAAGTTTGCCGAATACGGACTAGCCTTAGGTGGGATTGTAGTTAAGCCTTATGTAGAGGACTATTCAAGAAAGCTTATTGATATTGATATAGTTCCAGCAAATAAGTTTATAATCTTAGGCTTTACAAGTTTTGGGGATATCAACCATATTGTTTTTATAGACAGAATCAAAAAGAAAGATAAGAAAGATAAAGATATCTTCTTCACTAGGCTTGAAGAACATAAGATAGATGATGAATATCTAATTACAAATACAGCTTACCTATCAAATAATCAAGAAGTTTTAGGAGATAAGATAAGCTTAGGAGTGGTTGAAGAATGGGCGGACATGGCGGAAGAGATGATAGTGGATTCAGACAGGCCATTGTTTGCTTATTTTAAAAACCCACAGGCTAACAACCTAGACTTAGACTCAAACGAGGGTATATCTTGTTTTGCTAGGGCTTTATCTTTGATACAAGACGCAGATGAACAGTATCAAAGAATTATTTGGGAATATAAAGGGTCAGAGCTTGCTATTGACGCAGATATAACCGCCCTTAAAAATGCAAATGAATTGCCAGCAGGCAAGGAAAGACTATTCAGAAACTTAGGCCTTGATATGGGAGATGGGGGCAGAGATTTCTATGAAGTGTTTAGCCCTCAGATTAGAGATTCTTCACTCTTCAATGGCTTAAATGGAATAATAAGAAAAATCGAGTTCTTATGTGGACTGGCTTATGGGACTTTGTCTGACGTAGAATTTACCGCAAAAACAGCAACTGAAATTAATGCAAGCCAGGAGAGGTCTTATTCTACTGTAAAAGATATTCAAAACGAACTGGCAAGATGTTTAGAAGATTTCGTGGACATATTAAAGTATTGGTATAAGGAGTTAGGCATTCCTTATAAAGACGATTGCCAAGTTTCCTTCGACTTTGACGATAGCCTTGTAGTGGACTCAGTGACAGAGCAAAAGATAAGGCTCCAAGAAGTAGCAGCAGGTATCTTAAAGCCAGAAGCTTATCTAAAATGGAGATACGGCGTAACTGATGAGGAGCTAAAAGAAATACAAGCGGGAGTGTCAGAAGACAGAAGCGATATAGCTGAGGAAGAATAATGCTAAGTCCAGAATACATGGAAAGAGTAACTGACCACCTTATCGAGCTATACCAAGGCTTAGAAGATGATATCCTGAAGGATATAGCGGATAGGATAAAAAAGAATGGTTACTTAACGGCCACAGCAGAAAGGCAGGCCGAAGTATTAATTCAAAATGGATATACTACAGAGGAAATAGAAAGTCTTTTAAAGCCACACCTAGAAGACATCGACGAAGAGATATCGGATATAGTCAATAGATCGAGCCTAAAGCACTACGAAGATGAGATGAAGGCTTATAGGTCAGTAAATAAAAGATTAGTTGATTTAAGCAAGAATAAGCATGCTGAAAACCTCATAGATAATGCCATGGAAAGGCTTATCTTAGGAAATGCTAATATAACAAAATCTTTAGGAGTTGTCTACAATGGTGAGAATATCCTTCTTAATGATTTTTACAAAAAAACATTAAATCAAGCGACCTTTAAGGTAGCAAGCGGAGCTTTTTCTAGCCAACAAGTAGTAAGAAATATAGTCAACGACTTATCAGATTCAGGAATAAGGGTAATAAACTATCAACAATCAGGGAGAAACTACACCGTTGAATCAGCAAGCAAAATGCTTGTAAGAACTACACTTAATCAGATGACTGGGGAGATATCTTTGGCAAATGCAAAAGAAATGGAGCAAGACCTTATGGAGATATCTGCACACGCTGGAGCGAGACCATCTCACGCAGAGTGGCAGGGGCAGATTGTTTCCTTGTCAGGGGATAATGATAAGTATTTAAGCTTAGACGATATAGGATACGGAGATGTATCGGGATTCATGGGTGCAAATTGCAGGCACAATTGGTATCCATTCTTTGAAGGAATATCAGAGAGGAACCGGACTAAAAAAATGCTTGATGATATAGATCCAGAGCCTTTTGAATTTGAAGATAAGGAATACACCTATTACGAAGCGACCCAAAAGCAACGACAAATAGAAAGAACTATAAGAAAGTACAAACATAGAGTTATGATGTATAACAAGGTAGGAGATAAAGAAAGCAAGACGATAGCCCAGGTAAGATTACAAAGACAAAGACAGCTTTATAAGAATTTTAACAGGGCTGGAAGCCTTAGGGCTAATAGTCTTAATACTTTTACAAGATAACATGAAATTAACAATTAGATATTATCCAAAACTACCAAAAAGAAAGTGGATACTTATTAGAGAGGGCGGAGCATATGATCAGCACGCCCATTTTTTATGCAAAAAAGATGCTATAAATGTTAGAAGATTAATAGATAGCAATAAGTATCCTTATAACAAGAAATATAAAATAGCAATGAAGAGGATATTGACAGAGGAAGAATTTAAAAAGCTTGATAAGAAGCAAAGATACTACAATGTGAACAATGGAATAAGAAGATAAGGCGGTGGGAACCGTCTTTTTTTGTACTTAGAAATAATCGTGCGTTAATCGTGCGATTTTTTTATGGGAAGATACCGAAGTGGAAAACGGGGCGGTCTGTAAAACCGCTGGCTTAGCATTCGTGGGTTCGAATCCCACTCTTCCCACCACGGTCAAAGCAGACCTAAAATGCAGGAAATCACCATCTAAAGTCACAGCGACGACTTAAAAAGCTTAGGATAAGGAGAGATTATGAAGACAGAAGAACTCAAAGAGATAGGACTAAATGATGAGCAAATAGCGGAAGTTTTTAAGCTGAGAGGTCAAGAAGTAGAAAATTACAATAACTTAAAAAATGAATTTGAGACCTTAAAGACTGAAAATGAAAACTACAAGTCCCAAGTAGCAAGTGCAAATGAGCAAATAGAAGCATTTAAGGATATGGATATAGATTCCATAAAGGCAAGTGCGGAGGAATACAAAAACAAGTATGAAGAAGCACAAATCAAAGCTAAAGAAGACATTGACAGAATCAATCTAAATAATGCTATTGATCTCGGCTTAGTTAATGCTGGCAGTAGAAACTTAAAGGCGGCAAAAGCCTTGCTTGATATTGATAGCCTAAAGGACTCTAAAAACTTAAATGACGATTTAAAAGCACAAATAGAGGGGCTAAAAGAAAGCGACTCATACCTATTTAAAGTCGAGGAGGAACAAAAGCAAAGAAGCATGGGTAGGTCTCAAAGTTTAGGAGATAAGGAGCTTAAGGATATGACCTATGAGGAAATGCTTAAGGCTAACAAGAAAGGTATTTTATAGGAGGTTTTAAATGCCTAAATTATTTGATAAGACTTATTTCAACGCAGAAGTATTCGAGAAATATGTCGACACAATCGAGAGAGAAAGAACTAATGAACTATTAAATTCTACCGCTATTGTAGAAAGACCAGACCTAAAAACAAGAATGGACGAGCAAGTAGGCGGTAATATTATTGTTACTCCAATTGCTGGTATCCTATCAGGAGATGCTGATAACTACGACGGACAAACAGATATTAAGTCAGACTCAACCAACACTTTCTACCAAAAAAGAGTTGTAATTGGTAGAGCTCACGCTTGGACTGAAAAAGACTTTGTTTTTGATATTACAGGCGGACACGACCCAATGAGAACTGTAGCTAACCAACTTTTAGATTGGTGGGCAGACCTTAAGCAAGATTCACTACTTGCAATCCTTGAAGGTATCTTCTCTATGTCTAAAGCAAAGGATAAGGAGTTCGTAGATGGACACACTTATAAAGGTGATGTATTCGGTCAAGTAACACTAAACAATGCCCTACAGCAAGCATTTGGAGCAAGGAAGAAGAACTTTGCCGCTGCTATTATGAACTCTGCAGTAGCTACACAACTAGAAAACCTAAATCTAATTCAATACGCTAAATACACTGATAGCAGAGGAATTGAAAGACCTCTTGCACTAGCTAATCTAAATGGTAGACCAATCATCATTGACGACTCTTTACCAGTAAGTGATGATGGAGAGTACACAACCTACATCTTCGGCCAAGGTGCTTTTGAATACACTAAAGCAGGTGCTAAAGTGCCTTATGAGACTGACAGAAATCCTATGAAAAATGGTGGGGAAGATACTCTATACACCAGAGATAGATTCTGCTTTGCCCCTAGAGGAATTTCATTTACTGAGGCTTCTATGGCTTCACTATCACCTACTGAGGCAGAACTTAAGAAGGGTGCTAACTGGGAAGTAGTTAAAAATGAAGATGGCACTTTCCCACTTAACCAAATTCCAATTGCTAGAGTACTAACTAAGCTTGAAGCTGAAAAGCCAGCAGGAGAAACAGCTAGCCCAGCAGCTTAAGCAGAAAGGGGTTAATATATGTTAACCTATGAAGAATTTAAAAAGCTAAGCCCAGAGGTAGAGATAACCGAAGGGCTTTTTTTATCCTTACAAAGAAGGATTAGAAGGCGTATAGACTTTTTAACTTTTGAAAGGATAAGCAATGGAGATAAGGACCTGCAGAAAAGGATTGATGAAGTTACAGAAGATATTATAAATAGTCTCTATTTTAAAGATAGAGGGCTTTTAAACAATTCAGAGGGTAATTCATCAGGAGAAATCAAATCGGAGACTGTAGGTCAATATAAAGTGGAATATGCACAAGCTAACACCTTGTCAGTAGATAAGAAAGATGGAATAGTGGCAAGCTTTATAGATCAAATGATTAGAGAAGCTTTTATCCATACAGGATTAATGTATAGGGGTGTAGATGTTAACTAATGCAAAAGTAACGATAATTAAAAAGAAAATAGTTAACCGAGAAGATGTTTATCAAGTTTTAGGGACTTATCCTTGCCACTGGGAAGAGACTAGAGGAATAAACACCAATCGTACTGGTAGAAATAGGGACGATATAGACAAGATAACTTGCTTTATACCTGAAAAGCTTCTTAGAGAAGTAGATGTAGAGGATTTATTAATCAGAAATGACGAAGAAAGAGAAATAGAGCAGTTAAAGACTGCTAAAGAGTACGCAATAAAGTATAAGGCTAAGATCGTTACTGTTTCAGACGTTTATGATTTTGGGTCTAAGAAAATGCAACATACCAGAATAGGAGCGAACTAGTGATATTATTTGATAAGTTTGACTTCGACAACGTTAAAGCTCTGAAGAAAAGAGACCTAGAAACAGGGGGAGAGGTTCAGAAGTTTATAGATAGCGAGTGCATAAGAAGAATGGATCCCTATACCCCGAAAGATGTTGGGACTCTTATAGGGGCGGCTGCCACTCAAACAAGCATAGGAAGCGGAAGAATAGTCCAACAAACACCTTATGCTAAAAGGTGGTACTATGAGCCAGCTAACTTCCAAGGAGCACCCATGAGAGGAAATAGGTGGTTTGAAAGAATGAAGTCAAGCCATAAGGATTCTATCCTTAGAGGTGCAGCAAGTATAGCAGGAGCTAAATCAAAATGAAGTCAATTATAGAAAGTATAAGGGAATATTTCTTAGATTGCCCTTATTTAGAAGATGATGTAAGGCTTAGTGTTGATTTTCTAGGGGACCAGCCCTTAGAGTACGGAATCTATTCAGAGCCTATTAGTCCAACAATTAAAAAATATGTAGATGGAGACGAACTTAAGCAGTTTGGATTTATCTTTACTACAAGAAATCACATGAGCGGAGATCTAGTTACGCAGCTAGAAAACTCTGCTTTTTTTGATGATTTGATTGAGTGGATACAAGAACAGAACTACAAAGAAATTTATCCAGACTTAGAGGGGGAGAGATACCCAACCAAGCTGGAAATAGTAACAAACGGATACTTGTCTAGTGCTGAGACAGGCTCTAGTCAGTATCAAATACAAATGAGATTAGTTTATATGGAGGTAAACAATGGCTGATGGAAAAGCAATACAAAATTTAAAAGAATTTAAGGGTCTAGTATTAAGGGCTGATGTAGTTTCTTTTATGGAAGTTAATGGAAAATATTACAGAATGAAGGGCTTTACAGACCTTCCAACATCAAAAGAAACTGAGGAATATTCAAGAAAGTATGTAGATGAAAAGTCAGAAAGAACCGCAGTAACTGGTATGACTTCAACAACCGACTTCACTCTTGATAGATACAAGGACAATCCAGTACACGGAAAAATCCAAGAGGTCTTTGATAAAGAGCAACTAGCAGATGACGCTACAGTTAATATTGTAGTTGTTGACTTTGCACAAGAAATCGAAGGACAAGATGGTAAATACTTTGCTATTAAGAGAAATCACACTATAGTACCTGATTCTGCAGGTGATGGAACAGATGCATACCAATATTCAGGAAGCTTTAAGGCTAATGGTGCACCAATTGAGGGATATGCAGAGTTAGGCGACGGGGATACTGAATGGCTTACAATTAAATTTACTGAGGGTAAGGCAGAAGGAGAGCCAGCACACGCAGAAACAATGTAGAACTTAGGGGAGCGATAAGCTCCCTTTTTATTTTCAAAACTTACAAATAATTATATAAAAAGGAGAATTTTATGGCATTTAAAAGACAAAAAAGACACTTAATTAACTTTGAATTCGAATATCAAGACACTAATGGAAATGAGCAATTTCTAAGATATGAAGTTGAACATGATACAGACCTCGCTAAAAAGCTTACAGATATGGGAAAGCTAGACTTCAATACAATGTCTTCTGCTGAGGCTAAACAAGCCCTTAGAAAGGCTTATGATACAATCCTAGGCTTTGGGGCTATGGATAAGATTCAAGAAAAAGTATTCGGAGGAGATGAACTATTAATTACTGATTATTTAGGTATTGGGAATTACCTGTTAGAGGAAGTAGACAAGGCAAATAAGGAGCTTGATAAGCTAACAAAATCATTTACTTTTGCTAAGCATACGCAAGCAGTAGACGGAATTATAGTTGATGAGAAGTGAATAAGTTAATAGAAGGACTACCAAGCTCTATAGATGTTAATGGCAGAAAGATAGCTATAAACACCGACTTTAGGGTTTGGATTAAGTATGAAGAGCTTATTCTAGATGAAGATATGAAAGCAGATAAGCAAATTATGGAGGTCTTAGATATTTGTTTAGTAGATGACTTTACCATTACAAGTCTAGACGATTTGGAAAAATTATTCGATGGATTATTAAGTTTTTATGGACTAGGTCAAAAGATAGAAAATAGCAAAGAAGAGAAAGAGAGCGAGGAGGATGATTCAGACTTCAGTAACCCTAGTAAGGTTTATTCATATGAACACGACTGGTCTTATATCTACTCAGCTTATATGGAGTGCTACAATATCAATCTTTTTACCGCTAATCTTCACTGGTGGGAATTTAAGGCTCTTTTTAATAGTCTTAATGACAAGTGTCTTTTCTCAAAAATAATGTCTTTTAGATCCATGAAAATTACATCTAAGATGAGCAAGGATGAAAAGAAATACTATAGACAAATGAAAAAACTTTATGCTTTGCCAGATGAAAGGTCAGAAGAGGAAAAAGAAAAGTCCTTTGCAAGGTCTATGATGGCAAGCATGCAAATATAAAGAAAGTGAGGTGACTTATGGCAAGTGATGGTAAATTGCTATTTGATACCAAGCTAGACACCTCAGGATTTAAAAGTGGCTTGTCTTCTCTTACCGCCATGGCAAACGCCGCAGGTAACGGAATAAAAAGTGTTACAGATAAGGCGGTAAGCGGAATTAAGACAGGATTTAAGGCTGCAGGAGTGGCAGCTGCAGGCTTTGGAGCTTACTCAGTAAAAGCAGGGGCGGATTTTGACGCAGCTATGAGTGAGGTTGAAGCTATATCAGGAGCCTCAGGCAAAGAGCTAGAAGCCCTAAGAGCGAAAGCAAAAGAGATGGGGGCTACTACTAAATTTTCAGCCACTCAATCAGCAGAAGCCCTTAAGTACATGGGTATGGCAGGCTGGAAAAGTCAAGATATGCTTGATGGTTTGCCAGGAATCATGAACCTTGCTGCTGCAAGTGGTGAGGATTTAGGTCGTACATCTGATATTGTAACGGACGCTTTAACAGCATTTGGTCTAAGTGCTAAAGATACAAATGAGTTTGTCGACGTTTTAGCAGCGACTTCAACCAATTCTAATACCAACGTATCTATGCTAGGCGAATCCTTTAAATATGTAGCTCCTGTAGCTGGAGCATTAGGATATAGTGTACAAGATGTATCTGTAGCTTTAGGATTAATGGCCAATCAAGGTATCAAAGGGTCGCAAGCAGGTACTGCATTAAAAACATCTCTAGCTAGATTGTCAAGTCCTACAGGCAAAGTTAAGTCGGAGATGGAAGCCTTAGGCATATCTATAACTGATTCTAGTGGACAGATGAAGCCATTTAACCAATTAATGGTCGAGATGAGGCAGTCATTTAAGGGATTAAGTGAGTCTCAAAAAGTACAAGCGGCCTCTACATTATTTGGTAAAGAAGCGATGGCAGGTATGCTTGCGATTTTAAATGCGAGCGATGAAGATTTCAATAAGCTAACAAATTCTATCAATAACTCTACCGGTGCTGCAGAGAAAATGGCTAAGACCATGAATGATAACCTTAAGGGCGATTTAACTATATTAAAGTCTGCCTTAGAGGGGCTAGGAATAGCCTTATTCGAGCATGTCGATAATCCTTTTAGGGAAGTTGTGCAATCAGTAACTAAGCAGGTTGATAGACTCAACAAGGTTGTTACGAGAGATATAGGACAACTTCCAAAGGTTTTGGGTGACATGATAGCGGAAGGAGCTGTGGCGATAGCTGGAAAGGCTCCTAAGTTTATCGAAGCAGGTAAGACTATAATCTTAAGCTTGCTTGATGGTTTGCAAAAAAATTCCAGTAAGCTAGCAAGCAGTGCAGCGGAAATTATAACTACTTTAGTTTCTGCCTTTATGGAAGTTGGGGCAAAGCTTTTTGAAGTAGGCGGAGAGATCCTAGTAAAGCTTGCAGAAGGCTTAACAGCAAATGCCCATATACTTGTACCTAAATCTATTGAGATTATAGGAAAGTTAGCAGAAAGTTTTAATAAAAATGCTATTAAACTTTTAAAAGTCGGGCTTGACCTACTTAAAGCCATAGCTAGAGGGATAGCAGAAAATCCTGACGTCGTAATGAAAGCCGTGCCACAAATATTGATGGCTTTATCCATAGCTTTTGCAGCCTTTAAAGGCCCAGCGGTAGCTAAAAAGATGATGGCTTCCTTAGCTAAGGGAATACTTGGAGAGAAAGTAGCGGTAAGTAAGTCTGCAGACGGTGTAATTAGCAATTTAATACAATCTTTTAATGATAAAGGATTGAAGCTAAATACTGCAGGCGGAAAGCTTGTAGACAATATAGCTAAAGGTATATCAGGAAAAGCCTCATCTATGAAAAAGGCAGGCCTTGAAACTATAACGCCTTTAATAGAGGGCATAAAGACAGGCTCTGGAAAGCTATCTAGTATCGGTAAGAATATAGTTACTACTCTATCGACTGGAATTAATAAAGCTGGGGGAAGTAATCTTGCAAAGGCTGGAAGTGGACTTATGAAGTCTTTAGGAAGCGGTGTTTCTAAAGGATTTGCCCTTATATCTGGCCTAGCAGCTAAAATAATACCTTTGATAGCTGGTATTTTATCAAATCCTATAGGACTGATAGCGGTAGGCGGTATATTAGTTGCCTTTATAATAAAAGGATTTAACCTTGATATACCTAAGATTGCTAATTCTGCAGGTAAAATCGTAGGATCAATTGCTAACAAGATTAAGCAAGGAGCTTCCGCCCTCGTAAATGTCGGGAAATCTTTAGTTAGTAAGATAGGCGACGGTATAGATGCCGCTAAAGGCTTCTTTGCAGACGTACACTCTAAAGGGCTTATATCAGTACTTGGAAGCAAGCTAAAAGCAGGAATAGGCAAGCTAAAAGATATAGGAAAATCCTTTATAGATGGTATCAAGCAAGGCTGGGATGAAAACGAGAATAAAGTTTCTGACAAGGCTAAAGATCTGCCTAAAAAGGTAAATGACTCAGTAGATGGATCGGAAACTAAGCCTACTGGTGAGAATATGGTTCAAGGGGTAGTTGATGGTCTGAAAGAAGGAACAACAGATATATCAACAGCCTACAAAGACCTAATCCAAGGCGGAGTATCAGACTCAGACGCCAGAGCCATTATAAGACAAGAAGGTAAGGCAAGTGTAGAAGAATATGCCCAAGCTATATATGAAGGCTCAGAAAATGTTAGAAGTGCTTACACAGCCATAAGAACATCTGGCCTTGATACTATGGAGGCGGCGGAGAAATTCTTTGAGATTGCAGGTCTTAATATAGACGGATACGTAAATGGTACAGAAGAAGGCGGACAAACTTATAGAGAAATGCTCCAACAGCTTATGGAGGACGGCTATACTGAAATAGAAGCGGTAGAGAAGCTAACCGAGATAGGCCGAAAGAACATGGAAGGTCTTAAAGTTGGTACGGAAGAAGGCAAAGAAAGCGTAGTAAATGAATTTAAGACCATGATGGATATGGGGCTTGAAGAAGTAGAAGCCTTTGACGAAATGTTTAGTAAAGGCCAGATAAATATTGACGCCTTTGCACAAGGTTCAGGTTCAGCCAGTGAAGCTGCTCTTGGAGTATATAGACAATTGATTGACTCAGGTCTTACCTCTTTACAAGCTATAGAGGCAATGAACCAAGCTGGATATCTTAATATGGAAGGTTTTGGTGCAGGTACAGAGGCAGGTCGTGCAACAGCAGAACAAGCCTATATATCCCTAAAAAATATGGGGCTAAGCGAAGCTAATATCCAAGAAGCCTTAAGGCAGTTGGGATATCAAAATGCTAGTGCATATGGTGAAGGTGTATCTAATGGTGAAGTAAATGTATCTAGTGCTTACCAAAACACCTTTTCCAATCCTTTAGAAGCTAGATCTTCCTTACTCTTTAATGACGCCAACCAAAAGGGTCTAAATACTGGTACCAACTTCGCAGATGGTATTGAGAGTTCAACCATGGATGTAACCATGAGATCTCAAATGTTGGGTCAAAGTGCTACTGAAAAATTAGATGCAAGTAGTCAAGAAGCCCAAGCTAAAGGAAACGAGTTAGGCAATCAATTTGCAGGTGGTATAGACTTATCCAAGCCTACAGTAGATGCTTCAACCGAAGCAGTAGGACAAGGGGCGGTAAGCTCTTTAGATAGTAAGATACCTGGATTTGAAAATGCAGGACGTACAGCCATGAATGGTTATACGAGTGCTATAAGCTCTGGAGCTAATAAGGTTGTAGCTGATGTAAATTCCATGGGTAATCAAATCCAATCAAGCCTCAACGCAACCTCTAGCCGAGCGAGTGCAAGTGCTAACGCTATGATGAACAACATAACATCTAGTGTAAATAGCGGAGCTAATAGGGTACAGAGTGCTTTTACAGGATTGCAAGCTAGAATAAACTCAACTTTTAGTAATCTAAGCTCAAATGTATCAAATCAATCTAGAAGCATGATGAATAACTTTGCCTCTGTTGTTACGAGTGGATCTAATAAGGTTAAAAACCAATTTAATAATATGAGTAACAGCATAAATTCAAAGATGAGAAACACATCAAGCCAAGTAAAGTCAAATGCTAACTCAATGATGAATGGTCTTGTATCCGCTATAAGTAGTGGAGCAAGTAGAGCTAAGTCAACTGTATCTTCCATGTGCTCTAGTATGGTTGGTACTGTAAATGGCTATCGAGGTTCTTTCTCTTCTGCTGGATACAACCTAATGTCTGGACTAGCTGGCGGTATATATGGCGGTAGGTCTGGTGTAATATCAGCTGCCGTTTCAGTTATGCAATCAGCAGTATGGGCAGCTAAAAGAGCGGCCGCTATCCACTCACCTTCAAGAGTGATGAGGGATGAAGTCGGTCGAATGCTTACTAAAGGTCTAGGAATAGGTATCGAAGATGAAGAAGGCTTTGCAGTTAAAAAGATACGAAATACCATGGAAGCTATTAGAGATAGGGCTAAGAAAACAGTCCTACTAAATAATAGCAAACTAGGCACAGACTTAGCTTATAGCCTTGCAGGTGGAACAATCCAAAGTAAGCAAGATGTAAAAGTTGAGATTGAGAACGGGGCAGTTCCTTGTGTAATTAATCTTGACTCTAGAGAGATAGGAAAGGCAGTAGCACCGATAGTTAGCCAAGAAATATCAAAAGAAAAGAGGCGTAGAGGGTGATAGCTTTTAATTTAATTAAAGATTTAAGACCATATAATGCTCATGGTTTAGCTTATCCTGAAATCGGGAATACCGAAGTCGTAAGAGATGAGTTTAAGACTGATAGTGGTCTAGTTTTTTATAGTAAAAAGAGGACAGCTTTCGCCCCTGTCTCTTTTACTATAGAATTTAAAGGAACTAAAGAAGAAATAAGAAAAAACAGAAATAAAGTATCTAACATTCTAGAATATGCTAAAATCACTTTTGATAATGAGGTGTTTTATAGAGGAAGATTCTTAGAAGAAAGCGTAGAAACTAGATATTTCTATCAGAATGTTACTTTTAAGGGTAAAGCAATAGCCATGCTTAATACGCAGGTTAACGAAATCCCAATAGGCGAAACAGTAAGGATTTATAATAACGGAAACCTTCCTACACCTTGCAGAATAAGGTTAGAGGGTAAAACGCCGTATGAAGTGAGAATCAAGGGATTTGATGATGATATAAGTGTCCATGGATTAGATGGAGAAGCGATTATAGATTCTGAAAAGGGGCTACATATAGCAAATATGGAAGACCAATTTAATATAATAAGCTTTCCATATATCACCGATTATGTCGATATATTGGTAGAAGGTAAAGAAGGCTTTAGGTGCTTCTTAGAATTTGAAGGGAGGGTCTTATGCTAGTTTATAAAAATGATGTAGACGAGCAGTTTGTTTTCTCTTACTATAGAAATCTATATTTTGATGTAGGGATAAACGAACTAATAAGCCCAGTCTTTGAAATCCCTAAGGAATACAGACATCTTTTTGAGGTAGAAAGCCAAATAATCGAAGATGGACAGCTATATGATATAAAGAATATAGAGCCCTTTTATGGCGGTTATAAGGTGGAATGTAGGCAAGCAGTCTACACTTTACAAGCCCAATTTAATAAGAGCCTAAACTTTCCGCATCAGACTTTTGAAAATATTTTAAAAGGTATTTTGCCACAAGGTTGGTCTTATAAGATTGTCGGAAATCTCAAAGAGAGAAGGACAATTACAGCAGATCACAAAGATAGTTGGCAGGTCTTTACCGAGGCTATAAAGAAGTTTAACTATGAGTACAAAATCAATTCAAGCAAACAAGAAATCATAGTAGGAAAAGAGTTAGGCACCGACAGAGGGGCTTACTTTATGGATGACTTTAATATTGATGATAAAGATATCACGGAAGAATCTTTTGAGTTTGCAACACGAATCATCCCTGAAGGTATGAACGGCCTTAAAATTAATCAGATAAACAATGGCAAAGATTACCTAGAGGACAAATCCTATTCATGGAAAACTATAACCTATCACTGGAAAGATGAAAGATATACCAATATCGAGAACCTCAAAGAAGCGGCAGCAGAAAAGCTTAAGGTACTTTCAAGGCCAAGGATAACAATAAAGCTTAAAGTTAAAGATTTATCTGAGGCTGTAGGTGTTTATGCCCAAAAATACGAGGTTGGAGACTATGTATATCTTATAGACAAAGATAGGAAGACCAAGGAAAGGTTTAGGATAACAGGAGGAAGATTTTATCCATACAAGCCTTTTGAAAATGAGTTGACTCTGGCTAATAGGCCTGTAGATATAGTTGATGATGTAAAAGAGACTATCGAGCTTACAAAAGAAATGTGGGAAGAGACCAGGGTAAGGTTTGAAACTACCGAAGAAGCCATAAAAGGGTCAGTAGCAACCGCTAAAAGATACACTGATGATAGCTTTAAGACTTACAAGACTGAAAGAGAACAAACTGATAGCAGGATATATGAATCCATAACAGAGTCAACAACTTATGTAGACCCCAAGACGGGACAAACTAAGCCCATTATAGATAAGCAATTAGAGATTGACAAGACTATAGATGGTATAAATGTATCGCTAAAGGATCAGCTTACAGCTAATAAAGATTTTGCTGATAGCTTAGAAGGAATTAAGAAAAATATAAGTGAAAATAATATAAATATCAACGATAAAATTGATAAAGACTTAGCCAAGGTCAAGAAAGAATTAGGGGAAAGCATTGACTATACTAAGGTCGATTTTAAGAGAAGGCATGACCTACTAGCCCTAGAACTTGAAAGTGCAAGTAAGAGCATAAGTGAAGCTAAAGGGGAACTAGGGGAATTATATAATAAATTTGATGATTTTAACACCACCGCCGAAAATAAGTATCAAATTATCGACAAAGAAATACTGGGTATAAAAAGCAACTTTAAAGTCGCTAGAGAAGAAATTACAGCGGAAATCACTAGTGCAAGCAAGACCCAAGAGCAAGCGATTAAGGAAATGGGCGATAATACAGAAAGTAAGATTAAAACATTTCTTAATCTTAACTACTCCACCAATACCCAAACAGACGAGAAGATAAGTAAAGAAGTTGGGAGCTTAAAGACCTTAGTCAATGAGGATATAGGAGACCTATCCAAGGAAATAACCCAGACAAAATCTCTTATTGAGCAGACTGATAAACGTATTACATCTAGTGTGGAAAGTATTAATCAAAATATCGACACTAAGGTTGGAGCTAGCAAAGATTACACCGATAGTCAGATAGGAGGCCTTAAAGATTCCCTGAATACAGATATTGACGGATTATCTAAAGAAATCACTCAAGCTAAGTCCAAGATAGAGCAGACAGATAATCGAATAACTACAAGTGTAGAGACAATTACGAAAGGTATTGACGCAAGAATCGGGGCTAGTATAGAGCACACCAATAACGAAATAGGTAGTTTAAAGGACTATGTACGCAAAAATTATAGCACCATAACTCAAACAGATAGTGCTATAAGGGCTCAAGTAAGGACGGTTGAGAGAGATATAAAGTCCTTAACAACAGATGTAAAGCTAACCCAATACGGCCTAGAAAGTAAAGTATCTGAAAATGAGATTATATCTAAAATCAATCAATCCCCCGAAGCAGTTAAAATCCAAGCGAGGAATATTGACCTTTCAGGTAATGTCAGCGTACGAGGGGACTTCACAACCTTAAATGGCTATGGGGAGCCTGGTATACACATAGCTAACAACCAAGTAACGTGGAGCGACGACAGATGGACTGGGAAGCGATTTGGAGAAATAAATGTTACAACTAATACAGATGATGCCAGTCAATTCTCTCTCAATATGGGTCATTATCCTACAGGGCAAATGATATTTACTTACTATGATAATGATTCTAGAAGATGGATACGCTATATGTCTTTCGATAGATGGAACTATACGAGAGATGGTGGAGCGGCTCATCCGATAATTATGAATGAGGGTGTGAGATTTAAGGGGGAATCTAAATTCGAAAATATCATACACTTTAAGAGAATGCGATTAAGGGAATACAACAATGGTATAGCATTAGAAAATTATGATGGCAATGGAATTTTCATTAATACAGATGGAGTTGTAAAAGTAAGCGTAGGCGGAAGCTTACGAGAAGTAGCTACCAAATAGCTTTAGGAGGAATTATGGAACCAATTGTGCAAGTATATGCAGACAAATTAAAAGCAAGAGATTATGAGTACGCCTTGTGTATAGTTGAAATAGCAACACTGCAAAAAGAAAACGACAAATTAAGAAAAGAAATAGAAGAGCTTAAGGAAGAGAAATCAGAAAATAAAGAAGACAATGAAGAAGAAAAAGAAGGTGATTAGATGGATACTACCAACTTAAGGCAGATTGAAGGCGGTACTGTCATCAAGCAGGCTGATAGGTCATCTGTCCTAGCCTTTATTCTTCAAGATGCCAAAGGCAGAGAGAAAAAGCTTGATGGTCAGTCGGCACAGGTAGCCTTATATACAAGTCAAGGGAAATTTTGGGAGACGACCACCAAGGTAAAAGGTGCGGAAGTCTCTTTTTCTTTGCCAGGAAACCTTGCGGTAGATGACTACTTGCTTGATATATCTGTAGCAGGATATGTCTTTCCAAGCGATCGAGACTTAATTATAAGAGTAACCCAAGGATTTAGGAACTTACCAGATAAGGAAACTGCTGAAAGGTCAAAAAGAACCCTAGAAGAAATCACAGCCGACGTCCAAAAGCAAGCGGACGAAAATCTAAATAAAACCATAACTATAATCACGAAGAAAAAGAATGAATTTACTTCATATGTCGACACAAAGACTCGTGAAGTATCAAGTACAGGGGATAAGTATCTAAAGGGTATAGAAGCTACTAAAAGTCAAAGTATAAGCGATATAAGGCAGGTATCTAAGACAGAAAGTGATAAGATAAAAACCAGTAGCACGGAAGCCATAAGCCTTATAGGAAGTAAGAAGGACCAAGCCCTAAAGGATATAGACTCTGAGGCTAAGAATATAGCTGATACAGTAAAGGCAGACGTGGCGAGCCTACTTAAAGACTATGTAGGCAAAGAGCCAGGCAAGGGACTTAGTGATAATAACTTTAGTGGAGAGTACAAATCTAAGCTTGATAATCTAGATAATGATATAGATAAAAAGCTAGAACCTAAAGTAGATAAGATAGAGGTAGACGAAGAGGTCCAACATCTTAAAGATCTTATCTTTGATAGTGAAACCAAGTACCAAAATGATGTGGTATATGTCCTAGACCCATATATTGAGGACGGACAGGTTAAGTTTAAGCCTAAGGAAATAGGCAAGCTAGTAGCCAATGACTTCTTAAGAGTGCAGGTAGATAGCGACAGGTATAAATTTAGGATAAAATCAACCAGTCAAGGAGTTATCCTTTTTTACAGTATGACAGACGAAGACTTAAGATACGCTATCCATGTCTACCCACAAATAAAGGACTATAAAATAGATTTTGGTAAAAAAGTTACAGGGGAGATGATTTTTACGACTGTTACTATGCCAGAGGATAAGGTTAGTGTGATTAGAGAGGAGGGGCGATGATCCAGGTAAAGGAAAATTTGTATAAAGGTGATAGAAAAATTGTAGTAGAGCCATTAGAACGTGTAGGAGCTTCTTATATATCAGACACCTCTGGTTTAACACCCGGTGAAACCTATACCTTTTCATGCAAAATAAAACAAATTCCTGGCGAGGGAAAACAAGTTACAAATGAAGTCCAAATGGCACAAGGTCATAGCACAAGATACAAGAGCTATGGAGGATACTCTAGAGTAAAAATAGTTGATGGTATTGTAGAATACACCTTTAAGTATATATCTGATGCAAATGCTATAATTTGTAATACAGCGGTAGGTTCAGATGGATTTAATATGGGGGCTGAGTGGTCGAATTTTGAAATTGTAGAAGGCGAAAACAGAAATCCTGTATTTGTTCCAAGCGAAAGCACCCTAGAAAAGGCTAAACGTCAATATTTTATCGGGGGGGGTACGTTCAAAGAAGTGTATCCAAGATAGTCCAAAAGGAGGTGCTTTATGTTAGTTAAGCACAACCTATTATTAAATGGTGGTAAATTACAAAGTCCTGAATATATGTATATGAGGTCAAACGAGGATATCTTTATTAAAGACAATAAAGTTTATATAAAAGATCTAAAGACATCAGCAGCTGGATTCACTAGCATAGGAATGCATGAAAAGAATATGTCTTTAGATTATGATAAAACATATTATCCTGGATTTTTTGGAAGTATTGATGGTGATGTCGATATTTATAAAGGAACATACAAACCACATAAAAGTAAGGGAAATTTTAATTATATAGAGCTGAAAGGTGGCGAAGTAAAAGGACCTTTACACATAAGATCTTATAATGGGGCTAATGTAATCTTAGAAAGATTATGCTTGTTTGAAGGAGAAATAGGGGATATCTTTATACCTTGCATAGAAGATTTGCCAACGGATAAACAAGCCCTACTCCCACCAGAAGGAGAATATCAAGAAATAATACCAAATAATTAAGAGGGGTTAGACTCTCTTTTTTATATAAAAAATTAAGGAGGTACTAATGTACAAAATTCAAAAAGCATATTACACAGGAACAGATGAGACTAAGGTAAGACTCACACTACAAGAGCCTTATAGGGACTTTGTCGTAAGCTTTAAAGGAGATATGACGGAAGTTGAAGATGAGATCCTAGAGCAAAGGGCAATCGCAAAGCTAGCGAGAGAATTTAACCCTAGCAAAGCCCTTGAAGACCTAGCGAAAAGACAAGCGGAGCAAGAGCAATCAATCAAGTCTATCCTTAAGACAATAACCCTTGCTAAAGACTTATCAGACGACCAAAAGGAAGAAATCCTTTCTAGATACGAAGAGTACCAAGAGGATAAGGAGTACAAAGAAGGCGATAAGTTTACTTTCGAAGGAAAAATCTATGAAGTTATACAAGAGCATAGAAGCCAAACAACCTGGATACCATCATCAACACCAGCCCTATATAAAGAGTTTTTAAATGTAAAAATCACAAATCAAGCTGGAGAAGAGACAGAGGTGGTAGCAGAATTTAAGCAACCTACAGGGGCTCATGATGCCTATAAGAAAGGGGACAAAGTAAGTTTTGAAGGGTCTATATATGAGTCAACCATAGATAGCAATACTTTTAGTCCTAGCCAATATCCAGAAGGCTGGAAGAAGATAGGATAAAATTAATTACTCACAAAAGGCAGGTGATAAAATGACATTTGATTGGTTAGCAGCAGCTATAGTTAAAAATGGTCCACTAGTAATAATAGCAGCAATCTTCTTGAAGACATATATAGATGATACTAATACGAAAAGAGAGGAGAGGAGAGAAGATAGGCAGTTACAGATAGAAAGCAACCAAAAGCTAATAGATCTTACTGAAAAGTTTGCGGTAAGTACTAATGGAACTAATAGCAAACTAGGCGGATTGTCAGAGAAACTAGAGGTACACTCTACTTCTTCTGGAGCTTCCCTTGCTGAGATTAAGCAAGGGGTCAAGAAAATACAAGAAGATGTTACAGTTTTAAATACTAAAGTTGATAATATCATAATTGATAATGAGAAGGAGAATGAGGGCTAGCGAGAGTTAGTCCTTTTACTTTACACACTAGTTCACAATAAAGTTTAAGAACGTTGAAAAATACAGAAAAACTCATCATAAGCATAATCACAAGGAGGTAATTATGGGAGTACAAGAAGCATTAAAGTGGTTTGATGACCATCACAGAAGTAAAGGATTTAGATACAGTATGACAGATAGATATGGGGGTTACGGATATGATTGTTCGTCATCTCAATACTATGCTTTAATTGCTGGAGGAGTTTTGCCAAAAGGAACACCTATAGGAAATACGGAGACTTTATTTAAGCTTAAAGGCAAATATCTAGATGAAATCTATAGCTATAAAGACGTAAGGCCTGGTGATATCTTTATCCGTGGAGGAGAAGGGACATCGGCAGGGGCTGGTGGCCATACGGGCATGTTTTACAAAAAGGACGGGATAGTCCACTCAAACTACACAAATGATGGTATAAGCTACAATGATATAAGTACCATAGACTACTATCTAGACCGCCAAAGATCCTGGAATGAGAGGTATTTTAGACCTAGATATCCTAACACTTCTAGACCTAGCGTAAGCAAGCCTAAGACTAAGTCAGGTGGTAAAAAGTTTATCAAGGAAGAACACTGGACCGCATGGACTCAATGTGCTGTAAATGTCAGAGCGGACGCCAGCACCGACTCTGCTATAGTTGCAAGCTACCCTATGGGGGCACCAATCAACTATGACAGCGTATATGAGGCTGATGGGTATAGATGGATATCTTATATCGGTGATAGCTCAGGAAAAAGAAGATATATAGCTTATAGAAGATTATCAGGCGATACTAGACCATGGCTAACTTTTTAGGTTGACTAATAGTACTACATGTGGTAGCATATAAGTGACGAAAAGTCGTCCCATTAGCACTAGAAGAGTACTGCCCATACTCTTCTTTTTTATTATAATATTGACAAATGATATTATATATAGTATCATAATAACGAAAGGAGGTGCTAATGGGAAGTAAAGATGTTAAGATAATTAACAAAATGAGACGTCAACCTAACGGTATTACCCCAGAAGATGCTGAAAGGGTACTTAATTACCTAGGCTTTGAAGTAAGACGAACAAGGGGATCACATAGACGCTTTAAAAGAAAAAGCGATGGGCGATGGTTCTCCCTAGTTATTTCACAGAATCCTGTAAAAAAATACTTGATTGAAGAAATTCTCAGCATTGTAGACGAGTCTTAGGACTTGTCTACACACTTAACACCCCATTAGTATAGTTTTATGGAAAGAAAGACATTAGAGTATTATCTTTCTCTGCCTTATTCTATTGTTATAAAGGAGCTTAATGATGAAACTGGTCATTATTTTGCAGGCAGAGTTGAAGAGTTTTATGATGTTAAAACAGTAGGAGATACAATTGAAGAATTGTATAGCAACATTCATGAAGTTTTAGAAATGGCTATTGAAGATAGATTAGAAGACGGAGAAGAGGTGCCTGAGCCTATCGAAGAAAAATATTCTGGTAAAATTTTAGCTAGGTTACCAAAAAGTCTTCACAAAAAATTATCTGAGGAAGCAGAAAGAGAAAATACGTCATTAAATCAATTATTGGTTTACAAATTAAGTATATAAAAACAAGAGCAGTTACATTAGTAGCTGCTTTTTTAGTATAAAAATTTAGGAGGTAAAAATGATTTTTAAGAACGACAAAACTTACGACACTTTAAAAACCATATCTTTAGTAGCTATACCAGTAAGCACTTTTATAGTAGCTATACTAGGAGCTTATAACTACGGAAATGTGGAGAGAGTAACTGCGGTTTTAGCTGCGGTTAATACACTTTTGGGATCTCTAGTCAAGATCTCTAGTGCAAAGTATAACAAAGAAAATAATTAGGATAAAAGCAAAATATTAAAAAGGCAAGTAAAATCTACCACGATAATAATGAAAGGATAAAATAATCCTCTGAAATCTCTTGCCGTCCCACCTTTGGTAGAGGGTGGGGCTTTTTTTGTTTATATTTACTTGTAAAGCGTATAAAGGGGCGTATAGTATATATAGGAAAGGAGGATAACCCATTTGAAACAAAAAGATCTGGTAAGATTCATCGAAAGTCATGGGGCAGAGTTTAAAAGACATGGAAGCAATCATGACATCTATGTTTTAGGTGAAAAAAGAACTGCGGTTCCACGACACAAGGAAGTAGATGAAAATACTGCCAAAGGAATTTTCAAGCAATTAGGCATAAAGGTCTAATTGCTCCCCTGCAAGGGGAATGGGCAAAAAAGTGAATATGGAGAGAGTGAAGGCATATCCAGTATATTTTATTAAAAATAGTAGTGGTGGATATACAGTTTTTAATAATGCTATTGGTATGGTTAGTGAGGGGAAAGATTTAGAAGAAGCAATTTCTATGTCTAAAGATGCAATAGAACTTTTGGCGTACGATTTTTTGCTTGATGGTGAAGATTTTCCACTACCAGAAGATAGTTATGGAACAGATGAAAAATATGATTTTGTAAATTATATTGTATGTGATTTAAATAGGTATTTTAGACTAGATTCTAAAAACAAAGTTAAAAAGAATTGCACAATTCCTGAAAGTTTAGCAAGAGCAGGAGAAAGCAAGGGACTTAATTTTTCTAAGGTATTGACATACGCACTTGAAAAAGAACTAATTAAAGAATAAAATGATATAAATGGGTTATCCTAGACCGTCTATTGAAGGCGGTCTTTTTTTGTTCCGAAATTGAAACCGACGTAAAAACAATCGTCGCTTAATCATCTGAATACGTCGGGATATTTTTAAAAAGTGCTAAAATTTGAATTTATATCCCTGTAATTATGCTTATAATTCAAAATTTCTTTAATATCTTGATTTATAGCTGAAATTAGTATACCTATAGTATGCCTAAATAATTAAAATCGCTTATAGAGCCTTCTAGGGGCTAGGCTAGTAATTGCAAGGCTTACAGAACTTTCGAATTAAATTTTTAAAATATCTTAAAAAAATCACAAAAAACACTTGACAATATATAACACAGGTGTTATAATATAATTAACAAAGATGAAGATAAAGATTAAAGGAGATTTAAAATGACAAAAAGATATTTAGCAGACATTGAAAACTATGAACAAATAAGATACATTGATGCTCTAGACTTAAACATAGACTATGATGACAACGGTAGCTACTTTGTAAATGAAGAAGATTGGGAGTGGTGGAACGAAATTGCAGATGCTATGCAGTACCTAGAAGATAATGAAATAGAGTATGATAAGTTTAATATACTTGACTACGACGATTATATAACAGTTGCGAAAGAAAATGGTTTTATAGGTTAATGACAAAAAATAAAAGCATAACAGTAGATAGAAATATAAGAAAAGTTGGAGAAAAATACAAGGCCAACGTTACTATAAACGGAAAACAAAAGTACGTTGGCACTTATCCAACTTTAAAAGAAGCTCAAGATGCAAGAGATAAGGCAGAAGCTGGCATAGTTAGAAAACCCAACAATAAGGTGATAGCTAGCGAGGAAAAATTTAAAGAATATAAAAAAGAGTTAATAGGTAAGAAATATGGAAAACTTACAATAAAGGATGTGTACAGGGAACGCAGGAATGGGAAAGCACACTATAGATTGGTTTGCAAATGTGACTGTGGCAATGAGACAAGACCTTACCTAAGCTCAGTTGTAGGAAGTAATGCAGAAACAGTTTCCTGTGGCTGCTATCAAGGAGAAAGTGGCACAAAGGTATTAGATAGCTATTTATATGATGGTACTAGAGTTACAAATCTTAAAGCAAAAGCACGTAATAAGCTAGGTGTAAAGGGTGTTAGATTAACTAAATCTGGAACTTATGAGGCATCTATATATTTTAAAGGTGAATCAAAATATTTAGGTACTTATAAAACATTGGAGGAGGCAAAAGCTGTTAGAAAGGAAGCCGAAAAAGAATTGTTTGATCCTGTTATAGAGGAGTTTAACAAGCAAGCTAAATATAAAATAGAAAAGGACGATAAAAAATAATGACAGATTTAAAAACAACAGAGGCTCAAACAAGGGCCTCTAGAGCTTACGAAGGAAGAAATCCAGAAAAGACTAAAATAACTAGATATAGAACAACAGCAAGAACTTTTGTAAGACATCATGCAACTAAAGAAGATATCGATGAGTTAATTGAGATTTTTGAAAGAGAGAACCCTAATGGGCAAGAGTAAAGATTTACCTGTAGGGGTTTATAAAAACAGCCAAAGAAAGGACTCTTTTATAGCCTCATATAGCAACAAAAAAGCTGGCATTAAAGAAAAGAAAAAATCGTTCAAAACATTAGATGAGGCTATAAAGCAAAGAGAAGCTTGGGAAGAAGAGTTTGGAAAGCCTAGCTCTAGATCTCGCAATCAAGACTTAACTGGTAAAAGATTTAGTTACTTAACAGTTTTAGAAAAGGCTGGGAAAGATGGTTACAGTCAGCTTTGGAAGTGCAGATGTGATTGTGGCAATATAGTGGAGGTGTCAACCGGCCAACTTAACGCCAATAAAGTAAAATCATGTGGTTGCATGGGACGAGGCGTTAGGAAAAGAGGAGAGTTTCCAGGTGTATATCCCTCTGGCCAATATCATTATAGGGCTATGTATAAATATAAAAATAAAACTTTATCTAAATCAGAGTTTAAATCTGCAGAAGATGCCTATTACAATGGTAGACTAAAATTTGAAAATGAAATGGTTTATGATAAAAATGAAGATGCACGATACCTCTATTATCTTAGGACTAAAAAATATATAGAGACTTATGCAACTGATGATCAGATGGAGGAGTTTCAAGAAATATTTGATAAAAAAGACGGCAAAAGCAAGAAAAAAGAGGACTGAGTGTCCTCTTAATATTGTGGGCAACCTGTGGGCAACCTACAAATGGTTTAAGCTAGTGCCAGCCTGTCCCACCTAGTTATATACACGCTGTGTTGAAATTTAAACCTCCCTTAGTACCCTGGAGGCCCACCAAACATCTCAGCTATGGGGTGTTTTTTTTTGCCCGCCGTACCGGTTATGAGAGGCCGAACGAAAACGCGCTTACTTCGTAAGCTTTTGCGAACTTCGTGCTAAGTTTTCGGGATAAAGGTCCATTTAGGACCTTTATCAGGTCCAGGGTTCGAGTCCCGCAAGGCCCACCAAACATCTCATCTATGAGGTGTTTTTTTTTGCCCACCAACCGGTTATGAGCACGCGCATAACTGTTCTCTGGTGTCTGGTATTTTTTATATACCTTTATGGTTACATTTATTTTAGAGAGATTTTCTTGTGTATCTTAATCTGATATATAAAATTATAAAGGATAAAGATAGGTCTATCTAGTATAGTGATTTCATAGGAGGGATTTATGGATAAGAAGCTTAAGGAAGAATACAAGACTGTTTGTGAAATGATTGATTTGTATCATAGGAAAAATGATAGGTTTTCTGATGGTGATATTATTGAGCTTAAGGCTTATGTAAAAAGGAAGCTTTCATCTTGCCCTCATGGATCTAGCAAGCCCTTTTGTTCTTATTGTAAGATCCACTGCTATGAGCCAGTCAGAAGAGCAGAGATTCGTGAGATTATGAGATTTTCTGGTCCTCGTTTTATCTTCTATAGACCAGGCAAAGCTATAAAGCATCTCTTACATAAATCTAGTTTTATTAGAAAACTTGCAAGTAAAATGGCTTACAGAAAATAATTTCTGTAGGCCCATTCTTTACTCAATATCTAAGTCTATTGGCTCATCTATCGTTTCTGATACATATTTGCCGTCTTTTTTTCTTTGTTTGACACATTCTGTCAGCAGGTATTCTATCTGTCCGTTTATGGATCTAAAATCATCCTCGGCCCATTGGGCAATTTGATTGTAGAGTTTCTCTGATACCCTTAGGGGTATTTGTTTTTTGGCCATTAATATAAGCTTCCCGTATTGACTATTGGGCTTGCTTCGTGGTTACCACAAAGAACAACTAGGAGGTTTGATACCATGGCGGCTTTTCTTTCTTCGTCTAGGTCGACTACTCCATTTTCTTCAAGTTTGGCAAGGGCCATCTCAACCATGCCCACCGCTCCGTCTACTAGCATTGCTCTAGCATCGATTAGGGCGGAAGCTTGTTGTCTTTGTAGCATAGCTGCTGCGATTTCAGATGAGTAAGATAGGTGGGTGATCCTTGCCTCTATTATCTCAAGACCCGCAAATTCTACTCTTTTTTGAATTTCTTCCTTGATTCTTCTAGCTACTATTTCACTAGAACCTCTAAGAGATCCATCGTCTGGCTCTCCATCGCCTGTTGTATCGATTTGATAATGAGGATTTACATCGTAAGGATATTGGCGAACAATGTTTCTTAGGGCTGTATCTGTTTGTAGGGATAAATATTCCTTGTAATTGTCTACATTAAATACCGCTTTTGCAGTGTCGTTGACCTTCCACATTACTGCTATGCCGATTTCCACAGGATTTCCTAAATAATCGTTGATTTTTTGTTTGCTGTTATTTAGGGTCATTACCTTTAGAGAAATTTTCTTGTTGGTAGATTGATAGGAATTAGACTTATCAAATATCTTTATGCCATCACTCACATCTCCAGATTGACCTAGCTTGGTGTTGGCAGCAGGATTTACCGCAGAAACGAAAGGATTCACATAATAGAAACCTTCGCCCTTTATAGTTCCAATGTATTTACCAAAAAGTGTAAGAACTAGTGATTCTTGAGGTTTTAGAAGCTTAAGACCTAAAAGCATAATCCAGCCTAAGGCTGCAAAGACAATTCCTATTACTAGAAATACTATATTTAGGCTTGTGTAATTACCGCTATCGATAATATTTCCATTCACTGCTATTGTCAAAATTGCTCCTGCTAGGAGGATAAGGTAGACCAAAAGCATTAGAAGACCATTCTTCTTTGCCTTAAGGATCTTCTCTTCGACATTATCAGAGTTTTCGAGTTTCTTTTCTACTTTGTCCATATTTTACTCCTTATATATATTTGATATCATTATGATATCACTTTCATTTCATCTAGTCAATAGGCTTGATAGATATTACATAAGCTTTGGGGTAAGTATATCCTAGGAGGGTATATGAAATATTTATATAAAAGTATCAGAGCTAAAAATAACGACCTAATCAGGGGAGTCTTAAATGCTCCTGATGATTTTTCCGAAAATACAAAATACCCAGCGATAATATTTTTCCATGGACTTATGGATGATAGAAATGGAATTAATTATATGTCTATCCAGCATGCTAAGTATCTCACAGCGGCAGGCTTTCTGGTTTATAGATTTGACTTTAGGGGATGCGGGGAAAGTGAGGGAAGCTTTTTCGATTTAACTTTCACTAGACAGATAGAAGATGCCCAGATTATCTATGACTTTGTAGAAAATGAAAAATTTGTAGATAAGGAGAATATATTCATCAGAGCCCACTCCATGGGAGGGGCTGTCTCCATAAAGCTAGCCCAGCTTAAAGACCCTAAGGGCCTTATACTCTATGCACCAGGAAGTAATTATTCCTTGGAGAACTCAAATTTAATAAGGTCGCTAGATGCTTTATCCAAAAGTCAGCTACTTGGCGAAAAGGACCTGGGAGGTCTTAGACTATCATCCAAGATTGTAGAAGATAGCAGGAAATATAATTTCCTAGAAATGGCGGAAGAATATAAGGGCAAGGTCCTTATGGTTAGGGGAGAGAAGGATCCTGTAATAGAAAAAGAATCCATGACCCTCCTAGAAGAGAAGTTCATGGATTGTAAATATATAGAAATAGAAAATATCGGTCACAACTTCACAAGTTATGAGAAGAGACTTGAGATTTTTGCCTTAACTAATGACTTTATTAGAGAAAATATTTAGAATTTCTTCTCTATTGTGACCACATAAGGGGAGATGTCTTTCTTGTTTGGGTAGGATAATTTAAGTATAGCGAAGTCCTTTGGATCTAGCTTTTCTAGGAAATGATCAAGCCTATCTGCTTCAATCCTTCCCTGGGCATGTCCTGGGTAGATGGTTAGAATAACCCTGCCCCTTTTCCTTAGAAGACTTAGGACCTTGTCTAAGCTATCTATAGTAGAATCTGCCCTTGTAGTGATGGTCTTATCAGAATTTGGAAGATAGCCTAAATTATAGACAGCCAAGTCGATTTTTTCTTTGATATACTTATCAATATTGGCGTGACTGTCCAAAATAAAGGTGAAATTATCCCTGGGCCCAAGAAGTTTTAAGGTATTTTCCCTTGCAGGCTCTTGAATATCAAAAGCGACAAGCTCCTTTGCTCCCAAAACATCAAGGATAAAGGCCGAATCATTCCCATTACCTGCCGTCATATCCACAGCAAGGTCAATATCCTTCTCTCTAATAAGAATCTCCTTAACAAGATCTGTTACTCTTTCAATCATAATTGCTCCTTAGAATGAGCATACCAGTAAAAAGAATATTGTAAATATATTTATTAAAGTATATTAATACAAAGAATATTTAAGGAGTGAACATGCCCAGTGATTATGAATACATAGGAAGTGAGATAAAAAGAATTAGGAAAAGTAAGGGATTATCTCAAAAAGATTTGGCAAAGATTGCAAATATTACTGAGGAAAGCCTTCGTAGAATCGAGAATAATTATAATAATCCTAGATTTGACAACCTAGATGACATATTAAATGCTCTAGGAATAGATTTCGAGATTACCTTGATGAACGAAAAGGGCTCATCGCGGGAGACTATCAATAACAAGATTAATAGAATAGACAGAAATTTTTCAAATACCAATTATCAAAGTCTAGAAGAAGATATTGAAGAGTTAGAAGGCTTGGATGCACATTTGCCTAATAGGTACAAGAATATTTTGAATCAATATATCTTATATTATAAAGCAATATATGAAAACGAAGTAAAACACGAAGAGGAAAAATGTAGAGATTATTTAGTAGAAGCTCTTAAAGTTAAAGACAGTGAGATAAATCCTACATCTTACATTCCTGCTAGCGATATAGAAATTAGAATAATGACAAAGCTATCCGAGTTTTATGTGAATACAGAAGATATACAAAAGTCAAGTAAAATTCTAGATAATCTATTAGATAATTTAGATTTTTATAATCCTAACTATATCAATCTCCTATACAATCAAGCACGATTTTTTTACATTACTTCTTCCTATCAAGAAGCAGTAGATATTTCCTACAAGGCTCTTGAGCTAAGCTCTGCTACCAATAATTATAATAGGATAATTTTAATCTACTACCTTTTAGGAATTTCCAAGTACAAATTAGGAGTAATAGATTACATAGAAGACATAGATAAAGCCTTAAAACTTTGTGATTTGATGCTTAAGAGAGAACTAAAATCATCGTTGATTAAAAGTGTTAATCATATAACAAAAAATAACATCTAGTAACCCCACAAAAGTGTGGGTTGTTTTTAGAAGAAATATTAATTATAATGAGAAATAATGAATATTTAATTAGAGACCTTATCAAAAATGGGGAGGTGGGTTGATGAAGAAGTATATTCTTAGATATAAGAATAATCTGATTTTGTCGGTTATTTTTGGTGTGATTGAAGTTTATTTTATCTACTTATATTGCACAGTTAGCACTAAGATAATTGATGTTGTTTTGGGTAATATTGATGGAAGTGCTAGTAAGATTGTTATCCTTTCAATTTTGTATGTAGTTATTGCATGTCTATCATATTATATATCCCAGAGAAATGGCAAGCTCTTTACCCAATACATATCTAGCGACTTAAGGCATGATTATTTGGAAGGAATAATTAATACCAAGTCATCTAGCTTTTTTGGGAAAAGTAAGGGAGAGTACATAACCCAAGTAGATCAAAATGTCGATCAGCTAAGGTTAAATTATTTGATGACCCTACCTTCTGCAATTATTGGTATAGGTCAAGCTATAGTGTACATAGTGGGTTTATATAATATTCATCCTTATATTCTCTTAGCTACAATATTTTTTGTTATTTTTCCTGGAGGAGTTTCTAAAGTTTTCTCTAAAAGAATTTCAGATTTGCAAATTTTAAGGTCCGAGAATTATTCCTCCTACATTGATAGACTGAATGAATTCCTAGATGGATATTTTGTGATTAAGGAATCAAAGAATAAGGAATACTTTTTGGAAAAATTCGATATGGATGATAATAAATTATTGAAATCTTTGACCAAGCTAAATGTTTCCATTAGTATGTTTGGTCAAACTCTCTTTAGTATTAATATTTTATCGTCCTTATTAGTTACCTATATTTGTAGTATTATGGTGAAAAATCAATACTTACAATTATCAGATCTCTTAGCTTCTCTAAAGTTAGTTTCAATTTCTACAGCGACTTTAGCAGATTCTTTTGGATATTTGGTTAACATTTTATCTACAAGGAAGATAAAAGAGATGGTAATTGGTGAAATTCCTGATATAGAGGAGAGGAAGAGGGAAGGAAAGACTCCGCAACTAGACCTTAAGTTAAACAATCTATCATTCGCCTATGGAGATATCAAGGTCTTTGATAAGATGAATTTGGATATAGAAAAAGCTAAGTCCTATGCCATAATCGGAAATTCTGGGTCCGGTAAGTCTACCCTTGCCAAGATTCTTATGAAGGTAAATGAAGACTACGGGGGAGAGATTTCCTTTGCTAATGGCAACTTCAAGGAATTTTCAGAAGAAGACTTATATGACAACATCTACTACATCCCACAAAATCCTATAGTTTTTGAGGATACTTTCATAAACAATATCGCCATGGGAGATGAGGGGACCAATAGAGATAGGATTGAAAGAATTATAGACAGGGTAGGTCTCAGTCGAGTTTATCATGAGAAGAAGGATGGACTAATCAAAAATGGAAGTCTATCTGGTGGAGAGAAGAAGAAGCTAGAGCTTGCTAGGGCCCTCTACAAGGGAAGTGATCTACTTATCTTTGATGAGCCAACAAGTGGGCTTGACCCAGAAAGTGCTAGGTCAATCGAAGGCCTTATCGAAAGCCTGAATAAGCTGACAAGAATAGTGATTACCCACAACCAAGACCCAGCCTATCTTCAAAGCTTTGATCATGTTATAAATATTGAAGATTACAAAAGTTAGTGGATTTAGAAAGTAATTCTCCTGCCTTTGGGATTCTTCCTACTTATCTGATGATAGACTTGGATTTTCTAGAGATGGCAGGAGATGTTTTATTCATTAATAAGCCCCTATAATAAGAATTTATCTAGATAGTAGGCTATGCCGTCCTCGTCATTTGTGAGGGTTACGTAGTCTGCTATTTCTTTTATTTTACTAATGGCATTACCCATGGCAACACCGATTCCTGCAGCCTTTATCATAGATTCGTCGTTCATTTCATCACCGAAGGCGATGATGTCCTTTTGATCTATGTTAAATATTTCTGCAATCTCTAGAAGGCTATTTCCCTTAGAAAGTCCCCTAGGCATAACTTCGTAATAGAATCTTGCTGATTTGACTTGCTCTGTTAGGTCTCCAAATTTTTCTTTGATCTTATTAGTTGGCTCATCTATAAGGTCAGGGTCTGCTGCAAAGAGGATTTTGTTGACAGGAAAGTCGATTGTTTGGTGGAGATCTTCTACTTCTTCAGCCTTCATCCTGAGAGTTCTTGCCTCACCTTCTGTGTAAGGTCCGATCTTTGGGCTAAAAACTGTGTCCATAAAAGGTACCATGGTCTCAAGGGGCAAGTCTTTGGCAAGTTTTATCATCTCTACTGCAAGGTCATGATCCATTTCGTGGTTGGCGAGGACCTTACCTGTGGCAAAGTCTGTTATGGCTCCTCCATTAAAACTTGAAATAAGACCGCCATATTTATCAAATTCCAAGGCTTCTGCAAGATTTCTAGCTCCAGCAGTTGGTCTTCCGGTAACTATTACGACCTTGTGACCTTCCTTCATGGCAGAAATCAAGGCCTCTCTTGTTCTTTCTGTGATGACTCTCTTGCTATTTACGAGAGTTCCATCGACATCTACTCCGATTAGTTTCATTATTTCTCCTTAAGTATATTCTTTTCTATATAATAGGCTATCCCATCCTCGTCGTTTGAAAGAGTGATGAAGTCCGCCTCTTTTTTTAATGTTTCGCTTGCGTTAGCCATAGCGATTCCAGTCCCTGCCATTTGTATCATTTCCATATCGTTAATCTCATCTCCAAAGGCTAAGGTATCCTTGGACTCGATCGAGAAGAAGTCTGCAATTTCTAGGATACTCCTGCCCTTATTGATATCAAGGGGCATGCAGTCGAGAAATTGGGGCATGGAGTGGATAGGATTTACGCGGTTTTCAAATTTTTCCTTAAACTTATCTATATTTTTATTTATGATTGAAGGCTCTGCTGAGAAAAGAACTTTATTAAGGGGAAAGTCTATTTTCTCTTCTAAATTTTCGATAATCCTATAAGGCATTTTATTTTTCCTTGCCAGAAATTCTAGGCTGTGGGCATGTTTGTTTTCTGCTAAGATTTCTCCTTTATGATAGATTATATAGTCAAAGCCGAGCCCTTTGGCAAAGTCTATCATTTCTCTTATTAGAGTCTGGTCTATTGTGTGATTTATGATTGTCTTCTTAGCCTTCATATCATAAACATGGGCTCCATTAGATGAAGAGACAAGTCCTCCGAACTTATCAAAATCAAGTTCTCTCGCCAGAAAGTCTGCCGCATAAAAGTCCCTGCCTGTAATTATTGCGACCTTATGGCCCATTTTACTGGCCTTAATGAGACTAGCTTTTGTCCTAGCAGTAAGTTCATTTTTGCTATTTAGAAGAGTTCCGTCTATATCTACTCCGATTAATTTCAATTCTTCCTCCCTATCAACATAAAAAGGGGGCTGTTGCAGAATGAATAAATCGTACCGTTATCGTTAGAAGAACCTCCAAGGAAATTTTGCCTCCACTAGCCGGCAGGCTCCACTGAAAATTTCCTAAGAGAACCTTCTAACGATGGTACGATGATTATTCATAGTTTTGCAACAGCCCCCCTTATAATTAAGCTTCAATCTTTAGTAAATCTTCTCCGTGGTTGATTTGACCATGTTTGAGGCTTGTTATTGTCTTATCATCAGTATTTGTTACGATAACTGGTGATTGAATTTCCTTACCGTTAGCCTTGATTTCTTCGATGTTGAATTCGATTAGAAGATCGCCGCGTTTTACATCAGCATTATTTTCTGCTTTGATATCAAATGGTTTTCCTTCAAGTTCAACTGTATCAAGTCCTATGTGAATTAGTAGCTCTGTACCATTTTCTGATGTGATTCCAACAGCGTGTCCTGTCTCAGCAAGCATTGAAATCTTGCCATCAACTGGAGCATAAACTTTTCCTTCAGTTGGAACAATGATTACTCCCTTGCCTACGATTTCTTGGGCAAATACTGGGTCGCTACATTCCTTGATGTCCTTAACTTCTCCTGTAAGTGGAGCAAGAATTATCTCGTTAGCTTTAACTTCTCTTACTTCTTCTACAGTTTCGTTTTTCTTACTATCTCCAGAAAAAGCACCCTTGATTTTATCTAAAAATGACATAGTACCTCCTTGTTCTCATGTTTATATCATCTTTCTTATTATTAATATACTAATATTTTAGCAAAAATCATTTTGCGTAACATATGTTACAGATTTTCCAGGTCCCAGTGGTTTATAATAAAGACAGTTAAGTTAAGAAAAATAAAAAGGAGTTAATTTATGTTTTGTTTTCAATGTCAAGAAACTTTAAAGAACGAAGGCTGTAAGGTCCAAGGTGTATGTGGAAAGAAGGAAGATACAGCAAATATCCAAGACCTTCTAGTCTATGTAACAAAGGGACTTGCTGAAGTAATAAATAAAAAGGGAGAAGCAGAAGAGAGATTTTACGATAGATTATCTAACAATCTTTTCGTAACTATCACCAATGCAAACTTCGACACTGAGGCAATTCTTTCTATAGTAAAGGAAACTATAGCTATGAAAGATGAGCTTTTAGGAGAAATATCTAAGGAAGGTCTTTCTGAATTTGCCCTATACTCATCAGACGATGACGATGAGCTTTCTAGAAAGGCAATCGAAGTTGGTGTTTTAAATATAGTAAATGAAGACGAAAGATCTCTTACAGAGCTTGTAATATACGGACTTAAGGGAATGGCTGCCTACAACCACCATGCCAATGTCCTAGGCTTTAGAGATAGCGAAGTAGATAAATTCATTGCAAAGGCCCTTGAAGAGACTACAAAAGGATATACAGATATCACTAAGCTAATCGACCTTGTAATGGAGACAGGAAGCCACGGAGTTAAGGCTATGGCCCTACTTGATAAGGCTAATACAGAAACTTACGGAAATCCAGAAATCACAGAAGTAGATTATTCTGCAGGAGATAAGCCAGGAATCCTAATCTCAGGTCACGACCTTCACGATATGAAGATGCTTCTAGATCAAGCAAAAGATAGCGGAGTAGAAATCTACACCCACTCTGAGATGCTTCCAGCAAACTACTACCCAGAATTCAAAAAATACGACAACTTCCACGGAAACTACGGAAATAGCTGGTGGAGCCAAAACGAAGAATTCGAGAAATTCAACGGCCCAATCCTTATGACAACCAACTGTATCGTTCCAATGAAGAAAAACAATACCTACCAAGATAGGATGTTTACAACAGGAAATGCAGGTTACCCAGGATGCAAACACATAGAAGCAGACGAAAATGGAAACAAGGACTTCTCTGAAATTATCGAGATGGCTAAAAACACAAAAGCTCCAACAAATCTTGAGGATACAAAAGTTGTCGGAGGTTTCGCTCACAATCAAGTAATAGCCCTTGCTGATAAGGTAGTTAGCGAAGTTAAAGAAGGAAATATCAAGAAATTCGTAGTAATGGCAGGCTGTGACGGAAGACACAAGGAAAGATCTTACTACACAGACTTTGCTAAAGCCCTACCAGAAGATTATGTAATCCTTACTGCAGGATGTGCAAAATACAGATACAACAAGTTAGGCCTTGGAGATATCAACGGAATTCCAAGAGTTCTAGATGCAGGTCAATGTAACGACTCATACTCACTCGTTCAAATTGCCCTAGCTCTAAAGGATGCCTTTGGTCTATCTGATATAAACGAGTTACCAATCGAATACAATATAGCTTGGTATGAACAAAAGGCTGTAATAGTCCTTCTAGCCCTCCTAAGTCTTGGAGTAAAAAATATCCACCTAGGACCAACACTTCCAGCTTTCCTATCACCAACAGTTGTAGACTTCTTGGTAGAAAACTTTAATATAGCAGGAAACACAACAGTAGAAGAAGATATGCCACTTTTCACTAAATAAATATTTTAAGAAAGGCTAGAGAAATGACCTGAACCCGTAAACACGGAATAATTTAATTATATCTTAAGCGGAATG
>JAQEDR010000016.1 GCA_027669155.1 Peptoniphilaceae bacterium AM52-5BH | reverse complement strand
TAGTGCAAGATAGAAATTACTTTCTTTCTTACACTATTTATGGTACTAAAAACTAGCGATTTCTCGCTAGTAATTTTCTACTCAACTGTAACAGATTTGGCTAGATTTCTTGGCTTATCTACATCGATTCCCTTGGCTATTGATGTGTAATAGGCCATTAGTTGGGCTGGTATTGCTGTAAGAAGCGGATAGAGGATATCCAAGGTCTCTGGAATTATTAATATCTTGTCAGTAATCTTACTCATTCTAGAGTCCTCATGGCTTGTTATGATAAATACATTAGCTCCTCTTGCCACGACTTCTTCGACATTTGATAGGGTTTTCTCCAAAAGATTTGCCTGGCTCATTATGGCTATAACCGGAGTCTTATCTTCTATTAGGGAAATTGTCCCGTGTTTTAGCTCTCCTGCCGCGAAAGCCTCTGTGTGGATATATGATACCTCCTTAAGCTTAAGGGCCGCCTCTATGGTAGTTTGATAATCAAGTCCACGAGCTATATAAAACAGGCTCTTTTGATCTTTTATCTCTTCTGCAAAGTCTTTAATTATTTTATCATCTTCTAGAATTTCTCTAATTTTTCCCGGAATTTCCTTTAAGCCTTCTATGATTTCCTTGTAAACTTCATCGTCAATCCTAGATAGTTTCCTAGCAAAATCAAGGGCTAGGAAATAGAGATTTAATACTTGGCTAGTGTAGGCCTTGGTACTAGCTACAGCTATTTCCGGACCCGCATAGCAATATATGGACTTATCAGCTTCCCTATCCATGGATGATGCTAGGGTATTTGTTATAAGAAGAGTCTTAGCTTTCTTTTCCTTGGCAAAGCTTAAAGCCTTTAGGCTATCAGCAGTTTCTCCTGATTGGGATATAAATATTACAAGGCTCTTCTCATCAAGGAAGGGATCATTATATCTAAACTCTGATGCAAGATCGCAGATCACAGGAATTTTGGCGAGTTTTTCTATAAGAGTCTTTCCAACAAGTCCTGCATGGTAGGCTGTTCCACAAGCAACTATATAAATTCTTTCAAAGTTTTCTAAATCTTTCTTAGTAAAAGAGTCTCCATCAAGGATTATTTCGTCATTTTTTACATTTAGTCTAATAAGCTCTTCTAGGACAGAGGCCTGTTCATTTATTTCCTTGATCATAAAATGGTCGTAGCCTGCCTTAGTCGCTGCGTCGACTGACCATTCTATTTTTCTAATTTCTCTATCGACTCTTTTATCTTCTCTATCATAGATAGTGTAGGTATCTCCATCAATGTCTACCACATCTCCATTTTCTAGATAGATTACGTCTCTCGTATATTTTAGAAGAGATGGAATATCACTTGCCATCATAAAGGAATCTTCCATTATCCCTGCCACAAGAGGACTTTCTTCTCTGATTCCAATAAGCCTATCTGGCTCGTCAGCAGATATAATGCCACATGCATAGGCTCCTACAAGTCTTTTGCGAGCCTTCCTTACAGCTTCTAAGAGATCTCCTTCATAATACTTTTCAAGAAGTACTGCTATAACTTCTGTATCTGTCGAAGATTTAAACTCATAGCCTTCTTCTTCTAATTCCTTCTTAAGTTCTCTATAGTTTTCTATGATTCCATTGTGGACTACAGCAATCCTACCGTTATTTGAAAGGTGAGGGTGGCTATTTACATCGTTGGCCTGTCCGTGAGTTGCCCATCTGATGTGTCCTATGCCGACATTTCCTTCGATAGGATTTTCCTCCAAGGCCTTCTTCAAGTTATTAAGCTTTCCAGCCTTTTTTACACAAGAAATCCCACAATCATTAATCACAGCTATACCTGCTGAGTCGTAACCACGATATTCAAGTTTTTCTAGACCATCGATGATTACCTCTCTTGCATCAAGCTTTCCCTTATACGATACTATTCCGCACATAGTAACCTCCTATTTAATTTTTATGAGGCCACTGTATCTTCTCTGTCCACAGAATTGCTCCTGTGTTTTGTCTAATACTAGGGCTGTGAACCCAGACAGCTCCCGCCGAATTTTCGATAACTGCCTTCCTCGTCATCCCAAAGGGATCTGGCGCTTCTCTGTTTTTACCTCATTTTTTTATTATACCCCGCAAATTTGGGCAAAACAAAATCCTCCGGACTTACCAGAGGACTCATTTTAGATTACTAAAGCTAAAATTATCAGAGGCGAAAGTATTAACAAAACCCAAGGCATAAATACTTTCATCGCTGCAAGAAACATAGCTAGTTGATCTTTCTTTTCGAGATTGTCCTTGTCTAGGAGTCTCTCTTTTTCGTAGATTTCTTTTTGGCTTTTGCCCTTAAATCTATCTATCGGAGCTTTCATATAGCGCTCATTTCTTCTAGCTCTTCTTCCTTTTTAGCCTTTTCTATTTTATTTTTCTCGAAAGCCTTTTGCTTTTCTTCTTCGCTTACATCAAGCAAGTGGCAAGCTACGAAGTGACCATCTTCTCTTTCCTTAAGTTCTGGCTCAAATTGGGCACAGATATCCATAGCATACTCGCATCTAGTATGGAATCTACATCCTTTTGGAGGTTTTACCGCTGATGGTATGTCTCCTTCGATGACTTGTAGCTCTTGGCCTTGGTCTACGTCTGTTCTTGGGATAGCACGTAGGAGAGCCTTGGTGTATGGATGGAGAGGATTTTCGAAGATTCTCTCTGATTCACAAAGCTCAACCAAAACTCCTAGATACATTACTCCAATCCTATCTGATATATATTTTACAACTGATAGGTCGTGGGTGATGAAAAGATAGGTTAGGTTGTTCTCATCTTTAAGGTCTTGAAGAAGGTTTATAATCTGAGATTGGATTGATACGTCAAGGGCACTTACAGCCTCATCACAAACTATAAAGCTTGGCTTAAGGGCTAGGGCTCTTGCTATACCGATTCTTTGTCTTTGTCCACCTGAGAATTGGTGAGGATATCTATGAAGGAAGTAAGGAGCAAGTCCGCATTTTTCCATAGTTTCTCTTATATATTCGTTATAGCCTTTTTCTTTTCTGCTCTTAAAGAGCTCATGGCCTAGGACACCTTCGCCTATGATATTTCCTACAGTCATCTTTGTATCCAATGATCCGTAAGGGTCTTGGAAGATCATCTGCAGGTCTTTTCTTAGGGCTCTCATCTCCTCGTTGTTAAGCTCTGATAGGTCGATTCCGTCATCCCTTTGCTCTTCAAGCTCGTAAAATCTCTCGTCATTTTCGAGAGTTTTCCTATAGGTTTCTATAGTTTGATCTTTTTCGTCAATTTCTTTAGTCTTGGCATCTTTTTGGCTGATCAAGTCCTTGTACTTAGGATCACTTTCTAGGAATTTATCATATTCTTCCCAAGTTCTTGATCTCATTTGAGTTTTTTGCTCAATCTCTTCGAGCTTTTCTAGGATGCCGGCTCTTTGTTTAAGGATGTCATATTTTTCCTTAAGCATAGTAGATACCTTGTTTAGGTCATCGCTTGCAAGAAGCCCTCCAGCAATCCTTACCATATTTAGGTAGTTTTCCTCTAGCTCACGGCGTTTAAACATAGCCTTTTCATTAAGCTCGGCTCTTTTTTCGTCTGTATCAGCATTTTCTAGTTCTTCATAAATCTTATTTAAAGCTTCGATTTCTTCGTGATACTTAGGAAATTGGCTGGGAATCTTCTTGATCATATCTAGCATGTAGGCTGGAGCAATTTCTTCTATGGTCTTTCCATAGTAAAGAGTAGTTCCTTCTGTTTGATCATAGATTTGTAGGAGGGTTCTACCGAAAGTAGACTTACCGCATCCGGATTCTCCTACAAGACCCAGGGTCTCTCCTTGATAGATATCTAGACTAATTGACTCATTAGCGTGAACATACTCGCCAGGTCCTCTATTAAATATAGACTTTTTCTTAAGAGGGAAATACTTCTTTAGATTTCTTATCTTAAATAAGACTTTTTTATCACTGTTCATTCTCTTCCCTCTCCTTTCTATTTGGATAGTGGCATCTGATCTTTTGGTTTTCATTTACTGAAACTAGATCAGGCATCACTTCTATACATTTTTTAGTAGCGTATTTACACCTATCTGCAAACTTGCATCCTTTCGGAAGGTTAAGTGGGTGTGGTACTGAACCTGGGATGATATCAAGTCTTTCGTTTCTATCTGATGTGATAGATGGGATTGAATTTAGTAGAGCTACGGTATATGGGTGGTTAAAGTCTGTGATGTCATGTTTGAAGATAAATTCAACTGGAGATTGCTCCACGATTTGTCCGCAATACATTACAGCAACTTCATCAGCCATTTGATTGATTACACCGAGGTCGTGGGTAATAAAGAGGATTGATGTACCAGCCTTATGCTTAAGATCATTCATAAGTCTTAGGATTTGGGCTTGGATTGTAACATCAAGGGCTGTTGTAGGCTCATCTGCTATAAGCAGTTTTGGCTCACAAGCAAGGGCCATGGCAATCATCACCCTTTGGTTCATTCCTCCGGATAGCTCGAAAGGATATTGCTTAGCCACTACATGTGGATTAGGAATTTTTACAGCCGCAAGGAGCTCCTCGCATCTTTTAGCTGCTTCCTTCTTATTCATTCCCTTATGGAGTATAAGAACTTCTGAGATTTGTTTCTCTACAGTAAAGACTGGGTTAAGAGAGCTCATTGGCTCTTGGAAAATCATAGAAATAGCATTTCCTCTGATATGTTCCATTTGGCTAGTCTTAAAGTCAGATATTTTTTCTCCATCGAATATTATCTCACCATCGTAAATCTTTTGGTTTGACTCAAATAGTTGGAGAATACTCATAGCTGTTTGACTCTTACCAGATCCACTTTCTCCAACAAGACCTAAGGTCTTACCAGCATCAACTGTAAATGATACGTCATTTACAGCCTTGATAAGACCACGTCTTGTTTCAAAGTAGGTGTGTAGATTTTTTATTTCTAATAAACTCATTTTATAACCTATCTTTCATTTGCTCTTGGGTCGATGGCATCTCTTAGGGCGTCACCGATTAGGTTTACAGAAAATGATGTCAAGAATACTGCAAGTGCTGGGAATACCCATCTCCACCAGTAAGTGTTTAGTACGTCTGATGATTGAGCTGCAGTAAGCATATTACCCCAAGAAGGAGTTGGCTCTTGTACACCAAATCCTAGGAAGGATAGACCAGATTCTGTTAGTAAGTTTCCTGCGTAACCTATGGTCGCATTTACTATTACTATTGATAAGATATTTGGGAAGATGTGTTTGATCATAATAGACCAATTCTTAACTCCCAAGGCTCTTGCTGCTGTTATATAATCTCTTTCTCTTTCGGCAAGGATTTGTCCACGAACAAGTCTTGCAAGTCCCGTCCAACCGAGTAGACCTAGAAGAATCATAACCATGGTGATTCTTTGCTCTTGGCTTGCTCCTGGTGGTAGGAGGGCTGATAGAGAAATCAACATTGGATAGAATGGGAAAGATGCCACAATCTCAGAAAATCTCATCAAGACATTGTCTATCTTTCCACCAGCAAATCCTGAAATCATACCGATTAGTACACCGAGAACTATTTGGATTACTGTAGAGATTAAAGAAATTACCATGGTCATCTTACCACCGTGGATTAATCTTGTGAAAATATCACGACCTTGATCGTCAGAACCGAATCTAAATCCATTTAGACCCCAAGTTTCGATTTTGCCATCTTTATTTACTGCGTAGTTGTTGAAATATGAAGAGTAAATTTGATCGAATTCTCCTTCTGGAGTCTTTAGCTCTCCGTAGTTTTCCTTACCCCATTGGTAGATTTTTCCGTTTTCGTCAAGGGCGGTGAAAACTGAATCACTTGCCTTGATATCTACAAGAGGAGCTTCAAATTTAGGTATCGAATCTCCTGAAACCTTATCTCTAGTAGGTCCCCAAACATAGAGCTTGCCATCTTCTGATAGGGCTGCTGCTGATGAGGAAGTTAGGGCTACCTTTTTAGTCTTAACCTTTCCTGTCTTAAGCTCTTCTGGCATTTGTGTGTCGATTTCAGCACCCATTACACCCAAAAGTCTAATAGATCCGTCCTTCATTACAGCTAGGATGTTGATTGGGTTTGTTGCAAAATCTACAACTTGTTCCTTGATGTCAGAAGGAAGAAGGTTGAGTCTACTCGCAAGAGTTGATCCCCATACAACTAGGTTGTTTTTCTTTGTAAGGATTACAGAGTATTGAACACCTCCGCCGAGTTTTTCGATTCCTTCCTCTTTTACCTTAGCCTCCTCCATTGGTGGCATTTGGGTTTGTTGGAAGGCATTGTTACCCCAACCGTATATCTCGTTATCTTCTGTAGCAGCGATTATGTGTCTATCTCCCGCTGCTATATCTATGATTTTTTTGTTAGCTAAGGCCTCTTTTGCCTTATCTGGAATTTCTAATACCTTATCTTCGTTGTCAGATCCCCAAACATAGACATTTCCCTCTTTGCTAAGTCCTGCAGAGAAGGTATTACCTATAGAGATTTTCTCAACCCCTTCTTTTTCTAGATCAGAAGGATAGTTCATATAAGCTCCACCTGGAGAAACATTAGTTAAGTTTCCTTGAGAGTAGTATTGGTTAAATGGTAGAATCTTACTTCCTACAAACACTACCAAGACAATTGCCACAAAAAGCACAAGTCCAATAATACCCAAAGGGTTTCTAAAGTAGTTTCTAAGGGCTACCTTTCCTGGAGACATGATAGCTTCTTCTTTTAGCTTATCATTTTCGTCTTCCTTTCTAGGTCCCTTGTCCACATTTTTATTATCACTATGGAGTAATTCATCATCTGATTTATTGTCAAAGGAATTATTACTATCGTTAAACTCTTCTCCCTTAGAGAATGTGAAGGCTCTTAAGAAGAAATTTTTCAAGAAACTTCCATATGATTTTACAGATTTTTTAAAAGTCGCATTCATCTTAAGCCTCCAATTGAACTCTTGGATCTACTAGGGCATAAGCCACATCCATCAATAAGTTTCCAAGAAGAGTTAGCACTGCATAAAACATTGATAGGGCAAGGATTACATTGTAATCTTGAGCCATTACAGCCATTATCAGTTCGTTACCAATTCCTCTAAAAGAGAATATCCTCTCTGTTATAGCTGAACCTGAAAACATTCCAAGTACAGCCCAAGTTAGGGCAGTAACTACTGGTATAAGGGCGTTTCTAAAGGCATGCGAATAGATTACGGTCTTCTCTTTTAGACCCTTACTTCTTGCTGTTCTTATATAATCTTGGTCTAGGGCATCTAGCATAGAGTTTCTTACATATCTTGATAGTGATGCAAGAGAACCTATTGTTAGGGTAGCAGTTGGTAAAACTAGATACTTAACCCATTCTCCAAAGGTATTTTCTCTAGGCATACCATTTGCCGGAAACCATCCTAGTCTAAAGGCAAAGACGAATATCAAAATAAGTCCTATAAAGAATACAGGAATTGATAGACCCACTAGGGTCAAAGTCTGGAAGGTCTTATCGAAAACCCCTCCCTTATGCGTGGCCGACCTAATTCCTATCAAGACCGAAAGAACAAATGATAGAATTGTCGAACCAATATTTAAAAATATGGTGTTTTTGAGAGGCTCTGATAAATATTCAGAAACCGGTCTTCTAACTCTAGTAGATTCTCCCAAATCACCCTTCAAAGTCCTTCCAAGCCATCTTACATATTGCTCAGGCAAGGACTTATCGAGTCCATATCTTGCTTGGAGTGTTTGATATAGCTCTTCTTGCTCTTGCTTAGTCATACGACCAGTCGTAGGCATCATGGCCTTGATTGGATCTCCTGGCATGGCTTTAGAGAAAGCAAAAAGCATTATTGATATAATCAGAGCTACTGGTATTAAATTTATGATTCTCTTAACTATATAACGAAACATATCTTTCCTTCCTATTTTTTATAACATTGAGATTCGTTATCTTGTTAAAGTATACTGATAAATATGTAGTCTTTTTAAAAAACGATAAGCAAATCCAAGTTAATAATTTTTATAATTTATATGTTATAATATTAGTCGTATTTTGTCAACCACCTATCTTATTTAATTATTATATAAAGAGGCCCGCAAAATGTAAACGTTGGTAAAATATCGACATAATTATGCATATTATTTCATAACTTTATGATTTCTTTTGTGATTTTCTTAATTATTTATGTATAATCGCAAAAGCGAAAATAAAAAGGCTCACTCAAGTGAGCCCCTTTAATTTACTTATTATTAGTTTTCCAAAGTAAGAGCGTTGATTTGATCTTCTGATTGCCATACTGGTGTATTTACATCGAATCCCTTAACTCTCTTTGTGTAACCTGTGTGATATTGGTTAGCGTAAAGTGGGATTTCTGGTAGATAATCATTGTACCAAATTTGGAATTCTTCCCAGGTATCTAGGTATTCGTCCTTCTTATCAGCAGGTGTCTTACGTAGTTTAACTGTTAGTTCATCAGCCTTTGGATCATTAACCTTAGCGTAGTTGTAAGGTCCTTCTGAGTTATATTGATACCATGGATCAAATGGTGTACCGAAGTTTGTACCCATGTTGAATGCTGTATATTCTGGGTCTTCTTCTGGATAGTAGTAGTAGTTTAGTAGAGTTGCAAATGAACCAGCTGTAACATTGTATTCCATACCAACTTGCTTAGCGTTGTTTGGTACTTGGTTTGAGATCAATGTTGTAATTGGTGATTCATCAGAACCGTATTGGTTAACTACAAGCTTCTTACCATTTTCATCGTATCTATAATAGTCAAATCCATCTGGGTTAGATGCGAAAGCTTCATCAGCCTTAGCCTTATCCCAAGGTGTAGTTCCATCAGACTCGAATTTGTAAGGTGTTTTATCAAGAAGGGCATTAGCTTGATCTAGGTTCATTTGGTAGTTGATTAACTTACCTTCAAGATCTGCTCCTCTTTCCTTATACATCCATTGGCTGCTACCGTACATACCGTTAGTTACAACACCGTAACCACCAGCGAAGGATTGTACGAAGCTGTTTCTATCCATTAGGTGAGCGATAGCTTGTCTAACTTCTTTGTATTTTGTTGTTCCTCTATCTGTTAGGAATTGAACGTTACCATAACCATTTCTTTCGAATGTGTTATATCCACCGATCTTTCCACTATCAGCAGCTTCTCTCATTCTATCGATTGGACCACCTTCAGATTCTTCTTCCCAAAGGTCGATGTCTCCATTCTCAAGTAGGTCTACCGCAATATTTTTGTTTACAGTTTGAAGGATTACGTTAGGAATTGTAGCCTTATCACCCTTGAAGTTTCCAGCGTAGTTTTCGTTTAGGCTTAGTTTAACCATATTGTTTTCAAATGATTCAAACTTGTAAGGTCCTGTTACAACTTCTGGTTTAAGTCTGTATTCATTAACTTCCTTAAGCATAGCCTCATCTATAAGTTGTTGGGTAGGGTCTACATCACCGTTTTTACGTTCTTCAAGGTCTTTGATTGCTTCTTCGTGAGCTTTTTTAGCTTCTTCGTAAGCTTGTTTGTCTTCTTCTGCTGCATCATCTGCTGGAGCTGGATTGTTTGCTTCAAAGTCTTCTTTTTGTTTTTTGATTTGTTCATCCAGGTTCTTTACATAGTTTTCTTTTTCTTCTTCACTTACTTCATAGCCTTCTTTAGCAACAAGTTTATTACCTTCTGGAGAAAGAGCTAAGTTTTCGTTTAGATAGTGCATTGGATGTGGTGCAACAGCTAATAGAGATGCTTCTTCATAGTATGGAAGGAATGATGCATCTATTGTTATCTTAAATGTGTAATCATCTACCTTTTCAATACCTTCAAATACATCACTTTCACCCTTCTTATAAGCTTCATATCCCTTAACTGAGTCAGATCCTGGGTTTGTAGAACCTGTTAGTTTTGTATATTCTGGGTGAGTGTGTAGAAGGGATCCGAATAAGAAATCATCTGCCTTGATAGGTTCGCCATCAGACCATTTAAGATCTTGTTTGATCTTGAATGTAACTGTCTTTGATCCATCTTCATTATCTTCTGATACTGGTTCTCCATCTAGAACTACAGGGTTATTTACCCAAGTACCAGCTTCATCTTGAACAACTGTTTGGTAACCGTTGTTTCCTTCTATACCAAGATATTTTCTAACCTTAACGTCTCCTGAGTTGTTTGTCCAACCACCGTAGAAGTCTCCGTTAAGCTCACCAAGACCTACTACTAGAGTATCGTCTGATGTTTGTGCTTCGAAGTCCTCAGCGCTTTCTTCACCGGCTTCTTCGCCTTCAGCTGCATCTTTATCGTCTGTAGCTTCTTCGTTTTTATCTTCAGTTTTTGTATCTGCGTCCTTATTAGCAGCTTTGTCGTCTTTATTCTCTCCACCGCCACAAGCAACTAGAGTACTAGCTAGTCCAAGTGCCATCAATGAAGAAAAAACTCTTTTCATTTTCATTGGTTTCCCCCCTAAAAAATTAAGTAACTTTTATATTTATATATTTTAACTCAATGAATAGATTTTGTCAAGGATTTCCTAAGGTTTTATGCACTATAGAGAATTTTTATTCTTTATAATTCCTTATTATTAGGGATTTTTGAATTATATTCATGTAATATAATACATGAATCCAATCTTGTTAAAGCGATAATCTATTAAATTTCAACATCCACAATATTTTTGTTTAATACATCATATTTGTAGAAAATATAACTTAGTGTATTTTTATTTCTCTAATGATAATGCAAATACTTCTCCTAAATCATACAAATATAAGCATAATAATTTCCAGCAAAAAAGAGGCGATTCTCTTTGTCTCGCCTCTTTCCTTTATTTTCTATTCAATTTATTTCTAAATAACTTTATTCAATTGTCATAGCGTTGATTTGATCAGCGGCTTGCCATACTGGTGTCATCACGTCAAAGCCCTTGACTCTATTGCTATAACCTGTATGGAAGACATTTGAATATAGTGGAATTTCTGGTAGGTAGTCGTTGTACCATTTTTGGAATTCTTCCCACTTATCTAGATAAGCTTCCTTCTCCTCTGGGGCCGTTCTTCTTAGGGCAGTAGTTACTTCATCAGCCTTTGGATCATCTACCTTGTTTCTGTTAAATGGACCTTCCTTTGAGTAGTATAACCATGGGTCAAATGGTGTAGCAAAGTCTGTTGCCATTGAGAAGGCAGTATAATCTGCATCTTCCTTAGGGAAGGTGTAGAGGTCTATTAGGGTTGAGAAAGATCCACTTGTTACGTTATATTCCATTCCAGCTTGTTTGGCATTTGGAGGAAGTTGGTTAGATATTAGAGTTGTAATTGGGGATTGTTCTGCACCATATTGGTTTACAACTAGCCTATTTCCGTTTTCATCATACCTATAGTAGTCGAAGCCCTCTTGGTTTTTGTTAAATTCATCAAGGGCCTTAGCTTTATCCCAAGGAGTTGTTCCATCAGCTTCGAACTTGTATGGAGTTTTGTCAAGAAGTTCATTGGCCTTGTCAATATTTAGGACCCAATTTACTAACTCTCCTTCGACATCTGCTCCTCTTTCCTTATACATCCATTGACTTGTTCCATACATTCCGTTAGTTACAACACCGTAGCCTCCCAAGAATGATTGGACGAATTCATTTCTATCCATTAGGCTTGCTATAGCTTGTCTTACTTCCTTATATTGGGTTGCTCCCCTATCTACTAGGAAGGTTAGGTTTCCGTAACCATTTCTTTCGTAAGAGCCTACTTGGATTTTGCCATCTTCTGCCGCCTTTTTGAGTTGGTCGATCTTTGATCCATCATTTTCGCCTTCCCAAATGTCTATATCTCCATTTTCTAGAAGGTCTGGTCCGATGTTTTTGTTTACTAATTGAACGATGATATGAGGGATAGTCGCCTTATCTCCCTTGAAGTTTCCTTGGTAGTTTTCATTTAGGTCAAGTCTTACCATATTATTTTCGAACTTATTGAACTTGTATGGTCCACAGGTAACTTTAGGATTGAATCTGTAATCACTTGTAAGTTTGATCATAGCTTCTTCGATTAGGAGTCTTGTAGGATCTACGTCTCCATCTTTACGAGCCTCAAGCTCTCCTACTTGACTATCTAATTCTTCCTTGGCTTTTTTGTAGTCTTCGCTTTCCTTATCGAGGCCTTCGTTATCTTCTTCGAACGTTTCTTTTAGGATTTCTACTTGTTTATCTATAGATTTCTTGTAGTCTTCCTTATCCTTATCTGTAACTTCATAGCCTTCTTTAACTACAAGCTTCTTACCATCTTCTGCTACAGCAAGGTTTTCTCCTATATAGTGCATTGGGCTAGGTCCTGCGTTTGATAGGACTTCTACTTCATAATATGGTAGTTGTGAAGGATCTACAGTTAGACTGAAGCTGTAGTCGTCGTGTTTTTCGATCCCCTCGAAGCTATCTGTTTCGCCGTTTTTGAAGGCCTTGTAGCCTAGGAGTGAATCTGCCCCTATGTTCATAGATGCAGTAAGTGGGTTAAAGTCCTTGTCTGATTCTAGAAGGATTCCAAATATATAATCATCAGCTGTGATAGGCTCTCCATCTGACCATTTAAGATCTTTCTTTATGGTATAGGTAGTTGTCCTTGATCCATCTTCGTTAATTTTTACCTCAGGATCCTTTTCTAGGGCAGCTGTGTTTGTTTGAAACTTACCTTCCTCATTTTGGACATAGCAGTCGTAGCCATTATTTCCTTCTATACCCATGAATCTTCTTACCTTTACGTCATTTCCGTCATTGGCATAGCCTTGGATGAAGTCTCCATTTATGGAATCAACTCCCATAACTATAGTGTCGTCAGATGTTTGCTTTTCAAAATCTTCTGGAGTCTCGGTGGCTTTTTTATCTTCTGCGCCTTTACTAGCCTCTTCATTTTCGGTTTTCTTCTCTGCTCCGCCCTTAGTTGAATCTGTGCTAGATCCACATGCGGAAAGTGTTAGGACAAGTCCTAGGGCCATTAGAGATGAGTAAACTTTTTTAATCTTCATACTAACCTTCCTTATTTGATATTTTATGAAATTGTTTACACTCTACCTTTTTTATTCATTTTAGTCAAAGATTTGTGTATAAGTATTAATTTACTTTCTCAGATTTTTACTGCTCTCTTGTAAACAGTTATTGTTGTAAAGACATTTCCCAAATAAAGAAAATATTTCAAAAGTAAATTTTATTCACCAATTATACGATAAAGTTTATCTAAAGCACTAAAACTCCATTATTTAAAAATATATCTTGTATTTTTCTAAATATTATTTTATAAATAAAAAAGAGCCTACTAATTATATAGTAGAACTCCTTAGATTTTATTTTTTGTTTTCGTATAGCCTATCTGAATCTGCTCCAACAAGTCTGTAGTATCTTACAGGTAGACCAGAGGAATCTCCCATATAGCCTTTTCTAGGAGTAACAGCTACTCCATTTTGGCCGTAAGACATGTGGATTATCGTATCATTTGCTCTATTTAGGATAAAGCCAGTGTGGCCAGCAGCTCCCGCACTTGCACCAGGTCTTCCTGATACGAATATGTCTCCATATCTTATTTCGCTTTCAGAGATTTCATACATTACTTTTCCTGCTGCTCCTAATTGGAAAAGTGTCTCTGTATTTCCTATAGCTGAACCTTGTTTTAGGAAGCCTCCGTAGATTAGAGACCTATATACTGCTGATGAGCAGTCTGCTGCCCAGTCAGAAGTTCTATTTTTCCAGTGCATATCATATGTTAGGCCAGCTCTTCTTGCTGTAAACATCCACTCCATTGCCTTATCGAGGTTCTTTGAGCCTTTGATGTTATTATCTACTGGCTTTGCAAGACCATTGCCATCAACATTGTAGGTTACTCCCCTTTGGGTTACCTCTGTGTTTTTTTGAAGGCCATTTGATGTAAAGTAATAATAATTTCCATCTATCTCCCAAACACCTTCTTGGACATAGCCATTGGCATTGGTGTGGTATTTGTTGCCATTAAATTCAAACCAAGCGTTCTTTGGATTTGTAGCAACACCCCTACTGTCCGTCTTGTAGAACCTACCAGCAGACATTATTCCCTTGTTTTGAGCCATAACACCATCTCTGTCGAAGACATAGGTGTATTTGGCTATAGTATGAGCTCCCTTGACAAGTTTTCCGTCATTTCCACTTCTGTAGGTCTTACCGTCAATTGCAGCCCATGAATTTTTAGGATTTGTGATCTTACCATCTTTATTAGTTATATATAGCTTTCCGTCTTTTATTTCTTTTTTGTTAGTTGTAAGAGCTCCTTCGTCATTGAAGTTATAGTAGTCGTTTCCAACTTTTGTCACACCCTTATAGATTTTTCCATTCTCATTAGTGCGATATGTCTTGCCATTTACATTGACCCAAGAATTAGCTTTTGGACTTAGGATTCCCCTATCGCTTGCTTCATAATAGGAATCATTTGTTAGGATCTTCTTATTTGTTTGGAGACTTCCGTCCTCTCCGAAGTAATACTTCTTACCCTCTATTTCTGTAAGACCCTTGCTTACGTTGCCTTCACTATCCTTATGGTATACTTTAGAATTTTCCTCATACCAATCTGACTTATTTGTTGATTTATCCTGGGTGGAAATTCCCTTATCGGATGTAGAAGTGTTTGATTCACGGACTTTAACTTCATTGTATATGTCATCAAGACTAGAATTATCGTAATAGATGATATCCTTTGAAGTATCTTCCTTAACTTCCTTATCATCTGCAGGTCCCTTATCACCAGAAATTTCCTTAACTGAAATCTCTTGTTCAGGAGCAAGTTTCTTTTCGCTAGTTTCACCAGCCTTATCTTCTGTATTATTTTCTTCTGTATTAACAGCTTCTGACTCTTCATTACTTGTATTAACATATCCCATCTCTTCTAAGTCAGATAGGATTTTATCAAGATTATCGTCATCGTATGTAGCTATTTTATTATCTTCACTAGTCGAAGCTTCATCTTCACCTATATCTTGTGATAAGCTATCATCAACATCTAGTTTATAATCTTCCTCTGCATATGAATATGTTCCTGACATAATTGCCTGAGATATAAACAGTGTTGATGCTAACAGTATTGTTTTATTTACATTCTTCATCTCTACCTCTTCCATAAAGTTTTAATTACAAATTAATTACAAATAATCTATAGTATTTAGCTGTTTTTTCCTGTATTTTAGTATTTCAAGAATATTATAGACTATTTTAATCAAAATTGCAACAAAAAGGTTACAAATTTCCTCTATTTTTTGAAATTTTTCTCCGATTTTAATAAAATATATAAATTTTTCTCCAAAAAATAGTACAATTATTAAAAATAAGCAAAAAGGGTATCATATTAAAAACGGAGGAATATATGAAAAAAAGAAATATACTATTAGCATTTGCCCTTGTCTTAGCTCTAAGCTCATGCCAAAACATGGAAGGATCTAAGGGAAATGTATCAGAGAAAACAATAGAAAACGCACTAGCTGAAAAAAACAAAAGCGATCAAAACTCAGACTTAATTGATGAGAAGGACGAAGATTCAGATAGTAAGGATAAGAAGGAAGAGAAAAAGGACGATAGCTCTGACAAAAACGTGGAGGATGCTCTCGCAAATATCAACTATGATGATATAAGAAAGTATATAACAGATATCGGAGAATTCGATCCAGAAGTCTTAGATGAGTTGACTGATGAAGATATCAAGGAATACTATCTACGTGCTAAGTCTGCAAGTGATAAGACAGGTTATTGGGATGTGAAAGACTTCTTCTTCCAAGAACTTGCTAAAGACTTTAGAGAATACTCAAACAAGTTCCCACTAGATTCTATCGAAGAACTATACAACTGGCCAAAAAGCACTGACAAAGTTACAGATAAGTATGCTGATGAGAGAAAATTCATAGCAGATCTCGGCTATGATCAAGCAGAAATAGACAAAATGTCTGATAAGAAACTTGAGGAAGCCTTCAAGAAAGCCTATGACAAGAATCCAGAAGGTCTTTACAATGACTATATAGAAATAGTTGGCAAGAATAATTTCGACAAAAATGAAAGTTCTACTAGTGATCTAAAAGCAGTAGATTCTGGACAAAATGTAGAGAAATTCTCTGAAAATCAAAGCGACTACGATGAATTCAAAAGAAGCCTAGTTGAACTTTATGAATTCGACCCTGATGTAGTAGCTCAAATACCAAACGAAGACATAGACTTAGCAGCAAGCCGTGGCCAAAAAATCCTAGAAGAAACAGGCTACGGTGACATAGGTCTAATTATAAACGAACTAGCAAAAATGTATCCAGGTTCATCTACAATGTATCCTGGTGAATAAGCTTACCTGCCCGAGTCCCAGCTCGGGCTTTTATTTTACAAAAAGGCAAAACCAAATAGCCTTATCCTGATCTATCACCCTATGTCTTAGGCCCTTTGGAATAAAGAGAAAATCTCCCTTCTTCATCCTCACTACTTCCGATTCTGTTTCTATTGAAGCAAATCCATCCATAAGAATAACAAACTCATCTTCATCTTGAACCATAAAGTCTGTCACTTGGTTTAAGGACATGGTCCTAAGGGCCCTGACCCTATCATTTTCAAAAATCCCCTCTTCAACTTCTTCTAGGTCAGAAAACTTTATACGATCAAATAAATTAAAAACTTCCATCAAATCCCCTCCTATCTTAATCTATCTATACCCCCTTAAAAGTTATTTTTATTTACATTTTATTTTTTAAATCAATTATTAAAATTACAAAAATCTCCCACTTAGCCTTATACTAGTTGAGAGATTTGAGTAAAATCGGGTTTTATTCTATTTTGTAAGATAATCCTTGTAGAAGCTTAGGTCTTGGACGACTTCCAGAACTCCCTTGTAGTTTCCTTCCTTATCTCTTACAGCATAGTAAGTAATTGCTGTATCCTTACCTCCCACAGGTCTTACTAGTCTGAACTCGTCTCTTTTACCTTCTTTGAAGTCCTTGATTAATCCCCTTACTATAGGTTCTGCCTTGGGTGGGTGGCAGGAGTAGACTGGGCGACCTAGGGCGCTTTCTGGTCTTTTGAAGGCCTTACTTCCCTCATGATCGTTGAAGTAGGTGTTTATATCCTTATCATCGACAAAGGTAAGCTCTAGGTCCATTGTATCAAAGATCGCTTCGATTTGGTCATATCTTAATTTGCCTTTTTTGAAAGTGACAAAGCCATCTTCTTCTATACTTTTCTTATCCTCATCTTCTATTTCTTCATAGGAAATTAGGGAGTGGTCGTAGTCTTTTAAGTCCTTGTGGAGTAGGGCTAGGTCTTCCACTTTTACATTTTCCTCTAATAGGGGATAAAGGATATTGTCTTCCTTGTAGGTCATCTCTTCTGCTCTTTGGATGGCTTCTTCTAAGGCCTTCTCGTCTTTTTTCTTCATAGCCTTTCTAATAGCCTTAGCTATTTCTATATCGACAGCCCACATCACATCTGATGGACCTGGCTTATTGTATTTTACCTTAAGGAGAGGGTAAATTAGGTCTCCCTTTTTCTTGTAGTGACTTCCTATAGCCATTAGCTTATCGTAGTCTTTGTCTTCTTTAGCCCTTTTTATGATTTCTTTTATCTTTTCATTTTCTTTTTCCATATAAGAGATAAAAGGATCTTCGCTTTCTTTTTCACTTTTTTCCTTATTGGTCATCCCATGAAATAGGGCAGAGTGTACATCGCAAAGTTTTCTTACTTCGTCCTTATCGATTCCAGATTGTAGGAGTTCTTCTTCCGCATCCATGATTTCTGCTGAGGATACTCCTTGGAAGTTTTCTTTGAAATCTTTCTTTACCTTTTCTAGGTCCTCGCCTTCAGAAAGTCTTGTGATATATGATTTGATAAGGTCTTTTCTCCTTCTTACTTCTGGATCTAGTGAAGAGTCGCAAACTTCATAGCCATAGTTTTCTATCTTATCTGCTAGATTTTCTATTCCCATAAGATTCGCTCCTCTTTTGAGGGATGTTTTCTTTCCCATACTTTTGAGCAAAATTGGATTGTCTAATCCCTTAAAGCCTATTTCTGTAAGTATATCCTTAAGTTCTGGTTTTTCTTCTATTAAATCAAAAACTGTTTTGTTTATATCAATTTTCATAATTGCCTCCATATGTTCTAACTGATTTTATTATATAGCTATTGAGAATAATAATCAGTAACATATGTTACAGGCAAATAAAAAAAGTGGCTGTTGCAGAATGAATAAATCGTACCGTTATCGTTAGAAGAACCTCCACGGAAATTTTGCCTCCGTCAGCCGGCGGGCACCACTGAAAATTTCCTAAGAGAACCTTCTAACGATGGTACGATGATTATTCATAGTTTTGCAACAACCACCTTATTTCATCTTTTCCAATTCTATACTGAATTTTTGTAATATTTTTTTCTCTATTCTTGATACTGTCATCTGGCTTATGTCCAGGGTGTTTGCTATGTCTACCTGGGTTCTTCCTTCGTAGTATCTAAGTTCTAAGATTTCTTTTTCTAGGTCGTTTAATCTTTCTTTGGACTTATCAATCAAATCCTTAAGCTCAATTGAATCGAAGTTTTTGTCATCTTCTCCAATCATATCTGATAAGTCGATTGCATTTTCTCCCTTTTGGACTTGGTATTTCATATCCAAGGATTGGGGAGTATAGACCTTGCTTGCTTCCATAGTTTCGAGTATTGTCTCCTCGTCTTCTCCCAAATAGTCAGCTATATCTCTTATAGTTGGAGTTCTTTGAAGTTCTTGAGGGAGGATTTTCTTGGCTGTATTGATCTTTTTGTAAAGGTTTTGGATCCTACGAGGAACCCTAATTACCCAGCCCTTATCCCTAAAGTATCTCTTAAGCTCACCCATTATGGTTGGGGTTGCAAAGGATGAGAAGGCGTAGCCCTTGGTTGGGTCATATCTTTCTACAGCATATATTAAGCCTAAGCTTGCTACTTGGTAGAGATCGTCTTTTTCGATTCCCTTGCCTACGTATTTGTTGGATAAGATATCGACTATATACATATGCTCTTCGATAAGCTCATCTCTAAGTTTTATGTCGCGAGTCTTATAATACTCTTCGAATTTTTCTTGAATGGCCTCTTTGTGCTCTTTTTTGCTTGACTTAGACATTATTCTGCCCTTATTGTTAGTAGAATCTTTTCATCTTCGATTGTTAGCTCATCACATAATTCTTCTAGGATTAAGTCTCTCATGGAAAGGGCCCTTGGCTCGAGTTCTCTGTCTTTGCCTATGACTTCTACCTTGAGATTTTTCTCTTCTGCATAGAAGTTTATTGTGATGTCGTCTTGGTTTAGTTTGTAATTTACTGCCTCAGATACTACTACTCTTATATCTTCGACTTCTTCTATATTAAAGCCCAAGTCTGAGGCAAGGCTTGCTGCAAAGAGCCTCAATGATTTGATATAGAGACTATTTGCAGGAATTTTAATGCTTATTTTTTCCATATTACACCATCTCAAATATTTCTGTAAGATCTGTAATCTTGAAAAGCTTTAAGATATTTTCTTTCGGATTGATTATCTTTACTTTTTTTCCTCTTTCCTCGTTTATCTTGTATATTTTCATAAACATACCAAGACCTGTTGAGTCAAGATAGTCAAGATTTTTGATATCTATTAGTATATCTTTGTTCACAGTCTCTATTTCATCTTCTATAAGAGATTTGAATTCTTCTTCTGAATATACATCGAGATCTCCAGAAAGATCTAGCACTAGCTTGTCATTTTCGTCTGTAATATTTGCCTTAAACATCTTCTTCCTCTTCTTCCAAAGTGCTATACTTAGTTACTGAAACAATCCTGTCATTTTCATCTGTAAGGTTTTTAAGCTTGACACCTACTGTGTTTCTGCCTGTTATAGATATGTCCCTTACATTTAATCTTATCATATCACCTGATAGGGATACCATCATTATATCATTATCTAGGTCAACTGGTAAAGTATCTATTATTTTTCCAGTTTTTTCTGTAACCTTGTGGCATTTGACACCCTTTCCTCCCCTATTTTGGTTTTTGAAATTGTTAAAGGAGGTCTTCTTGCCGTAGGCGTTTTCTGTTACGACAAGTAGATAGGTCTCATCGCCTTTTATATTCATAGATACAACTTCATCGTCCTTATCGAGCTTGATTGCCCTTACACCTTGGGCGATTCTTCCCATAGATCTAAGATCGGCTGAGTTAAATTGGATGGTCATACCATTTTTAGTAGATATAATTAACTCTTCTTCTTTATCTATTTGTCTAACTGAGATTAGCCTATCGTCTTCTTTTAGGGAGATGGCTATTATTCCATTTTTCCTGATATTGGTGAAGTTTTCGGCATCAGTTTTCTTGATTGTACCCATCTTGGTCTGTAGAACTATTTGACTATCCTTGTTTAGTTCTGATAGAGTCATCATTTCTGTGATTTTTTCTCCAGATTCGAGCTTTAGGATATTGATAATCGCAATTCCTCTTGATTGTCGGCTTCCTTCTGGGACTTCGTAGGTCTTTAGGGAGTAGACCTTACCGAAGGAAGTGAAGAATAAGAGGTCCTCGTGGGTATTAGTTGTCTTTATCTTCTTGATAAAGTCTCCCTCTTTGGTATTACCTGCAGCTATGCCCTTGCCACCCCTGTTTTGTACCTTGTAGGTGTCTATAGGTAGTCTTTTGATGTAGCCATCTTTTGTTAGGGTAAGGAGGACATCTTCTTTTTCGATTAGCTCTTCTATCTCGATTTCGCCCTCATCTGGGATAATCTTGCTTCTCCTGTCATCAGAGAATTTTTCTTTTATCTCTTCCATCTCATCGATTATTAGATTGAGGAGGTTTTCTTCTGAATTTAGGATAGAAAGAAGATATGCTATAGTCTCTTCTAGCTCTTTGTTTTCAGCATTTAACTTATCAATTTCAAGTCCTGATAGTCTTTTAAGTTGCATATCGAGGATGGCTTGAGATTGTTTGTCTGTAAGGCCGAATTTTTCAAAGAATATTTTCTTAATCTCGTCATTATCATAAGAAGATCTGATTATTCTTATTATCTCATCTATATTGTCTATAGCAATAATAAGACCTTCTACAATGTGTTTTCTAGCCTTAGCCTTGGATAGGTCAAAGCTTGTCCTTCTAGTTACTACATCCTTTTGGTGGTCGATATAGTATTCGATTAATTCCTTAAGATTTAAAATCTTAGGCACACCGTCTACTAGGGCGAGGTTTATTATTCCGAAAGTTGTCTCAAGTTGGGTGTATTTGTAGAGGTTATTGAGGACTATATTTGCATTTGAGTCTCTTTTGATCTCTATTACAATCCTCATTCCCTTTCTATCTGATTCATCTCTGATGTCAGATATGCCGTCGATCCTTTTTTCTTTTACGAGGTCTGCTATCTTTTCTATTAGTCTTGACTTGTTTACTTGATAAGGAATCTCTGTAATTATGATTCTTTCCCTATTTTTCTTAAAGGGTTCGATTTTGGCAACAGCACGAAGCTTAACCTTGCCTCGTCCTGTGGTATAAGCATCTTTTATTCCTGCTTTACCGAGGATATAGGCTCCTGTCGGAAAGTCTGGTCCTGGTATTATTTTATTTAGATCCTCAATAGAAATCTCTGGATCTTTCATATAGGCTATACAGGCATCTATGGACTCTCCTAGGTTGTGAGGGGCCATATTTGTAGCCATACCTACAGCTATACCGTTTGATCCATTTACAAGAAGATTAGGAAATCTTGAAGGAAGGACAACTGGTTCGAGCTCTTCTTCATCGAAGTTTGGCATAAAGTCGACCGTATCCTTGTTGATATCTCTTAGCATCTCCTTGGCGATCTTGCTCATTCTAACTTCAGTATAACGCATAGCAGCTGCATCATCTCCGTCGATTGAACCGAAGTTACCCTGACCTTGGGCCAAAGGATATCTGGTTGAAAAGTCTTGGGCAAGTCTTACCAAGGCATCGTAGATGGCACTATCACCGTGAGGGTGATATTTACCCATTACATCACCGACTACCCTGGCGGATTTTCTGGTAGGCTTGTTTGGATCAAGTCCTAAGCCCTCCATCCCGTAGAGGATTCTCCTATGAACTGGTTTTAGACCATCTCTTACATCTGGAAGGGCCCTAGATACGATTACACTCATGGAGTATTCGAGATAGGAGTCCTTCATCTTCTTTTCTAGGTCTACATTAATAATATTGTTATCTTCTATCATTTTGCCTCCTATACGTCAATATTTGATACGTACTTGGCGTTTTCTTGGATAAAGTTACGTCTTGGTTCTACCTTCTCTCCCATTAGAAGTGAGAAAGTATCATCTGTACTAGTTGAATCTAAGTCTTCATTAACTCTTAGAAGGACTCTGTGATCTGGATCCATGGTGGTATCCCATAGTTGATCTGCATTCATCTCACCAAGACCCTTATATCTGTTTATCTTGTAATTATCTACATCAAGTTCCTTAAGAACCTTATCTCTTTCAGCATCTGTATATACATAGCGTTCATTTCTACCATGACTTATCTTATATAGAGGTGGTTGGGCAACATATACGTGGCCTTCGTCTATCAATGGTTTCATGTATCTGTAGAAGAAAGTCAAAAGAAGGGTTCTGATGTGGGCTCCGTCGACATCGGCATCGGTCATGATTATAATCTTGCCGTAGCGGAGCTTAGAAATATCAAATTCCTTGCCTATTCCTGTACCAAAGGCTGTAATCATAGCCTTAATCTCTTCTGAGTTTAGGATCCTATCGAGATTGGCTTTTTCTACATTCATAATCTTTCCTCTTAAAGGAAGAATTGCTTGGATTCTATTATCTCTTCCACCCTTGGCAGATCCTCCCGCAGAATTACCCTCGACTATGAAGATTTCATTTTCTGAAAGATCGGTTGATTGGCAGTCGGCAAGCTTGCCTGGCAGAGTTGTCGAATCTAGGATTGATCTTTTCCTGGTTAGGTCTCTTGCCTTTCTTGCAGCTTCCCTAGCTCTTCTGGATGCTAGGGCCTTTTCTATTATATTTTTGGCAGGCTTTGGGTTTTCCTCTAGATAAGCTTGAAGCCTCTGGCTTACGAAGGTATCTACTGCTCCTCTAACCTCTGAGTTTCCAAGCTTAGCCTTGGTTTGTCCTTCAAATTGTGGGTCTGATATTTTGATAGAAACTACAGCAGTAATTCCTTCTCTGATGTCGTCACCTTGAAGGTTTTCTTCGTTTTCTTTTAGGAACTTAAAGTTCCTAGCATAATCATTTACTGTTCTTGTAAGGGCTGATCTAAAGCCTGATAGGTGGGTTCCACCTTCCGGTGTGTGGATGTTGTTGGCATAGGTTAGGATATTTTCGCTGTAGCCGTCTGTATATTGGAAGCTTACTTCTACTTCTATATCTTCTTGCATGCCATCGAAGTGAGGAACTTGCTCCATAATTGGAGTCTTGTTTCTATTAAGATAGGTTACAAATTCCTTGATTCCACCCTCATATTTGAAGCTTTCAGAAAAGTCATCTCTCTCATCTTCGAGGATTATTTCTACTCCCTTGTTGAGGAAGGCCATTTCTCTGAACCTGTTTTCTAGAATTTTCCTATCAAATATTGTTGTGTCGAAAATCTCTCCATCTGGTTTGAAGGTTATGGTAGTTCCAGTCTCTTCTGTATCTCCTATGATTTCCAAATCGCTAGTGACTTCTCCCTTGGCAAAAGTCATTTTGTAGATGTGACCGTCTCTTTTGACTTCAGCTATTAGATATTCACTTAGGGCGTTTACTACAGAAACACCTACACCGTGAAGTCCTCCTGAAAACTGGTAGGCAGAGTCATCGAACTTACCACCAGCGTGCAATACTGTAAGAACTGTCTCAAGCGTTGATTTGTGAGTTGTAGGGTGCTCTTTAACTGGAATTCCTGAACCATCGTCCTCGACTCTTATCACGTTATCTTTGGTTACTGTTACTTTTATGTAGTCGCAACGACCTGCCAAGGCTTCATCAACTGAGTTGTCAACGACTTCGTAAACTAAGTGGTGAAGTCCCTTTTCGCTGGTTGAACCTATATACATACCAGGTCTTAGTCTAACTGGTTCTAGTCCTTCCAAGACCCTGATATTGCCAGCATCATAATTATTATCTTGCATACTATTCCTTTCTAATCTTTCCATCTAAGATATATGAGATCTTTTCCCTATCTACATACTCCAAACTCTTGGTATTAGTTGCAGTTATTATTGTCTGAAAGCCCTTGAGGTTTTCCAACAAAAACATAGACCTTTTCTCATCTAGTTCTGAAAAGACATCATCAAACAAAATGACAGCCTCATCACCTGTCACTTCCTTAATCAACCTTACTTCTGCAAGCCTAATGTTTAAGATAGCCGAACGCTGTTGGCCTTGAGAAGCAAAGCTTTTGGTATTTTTACCATTTATACTTATTTCAATCTCATCCCTATGGATTCCCCTTTGGCTTGTAAGATATTTGAAATCCAAGTCTCTTGCCGACCTAAAAATCTCCTCGTACTCTGTAAGAGTCGAAGCTTCAATGTCCGCCTTATAGCTTAGTTTTAACTCTTCCTTATTTGCTGTGAGAGATGATTGAAATTCACTAGCAAATTTATCAATGATTTTAATAAATTTATCTCTAGTCTTATATATCTTGTATGAAAGTTTGGTAAGAGACTTATCGAAAGCCTCTAGTTGTTCTTTAAAGTAGGGAGCATTTTGTTTTTTTAAAAGCTTATTTCTTTGATAAAGAATCTTATCGTAATCTCTCTTGTTGGCCTTATAGGATAGGTCAATTTCTTCAATGATTTCATCGATTAAATCTCTCCTACGATTTGGCCCATCCTTAATTATTCCGAGATCTTCTGGAGTAAATAAGACAATCTTGAAAAGAGATCTTAAATCTTTCCTCCTATCATATTTTACTCCATTTACGAAAATACTCTTATCATTATCCTTTACTTCTATGAAAACTTCCTTAAAAGATCTGCCCTTTCTTATAGTGCCAGCAAGCTTCATCTGACTTTGGGAAAACCTAATTATATCCTTATCTCTAATCTTCTTAAAGCTCGATGCATTGGCCAAATAATAGACACTTTCTAAAAGATTGGTCTTACCCTGGGCATTATCTCCAATAAAGATATTGGAGTCTTTGTTAAATTCTACATTTTCATAGAAATAATTTCTAAAATTATTTAACCTTAAATCTTTAATCCGCATTATACAATTGTAATCGAAAAATCGTCAAATTCGACTGTATCTCCCTTGTGGAGCTTTTTTCCTGCCACAAAGCAAGGAGATCCATTTAAAAGGACCCCTTCTTCCTTGATTATAACTTTGGCAAGACCTCCAGTAGGGATAATATTAGTCGCCTTTAGTAAATCTTTTAATTTTATTTCTTCACTTTCAAATTCAATTTTTTCCATAGCTACCTCAATTCGCAAGCCTTACAGGAAGGACTAGGTAGGTAAAGTCTTCATCTTCGTAAGTTGAATTTTCTGGATATATTAGACATGGATTTAGGGATGATTTGAAGTTTAGCTTTATCTTTGATGAATCACAAGCCTTGACCCCTTCTTGCATATATCTAGCATTGAAGGCTATCTCCAAGTCACTTCCCTTTTGCTCTACATCGATAGCTTCCCTTACATCTCCTATCTCTGAATTTGATTTAATAAGCATAACATTATCTGAAAGCTCGATTTTTATAAGATTTGCCCTGCCTGGATCTGATAGGACTTGGGCACGGTCTAGGGAATTTATTAACTCTCTTTTATCGAGGATAACACTAGTTTCTGATATATCATTTATAATATTTCTGTAGTCAATAAAGTTTTTATCTATTACCTTGCATTGCATGGTAGTGCTTCCGCTTGAAAATATTAGGTCATTTTCGTTCTTGTAAAGTTTAGTTGTCAAATCATCAGAAATAATCCTAGACCATTCTATAAGAGATCTCTTAGGTATGATGTATTCGCTATCCTCGTAGTCTGTAGGATAATCTAGTTTTACCTTCTTTAGGGAAACCCTGTAGCCGTCAAGGGCCACCATATTCACATAGCCTTCCTTTAGTTCAAACAAGATTCCTGTTAAGGCAAGTTTAGTTTCATCTAAACTTGTGGCAAACTCAGTTTGTCCTATAGATCTTTTAAGGATATCATTATCTATTTCTATAGCCTTAGTTTCTGGAATATTTAGATCATTTTTGTCGTAATAGTCGAAGGCTATGAGGTTAAAGCTTGAAGATGAACATTTAATAGAGATTTTGCCATCCTTATTTTCTATTATTACTATGTCATTTGGAAGTTTTCTTACTATATTTGAGATTAAACTTGCCTTAACTGCCATCTCTCCTTCTTCATCTACTACAGCATCTACATTTGTTTTTATAGATATCTCACCATCAAAGGCTCTTAGTGAAAGAGAGCTATCAGAACACTCAAAGTATATTAATTCATGTATCTGTATATTGGTACTCTTTGAGACAGCTTTCATCGCAATGGTAATAGCATTCATTAAATCTTGCTGATTGATTTTAAATTTCATAGTTACTCCTTAACTTATTATATATACTTAGTAGTATTATTAGTAGGGCATGTATAAATGTGGATAAGTTTATATAAAGGCTAGATTTAGCCAAACATATCTATTGATAACTTGGGCATAATTAAAGGATAAAATCCCTAGTTTTCCACACTTTCCACAGAGAGAAGATTGAAGATAAAAACTTTTGACTTATCAACAAACTTATCCACAGGCTTATAAACAATCTACTCTGTTATCTCCTTCAAAAGCGATTCTATTTCATCTTTGAAGTTATCGTCTTCTTCGATTTGTTTTTGAATTTTATCAATGCCGTGCATGACAGTCGTATGGTCTCTGTCAAAGGCGTTGGAGATTGTTACTAGTGAATCTTCTAATATTTCTCTTGATAGGAACATGGCTATTTGTCTAGGATTTACTATTTCTTTTTTCCTAGATTTTCCTTTTATATCAGATAGCTTGATTCCATATTTATCAGCCACAAACTTTTGGATATCATCTATACCTACGCGTTTTTTCTTATCCTTTACCCTAGTAGCGACCCCCTTTATGGCATCTTCCATTGTCACTACTTCTCTATTGTCGCTTTTGGCATAGGCTATTGCAGTAGATAAGGCTCCTTCGAGATCTCTTATATTTGTATCTATATTTTCTGCTATATAAAAGAGAATATTGTTGTCTATATAAGCGCCTAGCTGGTCGAGTTTTTTTTGTAGTATTGCAACTCTCGTTTCAAAGTCAGGCTTTCCGATATCAACTATAATGCCCCAAGAAAACCTGGATATCAGCCTATTTTCTAAATGTTTTATCTCCTTGGGTGGCCTATCAGATGATATTACTATCTGCTTACCGGTGTTATAGAGGTCGTTAAAGGTATGGAAGAACTCCTCCTGGGTTCCTTCTTTTCCTGCAATAAATTGGATATCATCTATAAGAAGTATATCAACTGACCTGTATTTTTCTCTGAACTTCTCATTTTTAGTTGACCTAAGTGCTGAGATCATCTCGTTTGTAAACTTCTCACTTGATAGGTACATCACATAGGCATCATCTCTATTATCTAAGATCTCGTGGGCAATTGCCTGCATCAAGTGGGTCTTACCTAGACCACTTTCTCCATATATGAATAAGGGATTGTAAAGTCTTGCTTGGGACTTATTTGAAATATTTTCTGCTACCGCCTGGCTAACTCCTAGAGCATATTGGTTTGACTTACCTTCTACGAAGTTTGCGAAAATATTTTCTTCTTCTAGTTGAGGTCTTGGAAATGAGCTGACCTTACTTATTCGCATCTGACCATTAGGGTCATAGTCCTTGCCTAGGGTTAGGACCTTATTATAATCTTCGGAATCTTTAGCAATAACTGAAACCGTAAGGTCTTTACCTGTCCTATCCTTTATATTATCAAGAGCAAGCTGAAGCTGAGGAAGCCAAATCTTATCGTAGATAAAAAGTGTGTCCTTTTTGGGAACTTCTAGATATAGGGTCTCGTTATATAAATTTAAGGGCTTTAGAATGCTAATCCATGTATCGAATTGTTGAGTATCGGTAACATGCATTTTCATTTCATTTTTTAATTCATCTGTAATGTATTCTAGATTCGTCATCCATACTACCTTCCTTCTAAAGTTATGCACAAGGGACAAAGCTTAAAATATAAAAACTTTAGCGGAAAAAAATAACTTATCCCCAAAAATGGGATAACTTGTGGATAACTTTGATGTTGATAATTCTTTTTGCTAAATTTTGGGCTTTATAGGGACAAATCCTAGGTAAAATTTTAATAGCTTGGATCTTATCCACAAAAAAAAGTTAAATCATCGCAAAAAACATAGTTTTACATATACTTTTACACAGCTAATTATACTATAATCAAGCGATTTAATCAACTTATCCACATTTATTATTATATTTTCGGGAAAACTTATTTTTACTGTTTTTAAAAGTCGAAATTGTCAGTGGATATGTGGATAAGTCTGTGTATTTATTTGAATTTCTTCATACTTTTTTCTAAGATTAGTAAATTCAGCCAAGAGAAAAATCTATAATCGATGATTTTCAAATTTTATTCATGAAATATTTTTGTTAATAACTTCTGTAAAAATATTCTATCCCCAATTTTATCCACATTGAAAGTTTATTCGTAATTTCGAATCATACTTGATTATTTATCCAAAAATTTAATGCATAAATTATACATAGGGAGAATCTCTTACAGGAATGGAATATTTTTTACCTATATATCTTGACAGATTAGCTTTATTTCAATATAATAGTATGAGTCAAAAAAAGAGTAGGAGGTGTAAGCATGAAGAGAACTTATCAACCAAATAGAAGAAAGAGATCTAAAGATCACGGCTTTAGAAAAAGAATGTCAAGCCCAGGCGGTAGAAGAGTACTTAAAGCTAGAAGAAGAAAAAACAGAAAAAGATTATCTGCTTAGGCTAAAATAGTAATATATAGATTAGAGAGAGGGCCTTTTTTAAGGCTCTTGTTTATATGTATTTTAGATTGATAGTAACACGATGGAAAAAAGAATTAGTTTAAGAAAAGATTTAGACTTTCAAAGAGTATACAAGAAAAACAAAGCTTTCTATAATAGGGATTTTACTGTACTTATAAAAAACAACGGCCTAGATCATCCTAGATTTGGAATCACTATTAGCAAAAAAATCGGCAAGGCCAACCAAAGAAATTCACTAAAGAGGAAGTTAAGAGAGATTCTTAGGCTTAATTACGCTTCTATTAATGGAGTAGATATAATAATTATTCCTAAGAAACATACGACAGATTTTACTTATGATAAATTAAAAAAATCCTTGGGTCATGTTTTGAGCAAGGCTTTTAAGATGAAGATAGTCTATTATGGTAAATAGATTGTTTATAAGACTTATTAAGTTTTATCAAAAGTTTATTTCTCCCCAATTAGGACCTTCCAAGTGCAAGTTCTACCCGACTTGTTCCCAATACGCACTGGAAGCTTTCAGAAAATACGGGTTTTTGAAAGCGTTTATCAAGTCTTTTTGGAGAATATTAAGATGCAATCCATTCTCTAAGGGTGGATATGATCCAGTAGATTAAATAAAATAGATGGAGTTTATATGATTAAGTTTATAGCCGGCATTTTAGGTCAGCTTATGAGATGGATATACGACTATCTCGCGGCGAATTTTACAGAACCTACAGATGTTAGTTTTTATGCCATAGCGATAGTAATAATGACTTTGCTTGTGAGTCTTTTAATTATACCAATGACCGTTAGCCAACAAAAACAAGCGGAGAAAACTAAGGTTTTCAAGCCAAAGATGGAAGAAATTCAAAAAAAATACAGCTACGACCAACAAATTATGCAACAAAAGATGCAAGAACTATATAAGGAAGAAGGAGTTACTCCTGGTCTTTCTGGTTGTCTTGTTATGATAATCCAAATCCTTATACTTTTTGGATTGTTCAGAATGATGAGTGATACAACCAAATATGTATTCCCAGAGGGACTTGATAATGTAAGAACTAACTTCTACTGGGTACCAGACCTACTTCAAAAGGATCCTTATTGGTTCGGTTTACCACTTCTTACATCTTTATCCCAAGTTGGTGTACAACTTTTCTCAATGAAGACAAATCCACAAATGCAACAAAGTGGAGGGGCAATGGGAAGTATGAATAACATGCTTTTATTAATGCCTTTGATGTATTTCTTTGTATTCAAGGGTCTTCCTGCTGGTTTGCCACTATATTACACCTTAAGTTCTTTGTTTAGATTGGTGATAATGGTAATAATGCATTTTTCAATGAGAAATAAAAAAATGGAGTCAGAAAATGAAAAAGTCAATAATTAAAAGTGCCAAGACAAAAGAGAAAGCTATAGAGCTTGCTCTAGAAGAAATTGGCAAGATGAGAGATGAAGTAGAAGTTGAGATTATTGAAGAAGAATCTACTGGATTTTTAGGTCTTATTGGAAGTAAGGATGCAGTAGTAAGAGTAAGCTATGAAGAAGATATAAAAGAAGCCCTATCAAATCTTGAAAGAGAAATCGAAGATACTAAATTTACGGCAAATGAAGACGATCAAGAAGAAGAGCCTATAGAAAAAGAAGAAGCTATAGCAGTCTCTGAAGTTACTGAACACGAAGAAGAAATGGAATCAGAAGCTAGAGTAGAAGAAAAGGCAGAGCCAGTTAATTATGGAAGAGCTAAACAAAAGGCTGATATAGATAAGTTCTATGAGGCAAAAGACCTCTTAGAAAAAATCCTTCTAGCCATGCATTTCGAAGATGTTACAGTTATAGGAAATCTTGAGGACAATATAATCAAGCTTGAAGCTAAGGTTTCGGAAAAAGATACAGGAATTGCTATAGGCAAGGCCGGTTCAACCCTTGATGCAATAGAGCTTATAATTAGAAAAGCCATAGACTCAAGAAGAAATAATGTTAGAATTAATATAGATATCAATTCATACAAGAAGAGAAGAGACGAAAAAATAATAGATCTTGCGGCAGATACTGCTAGAAAAGTTCAAAGAAGTAAGAAATCTTGGAACTTAAGATATATGAATTCCTACGAGAGAAGACTTGCACACGAGGAGATAAGTAAATATCCAAATGTATCAAGTCACTCAGAAGGAAATGACCCTAAAAGATACGTTGTAGTTGACTATGTAGAATAAGCTTGTGACCTTTCACAGGCTTTTTTATTTGCCTAAAAAGAAGGCGGGATATAGGTTTTTTATGAATATAATGCAAGCAAAGGGGCTGTTGCAGAATGAATAAATCGTACCGTTATCGTTAGAAGAACCTCCACGGAAAGTCTCACCGAGCCGACAGGCTATAGCCTCCATCAGTCGGCAGGCGGCCTCCATGAGCCGGCGGGCTTTCTTGGCCTACCGGCCAGGAGAGGTAAAATTTCATAAGAGAATCCTCTCAACGATGGTACGATGATTATTCATAGTTTTGCAACAGCCCCTTTTTATTTGCCTAAAAACATTAAAGGATATAAACAATCTATAAAAATAATGCAAGCAAAAAGCCGGTTAATCCGGCTTTTAAAATGTTTCATGTGAAACTTCTTCGAATTTAGAATGGTTATCTGTGTGGACCTTGATAGGATCCATGGTTAGTCTTGCGATATTATAAGCATGGTCTCCAGTTCTTTCCATGGTTGATAAGATATCATTGAATACATATGAAGCAATACTTGTCATATCTTCGCCATTGGCTAGTCTCTTGTAGTGAGCCTTTCTTAGGGTGGTTTCCATAAGGTCAAGAGCTGCCTCGTCTTCGCCAAGTCTTCTGAATACTGCTTGGTCTTTCGTGTCAAAAACTTCTATAGCATTTACATAGTTGTTGATAACAAGATCATATATATCTTCTAAGTCAGATAAGGCTTCATCGTTATAACTTGCTCCAGATTCATAAATTTCTTCGTAATACTCGCCCAAATTTTGAGCAAGGTCAGAGATTCTTTCTACATTTATCTGAATCTGTAAGTAGTTTTGCACTTCAACTTCCAAATCCATTGGACCAGAATTTTGAGCTATAGCGAGTAGATAGGCTTGGATTTTGGTGTCCATATCATTTACAATAGATTCTGCTTGATTAGCAGTTTCTAGATATTTTCTATCCTTTTCTAGTAGATAAAGCTTTGTTTGCTTTACTGTCTCAAGAGCAACCTTAGATTCTTTAAGTATTGCAGCCTTTATCTGATCAAGAGCAGCTACAGGGAAAGTTTCTATTAATTTTTCATCTAGTTCAATATCTCCAAGATCTGAGAATATAGAATCCTTTCCTGGAATAAGCTTTCTCAATAACTTTCCTACGTATTTTATTATAGGTAGGAATAAGATCATACCTATAAAGTTAAAGGTAAAGTGACCTACTGCAATTGTCATCAACTTGTTTGTTCCCAAAAATTCTGCTATTGTCCTTACTAGACTTTCGTAAGGAGCTAAGAAAATTAAGAATATTACAGAGATAATAACGTTAAATAGAACGTGGAAAGTAGATGTTCTTCTTGCAGAAAGCGATCCTCCAATAGAGGCTAATATTGCGGTTATACATGTACCTATATTTGCTCCAAACATTAGTGCTAGGGCAAGTTTTAAGTCTATGGCCCCTGAAGCAAATAAGGATTGAGTTATACCAATAAAGGCAGATGATGATTGGATCAAGGCTGTAAGTCCTGCTCCTGCGATTACTGCTATTATTGGGTTTTGAGCCATATTTGCTACGACTTTTTCAAATCCTTCTATTTTACTTAATTCTGATAGGGATGAGCCCATCATTTCAAATCCTATAAATAGTAGGCCGAATCCTACTAGAATTTCTCCGATATATTTATTTCTTCTTTTCGCCGAAAACATCGTAATAACAACACCTATTAGGGCGATGAAATACGATAGATATCCTAAGTCGAAACCAATCAATATAGATGTAACGGTTGTACCAATATTTGCACCCAAAATGACACCAATAGCCTGCTCGAGACTCATAACTCCTGCTCTTACAAAACTTATGGCTATAACTGTCGTCGCTGATGAGGATTGGATTAAACCAGTTATGACTATACCAACTAAAACTCCCATTATCGGATTGGAAGTGTATTTCTCTACATATCCTCTTAGCTTAGGGCCTGCAAAGTTTGTAAGGGCATCTCCCATTAGGGAAATACCAAATAGGAATATGGCCAGACCTCCTGCTATGAGATTCCATTGTAGAGAGCTTAATGATTGTAGTTGCATAATCCCTCCAAATAATATTATTATGTATCTAATATATCATATAGAAGGAAAATTTTCTACAAAATCTTCATATAATTCTATAAGTATTGACAAATTAGGTTTTTCCACTATAATTCTTATGTTACAAACCACTAGTCAAAGTAGTGTATAGTTAAAGGAGTAATTATGGAAGAAAGAACAATTGCTGCAATATCTACTCCATCCGGGACTGGTGGCATATCCATAGTCAGGATGAGTGGAAGTAAGTCTTTTGATATCATTAGTCGAGTGTTTGTCCCTATAAACGGAAGGGGACTCGATAAGGATAAGGATAATCGAAAGATGCGCTATGGAGTTATAAAAGATAGTAAAGGCGAGATAATAGATGAGGTAATGGTATGTTTTATGAAAGGACCATATACCTATACAAGAGAAGATATTTGTGAAATTAACTGCCATGGATCCTTTGTATCTGTCAAAAAGATTTTAAATCTCTTATTAGATCAAGGCTGTGATATGGCAGAAGCGGGAGAATTTACTAAAAGAGCCTTTCTAAATGGAAGAATCGACTTATCTCAAGCAGAAGCTGTCTTAGATATAATAAATTCTACTAACGAGCTTAGCCAAAAAGAAGGTATCAATCAATTACAAGGATCTATCAGAGAAAAGATTTCATCTATTAGACAAGACCTACTAGAGGCTCTTTCGAGATTGGAATATTCTATTAATTTTACAGAAGATGGCGAAGACCTCTCACCGGATGAGATAATTTCCTATATGGAAAAGGCTAAGGCTACTATAGATAAGCTTTTAAATACTTCTAATAAAGGCAAAATCTTAAGAGATGGAATAAATACAACTATAATAGGTAAGCCAAATGTAGGGAAATCTTCCTTATTGAATAAATTGCTAAAGGAAAATCGTGCCATAGTTACAGATGTTCCAGGCACGACAAGAGACCTTATCACAGAATATATATCCTTTGGTGATTTCACTCTAAAAATCAATGATACAGCAGGCATTAGAGAGACTGATGACTTGGTTGAGAAAATAGGAGTAGACAAGTCGATAGAACTTATTGACGAATCTGATCTAATTATTGCGATTTTTGACACATCTAGGACCTTCGATAGGGAAGATGAGAAAATCCTAGACCTAATCAAGGGAAGAAATGCTATAATTATCTTAAATAAGGCTGACCTTGAAGATAAGTTCTCCTACGACTTCGACCAAGTTACGATAAGGACTTCCATGGCCAAGGATGAAGGAATAGATAAGTTAGAAGAAGCGATTACGGAAATGTTCAATACCAAAGATATAAAAAGGGAGTCTGTTCTAATAACAAACACCCGTCACGAAAGACTCTTAAAGCAAGCTTCTAATAAGCTTAGCGATTCTCTTATTGACATTAAGAGAGGGATTCCACTCGATGCTTGTGAGGTAGATCTTAGAGGGGCTTATGATGACCTAGGCTTTATAATCGGCGAATCTGTTTCTGATGAAATTATGGATAAAGTATTTAAGGAGTTTTGCGTTGGAAAATAAATATAAGGCAGGAAGCTACGATGTAGTAGTAGTGGGAGCAGGACATGCAGGTTGCGAAGCAGGTCTTGCTGCATCAAGACTAGGACTTAAGACACTAATTCTTACAACAAGTATGGAATCAATAGCAGATATGCCATGCAATCCTAACATAGGTGGGACCGGAAAAGGACATATTGTAAGAGAAATTGATGCCATGGGTGGTCAAATGGCCCTAAACATTGACAAGACCTTCATACAATCTAGAATGCTTAATACGAGTAAGGGACCAGCAGTTCACTCTCTCCGCGTCCAGGCAGACAAGAGGCTTTATCACGAAGAGATGAAAAAGACGCTCGAAGCAGAAGTTGATATATTCGAGCAAGAGGTAGATAAGATAAATTACAAAGACGGAAAAATTGTTTCATGTGAAACAGTAGAAGGAGCGATTTTTGAAACAAAGGCTCTTATAATTTGTACAGGAACTTATCTAAATGGAAAAATCCTAATAGGAGAATATGAAAAGATATCAGGACCACATGGTCTATCAGCTGCAACCTATCTTTCTGATTCACTAGAAGGAATGGGTTTTAAGCTTAGAAGATTTAAGACAGGAACACCAGCCAGGGTAGATAGAAAAAGTCTTCATCTAGAAAAAACTGAAATTCAAAAGGGAGATGATGAGATAATTCCATTTTCTTTCCTAAATGAGGGTAATGACTTCTCAGATAGACACCAGGAAAATTGCTATCTAACCTATACTAGACCTGAAACAAAACAAATAATCATGGATAATCTCGATAGGTCCCCAATCTATGGAGGCCATATCAAGGGCGTAGGTCCAAGATATTGCCCTTCAATTGAAGATAAGATGGTAAGATTTCCTGACAGGGATATCCACCAAGTCTTTATTGAACCAGAAGGACTTACTACAGATGAGATGTATGTTCAAGGAGTATCTTCATCACTACCTCAAGAAGTACAGTTTGATTTTTATAAAACTATAATAGGTCTTGAGGATGTAAAAATTATGAGACCAGCCTACGCTATAGAATATGATATGATAGATACCAGAAATCTCTATAGAACTTTGGAATCAAAAGACTATGAGGGCCTATATTTCGCAGGTCAAATCAATGGATCAAGTGGTTATGAAGAAGCAGCTGGACAAGGACTAATAGCTGGAATTAATGCAGCCCTTAAAATCAAAGGTGAGGATCCATTTATCCTCGATAGGTCCGATGGATATATAGGAGTTCTAATAGATGATTTGGTGACAGAAGGCACAGAAGAACCATATAGGATGATGACATCTAGATGTGAGTATAGGCTAACTATGAGACAAGACAATGCTGACCAAAGACTTACAGAAAGAGCTTATAAGATAGGTCTTGTAAGTGAAGAAAGATATCAAAAAATGGTAGAGAAAAGAGCTGCTATCGATAAAGAGATAGAAAGACTTAAAACTGTGATGCTTACCCCAAAAGAGGAAACTAACAAAATGCTAGAAGATTTAGGAACTACTCCTTTAAATAATGGAATGAGCCTCCACGACTTATTAAAAAGACCTGAGTTGGATTATGAAATGTTAGAGGTCTTTGATCCAGAAAGACCAAAGCTACCAAAGTTTCAACAAATCCAAGCCCAAACTGAGATAAAATATGAGGGCTATATCAAAAAGCAAATGGCTGATATAGATAAGTTCAAGAAGCTTGAGAAGAAGAAGTTAAATAAAAACATTGACTATTTTAAAATTTCTGGATTGAAGAAAGAATCGGCAGAAAAATTAAATAAAATTCAACCAGAATCTATTGGCCAAGCTTCAAGAATTTCGGGAGTTTCACCAGCTGACATAAATGTCCTACTAATTAGACTTAAGACAGGAGAGTTAGATGGATAAGGCTTATAAAATATATATGGATTATTTATTAGAAGTAAATAGTCATACCAACCTAACAGCTATAACAGATCCTAGTGAAATTGAGACCAAACATTTCAAGGATTCCTTAAGTGTACTAGACTATGTTAAAGAAGGAGATAGGGTCCTAGATATAGGAGCTGGTGCTGGATTTCCTGGAATTCCTCTAAGGATTGAAAAGGACATTGACCTTACTCTAATTGATTCGGTAAATAAAAAAGTCAAGTTCATGAACGAAGTGATAGATAAATTAGGCCTTACAAATGCTAGGGCAATACACATTAGGGCAGAAGACTTCGCCAAAGGAGAGAGGGAAACATATGATGTTGTGGTATCAAGAGCTGTAGCAAATATGGCGACCCTTTCAGAATATTGTCTTCCTATGCTCAAAGTAGGAGGGATTTTCATAGCGCTTAAGGGACCTAAGGCGGATGAAGAGTTAGAAGATGCTCAAAATGCCTTAGATATCCTAGGTGGGAAAGTGAAAAAGCTTGATAGATTTGATTTAGATGGAAATGAAAGGGTAAATATAGTAGTAGAAAAGATAAGAAAAACAAAGAAGAAATATCCAAGAGGAAAAAATCTACCAAAGAAATCCCCTCTATGATGTTTCATGTGAAACAAGGAGATTTTATGATAGCAGTAATTTTTCTGATAGTAAATATTCTTTACGACTTGGCAGTTGGATTTATTTCAGGACTTGTCTTAGGAGAGGTCCAAGCTCTTTACTATCTAATTATAACGCAAGCGACTAAGTTGATTTTTGTGGCGATTTTTGTAAAAGCTAGGTCTAATAAATACCGAAATAAATATAATGAAGATTATATAAAAACTGCAAGCCTAAAGAAGGATTCTTATAAACTAGTAATAATAGGTATGGGTCTTGCTGGCTTTGGGAATATATTGATTTCAATGATAATGAAGCTTTTTGAGAACAATGCTTACATAAACAGTGTAATAGAGACCTTAAACCAGGCTTTATCTTTTTCGAATAATTACGAGTACGCCTTGATGATTTTAAGTGTTGTAATCCTAGCACCTATTCTAGAAGAGTATCTATTTAGAGGAATACTTTTTGCAGAAGTTAAAAAAAGTCCTAAGGCAAAGATAATAATTACGGCACTTAGTTTTGCTATATATCACCTAAATTTGATCCAAGGGATTAACACCTTATTCATCGGTTTGGTTCTAGGATATATCTATTATTATAGAAGGAACATAAAGGAAGTTATCTTGGTTCATATGGTGAATAATCTGGTGGCTGTATTTCCTGTCTATAATGATATTTTGGGTGTAATTTGTATTGTAGCTATAGTATTTGCCATTAAGTTTATGATAGATATCAGAAAAGAAGGATTATCTATTGATTTACAAAAAAGATAAGTAAATTTCTTTTATATTAAGGGACTGTTGCAGAATCAATAAATCGTACCGTTATCGGTAGAAGAAGCTCCACGGAAAGTCTCACCGAGCCGACAGGCTATAAGCCTCCATGAGTCGGCAGGCGGCCTCCATGAGCCGGCGGGCTTTCTTGGCCTACCGGCCTGGAGAGGTAAAATTTCCTAAGAGAAGCTTCTAACGATGGTACGATGATTATTCGTAGTTTTGCAACAGCCCCTTTTTTTGTGGTAAAATATTAGGTAGTAGAGAAATTAGGAGTAAATATGCAAGCTTTAATTTGTTCAGTAGGAACTGAAATTTTATTAGGTAATATAGTAGATACAAATTCACAATACATAGCAAGTCATCTCAAGGAGATGGGAATCAATGTCTATAAGATGATTACAGTTGGTGATAACTTCAATAGACTTGAAGACGTCTTAAAAGAAGCTGATGGTGCTTACGATTATGTTTTTATAACAGGAGGACTTGGTCCAACTGATGACGATATAACTAAAGAAGTCGTAATGAAGGTGGCAAAGAAAGATAAGCTAGTAGTAGATAATAAGTCTCTAAGAGCTTTGGAAGAATATTTTTCAAAGGATGAAAAAGCCATAACTATTAATAAAAAGCAAGCAATTTTTCCTGAAGGTGCTATAATACTAAAAAATCCAAAGGGAACAGCACCTGGTTGTATAATAGAATCAGATAGGACTAAGTTTGTACTCTTACCAGGTCCACCTCATGAAATGACTTATATGTTTGATCAAGAAGTCGTCAAACACCTTATGAAAGATTCTTTCATAAAATCCGTCACAGCAAAGACTGCCTTTCTTGGTGAATGGGATATGGCAAGTAGAGTTGATCTTTCAGGAAAAAATCCAACGATTAGTCCCTATGCAACAGATAATGGATGTATATTAAGGATAACTGCAAGTGGAAGAAATGAAGAGGAAGTTGATCGTCTTTTAGAAGAGGGCATAGATAAGGTCAAAGAATCTCTAGGCGATTATGTAATAACTTTTGAAGATAAGAGAAAAGAAGAAGTTTTAATAGACATACTTAGAGAAAGAAAAGAGTTTGTTTCAACTGCAGAATCCTTTACCGGTGGTTTAATAGCGAGCTCTATTATAGATATAGATGGAGCTAGTGATGTTATAAAGGAGAGTTACGTTACCTATGCCAATTCTTCTAAGCACGATTTGCTAAATGTTTCATATGAAACAATCGAAAAATATGATGTAGTGAGTAGAGAAGTTCTTAAGGAAATGCTTGATGGACTTTATAGAAGGACAGAGGCTGACCTAACTATAGCTACAACTGGCTATGCCCATCTGGGTAAAGTTTTCGTAGGAGTATTGTACAAGGATAAGTATATATTAAAGGAATATAATTTCAAAGGCGATAGAAATAGGGTTAGATTGAGAGCAAAAAACAGGGCTATCGATTTAGCTATAACATTAATGAGAGGTAAGTATGATAGTATCAATATTTAATCAAAAAGGTGGAGTAGGAAAAACTACAAGCGTAGTAAATCTTTCTGTTGCCTTGGTAAAAGAAGGAAAGAAGGTCCTTGTAATAGATATGGATCCTCAGGCAAATACAACCACAGGATTGGGAGTCGATAAAGAGGGGGATTCTGTTTATGATCTGTTCAATGAGATATTAGAGAATAAAGAAAAAGAGATAGAATTAGAAGAAAACGAGGAAGACAAGGACAACAAAGAAGCTCCTAAGAAGATTGATTTTTCGAAATATATTAATAAGACTGATTCGGGAGTACTTCTTATCAAATCCGAGTCTTCTCTATCTGGACTTGAAGTTGAGCTTGTAAGTCTTGACCCAGTTTCAAGAACAGAAGTCCTAAAGGAAATAGTAGAAAGATTTGAAGAAGAATATGACTTTGTTTTAATCGACTGTCCACCAAGCTTGGGACTTCTATCAATAAACGCTCTAGTAGCTAGTGATTCTATAATAATTCCTATTCAGACAGAATACTATGCTTTAGAAGGTGTAAGCGAGTTGATGAATACATATAAGCTCGTTAAGGATTCCTTGAACAAGAAGCTTGAAATAGAAGGAGTTCTATTGACTATGTTTGATAAGAGGACAAATTTATCCTATGAGGTAGTCGAAGAGGTAAAATCATATTTCAAAAACAAGGTATTTAAGACGATGATTCCAAGAAATGTAAGACTAGCAGAAGCTCCATCATATGGCAAGTCTGTCATAGAATATGAGGAAAGGTCAAAGGGCGCCACAGCTTACAAGATGCTCGCCCAAGAATTGATAGGTGATTAATATGACAGGAAGAAAAAACTTAGGCAGAGGCCTATCGGCTCTCATACCTGAAGTAGAAGAAGGCATTACTAGTATAGAAAAAATAGATATAGATCTAATAGAAGCGAGAAGCGATCAGCCAAGGAAAAATTTTGAAAATATTGAAGAACTCGCTGAGTCTATAAGGGAATATGGTCTATTAAATCCTATTGTACTAAGCAAAAATAATGGAAAATACGAAATTATAGCAGGTGAGAGAAGGTATAGGGCAAGTATTCAAGCTGGCCTTAAGAAAATTGACGCTATAGTTAGAGATTTTGATCAAAAAGATATTGATATCCTTTCTTTAGTAGAAAATATCCAAAGAGAGGACTTAAGTGCTCTTGAAGAGGCCGAGGCTTATAAGAAACTTATGGATGATTTTTCTATGACTCAGGAAGAAATAGCAAAGTCTATGGGTAAGTCTAGGTCTTATATAGCTAATACTATAAGACTTTTGAAATTAAACCAAGAAGAAACTGATGCTTTAGCTGCTAGGAAAATTTCTGCCTCTCAAGCTAGGACCCTACTATCTATAAAAGATGAAGATGAGAGAAAGAAAACTCTTGATGATTTTATAAACAAAAAAATCAATGTAAGAGATGCAGAGAAAATTAGTAAGAAGAAAAATTCGGAAGAGAAGGCAATAACTAAGGGACTAAGCGATATAGATAAAATCCTCTTAGAAGATTATGAGGAGAAATTTATGGAAAAAGTGGGTTCTAAGGTAAAGATAGATAAAACAGGAAAGACCTACAAATTGATCATAGATTGCTTTACGGTTGATGATATAGAAAACATCTATTGGAGACTTGGCGATGAAGATAATTGACATGAGTGTAGAAAAGCTCCTTTCAGAGATTAAAAATATGAGACCGAATCCAGGAGGAGGGGCAGTTGTTATACTTGTGGCTAATATGGCAGTCAATCTTATTAATATGATGGGCGATGTTTCATGTGAAACATTCATTAGTGAAAGACTTACAGAACTTATCCAAGAAGATGTTGATGCGACCAAAAAGTTGATTGCAGAGATAAAGAAGAAAAACTTTGAAGAAAAATACTTTATAGCAGCAGCAAAGCCCCAGATAGAGATGGTAGATATTTCTCTAAAAGCTCTAGATCAATTTTCTGACATCCTAAAAAGAGGTAAGAATTTATCTGATGGCATTATTGCTAATAATCTCTTAAAAGAAGCCATAAGATCTGCCATGCCAACTATAGAAGTTAATCTTAAATATACCAAAGAGACTTATGACTATGAGTCTGTTTTAGAAAAATGTGAAAATTTGTATCAAAATAATGTTGAAATTATCGAAGGAAGGAAATAATGACAGGAATATTTATAGGGATATTATTCGTCTTAGTTGTGGTTGAATTTGCCTTTATCATGTCTATGAATAATAGGATAAGAAGGCAAAAGCAAAGATATGACCATCTGCTAAGAGGAAACAATACAGACGTTAACTTAGAGGAACTTTTAGTATCAATTAACGAGAGAATAGAAAATTCAAATAAGGAAATTAGGACAATAGACCAAAGAGCAATCGAAGCTAAGGACACTACTATGGGAGCAGTAAGCAATATGGCTGTTGTAAACTTCGATGCCTTCGATGGACAAACTGGAAGCTTATCTTTTAGCTTATGTTTGCTTGATAATTTCCATAATGGTATAATTTTGACTAGTCTTTATTCGCACGAAGGCTCCACAGTTTACCTAAAGGAAATTGTTAACGGAGTAAGCGATAAAGACCTAGCTACGAATGAGCTAGAAGCATTAAATAAAGCAAAAAGTTAATAAAATAACTAAGCTTACGTTTGAAATTTAATGGGTATAGTTATATTATAGAAATAAAAAATAGGAGGACTAAATGCCAAAAGGTATACTAGAAAACGCAAGAAAAACCATAGAAGGCAAGGATATAAAAATCGTTTTACCAGAAGGTAGCGATCCAAGAATTCTAGCAGCTGCATTAAGACATAAGGAAGAAGGACTTCTTACACCAATAGTTTTGGGAGATCAAGGAGAGATCCAAAAAACTGCTGACAAAGAAGGTCTAAAACTTGGTGATTTACAAATCATTAACCCACAATACTTCGAAGATTTCGATAAATTAGTTGATGTTTTCGTTGAAGCAAGAAGAGGTAAGACTTCAAAAGAAGAAGCTGAATTCTTGCTTAAAACAAACGTAAACTATTTTGGAGTTTTGCTAGTTAAGGCAGGCTATGCTGACGGAATGGTATCTGGTGCGATTCATACTACAGGAGATACAATTAGACCAGCTCTTCAAATTATTAGAACAAAACCTGGTGTTAATAGAGTATCAGGAGTTATGGTGATGATTGGACCAGATGGAAATCAATTAGTATTTGCAGATACAGCTGTAAATATTACTCTAGAATCTGATGAGCTTGCAGAAGTAGCTGTTGAAACTGCAAAAAGTGCTAAATCTTTTGGTATGGACCCATATGTAGCATTATTATCATTCTCAACTCACGGCTCAGCTCACCACGATTTAGCTACAAAGGTAGCTAAGGCTAAACAAAGAGCTCTAGAGCTTGATCCAGAATTAAGGGTTGAAGGTGAAATCCAATTCGATGCAGCAATCGATCCAAAAACAGCAGCTCAAAAGGCTCCAGAATCTGATGTAGCTGGTAAGTGTAATGTATTCATCTTCCCAGACCTACAAGCAGGAAATATTGGATATAAGATAGCACAAAGACTTGGTGGATACAAGGCATTAGGCCCAATACTACAAGGTCTTAACGCACCAGTAAACGACCTTTCAAGAGGTTGTTCTGAAGAAGACGTGTACGAAATAGCAATTATCACAGCATCTCAAGCTGTAAATTAATAAGCTATTATGAAGAAGAGACAGTCCTTTGATTGCCTCTTTTTCTTTAAATAAAAATGGGGTGAGTAATATATTTTTGAAGAAATAAAAAACAATGTGAAGGCAGTTGTTCCGATAGCCCTTCTAGTTTTAATCCTTAATTTCTTTGTAGGAGTAGAGAGCAAATTACTAGTTAATTTTCTCTTAGGATGTGTAGGGGTAATATTGGGACTTGCGGTATTTTTGACAGGCGTGGAGATGTCTATATCAAAAATAGGAGCGATAATGGGAGAGTTTCTCGCAAGATTTAATTCGATTATCTTAGTTATTATTTTGGTGTATTTATTGGATTTATAATATCTGTTGCAGAGCCAGATCTGTTGATACTTGCCAATGAGATAACTAGTGCGGTTGGACTTTCTCCTCAACTTATAGTTATGATAATATCACTTGGCGTTGGGATTATGATTTCTATTGGACTTTTCAGAATATTTAAGGAGATTAAACTATCGAGCTTGATGATAGGTATATACTCTATCATATTCATATTTATGATATTTGCTGATAACTTTGGCCATGCCATAGCTTTTGACGCATCAGGGGCTACTACAGGAGCAATGACCACTCCTTTATCATATCCTTAGGACTAGGTGTTGCCTCCCTAAAGGGTGATATGTCAGAAGATGATTCCTTTGGACTTGTAGGGATTGCTTCGGCTGGACCCATTATAGCAGGAATTTTAATGAGTTTATCAATTGGAAATACAAATGTGGAAATTGCAGAAGGAGGGCACAGCTCAGCCTTATTAAGTGCAATTACCAACGTTTCCTTTGCTATAATTCCAATTACTCTTGTATTTTATCTAATGAATTATAAATATTTTAAGCTTAGTAAAGATGAACTTAAGGAAATATTTATTGGACTACTTTATAGCTATATAGGGCTCATACTTTTTCTAACATCTGTAGAGGGAGGATTTATGGAGCTTGCAAGAGTTATGGGAAAAGCCCTATCTGATTCTAAGTTTCTTCCTCTAATAGCCTTTGTATTAGGACTTTTGGTTGTTCTTGCAGAACCTGCAGTAGCGGTCTTATCCGAACAGGTTGAAGATGTTACGGGAGGTTCTATTCCTAGAAAGCTTATCCTAAGAGCCCTATCCATAGGGGTAGCCTTTGCAGTGATGCTTGCTATCTTTAGAATCAAAATCGAGGGATTTGCTCTATGGATGGTCATAGTACCGGGATTTATGATATCTTTGATTCTTTAAAGAAGAGTTCCACAAATCTTTGTAGGAATAGCCTTTGACTCAGGAGGAGTGGCATCAGGACCGATGACTGCGACCTTTATCCTAGCCTTCTTCCAAGGAGTTGCTGGAAATATAGCTGATGGTTTCGGAGTAATAGCCTTCATAGCTATGATGCCTGTAATAACTATAATGATACTAGGAGCTTTATTTAAGGGAGAAAGATAATGCAATATATAAGAATAATTTTACCGAGGGGTAAGGGAAGCCATTTCATGAAGGTCCTAAAAGAAGAGGGAGCCTTTGGAATATCCTGCTTTTATGGCGAAGGGACTGCCCCTAATAAAATTTTGAGTAAACTTCACATAGACAAGACAAAAAAGGAAATAGTAACAGCCTTATTCGATGAGAAGAAAACTGATGTTTTATTTGATAAAATTAAAGATAAGTTAGAAGATGTAAATACAGGCATAGCTTTTGGAACGTCGCTTGATAGAAAGGATTATATGATGGATTACGTATGTCTATATGTAATAGTTGACAGACATGAGGGTCAAAGAGCAGTTCACATCGCCCAAGATAACGGAGCACGTGGAGCAACTCTTGTCCATGGAAGGGGATCTGCAGAAAATGTTAAAAGCCCTATATTTTTGAATATGAATATTGAACCTGAAAAAGATATAGTAATAATGCTAATAAAAAAAGAATTAGAAGATGCTATTAGGGGTAAAATATATAAGGAGATGGAACTTGACAAGGAAGGAAATGGAATTATATATTCTCTGCCTGTAAGTGAAGTTTCAGGATTAGTAGAACAAAGGAGATAGTATGAAAAGATTAAACTCTAATGAATTTAGAACTGAAGTAGAAAACGGCAAGGGTCTAATTTTGGTAGACTTTTCGGCTACATGGTGTGGACCATGCAAGATGCAAGGACCAGTTCTTGAGGGACTTGAGGGTGATTATACAATATATAACGTAGACGTCGATGAGTCAGAGGATATAGCAGGCCAATACAATGTAAATGCAGTTCCTTCTCTTATGATTTTTAAGGATGGAGTCCTAAAGGATACCCTAGTAGGTTTCCAATCTAGAGAAGTTATAGTAGAAAAAATGGAACAATATAAGTAATGAGATATGATCTAGCAATAATCGGCGCAGGTCCAGCAGGACTTAGCGCCGCTTTAAATGCAAAAATCAGAAATAAGTCAGTAATAATCTTTGGCAAGGATTCTCCTAAGCTTACCAAGAGCGAATCTATCAAAAACTACCTAGGCTTTGGGGATATAAGTGGGAGTGAGCTAAATCAGAGATTTAAGGACTCCCTAAAGGATTATGAAATAACTTTTAGTGACGAAAGAGTCCAAACTGTCTACGCTATGGGAGACTACCATGCTCTAATGCTTAAATCGGGAGAAATGATCGAAGCAGTCGCAGTAATATTAGCAACAGGAATAGAGCTAAAAAAAGACCTAGCAGGCGAAGAGGAATTTTTTGCTAAGGGAGTAAGTTATTGTGCAACCTGTGATGCAGCCTTATACAAGGGAAAGGAAGTTGTCCTTATTGGCTACAATGAAGAAAGTGTTGCAGAAGCTAACTTTACGGCAGAAATTGTAGGTAAACTTAGCTTTGTCAATATGTATAAGAAGGATATAGACCTAGATCCTGCTATAAACCTAATAGAAGGAGAAATTCCCCTAGGCTTTACTGGAAGTGATAGGGCCAATGTTTTGGAGTTTAAGTCTGGCAAAAAAATTGAGGCTGATGGATTTTTCATAATTAAAGATTCATCCAAGGCCCAAAGACTAGTTCCATCAGTAAAGATGATAGACAATCACATAGAAGTAGACTCAAATATGGCGACAAATATTGCGGGTCTTTTTGCGGCAGGAGATGTTACAGGAAGTCCCTATCAAATAATGAGGGCAGTAGGTCAGGGGCAAATTGCAAGCTTAGAAGCAGTAAGGTATATTACAAAAATAAAGTCCAAATAGAAAAATAAAAGAAAGGAAGCCTATGGTTGAAATAAAGAAATTTGAAGAGTTAGAAAGAGATGAAATATACCAAATAGCCCAACTAAGAAACGACATCTTTATTCATGAACAATCAATGGATATGAGAAATCTCGATGCAATGGATTATATAGCAGATCACGCCTTTATCAAAGAAGGATATTCGGTAGTTTGCTACATGAGGATACATAAGATCGATGAAAAAAACAAAATATATCAAATATCAAGAGTAGTTACCCACAGGAACTTCAGAGGAAAATCTCTAGCTAGAAAACTTCTTACAGAAGTTATGGATTATATAGACAAGGAGCTTGATGCCAAAGAAGTTAGAATAAATGCTCAAGAATACGTCTCTGACTATTATGCATCCTTTGGTTTTCATAGAGAAGGAGAAGTTTTTGATGATGGTGGAATAGAACATATTTGGATGAAAAGGTACTACGATTAAGCCAAAACTCTTCGAAATATTGAAATATGTATGAAATATATGTAAAGCATAAATAAGTTTTATTGAAAAAATTTAACTTATATGTAAAATAATAATATACTACATTTAGGAGGAGATATGGCAACAAAGCATATAGATTTTTTTGAATTTAATAATTCCATATTCTCTATGATTAGAGAAATTTCACATAAAATCGACTTATTACTGCAAGATACTGCAAATGAATTAAGTATAACCCCTCTTCAGCTAAAGATGATAATTACCCTTTATTCAAATAGGGATAAGGCAGTATCTATCGGTAGCCTCGGTAAGGCCATAGGCATAACCGGAGGTAATATTTCTAATATTTGCAAGAGACTTGAAAAGCAAGGCTTTGTAAATAGGACAAGAAGCGAAGAAGACGAGAGAGTAGTTAATGTGATGCTTACAAAAGATGGAGAAAAAGCAGCAAAGATGGTAGATAACTACTTCCAAAAAATAAAGGAAGATATTCCAGAAGATGGAATAGATGTAAACTTACAAACCATAGTTGATGAATTAGAAGCTCTAGAAATACTGCTCGATAAATATATATATAGGAGTGGATTAGATGGCTAAGAAAAATCCAAGCAAAAAACCTCTATTATATTATTGGTTGGTTGCTATAGTATTATTTGTAGTGATACGATTTGCGCTAAACCCGATAGCTCAGGAGACAGATGTAAAAGAAGTATCCTACAGCCAATTTGTTGAAATGATCGAAAATGATCAAGTTACAGAAGTATCTAAGGATGATCAAAAATATACCTTCAAGGCCAAGGTAGATGGGGATGAAAATGCCTATGAAACAGGTCTATGGCAAGACACAGACCTTACAGATAGACTTCTTAAGGCAAAAGAAAGAAATGATAAGTTAATATTCTCCCAAGAAATTGAAACGAGAATGAACCCTTATCTTTCCTTATTCCTAACAAGTATATTGCCCCTAGTTTTCATCTGGGTAATATTCTATTTTGCCTCAAGATCTCTTACAAAGACCATGGGGGGTCGTGGTGGCGGAGACTTCATGAACTTCGGTAAGTCCAACGCCAAAATCTATGTAGAGAATAAGACTGGAAAGACCTTCAAGGACGTTGCAGGTCAAGAAGAAGCCAAAGACTCACTCAGTGAGATAGTAGACTTCCTCCACAATCCAGGAAAATACAAGGAAATAGGAGCTAAGGTTCCAAAGGGAGTGCTTTTAGTAGGACCTCCAGGAACAGGTAAGACCCTAATGGCCCAGGCCGTAGCAGGTGAAGCTAACGTGCCATTTTTCTCAATTTCAGGTTCAGAATTTGTGGAAATGTTCGTAGGTATGGGTGCAAGTAAGGTCCGTGACCTCTTTAAACAAGCCAAGGAAAAAGCACCTTGTATAGTATTTATTGATGAGATCGACGCTATAGGTAAAAAGCGTGACGTAAGTGGATATTCTGGAAATGATGAACGTGAACAAACCCTAAACCAACTTCTAAACGAGATGGATGGATTTGATGCGACTGAAGGAGTTGTCCTTCTTGCAGCAACCAACAGACCAGAGATCCTAGACCCAGCCCTTACCAGACCAGGTCGTTTCGATAGACAAGTTCAAGTAGAACTACCAGACCTTAAGGGCCGTGAAGATATCCTTAAAGTTCACGCCAAAAATATCAAAAGAGAAGACGATATCGACTACGAAGAAATCGCCAAGAGAACTGCGGGTACAAGCGGTGCAGATCTTGCAAATATCGTAAACGAAGGAGCCCTTCGTGCAGTAAGAGAAGGCCGTAACAAGCTTACCCAAGAAGACCTCGAAGAATCAATCGAGACCGTAATAGCAGGTCAACAAAAGAAAAACGCTGTAATTAGCGATGATCAAAAGAAAATCATAGCCTACCACGAAGTAGGTCACGCCCTAGTAGCGGCCATCCAAACCCAAAAGACTCCGGTAACCAAGATTACCATAGTGCCAAGAACTGGTGGAGCCCTAGGTTATACTATGACTGTTGATAAGGACGAGAAATATATCATGACCAAGCAAGAGCTATTCGATGAAATAGTGACCTTTGCAGGTGGTAGATCGGCTGAAGAGTTGATATTTAACACCAAGACAACTGGAGCTTCAAATGATATAGAAAGAGCTACTGCTATGGCTAGAAACATGGTTACCATATACGGTATGGATGATGAATTTGACTTCATGCAACTTGAACAAATCCAAGGAAGATACCTAGGTGGCCAAAGGTCTATGATAGTATCTGATGGTACAGGCAACAAGATAGACGAAAAAGTTGCTAAAATCATCGCTCAGGCTCATATGAGAGCTATAGAAATCCTTAAGGATAATATAGATAAACTTCACGAAATATCAGACTTCTTGCTAAAAGAGGAGACCATAACAGGTGATCAGTTTATGGAAATCCTAATCAAGAAGGCAATAGAGACAGACTCTAGCGATATAAGTGAAAATACAGATGTAGATGTCAATAATCTAGAGAATCACGAAAGTGATGAATCTACCGAAGATAAAAAAGAAAATATAAATGAAGATTCTATAGAATCAGACGACGATTCTTTAGAATAATGTCTTTTGCTCCAGGCTTTGCTTGGAGCTTTTTCTATGGGTAAATTTATAATAGTTTGGGAGATTTCTTAAATTTGTGTTTAACTTATAGATTAAAGAAATATATGGACTTAAGTAGAACATAGTTTATCTAATCTTAAAGTAGATATGTCGATATTTATAAGGAAATATTTGATAGTGAGATATAAATAATTTATTATCCTATAATGATTGACTAAAATCTCTTAAAATTATATGATTTAATTAGGAAGTCGGTATATAATTATCGGAATTACTTATAAATAAAGGGGAATAATCATGAATAGAAGCTATAAGAAAAATATAAGTTTAGAAAATTTCATCTTTATAATAGTGTTTTTTGGAATCTTTTCTTGGATTGGCCATATTATGGGGCCAAGCAATATGCTATCGACCATAATGAATACGGCCTATAGGCTACTGATGGATACTTGTTTTTACATAATGGGTATCTCTGTAATAGCAGGGGCCCTATCCAGTCTTTTTTCTGAATTTGGTTTTATTGCCTTGGTCGATATTCTCTTATCTAAGATTATGAAACCCATCTACAATCTACCTGGTGCCTCTTCGTTGGGCATACTAAACTGCTATCTGTCAGATAATCCTGCCATACTCACCCTGGCCGATGAAGATAATTTCAAAAAATATTTTAGGAAGTTTCAAATGCCAGCCCTATGCAATCTCGGAACTTCCTTTGGTATGGGTCTTATTGTAACAACAACTATGTTCTCTCTTCCTGTAGAAGGAGCTGTCAAGGCTGCTCTTATTGGAAATCTAGGAGCAGTTGTAGGTTCAATAATATCGGTTAGGATAATGTTAAGATTTACCAAGAAATACTACGGAACGGAAGAGATGGTAGAAGTTAAGAATGTAGAAAGCATACCTGAAGGATCAAGGATGGTAAGGGAAGGGTCTTTTGGATCTCGTGCTATTGAAGCTATCCTTTATGGTGGCAAGCGTGGTGTCGATATGGGAGTTGCCATTATCCCTGGAGTAATCACAATTTGTACTATGGTGATGCTTCTAACAAATCCTATGCCAGCTTCTGGCTATACGGGAGAAATAGGTCAGGGAGTTGCCTTTCTTCCTTGGCTTGGAGAAAAATTATCCCTTATCCTAAGCCCAATCTTTGGTTTTTCAAGTGACTCCTTCATAGCAGTGCCAATAACAGCCCTAGGTTCTGCAGGAGCTGCTATAGGTTTGGTGAAGGAATTTGCGCAAGGAGTAAGCCTTTCGGGAAATGATATAGCTGTATTTACTGCCATGTGCATGTGTTGGTCAGGCTACCTATCAACCCATATAGCTATGATGGATGCCCTAAATACAAAGGAGATGACAAGTTCAGCAATTCTTTCCCACACCATAGGAGGCCTATGCGCAGGCTTTGCAGCCCATATGTTTTCTTTGATACTTTTATAAAATTAAAAATAGGCAAAAAAAATCGGGTTGTATGCCCGATTTTTTACTTGAAATATATATGCCTATTTCCATCAAAATCCCTAATATCTGTCTCCATTTCGAATATATCTCTAAACATCACTTCATCCATAACTTCCTTTGATGGACCCTGTCTGTAGATTTTATTATTATCGATTAGGATGATATTATCGGCGAATTTTTCTATTAGGGCGATTTGGTGGAGGCTTATTAATGTAGTAAGATTTAATTTTTCTGTCAAATCCTTTATTATTCTCATTATGTCGTACTGGTTTTTGAGATCTAGGGCACTTACTGGTTCGTCTAGAAGGAGGATTTTGGGATTTGCGACTAGGGCCTGGCCTATAAAGACCTTCTGTACTTCTCCACCTGACAATCTATTTATACACTTATCCTTGTACTCTCTTATATCTAATAGGTCTAATATTTTTTCGACATCTTTTTTATCGTTCTTAGTTATTCTTAGAGAAAGATCAGCTACCTTGCCAAGCAATATAGTCTCGAAGACTGTAAATTTTGCCTTAGAATTGATATTTTGATTAAGATAGGAAACTTTTCCGTCTGTTTTTATCTCACCCTCGTAACTTTTGATTCCGCTTATAGCATTTAGGATAGTCGATTTGCCTGATCCGTTTCTTCCCATGAGGATATTTACCTTACCTTCTTCTATCTTAAAGGAAATATTATCTATTACTTTCTTGTCGTAGGAGATTGTTAAGTTTTTAGCTTCAATCATTTTTGCCTCCAAAAAAGAATATAAATATCAAAGGAAGTCCAACGAGACTTGCTATGATTCCTATAGGAAGGATGGCTCCAGGTTTTACAATCTTGGATAGGCCTGATGAAAATACCAAAAGAATCGCCCCTATAAGGCTCGATCCTATAAGATAATATCTTTGGTCCTCTCCTAGGATTTTCCTCGCTAAATGTGGGGCAATAACGCCTATAAATCCTATTACTCCTGCAAAGCTTACCCCAATTGAGGAAAGAATAGAAACTATCATAAAGGTCTTAATCTTTAGCCTTTTGACATCCACTCCCAGACTTTTCGCCCTATCTTCTCCAAACCTCAAGCTAGTAAGCTTGTGACTGTCTTTGATAATTAGGACAAAGGCGAGGACAAAGGAGAAGAAAAGAATCATTATTTGCTTAGGGTTCGTGTTTGAAACAGAACCGAAGAGCCAAAATACAATTGATGCTAGGGTTTCGTCTGTGGATATGTATTGCATAAGACTTGTAAGCGAGTCAAAGAAGAATTTGACTGCAATTCCAGCAAGGATCATAGAGTTTGTGTGGGCGAAGTTTCTCCTAGATATTATATAGACAAAGATTATAGCTATAAGGGCAAAACCTATGGCCCCGAAGGCTATAAAATTAATCGATATACCTAATAGGAGAAAGAGGGAGGCCCCAAAGCCTGCAGCTGAGGAGACCCCTAGGGTAAAGGGACTTGCTAGGGGATTGTCTAGGATAGTCTGCATACAAGCCCCAGCAAGGCCCAAAATCATGCCGAGCACTAGGGCTGTTAGCATCTCTGGCATTCTGATCTTAAAAAGAATAGTTTTTTGAAGGTCATTCAGGCTTAGGAGGTCTTTTGGGACAAGTTCTCCTACTCCAATGAAAAGGTCTATGATACATACAAGAAGACAGATAAAGCTTAGGATAAGAATCTTCTTATTCTTACTCATATTTGCTAAACCAAGTTCCTTGATATTCTATAGGCATGAAGTTTTCGTAAAAATCTTTCATATCAGCCTCTGGGTCCACATCTTCGAAAAGCTCTGGGTGAAAGGTCTTGGCGAGAGTCTCGTAGGCGTAGAAGTCGCACATGTCCCTTGCTAAGTTTTGCCCTATGACATAGACATTTTTTTCCTTCATTGCGGTCAAATCTTTCCAACCGTTTCGTATCTTGTATTTATCAATCTTTTTGCTTACATCCTCCGGGCTAATTCCAAAGCCCATCTTCATTGACTCAGGTTTTTCTATCCATTCTGCTCCAGTGATGAAAATCATATCAGGATCTTGGGATAGGACAAACTCCTCAGAAACTGGAGTCGCTTCCTTTTCTCCGAGTACATCTCCTGTAAGATTGTATCCGCCAGCATCGTTTATAATCTTACCCCACATCATTTCGTTGCCGTATGAGTTACCGTAGGCGTGTTCTCCCTCATATCCATGCTCTAGATAGACCTTTGGTTTATTACTTACATCCTCAAGTCTTTCTTTCATTGAGTCAATCTTTTCCTTGTAGAAACCGTTTAGCTTGTCGAGATTTTTATCAAGCCCTGTAGCTTTGGCTATTATTTCGGTAGACTTTAGATGATCGTCGAAGTCTTGGTTGTGGTAGTCTACATAGAGTATCGGTATGCCTATCTTATCTTCGATTGTATCTAGTTGGGCCTTATAGGAAACGGGAGCGATGATTCCATCAGCGTCTATAGATAGGAGCTCTTCTAGGGAAAAGTCGTTATCAGCGAAGTTACTTACTCTTTTGATATTATCAAGTTCTGGGATTTTGTCTACTAGCCTTTGATAGAGGTCATTTCTGTGAAGTTTTATACCATCATCCATGGCGGCGATTTTCTTATAGAAATTCTCCTTATCTAGATACATCATAGTCATAAATGGACCACCAGAACCTGAGCCTTGGATTATGACCTTATCCATTGGCTTATCAAGCTCCACCTTTCGTCCTAGGACATCTTCAATTACAAGTTTGGCCTCACTCTTATCTTCTGTGCTTTTTCTGTTTTCTACCTTAGTCTCTACTTTTTCTTCCGCTGCCTTATTTCCTCCACAAGAGGCAAGGACTAGGAGGAAGATTATCATAAGACCTATGTTTCTTAATTTAATTTTCATATTTTTCTCCATAAATTGATTTCATCTTTTCAAAAGATTCTTTGATCGATATATTTTTTTTCTCCGCCAAGTCTTTGGCTGACTGATATTCTGGATATATGTAGGAAGAATCCTTGTGATAGACTTTCTTAAAGAAAAGCTTTAGACCGTCATGATCTATTGTAATCATCTCTCTATCAAGGATTGACCTTTCGACTTCTATTTTTCTAAGACCGATTGAGGTCGTGTTAGAAAATATTATATTTTCGACTTCTTCGATATTTTCCCTATCACAAAGGACGGAAAGCTTGTAGGCAGGACGGTTTTTCTTCATGAAAATTGGAGTGTAGAAAGAGTCCCTAGCAACTTCCATTAATTTATCCATCACAAAGCCCAAAACTTCCCCTGTTGTATCGTCTATGTTTGTCTCAGCTAAGATTAGGCTTTTTTTTTAGGATTTTCTATCTCCATAACTCTTAGGATATTGGTAGACTTCTCAAAATCCTTGTTGCCTGCACCGAGGCCGATTTTCTTGATTGCAAATTCCTTGATTGTCTCTCCTGTCGAGAAATATTTAACTATAGCAGCTCCGGTTGGAGTTACGTGTTCGCCATAATCGTCTATGATATTGAGGCTTATATTTGAATCTCTTAAGATATTTGCTACTGCAGGAACTGGGATTGGCATATAGCCATGGGCACATTTTTGCATACCGCATCCTTCAAAGAGCTTGGAGAAGTAGATGTTTTCTACACCTAAGTCTTCTAGAAGAACTGTTACTCCTACTATATCTATGATAGAATCGATAGCTCCTACTTCGTGGAAGTGGACTTCGCTTTTATCTATGCCGTGGGCTTTGGACTCAGCTTCTCCTATGATATCAAAAATTCCTAGGGCGTCTTTCTTTGCTTTTTCTGAAAGGACGTCTGATCCATTGATTATCTTTTCTATATCAGAGATATTTCTGTGAACATGGCTGTGAGAGTGGTGGCTATGGTCGTGATTATGGTGATGATCATGATGATGGTGGTGATCGTGGCTGTGTTCATGATTGTGATCGTGACTATGGTCATGATTATGGCCGTGGTCTTCGTGGTGATGGTGGTCATGAATTTCATGGTCGTGATCTTCGTCATGATTCTCACTTTCTAAGATTACATCGAAGTTATAGGCGTCGATTCCGCTTTTTAAGGCTCTGTCAAAGACAAGTTTGTAGCCATCAATCCCAAGGGAATCGATTGCTTCTACTAGCTTTTCCTTGCTAGCCCCAAGGTCTAGGAGAGCTCCAATTGTCATATCTCCAGCTATTCCCGAATACATTTCAAAATATAAGTCCATTTATTTCTCCTCTATTAGTTTATTTATTTGGCAGGCAGCGTAGGCTGCTCCGTAGCCATTGTCAATATTTACTACAGAAATTCCCTCAGCGCAGGTTGAAAGCATGGTAAGTAGAGCAGATATACCATTAAAGCTTGCCCCGTATCCCACAGAAGTTGGTACTGCTATGATTGGCTTATCGACAAGGCCTGCAAGGACAGTGGCAAGTGCTCCTTCCATACCGGCTATAGCAATTATTACATTAGCTTTCTTAATCTCGTCGATTTTATTTAACATCCTGTGTAGTCCTGATACTCCAACATCGTAAAAGCGGCTAACCTTAGCCCCAAAAAACTCCGCCGTAAGGGCAGCTTCTTCTGCGACGAAAAGATCTGCAGTTCCTCCTGTGCAAATGGCAATATTTCCAATCTGAGGAAGGCTTTCATATTCTAGGGAGATAATCCTTCCTGTAGGGTCGTATTTTGCTTGAGGGATTTCCCTTTTTACAAGCTCGTATTGGTCCTTAGTTGCCCTAGTACCTATTACTGAGTCACTTCTTTCGGCAAAGGCCTTGAAGATTTCCACCAAGGCAAAGTCCTCCTTGCCCTGGCAGAAGATTGTTTCAGGAAAGCCCCTCCTATTTTTTCTTTGAAAGTCGAGCTTTGCTATATCTATATCTTTAAAATTAAAGTCCTTAAGATAGGCTAGGCCCTCATCAATTGTCATCTTGCCGTTTTTAATATTTTCTAAAAATTCTTTATCATTCATGATCTAACCATGGATTAAGCTTAAGCTTATCTTCCTTTTCTATTACCTCATCCATTGACCCAGACCTGTAGCCTTCTAGGTCAAGATTTACATATTTAAAGCCAAAATCTTTAAGTTTTGCGACAATTTCATCTACCTTACTGAAGACTGTATCAAAATCCTTCCTATCGACTTCGATTCTAGTATTATCTCCATAGACTCTTACACGGACATTTTCTAGACCCAGATCTTTTAGATAGATTTCTGCCTTATTAATTGCTTCGAATTTATCCTTATCAATCAATTCATTGTATGGAAATCTAGTCGCAAGACATGGGGCAGAAGGTCTCTTGTATACTGATAAGTTTAGCTCTTTGGCATAGGCCCTTACCATATCCTTAGTAAAGCCTGCTTCCTTCAAGGGACTTACAACTCCCTTATCGTTAAGGGCTCTCACTCCTGGTCTAAAGACCTTGTAGTCATCGAGATTTGATCCATCTACTACGTATTTGTAGCCGAGTTCATCTTTTAGCTTGAAGGCTTCTTCGAACAGAAAGCTCTTGCAATGATAGCATCTGTCTATGGTGTTGTGTTTTATATACTCGTTGTCGAATACGTCGATATCTACAACTCTTAGGTCGACATCCATCTCATCTGCCAAGTTTTGGGAGTTTTCTAAGTCTCCGTCTGGTGTAGTATTTGTGTTATACATTATGGCTACGACATCGTTTTTCTCTTTTCTATACATACTTGCAAGCTTTAAGATTAAAGATGAGTCGACTCCTCCAGAAAATGCTAGGACAAATTTCTCTTTGAGGAGATCTTTGACTATACTATCGAGCTTTTCTTTTTTTGCTTCTTCTATATTCATAATCTTCCTTTCTTTTTATAAATGATGAATTGCAAATAATATCGCGACACCTAAAGCAAACTAAGTTCGTG
>JAQEDR010000015.1 GCA_027669155.1 Peptoniphilaceae bacterium AM52-5BH | reverse complement strand
GGCGGAGACAGCTTCGCAGCAGGTCTAATCACAGGACTCCTAGACGGAAAAAGCCCTGCAGACGCCCTAGACTTTGGCGTTGCAGCAAGTGCTCTAAAACACACGATCAAGGGAGACTTCAACCACATGTCAAGAGAAGAAGTAGAAAACCTAGTAGGTGGAGACGCATCTGGTAGGGTTCAAAGATAGGATACTTCCTAATTGTAAAACAATAGATAGAGATGATAAGTGAGACATATAAAGGATCTTATCTTATTTCAAAGCAAGTTAAGATTTGTGATTTTCTAATATTTAGATGTCGTAAATATTAAATTCATCCTTAGTTTCTGATTTTATTATAGCTAGCAAATACTTTCTTTAATCAAGAAGATAGTATTTGATAGTTGAATGTCTATTTAATCGGAAAATTAGCTAATCAATTAATTTTTAAGGAAAATGTTTGACAAGATATAAATATAATGATATATTTATAACAAGCATAAAGGAAGCGCTTTCTAAAATGAATTTTCTAAAATAGTGAAATCAAAATAAATTTTAATATACTTTTAGACTTATGGGAAGCGCTTCTAATTTGAAAGATGGTGATTTTATTAATATTTACGATATAGCAAAAAAGGCCAATGTTTCGATCTCAACTGTTTCTAGGGTTATGAATAATACAGGAAGTGTGAGTGAGAAAACAAGGAAGAAAGTTGAAAGCGTGATTGAAAGCTTAGACTATTCTCCAAATAATATTGCAAGGAGCCTTGCAAGCAAGAAGTCAATGCTTATAGGACTTATGGTTCCAGATATAAGAAACTACTTCCACGTCCAAGCGGCCTATGAAGTAGACAAAATTTTAAAGACTTACGGCTATACTTCTCTTTTATCAAATACAACCAAAGATCTTGAAGAGAAGATTCGAATCTTAAAGCTTCAAAAGCAACAACAAGTTGAAGGGATTATAACTATAGGATCTGATTATGGAGATAAGGAGTTTCTTGATGTAGCTTATGAATTAAACAAGACTATCCCCATAGTTCAACTTAATAACTACGCCAAAGATTTGGTCAGTGTATACTGTGATGAAAAAGATGGGATGGAGCAAGCACTTCATTACCTGAAAGAAAATTCTTACAAGAGTCCAGTTTTCATCTCCGCAACTCAAAAGATCACTAACAGAGCCTACAATGAGAAAAGAAAAGGCTATGAGAGCTCACTAAAGAAATATTTCCCAGAAAATGAGTTTCTGGAGATTAACATAGAAGAAACTTCCTTGGAAGAATTACTAGAAATTATTAAAGATAAAAATATTGATGCTATCCAATGCGAAAACGATTCGATTGCCATCAAAGTTTATAAATATCTTTCTGTTCACGAGATGAAAATACCAGAAGATGTAGCCATTATTGGATTTGATAATGTTAGCGCAACAGAATACACACAAAAGAAAGTATCATCGATAGACCACAGGATTTATGATCACTCCAAGGTAGCGGTCGAGGCATTGATTAAGCTGATAAATGAAGAAAATGTCGAAAAAGACAATGTAATTAAGCCAAAGCTTATTATAAAGGAGACGTGTTAGATGAAAAAAATAAATGAAATTGTTGAAAAGAGAAATCTTAAGGAAACTGTCCTCCAATTTGGAGAGGGTAACTTCCTTAGAGCTTTCGTAGATTGGATGATAGACTTATCCAATGAGAAATATTCCTATCCAGGATCAGTTGTAATAGTTCAACCAATTCCTAATGGATTAGCTGATCTTATCAACGAACAAGATGGAATATATACACTTTCTATGAGAGGTAACAGCCCAGAAGGAAAGAAGATTGAAAACAGAGTAATAAAATCTGTATCAAGAGCTATTAATCCTTACGAAACTTTCGAGGATTACAAGGCTTTTGTTGAAAGTGAAGACTTGAAATATGTGGTTTCAAACACTACAGAAGCTGGTATTACTTATCTCAAAGAAGATTTAAAAGAAAATGAGGTACAAGACTCCTTCCCAGCAAAAGTTGCCCAACTATTATATTTCAGATACAAGAGATTTGATGGAGCTAAGGAAAAGGGTTTGGTTTTCTTCCCGGTAGAGTTAATTGATAACAATGGATATTTTCTAGAAAAATATGTAAATAAACATATAGAAGACTGGGGCCTTGAAGAAGAGTTCAAGGACTGGGTCAAGGAAAGTTGCCATTTCACATCAACCCTTGTTGATAGGATTGTAACAGGCAGACCTTCGGCAGATGAGGCAGAAGAGTTTTCTAAGGAGAATGACTATGAGGACAAACTCTTAGTATTTTCAGAGCTATTCAACCTATGGGTTATAGAAGGCGATAAAGATAAAGCAAAAGACTTTGCCTTCGAAGATCTTCCTTGCAATGTAATATGGACTGACAATGTAGATCCTTACAAGAAGAGAAAAGTAAGAATCCTAAACGGTGGACACACATCAACAGTTCCTGCCGCTGTCATCCACGGTTATGATATAGTTAGAGATTTCATGGAAGATAATGTCTTCGACACTTACCTAAATGATTTGATAGATGAGGAAGTTATACCAACTATAGACCTTAAGAAGGAAGACTTAATCAAATTTAAAGAAGAAGTAGCTTTGAGATTTAACAATCCATACGTAGACCATAAGCTCCTATCCATAACTCTAAACTCAATTTCTAAATTCAATGCCAGATGCTTGCCAAGTATTGTTGATTATTACAATAATACAGGAAAAGCTCCAAAACACTTCGCCTTTTCCTTAGCTGCTCTAATAAGATTTTATGAGATAGAGAAAAATGAAGAAGGATACTTTGGAAAAGATCAAAATGGAAAATCATATCCTGTACAAGACGATGAAAAACTGCTAGAATTTTTCAGCGAAAAGGCAAAATCAGAAAACTATATAGATGAAGTTCTTGAAAGTGATATTTGGGAATATGATTTAGAAAAATTGGGAGACTTCAAAGACTTAGTTAAGAAGTACTACAAAGAAATTAAAACTAGGGCAATTAGAGATGTCATGGAGGAAATATGAAATCATATCTTAAGATCAATCCAAATGACAACGTAGCCATAGCCGTAAAGGATTTAGAAAAGGGCAAACAAATCGAAGAATTTGGTCTAGAACTTAAAGAAGATATTAAAAGAGGCCATAAATTCGCCATTAAAAATATTAATAAGGGTGAAGATATTATTAAATACGGAATGCCTATAGGTCACGCCCTAGAAAATATAGAAGAAGGATCCTGGGTCCATGTCCACAATCTAAAGACCAACCTATCTGACATTATTGAATATGAATATGATAAGAAAGATGTAAATCTAGCCAATGAACTAAAAGATGATGAACTTAAATTTATGGGCTATCTTAGAGAAGATGGTAGGGCTGGAATTAGGAATGAAGTCTGGGTAGTTCCAGGTGTTGGTTGCATTAATCAAACATGCAACAACCTAGTAAACATGGCAAGGCAAAAATATCCTGATGTAAGCTTCCAATCCATAACCCACACCCATGGTTGTTCCCAATTGGGAGACGATCTAGAGATGACTAGGGAAATCCTTGCAGGATTAATCAAAAATCCAAACGCTGCTGGTGTCCTTGTCGTATCCCTAGGTTGCGAGAATAACATAATCGATGAATTTAAAGAATATATAAAACCTTTCAACGAAAAAAGAGTCAAATTCCTCACAGTCCAAGAAGTAGAAGATGAATACGAAGAAGGCTTGTCCTTGATTGATGAGCTTGTAGAATATAGAAATTTATTCAAAAGGGAAGCGCTTCCAATTTCTAAATTAACTGTAGGGTTCAAATGCGGGGGCTCTGATGGATTTTCTGGAATCACAGCCAACCCATTGTGTGGCTATACTTCAGATAAATTAGTAGAAAACGGAGCGATAACAATGCTTACAGAAGTTCCAGAAATGTTTGGAGCTGAGAAGTTGCTTATGAACCGTGCCAAAGACAAGGAAACATTTGAAGATATTGTAAGTATGATAAATAACTTCAAAGAATACTTCAAAAGCCACGGTCAAAATATATATGAAAACCCATCTCCAGGAAATAAAGATGGAGGAATCTCAACCCTAGAGGATAAGTCCTTGGGATGCATACAGAAAGGAGGAAGTTCGGAAGTAGTAGATGTTCTAGCCTTGGGAGAGCAAAGCCATGTCAAGGGCCTAAATCTCTTAAATGGACCAGGAAATGACCAAGTGTCATCCACCAACCTAGCTGCTAGTGGATGCTCTCTAATAGTATTTACAACTGGTAGAGGTAATCCATTTGGATCAATAGTTCCAACAGTCAAAATGTCAACAAATACAGAGCTAGCAAATAAAAAGACTAATTGGATAGACTTTGATGCAGGTAGGATTATATCAGAAGACCTAAGCTTTGAGAAACTAAGAGATGAATTTATAGAATATCTATTGGAAGTAGCAAGCGGAAAAGAAACAAATAACGAAAAATATGGCTTTAGAGAAATTTCAATCTTTAAAGACGGAGTAACTTTGTAGGAGGATAAATGTCATTAATTAACGAAGATTTTATTTTACAAAATGAATATGCGAAAACACTATTTCACAAATATGCCAAAGACATGCCAATATTTGACTTCCACTGTCATTTGGAGGCAAAAGAAATCTATGAAAACAAAAACTTTGACTCAATTACTCAAGTTTGGCTTGGAGGAGATCACTACAAATGGCGTGTTATGAGGGCTTGTGGTATATCAGAAGAATACATCACAGGAGAAAAATCAGACAAGGAAAAATTTGATAAATGGGCCTATGTAGTACCAAAACTATTGGGAAATCCACTATATCACTGGACAGCCCTAGAACTTAATAACTTTTTTGGAATAAAAGAAGAACTCAATCCTGAAACAGCTGACGAAATATACAAAAAGACAAATGAACTTCTACAAACTGAAGAGTTCAAACCAAGAGCGCTAATTGAAAGATCTAATGTAAGAGCAGTTTGTACAACAAACGATCCAGTAGATGACTTGAAATACCACAAACTTCTTAAAGAAGAGGACTTCAAGGTAGTAATTAAGCCAGCCTTCAGACCTGACAAGGCCCTAAATATCGAAAAAGAAGACTTCAAAGACTATATAAAAGATCTTCAAGCTGCTTCTGGTGTAGATATCAAGAGCTTTAAGGACATAAAAGCTGCCTTAGAAAAAAGAATAGACTACTTTGAAGAAAATGGATGCTCAGCAAGCGACCATGCCCTTAAGTACTTCCCATATATCAAAAAAGATGAAGAAGAAATAGATGAGATAGTTGCAAAGGCACTAAGGGGAGAAAAAATCGAAATAATAGAAGAAGAAACCTACAAAACAGCTCTTCTAACCTTCCTAGCTAAAGAGTATAAGAAACGCGATTGGGCTATGGAAATCCACGTAGCAGCCATTAGAGACAACTCAAAAGCCTTGTTTGATAGACTCGGCCCAGATGTTGGAAATGACGCAGTAAATGACGAGCTTAGGGCAGAAAACCTAGCAAACTTGATTAGTGATTTCGAAAGTGGAGATGGACTTCCAAAGATGCTACTATTCTCCCTTAATGAGAATGACTACTATCCACTAGCTACTATCGGCGGATCATTTAACAGAGAAAATGAAACAGGCCTATCCAACATACAAATAGGAACATCATGGTGGTTTGCAGACCATCTAGACGGCATGCAAAAACAAATGACCATGTTTGCCCAAACAGGAGTATTTGCAAACTTCGTAGGAATGCTAACAGACTCAAGGAGCTTCTTGTCCTACCCAAGACACGAATACTTCAGAAGAATCCTCTGTAACTTCATAGGAGAAAAGGTAGCCAAGGGTCAATACCCATGGAAAGAAGAATACTTGGGTCAAATGGTAAAAGATATAGCATTTAACAATGCTGAGAAATATATAAGAATTGATTAGGAGAAAAAATGAAGAAGTTAATTAGAACATTAGCTTTATTCTTCATAACTATAGCTTTGACATCATGCGGCTCTTTCAATGAGCCTGATGTCAAACTAGACACTATAGACACGGATAAAGCCAATAATGCAGAAATAGTTTTGAGTGCTGGTGAATTAAACTCACTTGATTCGATTATGGGTCAAATGCTAAGCAAGTATTCTGAAATCGTTTACGAAAAAAGTCAAGGAAGAATCTACATAGAAGTTTATGCTTCTGGACAATTAGGTGATGAAAGAAGCCAAATGCAAGCTGTACAAATGGGCGCTTTGGATATCTTTAGAGCAAATACTGTCTTTGTAGGAGACTTCGGAGCTAAAAAATTGAACCTATTTGCCTTGCCATATCTATTTGAAAGTAGAGACCAATTGTGGAAAGTACTTGATAGCCCTATAGGTAGTGAGCTTATGGATGATATGGTAGATAGTAATATTGGAATGAGAGGACTATGCTATCTAGAAGAGGGTGCCAGACATTTCTTTGTAACAAATAAAAAAATAGAAAAGCCAGAAGATCTTGAAGGATTAAAACTTAGAGTTTCTGAGACTTCAATCTTACTAGATACTGTAAAAGCATTGGGAGCAAGCCCAACACCTTTATCCTTTGGTGAACTATATACTTCTCTTCAAACAGGTGTTGTAGACGGTGCTGAACAACCAGTAACAGGCTATGTTTCAAATTCCTTCAACGAAGTTGCCCCTAATTTCATTCTTGATGCTCATACATATTCACCAGGAATGCTTGTAATAAGCGATAGAACATGGGAAAAATTATCTGAAGAAGACCAAAAGCTATTAAAAGAATGCGGTAAAGAGTTAGAATCATACAACAAATCTTTCACAGAAGAAGAGGAGCAAAGATTGCTTCAAGGATTGAAAGACGGCGGAATAGACGTGGTTACTCCAGAAAATCCTGAAGAATGGAGACAAAGAGTTAAACCAGTTTATGAAAAGTATGGTGCTGATTACCAAGACATAATAGATAAAATTACTGAGATTAAATAGGAGAAATTATGGATAATTTTAAACAAAAATCAGAAAAGATACTTAGTTTAATTATTACAGTATTTTTGATATCTCTAGTTCTAGTGGTAAGTTACATTGCTCTTATGAGAAATCTATTTATCAGTACACCAGCTTGGGGTGAAAGTTTGGCCTTACTAATCATGGTATGGTTCTGCTTGCTATCAGGAGCTTTGGGTGTAAGTAACGATATACACATAAGAATGACAATATTAGAAAACTTTATAAGTGAAAAGAAAGTTAGACTACTTGATCACTTTGCAAATATATTATGGATAATATTCGGATTTTGCGCTGTATTTAAAGGAATGAGCCTAGTAAGACTAGGTCACAACAACATAGTAACTGGTATTAATTTACCTTCTAGTGTTATATACATGGCAGTACCAATTTTTGGAATTATTGTTCTAATATCAACAATTATAAGAGAGGTAAAACTATGCAAACAAATTTAGCGATAGCTATATTATTACTTACATTTTTCGTATTGATAACAATTAGGGTTCCAATTGCACTTTCTATTGGTATATCATCAATAGTAACATGTATATATCTAGATATTCCTGTAGAGATGGTCTTCCAAAACATGATATCTGGAGTTAATTCATACTCATTAATGGCCATTCCATTTTTCATACTCATGGGAGATATAATGAGCAGGGGTGGTATTGCGAGAAGACTTATAGATTTAGCCTATGCTACAGTAGGTTGGATGAGAGGAGGACTTTCAATGGTAACAGTCCTCGCATCAATGTTATTCGGAGCAGTATCTGGATCATCTACAGCTTGTACTGCAACACTTGGACCAATCATGATTCCAGAGATGGAGAAAAAGGGCTATGACAAAAAGTTTGCTACTGATATCACTATGGCAAGCTCTGTTACAGGACTTCTTATACCACCTTCACATAATATGGTAATTTATTCAATGGTAGCAGGAGGAATTTCTGTTGGTGCCTTATTTATAGCAGGTATATTGCCAGGTGTAATACTTGGATTAGCATTAATGATCTACAGCTACATAGTTGCCAAGAAAAACAATTATGCTGTAGGAGAAAAATTTGATATCAAAGTATTCGGGAAGGCATTTGTAGATGCGCTTTGGGGATTATTTTCAATAATTATAGTAGTTATAGGAGTAACAACAGGAATCATAACAGCTACTGAATCTGCTGCTCTTGCTTGTGTTTGGTCATTTATTGTTTCTGTATTCATTTATAAAGAAATGACAATGAAGGATATATTTGAAGTGGCAACAAGCTCTGCTAAGACAGTAGCTATGATAATACTACTTATAGCTACATCAAATGCCTTTGGTTGGCTCTTAGCTTACTTAAAAGTACCTGCCTTAGTATCATCTAGTATATATGGATTCTCAACAAATCCTTACGTAATATTAGTTATGATTAATATCTTGCTCTTAGTTCTAGGTACACTAATGGATATGTCTCCAATAATATTAATAGCAACACCAATATTACTTCCAATTGCCAAATCAATTGGAGTTGACCCTGTACAATTTGGTACTTTGCTTATACTAAACCTCGGTGTTGGCCTTCTAACACCTCCAGTAGGAGCAACCCTATTCTTAGGATCTGCCATATCAGATATCAAGTTTGAGAAACTTGCTGTCAGCATGAAGTATGTATATTTAATTATGTTTATAGTATTGATGCTTGTTACATTTGTACCACAAATATCACTAGCTCTTCCTAGTCTGATTGGCTAGAATAGTAAGAGTGTGAATAAGTATGATGATGATGTAGGGTGAAGATAATTTATCCTACATCATTATTTTTATAAATTTATTTAAAGATATTTAAAATGTAGAAAGGAGCCCATATGTTTAAAAATTTTATAAAGAAAATACCAGCGGGGAATATGATGGTTCCTTTGATTCTTGCTGCTCTTATCAATACTTTTGTGCCAAGTATCTTGCACTTTGGTGTTTTTACGGAGGCTCTTTTTACAAATCAGGGAATGAAGACTTTGATGGGGATCAATTTGCTTGCGGCAGGATCCCAGATTAGGCTTTCCTCTGTGGGAGAGATTTTTAGGAGATTTTCTGTTATAGCTATAGCTCGAATAGGGGCTGGCTTATTGATAGTTTTCCTAGTTTCTTCTATTTTTGGCAGGGAGGGGATATTTGGTATTTCTATCCTTGCCTTGGTTTGTGCTTGTCTTAATCACAACAATTCTGTCTTTATTACTTTAAATATCGACTACGGGGATGATTTGGACCAGGCCTTGGCAGGTTTTACCAGCCTTATCACAGGCCCCATGCTTTCTATGCTGGTTCTCGGTATGTCTGGTATTGCCAATATTCCTCTAAGGGCCATGATAGATGCTCTTCTTCCGGTATTGATTGGTCTGGTGCTTGGTAATATAGACAGGGATATTTCCAAGGCCCTTAAGCTTGCTCAGAAGGCCATTATTCCCTTTTTAGGATTTTCTATGGGCTCTGCTATCAATCTGACTGATATTTATAGGGCAGGATTTTCTGGAGTAATCCTTGCTTTTATAGTGATTTTTGTGATAGGTTCTCTTACTGTATTGGCAGATATTTATATAGGCAAGAGACCAGGTCATGCGGCTTGGGCTCTTTCTTCTACCGGGGCTAATGCTGTTGCAGTGCCACAAATTATAGCAGAGATTGATCCAACTTATCTTCCTCTTGTGGGTGTGGCGACAGCCCAGGTTGCATCATCTGCGGTGATTACCATAATCCTTACTCCCCTTATTACCTCCCTATGGGCTAGGAGAAGAGTAAATAAAAATTAATTAAAATTGGTCAAAGCTTGTAAGTAGACGGATTTTATAAAATATTTTAAATTTTTATTAGAAAAGATTTGACAAATTAAAGAGATGGTCTTATAATATAGTCAACAGTAATTATTTAGAAAAATTATGAAAAAAAGAGTAGGCTTATGGAAGAGCACAGAGAGTTGGTCTTTGGTGAAATCCAACCTTGAAAGTAAGTTCGAAAATCATTTTTCTTTTGCATGTCTGAACTAAGTAAGATGTGTCGCCATGGTTGGCGTTATCAAAACCCGGCATTGTTTGATGCTTGAGCGCTTATATTTCTATATAAGAATAAAGGTGGTAACGCGGAATTTTCGTCCTTTGTCTAATGTTTAGACAAGGGACTTTTTTAATGAATAAGTATTGTTAATATAATTTATGGAGGAAATAATGAAAAAATTATCAAGAAGTCAATTTTTACAAGTGAGCATAATGCTTTTCGGTCTGTTCTTTGGGGCAGGAAACTTAATCTTCCCACCTCTATTAGGTAACATGGCAGGAAAGGCAACCTTTATTTCTCTATTAGCATTTAGCGTTACTGCTGTAGTATTTCCTGTTTTGGGAGCCATAGTAGTAGGAAAGACTAATGGTCTATCTAACCTAGCTAATAGGGTAGGTCCACTATTCGCCCTAGTTTTCACAACAGCTATATATTTATCAATAGGACCAGGGCTCGGTATACCAAGAGCAGGATCAGTTCCTTTCGAAATGGCCATAGCTCCATACATACCAGAATCTTTCAATATGAACCTAGCAAGATTAGTTTATACTTTCGTCTTCTTTGCTATAGCCTTAGCAATATGCCTAAGACCAAGCAAGCTTGTAGAAAGAGTAGGTAAGTTCTTAACTCCAGCCCTCCTATTATTGATAACATTTATGTTCTTCAAGATAGTGACAATGGATAAGAATGTAGCAGCTCCAACAGGAGAATATCTCACAGCTCCACTTACAAAAGGATTCTTGGCAGGATACGACACAATGGATGCCGTAGCAGCCCTTAACTTCGGTTTCGTAATAGCCCAAGCTATAAGAAGATTTGGAATAGAAGATGAGAAAGAAGTTACAAAGTATGAGGTAAAGGCAGGACTTCTCGCAGGTAGTGTATTGTTTGTAGTTTACATGATGCTTGCAAGTATAGGTATGATAGGAAGTGCAAAGTTTGTTGGTCTTGAAAATGGAGCCCAAGTTCTTACAGAATCTATAAAACTTGCCCTTGGAGATTTCGGTCTAGTTCTACTAGCCTTCATATTCACTCTAGCTTGTCTTACAACTTGTGTTGGTCTAATAAGCTCTGGTGGAGAATATTTCGAGAAGCTATTTAACGATAGACTATCCTACAAGGCTTGGGTATGTATATGGACCCTATTCTCATTCATAATGGCAAACTTCGGCTTAAACAAGCTCTTAGAGTTTTCTGTACCATTATTACAAATAATATATCCGGTTGCCCTAGTTCTCATAGTTATGGGTATAAGCCAAAGCCTTCTAAACTTTAGCAAAGAATCCTACCTTGTTGCAGCAGCAGTATCGGTTGGACTTCCCATAGTAGAAGTTATGGATAAGACCTTCCACCTAAGCCTCGGATCTGTAACAAGGCTAGTACAAGGCCTACCAATGTATGACACAGGACTTTCTTGGCTCTTGCCAACCCTAATAGTAGTTGGACTTACAAGCCTATTAGTAAAAGTTTTTGCTAGAGAAGTAGAAGTAGAAAAAGTTAGACAAAAATATTAAAGGAAGAGAGTGCGAATCTTAACCGATAAGCACTCTTATTTTTTTGAAATTATTTAGCAAAATCAGAAAGCTCTACAAAAACAGGCATTCCGTTTTCGTATTTTTGCTCTACCTCTCCTTGAATAAGAGGGAGGGCGTAGGCTGTGATTTTTTCTCTTAGGATTTTTCTATCCTTAAGCCAGGCTTCTGGGATTTTCATCTCCTTGTTGGCGATTAGGTCTGGTTCTACCTCTGTGTAGAAGACCTCGTAGGATTTTCCTTCTTTTCTTCTAAGAACTGGGATTAGATTTGTTTTATCAAGACCGAGCTTTAGGGCCAAGTAGCCTAGCTTAAAGGCTTCATCTGCATCTGTTTTTGAGATGTGGTTGGATGTTCTTTGGACAATATTTAGCTCAACTGCCCTTGATTTAACGCCGAGTTTATCTCTGAGATAATCTGCAAGTCTTTGGGCAACTCCGCTTACTATTGGGTGATTGAAGCCATCGTCACTATTGGAAAACATAGGCTTATCGAGGAAGGAATCTGTATCTCTGAAGCCTTCTGCCATAGCGATGATGAGGTTTTTCTCTGTCTTTAGTTTCTCCTTAACTTCCTCTTCGATTTCCTTAAGAGACTTGCTCTCTTCAGGGACATAGACAAGGTTGACTAGTTCTTTGCTATATCCGTAATCAGCTAGAAGAGATGAGGCAGCAAGCCAGCCGGCGTGGCGGCCCATTATTTCTACTATAGTGACAGATTCGAGGTCGTAAATATCGACATCAGCCCTGATAGTCCTTAGGCTTTGGCATATGTATTTGGCAGCAGATCCAAAACCAGGCGAATGATCCATACCATTAAGGTCGTTGTCTATGGTCTTTGGACAACCTATAACATTGATTCCCTCGATATTATTAGCGAGTATATAGGCGTTTAGTTTCTTTACCGTATCCATTGAGTCGTTGCCGCCTATGTAGACAAAAACATTGATCTCTTTTTCTAATAAAACATCGAAAATCTTCTTGTAAATATCGTCACCGAGGTCTTCGGGAAGCTTGAACCTGCAAGATCCTAGGATAGAAGAAGGACGAGCCATGAGCTTTTCTTTAACCCCTTCTCGTACAAATTTTTTCTTATCGACTTCCATAATCTCTTCCTTGATAATTCCCTCAATCCCATGAAGACTTAGGTAAATATTGTCGAAGTTATTATCAAGGGCTCCTTGAATGACTCCAGCAAGAGATGAGTTGATAACACTGGTAGGCCCACCTGACTGGGCTATGATACAATTCATAAATTACTCCTTTTACTTAAATTCACTACTAGTATACAGAATTTTCGTCTAGTTTTAAAGCTTTGTTACAAAATAAACTTTTCTATATAGTAAGCTATTCCAGCTTAGTGTTTGAAATAGTGATAAAATACTATCTAGAGTTCCTTACTTAGAAAGATACTAGGCAAGTATCTATTAAACTCCTCACATAAGAAAACAAAAGCAAAGGGAAAATGTTTGTGTGGAGGTTTTAGCCTAAATTTCCTATAATAATATCGAAGGGTGATTAAATGATTGAAACAAGAACTAAAGATATATTCGATTATCTCACAAGTGACTATGGATTTCATAGTTCGGAGGAGATAGGAGAAAAGCTGGAGCTAAGCTCTAAAACTGTTCAAAAAGAAATCGGAATACTAAACTCATTAATTAAAGACAAGGGGGCGATAGTAGAATCAGAGAGTGGAAAAGGATATCGATTTAGAATTTTAGATGAAGATAAGTTTAAGAATTTCTTGAAGCATGATTGGTTCAAATATGCATATTTCCATCAGGAAAATCCCAACAAGGACTTTAGGATAGAAAGCATAATGAAGTTGCTTCTTTTTTCAAACTCCTTCATCAAACAACAAGAGCTAGCTGATATGTTTTATGTATCCTTATCTCAAATTAATAAGGATATCAAAAAGGTAAGAAAGCTCCTTAAAGCATATAACATTGAACTGATAAGCAAGCCCTACTATGGAATGAAGATTAAGGGCGGGGAAAAGGACATAAGACTTGCTATAAGAAACGAAATTGGCGAAGATCCTGCTATCTTTGGTAGAGATAGCGATAAGGAAATATTCACTAAGATCCAAGCTATTATTGCAGATATAGATTTCCCTGAATCCTTCTATATGCCTTATGCTAACTTCAAAAACTTGGTTGTCCATATCTATATATCCATCCTTCGCATCAAGGAAGGAAAATATATAGACTTATCTGAGGAACTTTCCAAGAGAGTTGTCTCCTATGATGAATTTAATATAGCAAATATGGTAGTCAAGGAACTAAGCAAGAAACTAGATGTGACATTTCCCGAAGAAGAAATTCTCTACCTAACCATGCATCTTATAAGCAAGAATGCTGTTACAAATTATGAGAAAGTCTCTCCAGAAATCTCAGAACTTGCCCAGAAAATGATTGATGAAATCTATAATGTTAGTAAATATGACTTTAGATCAAATATCGACCTATTTTTTGCCTTAGCTCTTCATCTAGGACCTCTAATAGAAAGGCTTAGATACGGGCTAACCATGAAAAATCCTATATTAAATGATATAAAAGACAATCAAATAGCCTTTATGCTAGCGACGATTGCGACAAATCCCATAAACGAAACCTACAAGGCAAAGGTATCAGATGATGAAATAGGATATATAGCGCTTCACATTGCAAGTGCTATGGAAAACAACAACTACCTCAAAAGAAATATCCTGGTTGTCTGCGGTTCAGGTAACTCATCAGCTCAGATTATGAAAACTCAAATAGAGAGAAAATACAAGGATCAAATAGATAGCTTGACCCTTACAGACCTAAGTAAGGTTGACCTTTATAACCTAGATAATTTCGACTTTATAGTATCATCAGTTCCAATTAAGAAAAAGACTGACACGCCGATCGTCTATGTTGATGTTATATTCAAGCAGAAAGACTTTATAAAAATCAACGATATCTTTAATGTAGACAATTTCACAGAAATTAACAGGATCTTCGATAACTCTGTATTACTAAGAGATGTAGACATAAAGGACATGGACTCCGCCTTGGATATCTTATCTGATATTGTTTCTCGTAAGACGGGAATTGATAAGGAAAGCATCAAAGATCAATATCTCAAAAGAGAAGAAATGGCCTTTACCTCATATGGAAATGTAGCCCTCCCTCATATACTTGATCAAGTTGAAGGAGAAAGCTTCTCCATAGTATTGATTCCAAAAAATAAAGTCAAGTGGAATGAAGACCGTGTCAAAGTGATTTACTCTCTGATAATTGGAAATACGAGAGGAGATCTGAGCTTGTATTATGACAAGCTGGGAGACTACCTAAATAGTGAAGAGCTGATAGAAAAATCATCAGAAGCTAATAATATAGGAGAATTTAAGAAAATATTTTGGGAAGGATAAGTAAATGGATAATGAAAAAATGTATGAAATAGCCTTTCAAATAATAGTCCACGCAGGAGAATCCAGGTCGCTATCAAGCGAAGCCATGGATGCCGCTGAAAACTATGATTTTGAAAAGGCTGACGAATTATTAAAAAAGGCAAACGATGAATTCCTAGAATGTCATCAAATACAAACAGACCTTTTGACAGCAGAAGCAAACGGTGAAAGCTCACCAATAAATATAATCTTGGTTCACTCACAAGATCACCTAACAATGGCGACTATGGCTATGGAAAATGCAAACAGAATCATTAAAATGTATAAGAAATTAGAGAAATTGGAGGAAAAGAAATGAAAAAAGTTATGTTATTATGTAATGCAGGAATGAGCTCTTCTATGATGGCGAAAAAGGCTAGCGAATATCTAGAAAAAAATGGATACGATATACATGTTGATTCTACTACCACAGCCGATGCCGAAGACGTATTTGCTAATCCAGACTATAACATGGTTTTAGTAAGTCCACAAGTTAGGATGTTCTTTAATGAATTTAGCCAAAAGGCAGCTGAAAATGGTAAGGAGATTGCTCAAGTAGGATTTGATGCTTATTCTCCAACATCAACAGGTGTTTCAAAAATGGCAAAATTAATAACTGACAAATTAGCTTAGGTGATAATATGAATAAATTTTTGTGGGGGAATTCAACTTCTTCAATGCAAACTGAAGGAGCTCATAATGAAGGAGGCAAAGGTCCATCTGTCTATGATATAAGAGAAGCTACAGAAAATACAAGTGATTGGAAGGTAGCTATAGATGAATATCATAGGTATGAAGAAGATATAAAACTTATGGCAGAAATGGGAATGAATTGCTATAGGTTTCAAGTATCTTGGTCGAGAATATTTCCAGAAGGCGAAGGAAAAGTAAACGAAGAAGGTTTACAATTCTACGAAAAACTAATAGATAAATTAATAGAATATGAAATAGAGCCAATGATATGCCTATATCACTTCGATATGCCCCTAGCTTTATGTGAAAAATACGACGGATTCTCCTCAAGACATGTAAAAGATGAATTTGTAAAATATGGGAAAATACTCGTTGATAGATTTCATGAAAAAGTTAAATATTGGATAACCTTCAATGAACATAATCTTTATACCATGGATATGGGCTTTAGAATTGCGGGAAGTAAGAAGGAACATACATTAGAAAATATATACAACATACAGCACTATACTCTTCTTGCTCATGCTGAAATTGCTAATTATATCCATGATAAATACGAAGATTTACAAATTGGTGGCATGCTTGCCTACAGCCCTTACTATCCAGCAAGCTCTAGGCCAGAAGATGTTCTCATAGCTAACCAATATGATAGATTTTTAAGCAAATTATATATTTCTGTATTTACAGGAAGAAACTATCCTAAGTTTTTCATTAACTATTTAGAAAAAAATAAAATAAATATTGACTTTACAAATGAGGATTCAGAAATTTTCAACAGATTAAGGTCTGACTTTATGTCTTTCAGTTACTATCAATCAACAACCGTAAGAGCTAATGGCAAAGATTTCAATACTTTAGAGATGGATCAAATAATAGATAATGAATTTGTAGATAGAAGCGAGTGGAATTGGGAAATTGATCCGATAGGATTAAGAGTATCAATGGAAAATATTTACTCAGATTCTAATATTCCAGTTTTCATTATCGAAAATGGCCTAGGACTTAGAGAAGAGTTACCTGAAGATGAGTTTATCGAAGATGATGCTAGGATAAAATATCATGATGATCACATAAGAGAGATGAAAAATGCAATGAAAAACGGAGTGGAATGTATAGGCTATCTTGGTTGGGGTCTTATAGATATACCATCTTCATCAGGCGATATGGAAAAAAGATACGGTGCTGTGTACGTCAATAGAGACAATCACGACTTAAAAGACTTAAGAAGAATAAAGAAAAAAAGCTTTGGATATTTTCAAAGTATATTTAAGCAAAACATATTAGAGGAGATAAAAAATGACTGAAACAAATAAAAGAAGCTTCATGGATAAGTTTACAGAAGCTGCTATGAAATTTGGCGCCCAAGTACACCTCCGTTCTCTTAGGGATGCCTTCGCAATAATGATGCCCCTATTTATATTAGCAGGTCTTGCAGTATTAATAAACTCCGTAGTATTTCCTAAAATATTAAGTGAAAGTGCCTTGCAAACAGCAGGCTACTGGGCAAATTCTATAGCGAATGCCACCTTGAATGTTTCTGGATTAATCTTGTGTGGAATAATAGGCTATACTCTTTCTAAAAATAAGGGTTACAAAAGTCCATACACATGTGTAATGATTGCAATAGCAGCTCTAATAGTAATGATGCCACAAACATTAAAAATAGCAGCGACAGATGGAACAGAAGTTGAAGTTGGAGGTATTCTAACTTATGGTAACTTAGGAACATCTTCAATGTTTGCGGGTATTATCGTAGGTCTATTATCTACTGAAATATATTTGAGACTTTCTAAAATTGACAAGCTTAGGGTAAATATTGGTGGAGATGTACCACCACAAGTAAATGCATCATTTAACAATATGATTCCTGCTATGCTATCAGTTATTATCTTCTCTATAGTAAGTTTTATACTTTACTCAGTATTTAATACAGACTTAATAACTTTGATAACAACTATGATTCAAGAGCCATTGAGAAAAGTAAACACATCTCTAGTTGGTACAGTATTAATATATAGTTTGGAAACTTATTATTCACATTCGGAATACATCAAACAGTAGTAAATGGAACAATACTTGAACCATTGCTTCTTGTTAATATGAATGAGAATATGGCGGCTGCAGCAGCAGGAAAAGAAATTCCTCACATAATTAACTCTACTTTTGTTCCAACTTTTGGAATGTTGGGAGGAACTGGTTCAACCATATGTCTACTAATTGCAGCATTCTTATTCTTTAGGAAAAATCAACAGTACAGTGAACTAGGGAAATTAGCGGTTGCTCCAGGTTTATTCAATATAAACGAACCTGTTATATTTGGTTTTCCAATAGTATTCAACTTACCAATGATAATTCCTTTCGTATTGACTCCTGCTATAGGAATTATAATAGCTTATTTTGCAACAGCAATAGGATTTATGAACAAATGTACAGTTCTTGTTCCTTGGACAACACCTCCATTACTAAATGGATTCTTAGCGACTGGAGGAGACTTTAGAGCTATTATAGTTCAATTAGTGATAATCATAATAGGTGTATTATTATATCTACCATTCATGAAGATAAGTGAAAGAGTAAGTAGAAAACAAGCAGAAGCTTTAAATAATTAGATTTAACTGCCTAATAGATCCGTTAGAGATTTCTATTGGGCAGTTTTTATAAATAAGGAGAAACAATGACTTTTAAAAAAGACTTTTTGTGGGGCGATTCGGGAGTTTTGAACGATGATGGGATTTGAGTTTACAAATCCTCTATAGTTTGGTCTAGGATTTTCTCTAGAGTAAGATAAGGATAAGTCTAATTAAAAGTGACTTAAGTTTAATGAAAGGATTGTTATCAATATGGCAAAAGACCTATATCCAAATTACAGCTTAGAAGAGATTATAGAAGGAATGGAGACTAGTGATAAGAAGCGTTTGGCCCTGCAGAATTATCCTACTGATGGGGTAATCGTTAGGGCAGACCTTCCTTATCTTGATGATGGGGATGATTTTCATAAATTCGATATTTATTATAATGAAGAGCGTAAAGGCGATCCTATCCCAACTATTATAAATATCCACGGTGGTGGCTTAGTCTATGGGACTAAGGAACTTGATAAGAATATGAATGTAGACTTTGCGAGAGAGGGATTTAATGTACTAGGCCTTAATTATAGGCTTATTCCTAGGGTGAACCTCAGGGAGCAAATTTCTGATATAATCTCAGCCCTTAATTTTATTTTTAGGAATCATAATGATTTGGGCTTATCTTTAGAAAAGACCTTTATAAGCGCTGATTCAGCAGGTTGTTACCTGGCTATGGCTGCATTTGCTGTTATAAATAGCCCGAAACTTCAGGATTTGTTTGATCTAAAAGGTCCTGAGATTAAAATTAATGGTATGGTTTTTATTTCTCCTATGACAAAGCTTGAGGGGGAAGGCTCAATTTCTACAATTAATGATTTGGTTGTGAATGCCTTGGATAAGAAAGAACAAAAAGCTTATGCAAAGAATATGATTCCGATTCTTTATGAAGTAGAAGTATGTCCGATTTTGATTCAAACTAGCAGTGAGGATTTCATTAGAGATCATTCTTATGATCTTAGGAATTATTTGGATAAGAGAGGTGCTTTTTACGAATTTATTGACTTCGGTAAGGGTAGAGATTATGAGCTTGGTCATGTCTTTCCTGTTTGCTATCCCAAATATCCTGAATCTCTAATGGCTATCGAGCAAATGGTTTTATTTTTGAAAAACATATAGGTGCTTTATGGAAGGATTATATTTTTTTAATCACTGATATATTTCATTTAACCCATAAGTAAACGGTGTAGTTATAGATTTACAAAAATTAGAAGGATAAAATATTTTTATTAGTAGACTTTTTTGAAACCAGCAAGTATTTTGCCAATTGTCCTATCTTGGAGTTTAATATTGATGATAATGATGATGTAAGTTTTTGTAGGATTTACAATTCCAATATTAGATGAAGATTAAAGGATAATGATGGATAAAATTCAGAGAAGGGACTGGGCGGTGCTTGGAATCGCCCTTTTTCATACGACACACATTGCTACAAATCAATTTGCTCCTAGTATTATTGAAGAGCTTGGTCTATCGATTAGTACGACCGAGATTATTCTTAGTCTCAATGCTATAAGTGCTACTATTTTCCTGCTTTTGGCAGGAGAGATTAATGAGAAGATTGGCATGAGGAAGTCTACTATCTTGGGGCTTTCTCTGGTTAGTCTTAGTGGGCTTATTCCCATAATTTTTAGAAATGAACTTGCCATCATTCTAAATAGGTTAATTTTTGGAACTGGTGTGGGGATTTATGCGACCAATTCTTCGACTTATATAGAGATTTTCAACAAGGGAGCAAAGAAGGCCAAGCTTATGGGTTACAGGAACGCCTTCGAGATGATTGGACTAATCGTGGCAATCCTCCTTGCAGGGATCGTTGGCAAGAATGATTTGTACCTAAGCTTTTCAATATACGCATTCGCTATAATTCCTCTGATATTTTTCCTAAGATCTGTTCCTGATTATGAAGTATCCAAGAAGGAAGATTCGGGGAAATTCAAGGCTAATAAGTTTGTGATTTTCTATATAGCCCTTTCCATGATGGCAATAATGACCAACAACGCTATGAATTTGAGGTTTCCTACTGTCCTTGCAGCCAATGGAGTCTTGGGAGAGGCGATTAGCCTTTATACCATGTTCATAATGTTTGTGGGTATGGTTGGAGGCTTTGTCTTTGGTAAGTTTTATAATATTTTTGGGAATAAGTCTTTAAATATTGCGATCCTTATGATGATTGGAGGAAGTCTTCTGATAGCTATTACAGACGAGTCTATCATCCTTCTAGTCCTAGGACTTGCCCTTACAACCTTTGCCCAATCGATCTCTATATCCTATGCTGTGGGAGATTTGGGAAATCATGTGGCGCAAAGGCACATATCCAAGGCGACAGGTCTTATGTTTGCAGGAAATAATCTTGGATCATTAGCATCTCCCTTCGCCCTAATTATTTTCAAGGATCTACTTGGTACGGAAAATCTTACTAGGGTTTTTGTTGGATTTGCAGCCCTTCTGGCCTTATTTTTATTCTATAACTTAGTTTTTCTTAAGGAAGAAAGTTAATTGGACCCTGCGGGGTCTTTTTTGCTGTCGTATAATAACAGCGAGTGTTTTACTATATTATATATAGAAGGAAGGTTTAGCATGGATCTAAGAGAAATTCCCATTTTCAAAAATCTAACAGATGAAGAGCTAAGAGAAATAGAGCTTTTGGGACAAACTTACGAGATGGTCTACCCAAAGGGCAGCCATATATTTAAGAAGGGAGAGGTCAAGGAGGACTTTTATTATCTTAAAAAGGGTAGCGTCAAGGTCTACAAGATCGACCCAGAAGGTAAGCGCTACATCATAGCAAGCTTCAACAAGCCAGCGATTTTTGGAGAAGTCTATGCTTATCTTAGAAAGCCCTACGATTTTTGGGCTGAGGCCAATAAGGATAGCGAGATCTTTGTGATAAAGGACTTTAGAAAGCTTATTATGAGGACAAGTTCGAAGAATCTCCGTCTAAACTTTATAGATATCCTAGCTAAAAAGAGCCTCAAGCTATCCAAGAAAAATCAAATCAACTCCCAAGCCAATCTCAAGCAGAAAATCGCAGCCTTTCTCCTTGATAATGAGGATGAGGGGATAGTTCATCTATCTATTTCTAGAGAAGAGCGGGCCGACTATCTAGCAACGACTCGACCATCTCTCTCGAGGAGCCTATCCGCTATGGATAAAGATGGGCTTATCGAAGTTAATGATAAGGAAATAAATATCCTAGACAGAAAAGCCTTGGAGTCCTTGATTTAATATGTCGAAGGACTGGCTTATTTTATAAATTGTTACAATATACAGCACATGCCAGTCTTAGATTTAATACTAAGACTGGTTTTTTATTGAAGAATTTCCTTTCTTATATATAAGAGTTTGTTTCTTTTTTTAGAATTATTTAATTAAAGAAAAAATTTAAAGGAATTATGTAGAATAACGCTTGTAAAAAAATCCTATATGTATTAAAATATAGTTAGGATAATAGGTAAATTATGCACTTTTAGTGTAATTAGATACCGAAGTAAAGAAATACATAACAAGGGGGATTTTATGAAAGGGAGATTGAAAGAATTTGCTTTGAAGCTATTCGCATTAACATTGGCTATAGTTATGTCAATTCCAACCAATGTCTATGCTATTGGCTCAACAAAAAGTAATAAAAAGCAAATGCCAACATCCATCAGAATCGCTGATAATAGCGAATATCAAGATGAGTATGTTGAGGAGACTGAAACGAGTGAGGAGGAAAGTGATAGTATCATTTTCTCTGAAACTGACAGGAGGGCTTATAAGATAAGCCAAAAGGCAAGTCTAAACGATGATCATGACGGAATAATCTACACTATAAAGGTAGAAAAGACTAAGGATACCGACCATGATCCAGAAAGAAAGATGACTCTTTCTCTTGCTACAAACAAGAACCAAAGTCTAAGAAACTTTAATGTCAAGGAAGTAAAGGACCTATCAGAAGATGGAGCAGAGCTTTCTTATAGCGAGGAGAAAAACGACAAAGACGATCTAAAAACTTTTGCTATCACAAGCGGAAGCGTAGAAAAGTCCATCGAATATGTCCTAGAAGCACCAATCGACAAGAAGGCACTTGACACTAAGAAGCTCTATTCCTTTGATATGTCCTTAGATATTGATGGTTATAATATTGATCTTCAAAGAGTTTCTTATAAATTTATAGAATACGAAAATGAAGACGATCCTGAAGTCAAGGAATTGAGACTAACTAGTATCAAGGAAAAGGAAGATGACCTAAGACAAATCGCCTACATAAGAGAAGACGAAGATGGAAAAGATGATAGGGTTGTCTACACAGACTACATCGCATCCAGAGATAAGGCTGACGAAGAAAGCAAATCCTTAGAGAAAAATAAAATCGAATATAAAATATCCCTAGATAATATAAAGAAGGAAGATGCAGAAATAAAACTCGACTACTACAAGGCAGGTGAGAAGGGCTTTGAGATTCAAAGAGAATTCTCAACTAATATCCCTTACCAAGAAAAGGTCGACCTAGATGTCCCAGCAGGATATCTAGTAAAACTTAGCCTAGTAGGAAAAGTTGACAAGAAAAACACCAAAATTGAAAACTACGGGGTAAATGGCAGAGCGATAAAGAGCCCACGATTTGTTAAGGAAGAAGAAAAGTCCGTAGAAGACGACGAGGAAGCTCCTGAAAAGGCTGAGGCAGAAAATAAGTCTAAGGCAGAAAAGGAAGCCGAAGACAAAAAAGCCCAAGAAGAGAAAAAGGCTCAAGAGGAAAAAGAGTCCCAAGATAAATCCAAGGCAGACGAAAACAAAAAGCCTGAAGCAGAAAAGGAAAAAGCTACAGACAAGAAGGCTGAGACAGAAGAAAATAAATCAGCCAATAAAGAAGATAAAGATACTAAAGAAACTAAGGCAGAAGATAAATCTGAGGAAAAGAATAAATCTGCAGAAGAAAATAAGACAGAAGAGGCAAAAGAAGAAAAGTCTGAAGAAGCTAGCGAAGAATCTAGTGAAAATAAAGCAGAAGATAAGAAAGAAGAAAACTCTTCTACAAAAGAAGAAGAAAATACAGACAAGGCAGGAGATAAAAACCAATCTTCTAATAAGGAAGAGATTAAGGAAGAAAAAAATTCAGCCACAATAGAAGAAAAGAAAGAAAAGAAAAAAGAATTTGACCAACTAGTCGAAGAAAGCAAAGAGGAAGCAAAGAAAGACTCTACAGCTAAGGACGAAAAGAAAGGCCTACTTGATGGAGTAAAGAGCTTATTCGGTCAAACTGACCTTCAAAAGGCAGACAAGGAATTAAAAAAGGCCCTAGCCGATGAGAAAAATGGTCTAGAAGAAATCCAAAATCTTCTAACAAGCTTTGGCGAGAAATATAAGCTTACCAGAGCAGATCAAGCTAAGCTTATGGACGACAACGGACCTGCTATCAAAAAGCTCATAGAAAAAGATGCAGATAAGAACTTCAACCCACAAATGCTTTTTGCTCCATTAAGAGCACCGGAAGTTTCATCATTAGAAAACAAAAAGTTTACTATCAGTACAAGATTCGACACATCAACTGTAGTTGGCCCAATCCAAGCTGGTCAATCCTTTACTATAAAGCTTGACGATAGACTTACAGTAAAAGATCAGAAAACATTAGATCCAATCGTATATAATGGAAAGACAATTGCGAATCCAGAATATGACAAAAATACAAATTCTATAGTATATACAATTGCTGAGCCTATTCTAGATAAACTACAAATACCTTTATCAATAGATGTAGACTACAACGTAGAAAAAATCAAAGAACTAGACGGAGATTCACCAACACATTCCATCAAAAACTCAATCACAGGTATTGGTGTGAATGGAGAGGTCAAACTACCAGAAACAGTTGTAGACAACGATGGTAAAGTAGTAAATCAAATAATAGAACCTGGTTCAAAAGATGTACTTGAAATAGTAGATCAAGGTAAAGATTACCAAGTACACATGGACGTTTCAGGAAATCCTATAGTAAAAGATGGAGAATTAGCTTCAATTGACTGGACAGTACGCTTTACATCAACTAAGGATTTACTTGATTTAGGACTTATCTCCAACGCAACTTTAGTAAAAGGTTCTGGTTTGTCAAGATACGAAAATATAACTATAAACGGAAAACCTATAAGATCAGAAGATATAACAACAAATTCTATCGAAGGAAAACTTGGAATAAGAGAATCCAAGAACCATACATTAAAAGAACATACAAAAGATGTTGTTATTAGTTTCCAAACACCAGTATTTAATAAACAACAAAAATACATGATAGACTTTTCTATCCTATTGAAGAATATAAAAAAATCAGGTGCGGTAAGATTAGTATTCGACAAGGGATATACTGACGAACAAGTAAAAGAAAAAACATCTAAGCGTATTGGTATGAACAACAGAACTACCATCATGGGAGAATTCACATCAGAAGACTCCGCAAAATGGACAGTTACTGATGGAGTATCAACTGGCGATGCAAATAATGGTCTACCTCTAGCAACTAGAGATTTGACTGGTAGCCAAAAATTATATGGTTCAAGAATGGCAGTATATGGTATAGATGAAACCACTGGTAAAATGGTAATCAAAACAGTGAATCCTGGTACTGATGGAGGCATAAATATAACTGGAATTCCAGCAAAAGAAACTAACCCAAGTGAATCCCAAGTTCCAGGAACAATTGCAGTTTATGAATATGACACAAAGCTTACAGATAGCAACGCTGGATATTCAATGGGCGGAGTTAACATCAACAAATACCAAGATGTTAAAATCAAACAAACATGGGCAGGAATAGATTCTACCAAGAATATGCCAGCTCAAGGATTTGTAGTTCAAGATGAAAATGGCAAAGCAATTTCTCCAGAAATAAATGTTTCAGAAGGAGAAGAAGGAAAATCCGACAGAGAAATAACTATACCTGCTGCAAAATATTGGACTATAGAAACTGAAAAAACACCAGAAGGTCAAGTTGTAAAAGAAAAAAAGACTAACCAAAAAGTAGTTCAAAAACTTCCTGATGATGAAACAATTGGTGGAACAACTTATTCCTATAAAGAAAAATACAACTACCTAGCACAAGAAGACGGAGCATATCTTATTTACAATGTAATGGCACAATCCACACAAGAAAAGGATGCTGACTTTACAGTTCTAAAATTTGATAGCAAAGATCCTAAAAAGAAACTTTCTGGAGCAAAGTTTACTCTACAAAATGCAAAGGAAACTATAGAACTAGTTACAGATGCCAATGGTCGAGCAAGTTTTTCAAATGTAAGTCCAGGAACTTACACATTAATAGAAAACAAAGCTCCAAATGGATACAAACTAGACACTAGCAGAAAAACAATAACAGTATCTAATGATGGAAAAGTTTCTGTATCAGGCGACAACATTGCTATGCAAGGTGGAAAAATTGAAACAAAATTAGACCATCACCAATATTATCCATCTTATCCAAGCTATATGAACGCATTGCACTATGGTAAGATTGATGGTAATGGAAATATTGAATTCTACATTTATCTAAAACCAGAAGCGAATGGCACAGATGGATCTACTAATAAAAATACTAGATTAAATCTTAACGTTTTAGGTGGAACTATAAATAGTGTAGAAGTATTAGATGTATCTCCAAATGCAAGCTATAGTGGATACAAGACAAGATCAGAAGTAGTTACTGCTATGCAACAACAAACTGCTAGCACAATTACAGGAAATAATGTTATAAACCAAAATGCAGCTAATGACATCACTGGAACTAAAGATGTAACAGATAGTTTTACAGGAAAAACTGGCTATCAACTTAAATTCCCATCAGCAAGATTTACTAACGACTGGGGCTTCCTAGTTAAAGTAAAAGCTAAAGGCTCAGAATCCACAGCAGTATCCTACGACTGGTTAACTGACAATAATAGAGTAAAAGATGAATCTAGGATTCAAGAATCAATTGGATTATCAACTTCATCTCAGAGTGGAGTAAATCTAAATATAGGAAACGAACCATTCCAAAAACTCCCAGTAGAAGTAACAAAAATAACACCAGACAAATCACCACTAGCAAATGCAACATTTAGATTAAAAGACTCTAAAGGCGACACTATTTCTGATATTAAATCAGGTACAGATGGTAAAGCAAGTTTTGGTGAATTAAGTCCAGGCAACTATACTATAGAAGAAATTAGTGCTCCTTCAGGATATCAAAAATCACAAGTTATATTTGATGTTACTGTAGGAGAAGATGGCAAAGTAATCTACAATGCTAGATTCAAAGATGGATCTGGAACACCAAAAAACGGTGTAGATTATATCTTGGAAGAAATCGAAACAGGTCAAGAAGGTGGTAAGGCTACTATTACCGGAATAACTCAATCTATGATCCTTCAAGAAAAACAAAATCAACCAAACGATGGTCGTCTTGGTTGGACAGAAGGAGTTTGGGAAGCATATGGTATTGAATCCTACAGATATAAGGCTTCTTTCTCAATTGCTAACGCAAGTAAGGGTGGTTTATTTAAGATTCAATTTGACCCTAACCTAGATTTTAGAAGATATGTCTATGAAATTCCTGACTTAAAAGATGCTGAAGGTAAAGTATTGGCAAAACCATACTTTAACTACGAAACAAATCTTTTAACATATCAGTTTACAGATAATATTGGTAGCAGCGCTGTAAATGCTTCTCTTGAAATTATCGGTATAATTCCAGATAAGTATCACGCAACACAAACTGATAAAGAAAATGGTTATAATTTCAGAATAGTTATTGACCCAGATAAGGCAACAGGAACAAGCAATCCTACTGTTTCTAAGCCAAATCTTCAAACAACTCAAACTAATGACAAGGTACTTCCAGTAAACATCAAGACTGATTACTACGCATATGATTCCTCAGGCGGAGGCGGACCATTATCAAGTGAATATATTTACGATATTTACAAGGATAAAAATGGCGACACTTATCTTAAAGCCATGACTTATTACAACCCAACAGGACTTTCTAGTGGTAAGAGAACTTTGAGATTTGACTGGTTGTCAATGAATAAACCTCAACCAGGATTGGAAAACTATGTGGCAAATGGATTACCAGCTTTTGGATTCCAAGAATTAGAAGTTTATAAGGTAACAGATACACCTGCTAACAAGGAAAGGTTAATGCCATTATCCTATGGTATAAGACCAGACCAAGATCCAAGAAATTACAACTTGGTATATAAGAACACAAATGTAGATCCTAATCAGGGATTTAGAGATCAGGTTGGTGACCACAGAATAACTTACGACCCATCACTATTAAAAGATACAGAAAGATTACTAGCCTATGGTCACGAAAAGCATCCACTAGAAATAGATGTGCCTAGAGTTGGAAACAATGATGGTTATGTAATAATACAAACTTTCAAGGTTACTGACGAGCAAAGATTTAAAAACTTGTGGTCAGCTTACTACTTCTCACAAGGATCTAGACACACAGGATCTTACCAAAAGGGTAATGCGAACGTCGCAATAGGTTCAGAAACAGGACAAGAAATACCTAAATTCTACACAGAAAGAGTTAAACTATTTAACAAGACTTATAAACCAGGACAATTTCAAATCGAAAAACTTGATGAAGCGAATAGAACAGAGAAGCTTCAAGGTGCAACATTCTCACTTACTGATGCAGAAGGTCACGTAATCTATAGATCAAGTGATGCCGATGGTATTGTTGATTTTACAGATATTGAACCTGGAACCTACACATTAGAAGAAACTAGAGCACCAGAAAGGTATTCTAAGTCAACTAGAAAATGGAGTGTTACAGTTTATGAGACAGGTAATGTACTTATAAGAGAAATAGGTATTACAGGAACTGGATCAGTTGTAGAGGGTACAGATATTAAGTTAACTGTAACCAACAAACCTGTTGGAGAAAAGTTCCAAGTTTATAAGAAAAATGGTAAGGGAGAAGCTCTTCAAGGTGCAGAATTTACTATCTACGATAAAGATGAAAAAACTGTAATAGCAAAAGGAACATCTAATGCAAATGGTATTGTGGACTTCAAGTTTGCAGATGGCAAGAGCTTAGAAGAAGGACAACAATACATCTTGAAGGAAACAAAACAACCTCAAGGTTACAAACCTATCGATAAGAAATGGGTTCTTGAAGTAAAAGATAGTAAGACAAAAGTTTATAACTATCTAGCTTCAACAGATTCAACTGAATTAAAATCCTTCATAGCGGAAGATAATGTTAACTGGGTTGACGCTAAAAATAGAAATACATCTGGATGGTCAGATTATGACAACAGATGGACAGGTTGGACTGGCAATAGTAAAACTGCTCAATACATGGGTACTAGAATTATTGCTATAAATAAAACTGATAAGTACGCTATTCAAAGATACGTAATTAACCCAGAAGCAAGAAAACTTGGACAAACGACTGCATCTATCCACAGACAAGTTCCAGGTGATTCTAATATGACTTGGTATGATGGAAATGCAGAATACAAAGTATTTGAATTGGATAAACCAGTAACTGGTCTTATTTCTGATTTAATACTTACAAACTACACAACTAAAGATATAACAGATGATGTTAATAAAACTGCAAAACCTGAGGACGGAAGATACGGAGAACCAAAGAGATTAAATCTAACACTTCCAAAAACATCTAAACCAATAGTAATTGACGTAAAAGTTCCATATAAGGAAGAAACAGGTGGCGTCGGTACAGGAATGGACTGGACAGTTGATAATTCCAATATCTACTGGAAAGCTGACTACTATGAAAGTGTCCAAGACATCATAGTAGGAGATCCTACAAAGGCAGCTGCTGGCGATATCAAAGGTTCTTATATTTCAGAAGGCTCACTTGATGTAAATAACGAAAAACAAAAATTCCAATTCAAACTAAGAAAAGTTAAAGCATCCGATAACACTAAAGCTATTCAAGGCGCAGTATTTAAACTAACTGGACCAGATCCTCTTACAGACGAAAGATATATGACAACTGGAACAGACGGTATGATAACTTTCGCAGGACTAGAAGCTGGAACATACAAGTTAGAAGAAACTCAACCTGCTCCAGGTTATGAACAAGCTAAGACTGGCTGGACAGTTAGAATAACTAACGATGGAAAAGTTTATATAAAAGATAATAGTAAAACTGCAAATTCAGATAATTCAAGCGTAACAGTTAGCACAAATTCAGATACTGCTAGAAATAATCTAATGAGAAGATTACAAATGGCAGGAGCAAATACTGAGCTTGAAATTGGTGATACTTTGGCAGATATTACTAATCCATTAAGTGCTGGAACTTGGGAAGTTGTAGATTCAAGTAGATCAGAAATACCGACTGAATTCAAAAATAATGGTAACCTAAGTAAGATTACAGAGATAAACAAGACAGAGAATAGAATAAGACAAAGGTTTATAGTAAACTTAGATGGTAAATATAATACAAACAAAAATATAAAACCAGCTTTTGAAATTTATCAAGAGCCTGATACAGGAGTATATGGAGCTCATAAAAATAATTTAACATATAGCGTTAAAACATTAAAAGAAGGTTCAACAATAAACAATCCTATTGTTTTAAAAAATGCAACGCTAGGAATTCAAAGTTCCTTTAAACCTAAGGATAATGAACCATACCGCTATAGAATAATTCTTAATCAAACAATTTCAACGCCAATAATGTTAGAGGTTGAAGGACCTTATGATGAAAATAATAGGGTAGGTCTTGGAATCAACTATCACTATAATGGATGGGATAAGCCGGAAAATCAGTGGGTAGCACATTATTATAATAATGAATCTGATGTCAATACCAAATATAAGATTACAGTAGATCCAACTACAAATGGTAGTGTTAATGCGCCTGAAAGTGCAAAAGTAGGAGAGGACATCACCTTAACTGCAAACCCAAATGATGGCTCTGAACTTGATAAGCTAATAGTTGATGAAAAAGATGTTACTCAAGATGTAAACAACAATCAGTACACATTTAAAATGCCAAGTCATGATGTAAATGTTAAAGCAAGCTTTAAAGAAAAAACTCCAGATACTTTTAATATCACAGTTAATAATCCACAAGAAGGTGGAACTATTACTGCTAAGCCAACCTCTGCAACAGCAGGAACACCAATTAACTTGACTGTTACACCAAAAGAAGGTTTTGAAATCGAAGGTGTAACAATGAATGGAGAAGCATTAAAAGCTGGTGCAGATGGTAAGTACAGCTTTACAATGCCAGCAGGTGGGGCAACTGTTTCTGCAACATTCAAGAAAATTGATGAAACTCCAGATCCTGCAGAAGGTTGGAAAGAAATTACTGATGGTAGTGCTGCACAAATCACTAATAAGCAAACTGGTATTGAACTTAAAGTCCACAAGATAAATAATGTGAACGAAGGACTTGAAGGTGCTAACTTTACACTAAAGAAATACACTGATAAGAATTTTACTCAAGTAGATGGAACATTCACAGGTCTAACAGCAACTTCTGATGCTGAGGGTAATGTAGTATTTAAGTATAAAGAAAAAATAGTCAAGTTAAAGACTGGCTACTATATCCTTGAAGAAACAAAATCACCAGTAGGATACAAAAAACAAGCGGCTCCTTGGAAACTACAAGTAAAAGAAGAAAATGGTTCTCTTAAAATAATTCAAAATGGACCAGAAAACACAGCTGCATCTTTCTTATCTTCAAATAAGGTTGTAGCAGCAGATAATCAAAAAGGCAGCATAAAATACAAGTCAATAGTTAAAAATATAGACCCAGACTCAAAGACATTTGTGCAAAGAGTTTATATTGATACAAGAGCTTATGGTAAGGTAGTAAATGTACAAATTACACCAAAACACAAGAGAGAAGAAATCGATAGAGCGGGAGAGCCACCAGTAACTATCACAGAAGGTGTGAAGACTGCCTACAGATCAACTTATCAAATCACAAATCCACCAGCAGATGTGGACGTTGATAAGGTATTAAACAGTTATGACTTGAGAGATCCAAATGTAAGAACAGTTAATACAGCAAGATGGAGACCATTTGATTGGGGCTTTGACGAAGACTTGCTAAATCTTGAACCAGGTGTGTACTATATCGATATTGAAGGATACTATGATGGTTCAATAGTAGATAGGAAAGTTACTAATGAAGTGGCAATAGATTCTAACTTCAACTTCACTGAAAAGGATGGTAAAACTCCAAGTAAAGAACCAGTTCTTAAAGATACTTCTGTCAGAAATGATATACCAGAGGGAGATTTAGGTAAGATTGACTTACACATAGATTTTTACGATGGAGCAAGACAATTCCAAGAAGCCTACAATAAAGGTGGAACAACTTTTGCCTATAAATATGTTCCACAAGGATCCTACCAGCATGGTGCAACTAATATAAGAAATTGGATAGAACAAAGTGTTATAAACCAAGGATATGGTACAAAACAAGCGGAAGACTTTGCAAACAAATGGGCTAATAGAAAGTTACCAGGGCAAAAATATAAAAATGCTCTAAGTAAAAAGGTAAAAATAAATTCAGATGATAGAAATTGGTTGGATACAGGTATAATTTATCCACCACTAGAAAATCCAGTAGCACACGCTGACACTAGCGTAGATATTTCATCACTATATACTTCAGACAAAGCTGAAACAGTACCACAAGAAGGTATGTCAATCACAAATGAAAGAGAAGTTTATAACATCACTTTCTCTAAGCATAAAATGGATGGAGACGACAACACAAACAGACTAGAAGGCGCTGTATTCAAACTTCAAAAGAAGGAAGGTTCTTTCTGGTATGATATGGATGAATCTTATGTATCATCAGCTTTCAATGGTTACTTTGGTTTCAGAAGACTTGAACCAGGAACTTATAGATTGCTAGAAGTTGCTCCTCCAGAAGGGTACAGAGCACTTGATGGGACTCTATTAGAATTTGTTATCAAGACGATTGATCCAAAGGGTGAAACATTCACAAAAGATGGAAAAACTTATGACAAAGAATCTGGGTTACAAGTAGAAGTTGACAAACAAACTGGAACTCATAAAGTAGTTGACCCAAATACAGGTAAAATCGTAGAAAGTGCCAATGGTTATGTAACAATTGAATCTAAGAGAGACAACTATCTAATTCCTAATGTAAAGGATGGTGAAAATTCAACTGGAAAACTTGTCGACTTCGTAACATCTGCCACAGCCAAGAATATTGGTAAGGTAAGAAACGAAGTCCCAGGTAAGGGTTCAGTAACTATCAAAAAAGTTGACGAAAATGGCAATCTTATCCTAGGTAAGAAGAATGAATCTGGAAAATTAATAGGAGCTAAGTTTAAAGCTATAAGATTAGGTGCTGAAACGGATAAAGATGGAAAACCAGTTGAAAATGCTGTATACGAAGGCACAGTAGGCGAAGATGGTACACTTAAATTTGAAGGACTTCCACTAGGTAACTACGAACTAAGAGAAGTTGAATCACCAAATGGTTATATCAATACTGGTCATGTATGGCACTTCACAGTTGGTGGTAAGGGACTCGACCCTTATGCAGAAGATAACAGTCCAAGAACTAGAAATATTACGGACTTTATCGAACTTACATCATCTGATATGATAGTGAATAGACCTTACAGTGGAGATACAACTCAGGGTAAAAATGAAATTAGACCTCACGTTGGTCAAAGTTTACAATTTACAAATGAATACAATATTAAAGATGGCGTTAAAATAAGTTCAGGAGATTATTTTGTACTAAAATTAACAGACAACATGGACTTACACGGAATAAGAGAAGATAAACCAACTAACTTAGACTTGTTTGCTGATGGTATAGGTACATTAGCTAAGGCTGACTATAATAGACAAGCTGGAACAATCACCTATACATTCACAGAGGCAGCTGAACAATACACAATTACAGACTTTAAGAATGTTATATCATCTCATATTAACCTTCATAGGGTTAAGAATTCTGGATATCAATATGTTGGTATGAGTGTTGGAAATGACACAAGTAAGCACAAGAAAATATATGTAAACTATATAGTAAGCACAGAATATGATAATGATGGATATAACTTCATCAATATGGCTTCTAAGATTGTAAGTTTCAATTCTGATACTGGTGAATTTGTTCACTACTTCTATATTAATAGAGAAAGTGAATATGATGGCAAGAACTTGACATTTAGATATATTCCAAATCAAACTGTAAAAAATTTACAAATCACAACTTACGATTTGTATAACACTGATGATTATTGGAAAGAGCAAAGTATGCCAGCATCCTTCGGTGTTAACGAAAATGATAGAAACTTATGGCGTTCTGGAATAACACAACCTAAAGACGTCGGAGCAAATAGTGAAACAAGGACTAATCTCGGAAAATTCCCTAATAACAGAGCAGCAATTGTAAAGGTAACTGGTTGGATCGATACAAATGATTTGACTCAGTTCAAAGGCAATTCAGCATTATATTATGGCTATTGGACAAGTGATGGTCGTTATGATTATTGGAATGTAGGTCGTCCAGGTGTCTATAGATGGGATGGAGTATATGTATTTGAAAACGAAAGTACAGCTCAAGCTAACTTCGAACTTAAAATAACAAACCCATCAAATAAAGTTGTATTCGAAAAGGTAAATACAGATGGACAAGTTCTAAAACCAAAATTAGACGAAAGCGGAAATGTAGTTAAAGGTGCTAAGTTCACACTTGAAAAGAATGATGGAACTATAGAACAACCATCTGCAACATGGACTGCAAAGTCTAATCCAAAATTCGTTGATAAAGACGGTAAAATTTCTTATAATAACCTTGATAAAGGCTTGTACAGGTTAATTGAAAACGAAGCTCCAGAAGGTTATGCAAAACCAGAAGAAGCTGTAGCTTACTTCAAGGTTGACGAATCTGGTAAGATTTATAAACAAGTAACTGTTCCAAAAGAAGGTGGTACAGGAACTTCTGAAATCTATCAAGAAGTAAGTGAAACTATTCCAATCAAGGTTGTCAACAACAAAGCGATTGAGTTTGTAAAAGTTGATGCTGATGATAATGGTAAGATTTTACCGGGAGCCGAATTCAAAATTCTTTATAAAGAACAAGAAGATGGAAAATATGGTGACTATCTTGTAGAAGGAAAACAAGTAACAGTTACTTCTGAAAAAGATGGTAAATTTAGTCTTAACCTTTCAAAAGATGGCTACTACGCACTAGAAGAAACCAAGGCACCAAATGGATATTCTAAGTACCAAGGTTATATTAAAGAATTTAGGCTAGAAAATGGCAAGATTCAAACTCTTGAAAAAGATCCATTAAAGGCAAGCTTGACTAAGGGTGCAAATGGCATGATATCAAGTGAAATCATTGAAGTGGATAAGGATAAGGGAACATTCAAAGAGAGACTTGTAATAAATCCAGATCACACTCAATGGACATTTGATAAGGAAGACACTTTACTACAACTAGATGCTAATAATTGGAATGTAAGTGATCAGTATAGAACAATAAGAGTCGCAACTCTTGAAAAAGGAAAGTCTGTTGATGATTTGAAGGATACAGACTTTAGAGAAGCTAATCCAAGAAACCAACTATATAACACAAATCCGCTAATATACAGTATTCCTGGATTGTATAAGTCAACAGATTATACGCAACCAGAGCCAACAATTGCTAATATAGTCACAGAAAAGGCATTGGTAGTAGAAATCACTGGTACAATAACTGATAAGGCTCAAGCAGTAGACTTGAAACCAGAAGTATATTCAAGAGCATTTAGTAAATCAATCGACCTTGTAAATTACAAGCTTGACATTAACAACATGTCAGAAGGTAAAGGAACTTATGTAGATTATGAAAGTAAGGATCCGATACAGGTAGAAAACACCAAGGTAGAATACCCATTCACGGGTGGACCTGGTGTATGGATTGGATTTGCGATCATTGGACTTGCTGTAATGCTTGGAGGAGTTCTAATCTACACTAAGAAGAAAAAAGAGCCCCTAAGCTAATAGTCTAAAACATACAAAGGAAAAACCCTAGTTTTCCAAATAATGGAAGCTAGGGCTTTCTTTTGCCTAAAATTAGGAACCTTATTTATTTTTTCTAGAAGTAAGAATTGAGATTAGAGTGATGACGCCTAGGATAAACTGATACCAGAAAAAAGGTACAAGCTCGAAAGGAGCTACTGCTCCTTCGCTAAAACCTGCCGCTATAAGTACTTGAGCAGAGTAGGGGATGATTCCCTGGAAGACACAGGAGAAGGTATCTAGGAGGGATGCGCTACGCTTTGGGTCAATCTTAAATTCTTTGCACATCTTCTTTGCTATAGGTCCTGAGATAATGATGGCTACGGTGTTGTTGGCGACACAAATATCTGCTAGGGAGACTAAGGCTCCTATGCCGAGCTCTCCTGTCTTTTCGTTTCTGGCAAATATTTTAATCTTTGATATTATCCAATTGATCCCTCCTTCTTCTGCTACCATCTTGGATAGACCTCCTATAAGCATGGATAGAAGGAAGATTTCAAACATATTTGTAAAGCCTTCCCAGATGATTTGGGAGATATCTATCACAGAAGTTCCTCTAATTATCAGGAGAGCTGAGGAAAGTCCGATTGCTCCGGTAAGAACTACGAAGACATTGATTCCCATAAGGGCGACTATAAGGACGAAAAGATAGGGGATAATTGAGAAAAGATCGTAGCTTAAGTCTCCTGAACTTGTTCTAACTTCTGGAGCACCGAATACTAGAAGGAGGATTATAGTTAGGATTGCGGCAGGTATGGCGATTTTTGCATTCATCTTAAACTTATCCTTCATATCACAACCCTGACTTCTAGTTGCAGCAATTGTCGTGTCGGAGATTATAGAAAGGTTATCTCCAAACATAGCCCCTCCCACCAAGGCTCCCAGCATTAGGGCAAGGCTTATGCCGCTTGAATTAGCAAGCCCTACTCCTATAGGGCCCAGGGCCGTGATAGTTCCAACAGAAGAGCCTGTAGCTATAGATATGAAGGAAGCTATAACAAAGACACCCGCTGTAAGAAATTCGCTCGGGATAAAGGAAAGTCCTAGATTAACTACTGAGTCCACCCCGCCAGTGGCCTTGGCAAGCGTGGAGAAGGCTCCTGCCAGTAGATAGATCAAACACATAATGATAATATTAGAATCTCCACAGCCATCAACTAAGGTATCGAACTTCTCTTCTATACTTCCTTCAAATATAAAAAAGGCTGCGATTATTGCGACAAAGACAGCTATAGGGGCAGGCAGCTGGTAAAAGGCCATCTCGACTCCTTGTATTTGAAGAATGAGGCCTGTAATTAAGTAAAGGCCAATAAAGATTACAAAAGGAATCAAAGCCTTGGCCGAAATTTTATTGTTTTCTTTCATAATTTTTCCTCTCGATTTATGGTTTTTAACTTTAATGGTTTTATTCTCTAAACACTCTAACACAAGTGGGAGGAAATTTCAAAGATTAGTTAAGAAATAATTATTTTGTAAGGTAGGGTTTCTCTTTAATTCAATTGACTTAAGAGATGTCTCGACTACGCTTAGCTCCGCTCGGCATAAGGGATGGGTAAATGGTCGACATAAGGTGTGTAGTATTGCTTACAATTACATTGTTCAAGATATTCCCCTTGCTTCGACCTTATGGAGAAGCCTCTTGGTATATTCTTAGATAATTTTTCCTTTATTATATAAATGTCGTTTTAGGCTGGAGATTTCTTGTGAGATGTCTCCGCTTAGGTCGACATAAGGGGGAAGATGGTAGACATAAGGTAGGGGATTGCTTACTATTACATTGTTCAAAATTTTCCCCTTGCTTCGACCTTGTGGAGAAGCCTCTTGGTATATTCTTAGATAATTTTTCCATTATTATATAAATGTCGTCTTAGGCTGGAGATTTCTTGTGAGATGTCTCCGCTTCGGTCGACATAAGGGGGAAGATGGTAGACATAAGGTAGGGGATTGCTTACTATTACATTGTTCAAAATTTTCCCCTTGCTTCGACCTTGTGGAGAAGCCTCTTGGTATATTCTTAGATAATTTTTCCATTATTATATAAATGTCGTCTTAGGCTTGAGATTTCTCGTGAGATGTCTCCGCTTCGGTCGACGGTAGTTTTCGGATTCAGGACAAGCATAGCTTGACCTTCATCTCGAAAATCCTCGATTAAGGTCTGCCATCAATTCACTTCGTTCATTGTGGCCAGAACCATTAGACATAAGGGGTGTAGTATTGCTTACAATTACATTACTCAAAAATCCCCCCCCTTGCTCCGACCTTGTGGAGAAGCCTCTTGTGATTAGTGTACGTTCTTAGATAAGTTTTATCTTTCTATTTACATATCATCTTAGACTGGAGACCTCTCGTCGTTTCCTCGTGGAAGCTCTGTCGAGGTGGCGCCTTTCGGCGAGATTCCATCGCTTCGGTAGGGATAAGGGTAATTGTAATTCCTATGAGATATCTCGACTACGCTTCTCTTCGCTCGACGGTAGTTTTCGGATTCGGTAACAAGCCTGTCCAGCTATTGGAGGACCTCACTAATTAATTTTGAACGATATTCATCGTTCTTTTATCCTTTGTTATTCCTTAACAAAGGATACTACACTATTTTGCTTTGCAAAATAGTGGCCCATGACGAGGGCTCCCTCGATTAAGGGCTGCCATCAATTTACTATCGTTCATTGTGGCCAGAACCATTAGATATAAAGGGGTGTGGTATTGCTTACAATATATTATTGTCCCAAAGCGGGTATAGTTATTTATAATAACAATTTAATTAGAAAGGGTAGTTATGAATTTTGAATATTATTTAACTTATTTTTTTATCTATGCCTTTATAGGCTGGATACTTGAAGTTTCATTTAAGGCAATGAGGAGGGGAGTTTTTGTAAATAGTGGTTTTCTTAATGGACCCTATTGCCCTGTATATGGCTTTGGGGCTGTAGCTGTCTTGTACTTTTTAAGCTTGGTGGATTCTTCTAATAAGCTAGTCCTCTTAGTTGCCTCTATGTTTATAGCAAGTCTAATCGAGCTTATCACAGGCTTTGTTTTGGAGAAGCTTTTTCATATGAAATGGTGGGACTACTCTGATAAGGTCCTAAATATAGGAGGTTACATCTGCCTTGAGTTTTCTCTGATCTGGGCTGCTCTTTGCTTTATTTTGTATGAAGCAATTCATCCCTTAGTCGCTCAATTAGTAAGTCATTTTTCTACTAGATTTCTCTTTGGATTTGACCTAATATTTGCCCTAGTCCTCTTTGTAGACTTACTTGCTACTGTAAATATGATTCTTGGAATTAACAAGAAATTTAGAGAGATAGAAAAGTCCTCCGCTAGAATCAAGCAAGTTTCAGATAAGATTGGAGAAAGGGTTGCAGAAAGAAGCCTAGATCTTAAGGAAAGAAAAGAAGAGTTTGAAAATAGCGAGCTGGGCGAAGACTTCGATAGAAGAAGTGAGAGGTTAAGGCTTGAGCTAAAGAGAATCTTTGATAAGAAATCTGAGAGAAGGATTATCAGAGCCTATCCAAATCTTAGGGCGAGAATTGAGGAGAAACTTAAAGACTTGTAATTAGTATTGGGTATGAATCAAGAAAGGGGGATGTTCATGAAATTAAACGAGAAAAGAGAAATGCACTTTACTGACTTTAAAAGAAAAGACCTTGCCAAAAGAGTAGGAAGACTTGCTAGGATTTGCCAGAACCTAGATATTCCAATTCTTATCATGGTTGATGGCTTCGAGTCATCTGGCAAGGGCTATGTGATAGCTGACATTAGTAGAGATCTTAATCCTAAATACTTTGACGTGGAAGTCTTCGAGAAGGATGAGGCTTATGATGATAAGTTTCCTACTATGAAGAGGTTTTTTGAGAGCACACCCAGAAATGGTCATATCAAAATCTTTGCCAAATCTTTCTATTACAAGCTCTTCGAGGATATAGATATAAAGGAAGATCTCCTAAATGAGAGAATCGAGTCTTTGAGAAAGCACGAGAAGATGCTCTACGATAGCAAGATGATAATTGTAAAATTTTTCCTAGATGTGGATCAAAAGGAGCAGAAAGAGCGTATCGAAGAGCTTAAAAAGTCCAACAGGAAGAGCTTCTATATATCAAAAGAAGACAAGAAGGAAAATGAGAACTACGAAGCCTACAAGGCCCATTTCGAGAAGGTCCTAAATGCGACAAACTTCGAAACAAGTCCTTGGCATATCATAGATTCCAACGATAAGAAAAAAGCTAGCAAGGAGGCCTTGGGCATCCTTCTTGATGAAATTAGTATGGGAATTGAAAGGGTCGAAATTCAGAAAAAAGACGAGGAAAATGAAGAAAGAAGTTACAAAAAACATGTCAAAATCCTTGAAAAAATCGACCTAGAAAAGACTATAACAGATGAAGAATATGACAAGGAGAAGAAAGACCTCCAAAAACAAGTAAGGGATATGGCCTTCGAATACTACCAAAGGGGCATATCGACTATCCTAGTTTTTGAAGGAGTAGATGCCGCAGGAAAGGACGGAGCAATCGAAAGACTGGTAAAAAAGGTAGATCCAAGACTCTACAAGGTAAATGCCATATCTGCTCCTACGAAAGATGAGCTAGCCCACCACTATTTGTGGAGGTTTTACAAGAATCTAGCAGAGGACGGATATATGGGAATATTTTCTAGGTCCTGGTACGGCAGAGTCATGGTAGAAAGAATAGAAGGCTTCGCCAAAACAGGCGAATGGAACAGATCCTACGAGGAAATCCTCGATATGGAAAAGGAAATCTATGATCACGGAAGTCTTATCTTAAAATTCTTTGTAACCATTGACAAAGACGAACAGCTTAAGAGATTTATGGCTAGGGAGAACACTCCAGACAAGCTCTACAAGATAACTGACGAAGATTGGAGAAACAGAGAAAAATGGGACGGATATATCGAGGCTATGAATGAAATGCTAGCTAGGACGAATGTAGACTACGCTCCTTGGATTATAGTAGAAGGCAAGCAAAAGAAATACGCAAGAATCAGGGTCATGAAAGAATACTTAAAGAAAGCAAGAGCTCATTTGGACATGCTCGATAAGAAAAATAAGAAATAAGCCTTATATATAGAAGACTCTTTTAGTAGAGTTAAACTTGGAGTCAAAATTCATTTAATTAAAATTTAATATATACTAATATTTACCCTTATCTCGACTAAATGAGTGAAACGAATGCACGGAGAGATCCCGTGAGATCTCTCGGCTACGCTTCGCTCCGCTCGAGATAAGGGTGGGGTTGATCACCAGGCTTCTCTTTATATAAGGGGATGTTGGCACTACCTTAGGCAGGAAGCAAAGTCAAAGCCATCCTTATTTTGACCAAGGAAAAACCCTTGAATTAGCTATTTATCCCTCTAGTTAGTGCGAAAGCACGGAAGAGTTATTATGTAAGGAACCAGAGTACGGAGTGAAAAATAACCCTTATCCCTAATGGTTCTGGCCACAGCGAACATAGTGAGCTGATGGCAGAGTGCCGGACAGTCGGGCTTCGATTTTTGTAAAAAATCGAATAAGTGGGACTTATTTGAAAAATAAGTTCCAAGAACTCGAAGAGTTCAAAATCGAGGGAGCCCTCGTTATGGGCCACTGTTTTGCAAAGCAAAACAGTGCAGTATCCTTTGTTAAGAAATAACAAAGGATAAAAGAACGATGACTATCGTTCAGAGTTAATAAGGTGAAGATCTTTGGAGTTGAGCCCGCAAGCTACCGTCGACCGAAGTGGAGGGATCTCTTTCATTTTAGTAAGACATAAAAACCTACTAGAGATCTCTCGACTTCGCTACGCTTCGCTCGAGATGAGGGTGGGTGTGGTCTCCATGCTTCGCTTCGCTCTAGGTAAGGGGGCTGTAAGACCCATAGACTGTAGACTAAACAAATCCACCTTTATTTTGATCGAAGTGGAGAAATCTGCTTATGTATCTACTATATATAATATAATTTTAGGATTGATAGAAAAATTTTATAAAAAAACTCAAGAAAAAATTTGTAATTTATAATAATCCTAGTATATTAAAAGACAGCTAGTTAAAAGCTATAAGATATAGCTACCGATTTATTTGATAAGTCGCTATTTTTTTGTTAAAAAGATAAGATAATACTTGATTTATTAATGTTTTTGAGGTAGTATATATAAGTGCTGTGAAGTGAGATGTTGCTTATGCTTTAGGCCAAAGGCATGAGGAAACTTTCACCTAGCAAGTTTAGGAATAATCCTAAGCGATTTCCAAATAAGTATCAAACGCCCGGACGGGCGTAAAGAAAGAGAGAGGAAAAATGGCTAATCAAAAGATAAGAATTAGACTAAGAGCATACGATCACGAAGTAATCGACAGCTCAGCAGAGAAAATCGTAGAAGCGGTTAAAAGATCAGGAGCCGAAGTAAGTGGACCAATCCCATTACCAACAGAGATAGAAAGAGTTACTATCTTAAGAGCGGTTCACAAATACAAGGACTCAAGAGAACAGTTTGAACAAAGAACACACAAGAGATTAATCGACATCATAGGACCTAATGCTAAGACATTAGACGCACTTAAGAAACTAAACTTACCTGCAGGTGTCGACATCGAAATTAAACTATAACTGTAATTAGGATGATTGAAGATAATCGTATCAATAAGAATTGATAGGATCATCAATCCGCTGTAATTAAGGAGGTACTCAGTGAAGAGTATATTTACAACAAAAGTAGGCATGACTCAAGTCATCGACGAAGATGGAGTTATTACTCCTGTTACTGTCCTAAAAGCTGACGAAAACGTAGTTGTACAAGTTAAAACAGTAGAAACTGATGGTTACAACGCAATCCAAGTTGGTTATATGGACAAGAAAGAAAAGAATGTAACAAAACCAGTAAGAGAACACTTCAAAAAGGCTAACGCTAGCACAAAGAGATTCCTAAAGGAAATCAACTTTGGAGAAGAAACTCCAGAATTTAATCTTGGAGATACAATCACAGTTGAACAATTTGAAGCTGGAGACATAGTTGATGTTGTTGCTACAAGCAAGGGTAAGGGAACTCAAGGTGCTATCAAAAGATGGAACTACGGAAGAGGTCCAGCAAGCCACGGTTCAAAATCACACAGAGTTGCAGGTGCAAGAGCTGCAGGTTCTGACCCAGCAAGAGTTTTCAAAGGTAGAAAAGGTTCAGGAAAGATGGGTAACGAAAGAGTTACTGTCCAAAACATTGAAGTTGTTAAAGTAAGTGTTGAAGATAACTACATCTTAGTTAAAGGTGGAGTTCCAGGACCTAAGGGCGGACTTGTTCAAATCAAACAAGCTATCAAAGCCTAATTAAGGAGGAATAAATGCCTAAAGTAGATATTTTAAACATTAAGGGAGAAAATGTTGGTTCTTTAGAGCTAAACGAAACTCTATTTAATACTGAAATAAGCGAACATTCAGTTTATGAAGTAGTTAAAAACCAACTAGCAAATAAAAGACAAGGTACACAATCTGCGAAAACTCGTTCAGAGGTTCGTGGTGGTGGACGTAAACCATTTAGACAAAAAGGAACAGGACGTGCTCGTCAAGGTTCAATCAGAGCTCCTCACTACACAGGCGGTGGAGTTGTATTTGCACCAAAGCCAAGAGATTATAGCTACAGAGTTCCTAAGAAGCTAAGAAGAAAAGCACTATACTCAGTTCTTACATCAAAAGTTGTTGATGGAGAGCTAATCGTACTAGATGATCTAAAGCTAGAAAATAACAAGACAAAAGAAGCAGCTGCAGTACTAAACGCAGTAGAAGCTGGAAAGAAAGCTTACGTTGTTACAGCTGAAAATGACACTAATGTATACAGATCATTTAGAAATATCGAAGGAGTTGATGTAGCATCAGCTAGCCTAATCAATGTTTACGACTTAGTAAGACACAACAAGTTAGTTATCACAAAAGATGCGATTGCTAAACTTGAGGAGGTATTTATCTAATGAGATCACCTTACGAAATAATCAAAAGACCAATAATCACAGAAAAAAGCATGGAAATGCTTGACGAGAACAAGTACACCTTTGAAGTAGACAAGAATGCAAATAAACCAGAAATCAAAGCAGCAGTAGAAGCTATTTTTGACGGAGTTAAAGTTAAAAATGTAAGAACTATGAACTATACTGGAAAATCTGTAAGAACAAGATACGGATATGGTAAAAGAGCTGACTGGAAAAAAGCTATCGTTACTTTAACAGAAGATAGTGCAGAAATTGAATACTTCGATGGACTATAAGGAGGGTTTAAATGGCTATTAGAAAATTAAAACCATCTTCAAACGGTCATAGAAATATGTCTGTTTCAACATTCGAAGAAATAACTACAGACAGACCAGAAAAAAGTCTTACAGTTGATCTTAAATCTAAAGGTGGTAGAAACAACACAGGTAGGACAACAGTTAGATTCCGTGGTGGCGGAGTTAAGAGAAGATATAGAATAATCGACTTTAAAAGAGATAAAGACAATATCCCAGCAAGAGTTAAAACTATAGAATACGATCCAAACAGATCAGCAAACATAGCCCTAGTTGCTTACGCTGACGGAGAAAAAAGATACATCCTTGCTCCAAAAGGACTTAAGGTAGGAGATGTAATCGAATCAGGATCTGAAGCAGATATCAAAGCAGGTAACGCTCTTGAACTTAAAGATATCCCAGTAGGTACAACAATCCACAACGTAGAACTTAGAGCAGGTAGAGGAGCGGTTCTAGTAAGAAGTGCTGGTGTTGGTGCTCAACTTATGGCTAAAGAAGGAAACTTCGCAACACTAAGACTTCCATCAGGCGAGATGAGAATGGTTCACTTAAACTGCAAGGCTACAGTAGGAGTTGTAGGAAACTCAGAACACGAACTTATCAGAGTTGGTAAGGCTGGAAAGAGCAGATATATGGGAAGAAGACCTCACGTAAGAGGATCTGTAATGAACCCTGTTGACCATCCACACGGTGGTGGTGAAGGTAGAACACCAATCGGTAGACCAAGCCCAATGACACCATGGGGCAAGAAAGCTATGGGTGTTAAGACAAGAAACACTAAAAAACAATCTGAAGCTTACATCGTAAGAAGAAGAAACGAAAAATAGGGGGATATAATGGCAAGATCTATTAAAAAAGGACCATTTGTCGATGATCATTTAATGAAGAAAATTGACGAATTAAATGAAAAAAATGAGAAAAAAGTTATAAGAACATGGTCAAGACGTTCTACAATATTCCCTGAATTTGTAGAACACACTATCGCAGTTCACGACGGTAGAAAGCATGTTCCAATATATATTACAGAAGATATGGTAGGACACAAGCTAGGCGAGTTCGTACCAACAAGAACATTCAGAGGCCACGCTAAGAAGGCTACTGAAGCTAAAAGCAAAATGAGATAGGAGAGAGTAATGGAAGTTCAAGCAATAGCTAAATATCAAAGAATTTCTCCTCTTAAAGTACATTATATAGCTAGAGAAATTAGAGGCAAACAAGTAGACGAAGCACTTAATATCTTAAGATTTACTAACAAAAAAGGTGCAAGACTTCTTTCAGACGTACTAAAAAGTGCAATTGCCAATGCTGAAAACAACAACGGACTTGATAGAGCTAATCTTTATGTCAAAAAAGCTTACGCTAACGATGCACCAACAATGAAAAGATGGCATCCAAAGGCTAAAGGAGCTGCATATCCAATACTAAAAAGATCAAGTCATATCGGCGTAGTACTAGCAGATATAGAAGATACGGAGGAATAAGATGGGCCAAAAAGTAAACCCAAAAGGATTTAGAGTAGGTGTTATCAAGGACTGGGATTCAAAATGGTTCGCAGACAAGAAAGATTTCTCAGATCTATTAGTTGAAGATTATAACATCAGAAAAATAGTTAAAAAAGAAGTATACGATGCAGGTATTTCTGATATAGAAATAGAAAGAGCAGTAAACAACCTAAAGATTACAGTATTTGCAGGCAAACCTGGAATGGTAATCGGAAAAGGTGGTGCTGGAGTTGAAGAACTTAAGAAAAAACTTGAGAAAGTTGCTCCAGGTAAGAGAATCATCATCAATGTTGAAGAGATCAAATACCAAGACCTTTCTGCTCAACTTGTAGCTGAAAATATTGCAAGCCAACTTGAAAACAGAGTTGCTTTCAGACGTGCTATGAAACAATCTATCCAAAGAACAATGAGAGCAGGAGCTAAGGGTATCAAAACTATGGTATCAGGAAGACTTGGTGGAGCTGATATGGCTAGAAGCGAAGGATATTCAGAAGGAACAATTCCACTTCAAACACTAAGAGCAAACATTGACTACGGATTTGCAGAAGCTAATACAGAATACGGTAAGATTGGTTGTAAAGTATGGATCTACAAGGGCGAAGTTCTTCCAGGAGAAAAGGCTCAAAGAGAACCAAAGATGAAACAACCAAGAAATAACAGAAGAAGAAGAAATAATAGACGTCCAAATAATAAATAAGGATATCGCTATTTAAAGAATTAGGAGAGAATTATTATGTTAATGCCTAAAAGAGTTAAATATCGTAGACAACACAGAGGCAGAATGAAGGGGTTTGCTCAAAAAGGTAACCAATTAGCTTATGGAGAATATGGTCTTCAAGCCACAGAAGCTACTTGGATGACAGCAAATCAAATCGAGGCTGCTCGTCGTGCGATGACAAGATATATAAAAAGAGGCGGAAATATTTGGATTAAAGTATTTCCAGACAAGCCAGTTTCTAAGAAACCAGCAGAAGTAAGAATGGGATCTGGTAAAGGTGCTCCAGAATATTGGGTTGCTGTAGTAAAACCAGGTAGAGTATTATTTGAGATGAGTGGTGTTAGTGAAGAAGTTGCTAGAGAAGCTATGAGACTTGCTGCACAAAAACTTCCAATCAAGACAAAATTCATCCAAAGACTTGAAGTTACAGGTACGGAGGAATAAGGATGAAAGTAGCAGAAATCAGAAATTTATCAGACCAAGATTTAGATAAACAATTATATGATTTACAAAGTGAGCTTTTCAATCTTCGTTTTAGACTTGCAACAGGACAACTTGAAAATCCATCAGCTATAGGTTCTGTTAAAAGAGACATAGCTAGAGTTAAGACAATCCAAACAGAAAGAAAGCTTAATTTAAATAGGGAGGCTTAAGTTTCATGGAAAGAAATAGAAGACACGTACTTAAAGGCGTTGTCGTATCTGATTCAATGGATAAAACTATATCAGTTTTAGTTGAAGAAAAGATCCAACACCCAGTGTACAAAAAAAGAATTAACAGAAGCAAGAAATACAAAGCTCATGATGAACTAAATGAGGCTAAAGTTGGCGATACAGTTGTAATAATGGAAACAAGACCACTATCTAAAACAAAAAGATGGAGACTCGTTCGCGTAAGCCAAGCAGCAGAAATTGTTTAATTAGATATAGGAGATTATTATGATACAACAAGAAACTCGTATGAGAGTTGCAGATAACTCCGGAGCAAGAGAACTTTCAGTAATCAAAGTTCTTGGAGGAACTGGAAGAAGATATTCTAATATCGGAGACGTTGTGGTTTGTTCAGTTAAAAGTGCAACACCCGGAGCAGCGGTAAAAAAAGGTGCTGTAGTTAAAGCCGTTATTGTTAGATCAAAAAGAGGTCTAAAAAGAAGTGACGGATCATCAATTAGATTTGATGAAAACGCAGCAGTAGTTATCAAAGACGACTTAAGCCCAGTTGGAACAAGAATTTTTGGACCAGTTACTAGAGAGCTTAGAAGTGAAGGATTCATGAGAATCATCTCACTTGCACCGGAAGTATTATAGGAGGATTATATGCACATTAAAAAAGGCGATAAAGTCCAAATAATATCAGGTGAATATAAAGGACATGTAGGCGAAGTAGTAAAGGCCCTACCAAAAGAAGGAAAAGTAATAGTCGAAGGTGCAAATATTAGAATTAAACACCAAAAGCCAACACAAATGGGGGCTGAAAGCGGAAGACTCGAGAAAGAATGTCCAATCGATGCTTCTAAGGTACTTCTATACTCAGAAGAACTTAAAAAAGGTGTTAGAACTAGAGTAGAGTTTGTAGATGGCAAAAAAGTTCGTGTATCTACTAAAACAGACGAAAAATTCGACTAGTTCAAAGGAGATATTATGACAAGTAGATTAAAAGAAAAATATCAAAACGAAGTTGTTGGCAAACTTACTGAACAATTCGGATACGAAAATGTTCACCAAGTACCAAAACTTACTAAGATTGTTATAAATGTAGGACTAGGTGAAGCAAAAGATAACCAAAATCTTCTAAATGCTGCAAAAGATGAACTTGCTTTAATCACAGGTCAAAGACCAATAGAACTAAAGGCAAAGAAATCTGTAGCTAACTTCAAACTTAGAGAAGGTCAAGCTATTGGTACAAAAGTAACCCTAAGAAGAGAAAAAATGTATGACTTCTTAGACAAACTTATCTCAATTTCTCTACCACGTGTAAGAGACTTCAGAGGTATCAATCCAAACAGCTTTGACGGACGTGGAAACTATTCATTAGGAATCAAGGAACAATTAATCTTCCCTGAAATCAAATATGATGATGTAGACTTCCTACACGGTATGGATATCAGCATAGTTACTACAGCTAAAACAGACGAAGAAGCAAAAGCATTCTTAGAATTAATGGGAATGCCATTTAGGAAATAATTAAGGAGCAAAAATGGCTAAAAAGTCACTAAGAGCTAAACAACAAAGAAAACAAAAATTCTCCACAAGAGAATATACAAGATGTAAACTTTGTGGAAGACCACACGGCTACTTAAGAAAGTATGGAATCTGCCGTATTTGCTTTAGAGAACTTGCAAATAATGGACAAATTCCAGGAGTAAGAAAAGCAAGCTGGTAATTAAGGGGGAATAATATTATGATGACAGATCCAATAGCGGATATGCTAACAAGAATCAGAAATGGTAACAAAGCAAACCATACAAAAGTTTCATTACCATCTTCTAATGAGAAAAAAGCTATTGCCCAAATTCTGCTTGATGAAGGCTTTATTACAGGATTTAATGTAGAAGAAGACGGCAAACAAGGTATTCTTACAATTGATTTAAAATATACTGAAAATGGTGAAAGAGTAATCTCTGGTCTTAGAAGAATTTCAAAACCAGGACTTAGAGTTTATGTAAAAGCAAATGAAGTTCCAAAGGTACTTGACGGACTAGGAACAGCAATCATTTCAACATCAAAAGGACTATTAACTGACCGCGCTGCAAGAAGTAAAAATGTAGGTGGCGAAGTTATTTGTTACGTATGGTAAGGAGATATATATGTCAAGAATAGGAAAACTTCCAATTGAAATACCTTCTGGAGTAACAATAGAAATTAACGATCGCACAGTAAATGTTAAGGGACCTAAGGGCGAAGATAGCCTTGAAGTTTCAAAGAATGTAGGACTAGAATTAAAGGAAAACGAACTTTTAGTTACAATTCCAGAAAACTACACAAAAGCACAAAACGTCGATCATGGATTATATAGATCTCTAATTAACAATCTTGTAGTTGGAGTATCAGAAGGATATAGCAAAACACTTCAAATCGAAGGAACAGGATACAGAGCAAACAAACAAGGAAAGAACCTAGTAATGAACTTAGGATTCTCTCACCAAGTAACAATGCCAGATCCTGAAGGAATCGAAGTAGAAGTGCCAAATGATAGAACAATTGTAGTTAAGGGAATTAACAAACAATTAGTAGGTCAACATGCTGCAAACATCAGAAACTGGAGAAAGCCAGAACCATACAAGGGTAAGGGAATCAGATACGTTGATGAGCATGTAAGACGTAAAGTTGGTAAAACAGGTAAGTAGGAGATAAGTAATGGCTAAAAAAACAAAACAACAAAAACTTTTAACTCGTAAAAAAAGAGTAAGAGCTAAAGTAAGCGGAACTCCTCAAAAACCAAGACTAAGCGTATACAAATCAAACACAAACATTTATGCCCAAGTTATTGATGATGTAAATGGCGTTACACTTGCAAGTGCAAACACCCTACAAGAATCAGTAGCTGACGGAGCTAAAAATAACGCTAATATAGAAGCTGCTAAAAAAGTTGGCGCTGCTATCGCAAAAGCTTGTGCTGATAAGGGAATTGAAACTGTAGTATTTGACAGAAACGGCTACCTATATCACGGAAAAGTTGCTGCCCTAGCTGAAGCGGCAAGAGAAGCTGGTCTTAAATTTTAATTGAGGAGGTATTAGATGAATTATTTATTAAGAAGTGAAGTAGAAAAGCTAAACCTCGAAGACAGAGTAGTTGCTATAAACAGAGTTGCCAAAACTGTAAAGGGTGGACGTAACATTAGATTTTCAGCCCTAGTAGTTGTTGGAAATGGTAATGGTTATGTTGGAATCGGAACTGGTAAGGCTACAGAAGTTCCTGAAGCTATTAGAAAAGCTAGTGAAGATGCTAAAAAGCACATGATTAATGTTCCAATAGTAGGAACTACAATTCCTCACAGAATTCACGGAGAAAAAGCAAGCGGAAAGGTTCTACTAATGCCTGCTAAAGAAGGTACAGGAATCATCGCTGGTGGCCCTGTTCGTGCTATCTGTGAACTTGCTGGATATAAAGATATCAGAGCTAAAAACTTAGGTTCATCAAACCCAAGAAACATTATCAATGCTTGTATCGAAGGTTTCGCTAGCATGAAGACTGTTGAAGAAGTTGCAAGACTTCGTGGCAAATCGGTAGAAGAATTCGATTATTAAGGAGAGTAAAATGGCGAAACTTGAAATCACATTAAAAAGATCTTTTATCGGTAGAAAAGATGGACAGATCGCAACATGTAAAGCACTTGGCCTTAAGAAAATCGGTCAAACTGTTACAAAAGAAGATAATAACGCAATAAGAGGAATGATCAACAAAGTATCATTCATGCTTGACGTTAAAGAATTAGACTAAGGGGTGTAAGATGAAACTACATGAATTACAACCTAATGAGAAGTTAAAAAAGGGCAAAAGAAAAGGTAGAGGTCCAGGTAGTGGAAACGGAACTCGTGCAGGACGTGGACAAGACGGACAAAACTCAAGAAGCGGTGGCGGAGTAAGACCAGGCTTCGAGGGTGGCCAAATGCCTTTATACAGAAGACTTCCAAAGAGAGGTTTTAGAAACATCAACAGAAAGTATTATGAAACAATCAACGTTGAAACACTAAATGCTTTCGAAGATGGAACAGAAGTAACACCAGAATTATTATTTGCAAACAAATTCTTAAACAAAAACAAAGCTAAAGCAGGTGTTAAGATTCTTGGAGATGGAGAACTTAACAAAAAGCTTACAGTAAAAGCTCACAAATTTACTAAATCAGCAGTAGAGAAAATCGAAAATGCCGGCGGCACAATCGAAGAACTCGAAACTAAAAAATGGGACAACCCATCTAAAAAAGCTTAGTAGAAAGCATGGTGAGCAATGCTAGATATAATTAAAAAAGCAGCAAAGGAAGAAGAAATAAGAAAAAGATTTTATTTCACTCTTCTAATGCTAGTAGTATATAGACTAGGAAATAATATTCCAATACCATTTATTGATACAAAAGCGCTAGCAGATGCATACAACAATATCCAAGGAACACTTGTAGATTATCTAAACATGTTGACAGGTGGAGGACTTTCCACACTTTCAATATTTGCTCTAGGAGTACAACCTTACATCACCGCATCAATCGTAATGCAACTTTTATCAGTTGTAATACCAAGACTTGAAGAGTTATCAAGAGAAGGTGAGCAAGGACGTAAGACAATCCAAAAATATACAAGATACGTTACAATTGCTCTAGCGATATTCCAAGCTATAGCCATTACCAATGGTCTATACGGAGCAGCACTTTCAAGCGCAACAGGTTTCCAAAAAGTTGTGATGAACATAGTCCTAATCGGTGGTACTATGTTTGTAACATGGATGGGTGAGACCATAACAGAAAAGGGACTTGGAAATGGTACAAGTCTTATCATCTTTATGGGTATTATAGCATCCTTCCCAAGAACCATAGCTAGATGGAAACAAGGACTACACTATGATACAACTAGCATAGTATCCATCATAATCATGGCTATTATTGTTGTACTAATAGTGCTCGCAGTAGTTGAAATATCTGAGGGAGAAAGAAAAGTACCAATCCAATATGCTAAAAGAGTAGTAGGACGTAAGATGTATGGTGGTCAATCAACTCACATTCCTGTCAAGGTAAACATGGGTGGAGTAATGCCAATCATCTTCGCATCAGCAGTACTTGCCATTCCATCAACCCTATCATTACTATTTGGTGGAAATGGAGAAAGCTCAATTGCGAACTTCTTCCAAAACTCAACAGCTGGATTTGCGGTATATCTTCTAATCCAAACAGTACTAATCCTAGTATTCGCATACTTCTACAATCAAATTCAATTTAACACTGTAGAATATGCAAAACAACTACAACAAAATGGTGGTTTCATACCTGGAATTAGACCTGGTAAGCCAACTAGTGATTTCCTTGCAAATGTATCTACAAGGATTACATTTATAGGATCAATCGCCCTAGCCTTACTAACAATAGTTCCAGCAATTGCATCAAGAGTTTTAGGTCTACAGATATCCTTCGGTGGTTCTTCAGTAATCATCGTAGTTGGTGTAATAATAGAAACTGTTAAACAAATCGAAGCAATGATGACAATGAAACAATACAAAGGCTTTTTAAACAGGTAAGAGATGAATATTATTTTATTAGGCCCTCCAGGAGCTGGTAAGGGTACATTAGCAAATAAGATCATAGAAAAAAAAGGCGCAGTTCAGATAGCTACTGGAGATATATTTAGATATAATATCTCCAACAAAACTGAACTCGGAGTCAAAGCAAAATCCTATATGGATAGAGGAGATCTCGTACCAGATGAACTAACAATAGATCTAGTATGGGATGCCTTCGACAAGCACAAAGACGAAAGCAAAGAAGGAAAGATCATTCTTTTTGATGGATTTCCAAGAAACCTTGACCAAGCTAAGGCTCTAGATCAAGGAATGGAAGAAAGAGATCAAAAAATAGATCATGTCGTATATTTTGATGTAGCAGAAGAAATTCTTATAGAAAGAATCGCTGGCAGAAGAGTGTGCACCAATTGTGGAGCAACCTATCACGTAAACAACAACCCTCCAAAAGAAGAAGGAGTATGTGATAGATGTGGGACTGACCTTATCCAAAGAGATGACGATAAGGAAGAAACTGTCAAAAACAGAATTGATGTCTACAAGGAGCACACAGCCGTATTAATTGATTACTTCAAGGAAAAAGGTATATTATTTAGTATTGATGGCACAAATTCTCCAGACGAAGTCTTTGAAGAATTTTTGAATAAATTAGGAGAATAATTCTAATTTATGCTAATAAGAAAAAACGAAGTGATAGGATCTTCGAGAAATTAGTTGTTAGATGTCTTATTGATATAAGACAATTTGAAATGGCGTTCAATAGACATGAGGACAAAAAAAGGAGGTTCTATCGATGTCAAAAAAAGATGCTATAGAAGTTACAGGAGTTGTTACAGAAGCACTACCAAATGCAATATTTAAAGTGGAGCTTGAAAACGGACACGAAATCCAAGCCCACATTTCTGGAAAGCTTCGTATGAACAGCATTAGAATACTAGAAGGAGATAGAGTAACAGTAGAACTATCTCCATATGATCTAAGCCAAGGTAGAATAACTTGGAGGAAGAAGTAGTCCCATCATCGTGGGATTAAAATCGTAAGATTTTACCAAATCCAACACTTCAAGAACTACCCATTCATTAAGAATAATCGTAAGATGAGGAGTCAAAATGAAAGTTAGAGCATCAGTTAAAAAAATGTGTGATAAATGCAAAATTATCAAAAGAAACGGTAAAGTTATGGTAATTTGCGAAAATCCAAAACATAAACAAAGACAAGGTTAGGAGGGGCTAATGCCAAGAATAGCTGGTATAGATTTACCTAGAGAAAAAAGAGCAGAAATTGGACTAACTTATATATATGGTATAGGTCGTTCAACTGCAAACGAAATACTAAAGAACGCAGGAATCAATCCTGATACAAAAATGAAAGATCTTACAGAAGAAGAATTAGGTAAAATCCGTGAAGAGTTAAATAACTACCACATCGAAGGAGATCTAAGAAGAGATATCTCAATGAACATTAGAGCTCTAAGAGAAATCGGTAGCTACAGAGGATTAAGACACAAAAACAATCTTCCTGTAAGAGGACAAAACACAAAGAACAATGCAAGAACCAGAAAAGGTAGAAGGGGTTAATAAGAAATGGCTAAACAAAAGAAAACTACTTCTAGAAGAAGAGTCAAAAAAAATGTTGAACGTGGCCAAGCTCACATTAACTCAACATTTAACAATACAATGGTGACCCTTACAGATATGCAAGGTAATGCACTATCATGGGCATCTGCTGGACAATTAGGATTTAGAGGTAGCAGAAAGTCTACTCCATTTGCAGCAAGCGAAGCAGCAGATGTTGCAGCTAAGAAAGCTATCGATCAAGGACTAAAAACTGTAGAAGTTTACGTTAAAGGACCTGGTTCAGGAAGAGAATCAGCAATCAGAAGTCTACAAGCAGCAGGACTTGAAGTTACAATGATCAAAGACGTAACACCAATTCCTCACAATGGATGTAGACCTCCAAAAAGAAGAAGAGTTTAATAAGGAGAGATTATGGCAGTATCAAAAGATCCAGTATACAAAAAAGCAAGAGCTTTAGGAATTTCTCCAGCATACCTAGGATATACAGGAGAAAGCAAAAGAGCTCTTCCAAATAGAAGAAGCAAACTTTCCGAATACGGAATGCAACAAAGAGAAAAGCAAAAAGCTAAGTTCATCTACGGAGTTAGTGAGAAACAATTTAGAGGATACTACGAAGCCGCTTCTAAAATGAAGGGACAAACAGGTGAACAACTTATAATCCTTTGTGAAAGAAGACTAGATAATATCGCATTTAGATCAGGTCTTGCTAGAACAAGAAGAGAAGCTCGTCAAATCGTAACACACGGACACCTAACAGTTAATGGTAAACAAGTTGACATTCCTTCATACAAGGTTTCAGAAGGCGATGTAATCGAAGTTCGTGAAAAATCTAGATCAAACACACTATTTAAAACTATCAAAGAAACAAATGCAACATTTGGAGTAGTTGAATGGTTATCAAGTGATTTAGAAAACCTAAAAGTAACTGTAGACAGATTCCCTACAAGAGAAGATATCGACATCCCAGTTGAAGAACGTATGATCGTAGAGTTCTACTCTAAGTAGGCATAAATAAAGTTAGAACTAAGGAGTTACCATGATCGAAAAATTAGATACAAATATACAAATATTGGATATAGACGAAGAAGAAAATTACGGTAAATTCGCCCTATATCCACTTGAGCGAGGATATGGTACAACCATTGGAAACAGTATGAGAAGGGTGCTTTTATCATCCTTACCTGGTTCTAGCGTCTCAAAAATACTTATAGAAGGAGTACTTCACGAATTCTCCACTATAGATGGAGTAGTAGAAGATGTTCCTGAAATAGTTCTAAACATTAAGGGTCTAGACGTTACAAAACATGTAGATGAAGATGTAACATTGTTTTTAGACATTGAAGGACCAAAGATTGTAACAGCAAAAGATATCAAAGAAGATAGTTCCGTAGATATAGCAAACCCTGACCACTACATCGCAACAGTTAACGAGAAATCAAGACTATTTATAGCGATGGATGTTACAGACGGTAAGGGTTATAGAGTTTCTGATGATAACAAAAAAGAAAGCGACCCAATCGGCGCTATCGCAATCGACTCATCATTTACTCCAGTTGAGAAAGTAAACTTCACTGTAGAAAATACAAGAGTTGGCGAATCAACCGACTATGACAAACTCGTTATGGAAGTTTGGACAAATGGAACTATTACACCACAAGAAGCCTTAGCAGAAGGATCATCAATCCTAATCGAAAACTTCTCCTTCTTCAATGAATTGCCTAACCAACAATTCCCACCAGAAGTGGAAGAAGAAGAAATAGAAGAAGTTGAAGAAGAAGATAATCTTTCAGAAGACTTGGCAATGACAATAGAAGAATTAGACCTAAGTCTAAGATCATTTAATTGTCTAAAAAGAGCAGGCTTCGACAGAGTTGGCGATATAATCAAAGTTAGCGAGTCTGAACTAAAAACAATCAAGAACTTCGGTAAAAAGTCACTCACAGAAGTAATAGAAAAGCTAGACGAGTTAGGTCTAAGCTTAAAAGATGAATAGGAGGTAAGTATGGCCGATAAAAGAAAACTTGGCAGAAGAACTGACCACAGAAATGCTATGCTTAGAAACCTTGTGCAATCACTATTAGAAAACGGTAGAATCGAAACTACTGTAACTAGAGCTAAAGAAGCACAAAAAATGGCTGACAAAATGATTACACTAGGAAAGAAGAATACACTTCACACAAGAAGACAAGCAGCAGCTTATTTATACAAGGCAGAAACTGTTCAAAAATTATTTAATGAAATCGCACCAAACTACGAAGATAGAAACGGTGGATACACAAGAGTACTAAAACTAGGACCAAGAAGAGGCGACGGATCTGAACGTGCTATTCTTGAATTAGTATAAATTACTTAGAAATAAGTATAAAATAACTTCTAGCATCTTTGAGAGATTGAAGGTGCTTTTTTTTGTCCTTTTTTTTGGTACAGTTGTCATAAGGAGAAGATATGAAATACAAACTAATAATATTCGACATGGATGGACTCATGTTTGATACCGAGCTTATGTATTATAGATCTTGGTTTGAATTTACTGACAAGTACGACTTTAACTTTGATGAAAATATGAGGACTAAACTTGTTGGCAAAAACGAAGAAGCTATAAGAAATGAACTGATAAAGCTTTTAGGATCAGAAGAAAAAGTTAAGATGCTTAGAAAAGACTTAAATGCTTACAGAACAAATTACTTTAAGACCTACACTACATCACTTAAGAAAGAAGGTCTTCAAGAACTCTTAGACTTTGCTAAGGGCAATGATATCAAATGTGCCCTCGCCTCATCAAGTGATAGAGATAAGATAGAATTTCTCTTGGATAAGGAAAACATTAAAGATTACTTTGATTGCATTATTTCAGGTGATGAAGTAGAAAGAAGTAAGCCAGCTCCAGAAATTTTCATCAAAGCCAAAGGAAAATTTAATATAGAAAATTGCGAGGCGCTAATTCTTGAAGATTCCTATAACGGCTATCTCGCTTGTCAAAGCTCTGGCATGGACTATCGTATAATTCACGATTCAAGTTTTGATAAATATTTTGAAGCTGACAGAGAAGCTAAGAACTTAAGAGAGGTCATTGAACTTTTGAAATAATTATTTAATAATTTTAAAAAAACATTGAAATAAATATTTAAGAGCATATAATATAAAATATGAAAAGCTTTTCAATGGAATGGAGGTCTTATGACCTATTTGATAAGAATTAAAGAAAGATACGAAGAATTGACTCCGGCAGATAAAAAAATCGCTCAATTTATACAGGATAAGCCAGAAGAAGTTATAAAAATCAGTTCAATGAATCTTGCTGACCTAACTGGCACGAGTCAATCCGCTATCATTAGATTTGTCCAAAAGATAGGATATGATGGCTATACTTCGCTTAAGCTAGATATAGCAAAAAGTTTAGAAACAGAAGATGTCAGCCTTTCATCTGAAGTTATCACTTCAGGTGATAGTGTAAACGATATCATTAACAAGAGTAAGGCCAATGTCATATCATCCATAGAAAAAACTTATGCTCTTATAAATGAGGAATTAATTGAAAAAGCAATTGATAATCTTATTAGGGCGGATAATGTGTACCTCGCGGGCATTGGATCATCAGGTCTTATATGTGAGGATTTGCTCTACAAACTTCAAAGATCCGGTAAGAAGTCCTTCTATGAAAGAGATGCTCATACAAACTTAAGTCTTCTAACTAATATTAAGGAAGATGACCTATTAATTGCTATTAGCTATACTGCTCTTTCAAAAGAAGTTTTACTAGCTGCAGAATACGCTAAAAGCAAAGGTGCGAAGCTAATTAGCATAACGAAAGCTGGTCGAGGGAAACTTGCTAATATTTCAGATATACTAATAACAATACCTGAAATTGAAAAAAAGATTAGATATGGTGCAATTTCATCTAGATTTGCTTCACAAATAGTAACAGATATTCTATTCTATGGCTATATATCAAAGAACATGGACGAAGTAGTTAGAAATCTTAAGGTTTCTAAAGAATTGACTGATAGATTAAAATAGGAGTTTTTTATGAACGATAAGTTGTAAAATTAAATGCGACACTAGAATAAAATAGAAAACTCATACTA
>JAQEDR010000014.1 GCA_027669155.1 Peptoniphilaceae bacterium AM52-5BH | reverse complement strand
GTATGAGTTTTCTATTTTATTCTAGTGTCGCATTTAATTTTACAACTTATCTTTTAAAAACGAGCTTATATAGTTAGCTAATAAGACTCAAATATTTTGTTACTTAAAGGCTATCGATTTTTATTGTTAAAAAATAAACTATTGATAGCCTTATTTTTTAGGGAGAATGTATGAATATAGAAATGTTAGAAGGAAAAATCCATAGGGCTACGGTCACCGAGGCCAATCTCGATTACGTAGGATCTATAACAGTTGATATTTCTTTACTAGAAGAATCTGGCATTAGAGAATATCAAAAAGTGCAAGTTGTCGATGTTAATAATGGAAATAGAATAACTACCTACACAATAGCAGGAAAGAAAGATAGCGGAGTAATATGTCTAAACGGAGCTGCTGCAAGACTATTTTCTACTGGGGATAAGGTAATTATCATGGCTTATGCTTCTTATAGCGAAGATGAGCTTAAGGATTACAAGCCAAGAGTTGTCTTTGTAGATGATGATAATAAAATTACTAAGGTGTCTAATTACGAGAAATACGGAACTTTATCATAAATAAAAACAAGTGGTGTTTAGAGCTATCTCTAATAAAATTAGAGGAGAATTTATGAAAATTATCAAAAGTATTGATGAACTAAGAGAAAATCTTAAGAAAGCAAAAATCGAGGGTAAATCTATAGGTCTTGTACCTACCATGGGATATTTACATGAAGGACACGCTAGTCTTATAAGAAGGGCTAGGAAAGACAATGATATAGTAGTTGTATCTGACTTCGTAAATCCTATCCAATTTGGACCAAATGAGGACTTACTTACCTATCCAAGAGACTTAGAAGCTGATAGCAAAATATGCGAAGAAATCGGAGTAGATTATATTTTTGCACCAGAAGCAAGTGAAATGTATCAAGATAGAAAAGTCTTTGTAGATATAGAAGATATGTCTGATCACTTGTGTGGGGCAAAACGTCCAGGACATTTTAGAGGAGTGCTTACAGTTTGTAGCAAATTGTTTAATATTACTGGAGCTGACAGAGCCTATTTTGGGCAAAAAGATGCCCAACAGGTCGCAATAATCAAAAAACTCGTAAGTGACCTAAATATTCCTATCGAAATAATCCCTTGCCCTATAATTAGAGAAGAAGACGGACTTGCTCTTTCATCTAGAAACACCTACTTATCAAAAGAAGAAAGGAAAGCTGCCCTTTGCCTATCCAAAGCCATATTTGCTGGAGAAAAACTAGCTAAGGAGGGTGGAAGTGTAGAAGAAGTAATCGAGAAAATGGAAGAAATAATCGATAGCGAAGAGCTTTCAAAGATAGATTATATCAGTGTTGTCAATCTTAAAACCATGGAGGATGCGAGTGATTTTGACGGAGATAGGCTAGTAGCTATAGCTGTCTATATAGGTAAAACTCGTCTAATAGATAACTTTATCTACAGGGGTTAGGTCTTATGGAAAAAATATCTTCACTTTCAAGAAAAATCACCCAAAATATCGGCCTAATAATTATAGTTTTTTCTGTAATAGCCTACTTTCTTCCAGCTTATTTTTCTTGGATGACAAATTATACCACCATCTTCCTAGCCCTTGCCATGTTTGGGATGGGAACTAGTATTGACGGAGATTCCTTTGCTGGAATTCTTAAAAATCCCAAGGAAGTAATTATAGGCTCTCTAGCCCAATTTACTATTATGCCTATTCTAGCCTACTTGCTTTCCGTAGTTTTCGGCTTAAACAAGGACATAGCCCTTGGGGTAATTCTAGTTGGATCCTGTCCCGGAGGAACTGCCTCAAATGTAATAAGCCACATAGCAAATGGAGACGTATCCTTATCTGTATCGATGACCATCCTCTCCACCCTCCTGGCCCCAATAGTAACTCCCCTTCTAGTCTACTTACTAGCTGGTAAATGGGTCGAAGTTTCAATATTTGCTATGTTTAAATCAGTTGTGACAGTAATCCTCCTACCTGTGCTTCTTGGAATTTTTGCCAAAAAAATAAGTCCTAAGGGTGTAGAAAAGTCAAAGGACATCTTTCCTTTGATCTCATCTTTGGCAATTATCCTAATAATCGCAGGTATTATCGGAGCTAACTCAGAAAAAATAAGACAATCAGGTCTTATAGTCTTACTCATAGTTATGATCCACAACGCCCTAGGCCTTGCTGGAGGACTCTTTATAGGAAAACTTGCAAAGATGGACTACGACAAAGAAACAGCCCTTGCTATAGAAGTCGGCATGCAAAATAGCGGACTTGCCATTCAACTTGCAACAGCAAATTTCGCCCTAAATCCACTGGCAACCCTACCTGGTGCAATATTTTCAATATGGCATAATATATCCGGGTCAATTTTTGCATCAATCAGAAGAAAACATAAATAATAAGCATCAAAAAAGACGAGATCTTAAGAATTCTCGTCTTTTTCATATCTTACTTTTCTTTAAGCATCTTATCTGAATATCCTATGGTATAAGTTAGGGCAAAACTTACTCCTCCTGCTATTAGAAGCATTAGGATATACATTAGTAGATTGTCTAGGTACAAGAGCATACCTGGAATAACTGTTACTGCCATTCCTGTTCCTTCTATCTTAAAGATTGATGCAAAAAATCCTCCTGCTGCTCCACCAACCATGCCCATTACAAATGGTTTGACAAATCTTAGGTTGATGCCGAAAATCGCTGGCTCTGTGATACCTAAGGCTGCTGATAGGGCTGATGGGTAGGCGATTTGTTTAATCTTTGTATCCTTGGTCTTGATAGCTACTGCAAGAACTGCTCCTGCTTGACCTGCTGTCGCTGCTGATAAAAGAGCATTGAAGGCATTTCTTCCATTATCTGCTAGAAGTTGGACTTCTAGGAAGTTAAAGATGTGGTGGATTCCTGTAACTACGATTAGTTGTTGGAGTCCTCCTATTAGGATTCCTGCTATACCAAAAGGAAGTCCTAGAGCCCACTTAGTTGCCTCAAGTACTACGACTTCTAGTTGGTGGAAGACTGGTCCAATTGCAAATAGGGAAAGCACACTCATTATAGCCAAAACTAAGAAAGGAGTTAGAAGTAAGTCTAAGCTATCTGGTATTACTTTTCTTAGATTTCTCTCAAGTTTTGCTCCAATTAGGCCTGAAATAAAGGCAGGAAGTACTGTCCCTTGATATCCTACAACTGGTATAAATCCAAACATTATGATAGGGCTCGCGTCTCCACTTGCTACTTGGTAGGCGTTAGGTAGGTTAGGATGAACTAGCATAAGGCCTAGGACGATTCCTATAACAGGGCTTCCTCCAAATACCTTAAAGGCTGACCAGGCCACTAGAGCTGGCAAGAAAGCGAAGGCTGTATCTGTTAGAATTTGTGTCCACATCAAGAAGTTTTGGGAAATATCATCTGGCGTCATAGAGAAAACTTTAAGAACTTCCTCCTGGGTGAGGAGTCCCCTTAGTCCCATGAAAAGTCCTGTAGCTACAAGGACTGGGATTATAGGAACAAATACGTCGCCAAAAGTTTTTATAGCACGTTTTAGTGGATTCTTTTGGTTTTTAGTTTTATTTGCCATTGCCTTATCGTGAATTTTAGAAAACTCATCTGGCGATTCCTTTTCTAAAGACTCGTAGGCATCGTAGACCTTGTTTACTGTTCCAGTTCCAAAGATGATTTGAAGTTGACCTTCATTAAACATTGCACCCTTGGCTCCTTCAAGGTCATTGGCCAAGTCCATATTGATTTTGTCCTTATCGTAGACTTCGATTCTAAGTCTGGTTGCACAATGTGCGACTGAGGAAATATTTTCTCTTCCTCCAGCGGCCCTTATGGCCCCTTCTGCTGCTTTTTTGTAATCCATAATTTCTCCTTTAAATAATTACAAATGATTGGGAACGGTTCCGTTGATATGATTATAGCAAAAACGTTTACTTTGTCAAATCATTTTTAAAATTATTATTTATTTGATATTATAAGAGTGGAGGATTTATGGCAAACATTAAAGATATTGCTGAGCTAACAGGTTTTTCAAAATCTACAATCTCCAGATATTTAAACAATGGTTCAGTAAGCGAGAAGACAAAAAAGAAAATTAAAGAAGCGATCGACGAGCTTGGCTATGTTCCTAATTCCTATGCGAGAAATCTCAAAAAAACGAATACCGATATCATAGGAATTATTATCCCAAACTTTATAGGCTATACCAAAAACACCGCCCTAAATGCTATTAATATCTACTTAAAGGAAACTGATTACTCCATGCTCCTATCTTCTTCCAATGACGATATGGACGAAGAAATAAGGATAATCGAAGAAATGGCAGGGCTTAATGTAGAAGGTATTATCCTTTTTGCCTCAAATATAACTCAAAGACACAGGGAAATTATAAAAGATTTAACAATCCCCCTTGTAATCTTCGGCCAAAAGCTTGATGGCTTTACTTCAATTACAGCCAACGATTATAAGGCAGGAAGACTTATGGCAAACTATATCAAGACCCTTTCCCACACAGAGATTTCTTATTTTGATGTAGGAGAATATGATGAAGCTGTAGGAGATAGGTTTTTAGGCTTGCGTGATGGATTAAGGGATAAAAATATAAAGATCAACCACCACCATTTCGACTTTACCAAAAAGACCGCCTACGAAAAGGCCAAGGAGATTCTTGCCAAGGAAGAATCGACCTTCTACCTAGGAGCTACCGATAATATAGCCTTTGGAATTATTGAGGCTCTTAGGGAGAAGGAGATTAGGATTCCAGATGATATTTCTGTTGCAGGCTTTGGCAATTATGAAATATCTTCCATAATAAATCCCGCCCTTACCACGGTTGACTTCCCTTACGAAAAGCTTGGGACAGATGCTATCAAAAGTCTCATCAATCAGATCGAAGGAAATGAAAAGGAGATAATAGAACCAGCAGAAGCAAGACTTATCTTGAGGGATTCTGCTAAGTAATTATGTTTTTCCTTCAAATTTGCCTCTACTATTTTGGGTATAATAAAAAATAAAAGGAATTGTTATGAAAAAATATTATTTCAAAGAGAAATTTTTCAAAATTACAGACCACTACCCCATCCTTGATGATAATGGAAGAAAGGCCTTCTTTGTAGACCAAAAATTTAAGTTTCTTGGCTATGAGGCGACTGTTTCTAATGCAAATAATCTAGAAATTTTTACTATAAATAGAAAACTCATCTCCTTCCTTCCAGTATACCAGATTGATTTTAAGGATTCTAAGAAGAAAATGACTATAAAGTCTAATATTTCTGTCTTTAGAAAGTCAATTGATGTCATAAGCGAAGAGGGCAAGATTAATGTTAAGGGAAACTTGTGGGATTATGAATTCAAGGCCTACTTTGAGGGTGAATTGATAGGAGAAGTTGGCAAGAAAATTTTATCCTTCACCGACCAATATCAGCTTAAAGTCCACGACGAGAATTTTACAGAAGAGCTCATAGCCCTTTGCCTATCCTTAAATAACATCAAGGACATGGAAGAGGAAGCAACTATGAATAATAATTAAGGAGAAAGAATGGAAATATCAACAATAACAAAATACATCGAAGAACTTACCAATACACCATCGCCAACTGGCTTTACAAAACTTGCTGAGAAGTATCTCATGGACGTATTTGAAAACTTAGGCTATAAGCCTTACCAAACCAACAAGGGCAATGTAGTCGTTCCTATAGTAGAGGGAGAAGAAAATGGCCTCTTACTTTCTGCCCATGTAGATACCCTGGGCCTTATGGTAAGAAGTGTAAAGGCTAACGGTAGACTTAAGGTTACAAGCCTTGGGGGCTATCCTTTTAACTACGCAGAAGGAGAAAATGTCACAATCCACACCAGGTCTGGCAAAACTTATACAGGAGTTTTCAGATTAAATGAACCTGCTGTTCACGGCTCATCTGACCCAAAAGATGCCAAAAGAGATGATAGCACTATGGAAGTTGTAGTAGATGCTATAACAAAATCTGCAGAAGAGACCAAGGCTCTTGGCATTACTAACGGAGACTTTATCTCTCTTGATCCAAGATTTAGGATAGATAATGGCTTTGTCAAATCTCGTCACCTCGATGATAAGGCAAGTGCAGGAGTCCTCTTAGCCTTAGCTAAGGAAATCAAAGAGAAAAATATCAAGATAAACAGACCCCTCTACATGACCTTTACTATCTATGAAGAAGTAGGCCACGGAGCAGCAAGCGGCCATCCAAAAGGAATTAGGGATATGGTCGCTGTCGATATGGGAGTTGTCTATGGAGATCTCGCCTGTGATGAGACCATGGTCTCAATCTGTGCCAAGGACTCTTCTGGCCCATACAATTATGATTTGACCAATGAGCTAGTAGAGATTGCTCAAAGTCTTGATATAGACTACGGCCTAGACATCTATCCTTACTATGGATCTGACGCCTCAGCTGCGGTATCAAGCGATAATGACTTCCGCCACGCCCTTGTAGGAAGCGGAGTTGCAGCAAGTCACGGTTATGAGAGAACTCACGAAAAAGGACTTATGGGCCTTTACAATTTGCTCTTACACTTTGTACAAAAATAGTCTTGTAATAAAGGCAATTTGTTATATAATATAAGTAAGCAAAAGGGAGTAGCCCAATTATTCAATCGTCAAAACGGAATTTTCCCGGTTGGATAAACCCTAGAAGGTGGCAAGACTTTTGGCAGGATTTGCCAAAAGTTTTTTTTATACCTTTTGTTAATATTAATGGAGGAATTATGGACTACAAAGGAAGTTTAAATGAAGTAATCAAAAAACATAATAGTGACCCAAACCGCGGTCTTACTTCCGATGAGGCAAGTAAAAGACTCGATAAGTACGGCAAAAACATTATCGAATCATCCAACAAAAAGTCTCTTGCCAAGAAAATCATCGAGCAATTAGCAGATCCTATGGTAATCCTTCTTGTAATAGCTGCAATCGTATCAGCCTTTACAGGAGATGCTGTAGAATGTGCGATCATAATTGCAATCGTAGTAATCAATGCTATTATGTCTATCATCCAAGAAGGTCGTGCAGAAGACTCTGTGGCAGCCCTTCAAAAGATGAGCTCGCCAGAAGCTACCATCATACGTGATGGAAGCAGGAAAAAACTAAAGGCAGAAGAGCTTGTACCAGGAGATGTTGTAATCATAGAAACTGGAGATATCATCCCAGCTGATATGAGACTTCTCGAATCAAGCAACCTACAAATCGACGAATCATCCCTTACAGGAGAATCTGTCGCAGTAGAAAAGGACTTTAGTAAGGAATTTAATGAAGACGTTGGAATTGGAGATAGGGATAACTATGCCTTTTCATCATCTATAGTAACTTATGGCCACGGCAAGGGACTTGTCACAGCAACAGGCCATGAAACAGAAATCGGTAAAATCGCAACAAGTCTAGAAAATGTAGAAGCAAAAGATACACCTCTACAAAAACAACTAAAGAAGCTATCCAAGCTCCTTGCTGTGCTTGTAGTAATAGTTTGCATCCTAGTATTTGTTGTAGGATATTTTAGATCTGAAATGGATCTATTGGATAACTTCATGGTTGCAGTATCACTTGCAGTCGCTGCTATACCAGAAGGACTCACCGCAGTTGTAACTATTGTTTTATCAATCGGAATGAACAGGATGGCAGAAAGAAAAGCCATAGTTAAAAACCTTCTTTCAGTAGAAACCCTAGGTTCAACTACAGTTATCTGCTCAGATAAGACAGGAACCCTCACTCAAAACGAGATGACCATCACCAAAATCTACGCAGATGGCAAGGAATTTGAAGTAGAAGGTTCAGGTTACGAGCCAAAGGGAGATATCCGAGATGAGAAGGGTGAAATCGTAGAAAACCACGATCAAATCAAGCTCCTCATGACTATAGCAAGTCTATGTAATGATGCCAATCTCATAAGAGAAGACGACATCTACAAGATCACAGGCGATCCTACAGAAGGCGCTATGCTTACCCTTTCTGAAAAATGGAACATCAACCAAGAAAACCTAAACGAAAACCACCCAAGACTTGAGGAAATCCCATTCGATTCAACAAGAAAGATGATGACCACCTTCCATGAAAAAGAAGGAGATTACTACTCATTTACCAAGGGTGCCCCAGATGTAATCATAGATAAATGTAGTAAGACCCTAATAGATGGCGAAATCGTAGACTTCACAGAAGAGCTTAAGAAAAAGGCCCTAGAAGAAAACACTAGCCTTGCAAGCTCTGCCCTACGTGTTATGGCCTATGCCTTTAGAAGCCTAGATAGTCTTGACCAAGAGCTTACTACAGAAAATATCGAACGTGATATGATCTTCGTTGGACTTACAGGAATGATCGATCCACCAAGGCCAGAAGCTAAGGCTGCTGTTAAGGAATGCCACGCTTCAGGAATCGATGTAATAATGATTACAGGAGACTATTTCGAGACAGCCCTCGCCATAGCCAAGGACTTAGGCATTGCTACAAGCCGTGACCAAGCTATGCAAGGAAGCGAACTTAACAACAAGACTGAAGCAGAAATTAGAGAAATAGTAAAGACAAAGAGAATCTTTGCCAGAGTTTCTCCAGAAAACAAGGTTCAACTTGTAAAGGCCCTAGGCCAAAATGGGGAAATAGTAGCCATGACAGGGGACGGAGTAAACGATGCTCCAGCTATCAAGAACGCTGACATTGGTATATCAATGGGAATTACAGGAACAGATGTTGCTAAAGATACTGCAGATATGATTCTTGTAGATGATAACTTCGCAACAATAGTAAATGCGGTAGAAGAAGGAAGAGTAATCTTTGCAAATATAAAAAAGTTCGTCTCCTTCCTCCTATCTTGTAACATAGCAGAAGTTCTAATAGTATTCTTGTCAATACTTTTCGGCCTTCCAAGCCCACTTACACCAATCCAACTCTTGTGGCTTAACCTTGTAACAGATGCCTTCCCAGCCCTAGCCTTAGGAGTTGAACCAGCAGAGCCAGGCATCATGGAAGAAGATCCAAGAGATCCAAGAGAATCTATAATCTCAGGAAAGACAAAGACAAATCTTATCTCTCAATCAATATTTATAACAATAGCTGTGCTTGCAGCTTATCTAGTTGGACTTAAGTGGATTTTCCCTAACTCAATTGAGGGAGCACACACAATGGTATTTGCAACACTTATCACAAGTGAGCTTCTAAGGGCCTTCTCAGTAAGATCAGAGAAGTTCACCTTAAAGGAATTAGGATTTGCCTCAAACCCACAACTAATCAAGGCAACCATCCTATCATTTGCCCTACTACTAGTGGTAATATATGTACCAGTTCTAAGAGAGCTTTTTGAAGTAGTAGCTCTAGGTTGGGAATGGATACCAGTTCTAATACTTTCCCTAATCCCACTTGTCCTAGGTGAGATTTCAAAAGTTGTTAGAAGAAAATAATAAATAAAACAAAAAGGATAGATTGCATAATCTATCCTTTTTATGTCCAATTTTTCTAAATGCCTACTAGCAAATATAGGATACTTTTCCTAAATAAAAGAGTACTTGGCTTATGTTCATTGTAATAATTTATGTTATTTGATAGAATGTATGCAGTAATTATGTTTATTTATTGGGGAGGAAATATGAACAAAAGAATAATTCGTCTAACAAGCCTTGCACTGTGCCTTTGTTTAGCCCTAAGCTCTTGCTCAAACAAGGAAAAACAAGAGGTCGAAGACTCAGGAGAGAAGTCACAAACTGAGGAAATAGCTAAGAAAGATGAAAATAAAGAGAAAGATAAGCTAGAGAAAAGGGAAGAAGCTAAGGATAAGAAGGAAGAGATAGATAAGTCTTATAACTATAAGAAAGCAGGTCTCTTATATAATAAAATCTTAGATAATATAGACTCTTACGAATTTAGCGACTTAGGAGAAGACGCAGAGATCACTTATACTTATGATTTGATCTATACAAAATCTTCCGATATTCCTGATTTATTGGTCGCCCAAAATACAGAATACGGCCTATCCTATCTTAAGATATTTTCTCATAAGGATGATTTTTCCAAAGAGCTTTATACTGATGAAATCATAACTATAGGAGTCGCAAGTGCCGGTGGTTTTAGAGGAGTGATTTCACAAAATGCCGACTACACTTCCCTCCTATATACAAGTTTCATGTCAGGAACGGGAGAGGCTAAGAAAGAAGAGCTTAAGACATCTATCGAAGATGATTTGCTCAAGTTAGATAAGAAAACCCTATGGGAAGGAATGATAGATGACGAGCCTAAGGACGAGGCCCACGAGATTAATTTCTCTGATATAGATGATAGGGAAAAGATTGAAAGCTTAGCTTCAAACAAAAACGAAGACTTTAGAAAGGTCCTATCCGAAATAAAGAAAAAGGAAGAAGCTGATAATAACGAGGATAGTATCGTAAAAGAAGAGGATACACAAAGCGTAAGCCAAGAGCAAGTAGATTCTAATCAAACTGTCGTTTCAGGTGTAGTAAGGGTATTTAATCATGATGAAATGGTCGAATACCAAGACATAAATCCTGAGTCTCTTACAGATATGGGAGAATCTTATGTAGTTCTTCTTGCAGACGAAGTAGTTGATGTTACCCTTCCTTCAGGCGGTGGAGGTGGCTATTTCACGAAAAGTGCCGATATAATAAGCCTTCCTTCTGATATGGATATCTACCAAGACCAAAATATAACAATTAGCTTCGGCCCTGATGACGGCTACTGGCAATCTGACTTTAGTCTACCGGTGGATGCTCCAAGGATGCTTGAAGTTAATGTAGTCGAATAATAATAAATTAAAAGCGGAATGAAAACTTAATCGAAGTCTCTTCCGCTTTTATTTTACTTATCAAGCCTTTTAAAAATAATAAATCCTAAAATAATACTAGTTAGGGATAGGACTATGACATAGATATAACCAAAATTCCATTGAAGCTCCGGCATATTGTTGAAATTCATCCCGTACCAACCTGTGATAATCGTAATTGGCGTAAAAATCGCAGTAATTACAGTGAGGATCTTCATGGTGTTATTCATAGATAGGTCCATCTTAGATGTGTAGGAATCCTTGACATTGTTAATATAATCGTTAAGATAGGTGATGTTTGACGAATATCTTTCCACCCTAAAGGTAATTGACTTAAGGTGCTTGATATCATCTTCATCAAAAATATCATTCTCATTTTCTGTAAGAAGCTCCAAGGTATCTATTAGTCTCTCGTAAGATGTATAAAGGTTTAGGGCCTTGTGCCTATTATCCGTGATAATATCAATGCTGCTTGTTAGTTTCCTATTTTTTATAATCCCATCTTCAACAGCAGCTGTTTGGTTCTTAATATCTTCAAAAACCCTTGTATGGTTGCTGATTAGGGCTGCTATAAAAAATTTAAGGAGTCTTCCTGGAGATCTTGCCGCTGTTTTTTTATTGATCATCCTCCTAAAGGCAACCGAGGTGGAAGCATCCCTGTCATAGAGATCTACTATGATAAGTCTATTATTTTCTATGTAGAAGCCAACAAGGTCTGACGTATCGAGATTTCCCTTTATATCGAGCATCTCAAGGATTGCAAAAGTATAATTATCCTCAACCGCCATATAGGTCTTAGTAGAAATATCCGAAACTAACAAGTCTATAATAGCATTGTCGAGTTTATAAGTCTTTGCAAAATCGATAAAACTATCCTTGCCCAAATACATCAAGTAAAAATCATCATCTTCTATAACATCATAAAAACTTTTTATATCACTTTTCTCAAAACCATTATCCGTATCAAATTTGTAAATATAATCCATTTTCTCTCCTTATCCTAGGAATAGTTCATCTACTACTATACCGATAATGTTTCATAATAAAAAAGAAGCCCTTTCGGACTTCTGAATATTTATTTTGCTCCTCTAATATCTTCCTTGGCATGGATTAGCTGAGTCACTATCTTGTTATATGGAGTAGCTATGTTATGAGCCTTACCCTTTTCTACTACTGACCCATTAATAAAGTCGATTTCTGTTTTTCTGTTTCTTTCTATGAGGTCTTGATACATTGAAGGGTGGTGGTCTTTGGCTTCTTCGGCTGTTTTGTAAATGTATTCTAGAATCTTTCTACTATCTAGATTGATACCTTCAGCACGGCCTACTTCTGTGAATTCTTTTACTAATTCACTTATAATCTCCTTGGAGGAGTCTGAATCGAAGAATTCTCCTATAGTGCATTCCATAAGCGTGGTCATAGAATTCATAGTTCCATTTACCATAACCTTTCTCCAGATCGCAAACATTACGTCTGTATCGTATTTTGCTCCAAGGCCTGCCTTATCTAAGAGATCAGCAATCTTTCTACCATTTTCCTCATCGTCTCCTATATTTTGAACATCTATTGTGCCTTTGCCTGTAATTTCTATTTCCCCAGGACCTGTAAGTCCTGCAGCCCATATAGTAACTCCCATATTGATTTGGCTCTTATCAACGAATTTTTCTAAGATTTTCTCATGGCCCATACCGTTTAGGAGACAAAGAATTTGAGTATTATCTCCAATAATTCCCTTAATAGCTTCCATCATAGATTCTAGGGCCATCGACTTGGTCATTACTACAATTAGGTCGGCTTTTTCTTTAGCCTCTTCTGGCCTCATAGCCTTAATTTTAATCTTATCTTCGACTTTGCCAGAAACTTTGAGTCCATTTTCATTGATATTATCTATATGGTCTTGCCAGTAATCTAGTAAGATAACTTGGCTGTCCGTATTTTTTTCTATGTGATAGCCTATGGTTGAGCCCATAGCTCCACTTCCTGCTATATAAACTAACATTTTATCTTCCTTTCTCTTACCTTCTACTTATACCCAGTTGAGATTAGAGTTTTAGGATAATTCCTAGAAAAGCTCCTATTATGATTACGAGAATAGGATTTATTTTTTTTAATTTTAATAATAGGCCTAAAAATATTGCAAATAATACTAGAGGAATTGGTCTTACTATATTTATTATATTCCCACTTCGCCTAAAGGCTTCTAGGTTAAACAAAGTTACAAACAAAACCGAGCTCATAGCCCCAAGGATAAGGCCAGCTGTAGCAGGACGAAGGGTTACGAAGGCATCCTTTACGACTTTAGAGTTTTTAAACTTATCCATGGCTCTAGCTATAAGTAGGATTATTATTACAGGTCCCGTAATTAGAGAAATCGTGGCAAGGACTCCTCCCACATATCCCTGGGCGTTAATTCCTGCATAAGTAGACATATTTATCCCAATCGCTCCAGGAGTCGATTCAGATACAGCTATCATATCTAAAAGCTCTTCATTTGAGAAATAGCCAAACTTCTCCCCTATTTCATAAAGAAAGGGAATGGTAGCCATTCCTCCACCTACTGCAAAAAGTCCAATTTTAAAAAACTCCCACATCAACCTAAGCATTTTTCTTTCCCCTTCCTAAAAGTATTCCAAAAACTCCAACCGTTACCACAACTACAATTGGCGAAATAGATAAAAATCCTATGGCCACAAAGGTCAAAACAAATACCATAAATTTAAGTCCTGTATTGGCATCTTTCTTTATCATCTTAAGTACAGAATAGAAAACCAAGGCACAAACTGCAACCCTTATGCCGGCAAAGGCATGCTGGATTATGGCTAGATGACTGAAGCTTTGTAAAAACTTAGCTATAATAGAAATAATAATTATAGATGGACTAATAAAGCCTAGGCTTGCTACAATCCCTCCAATGTTTCCACCTACCTTGTAACCACAAAAGGTCGAGGTGTTAATGGCAATAATTCCTGGAGTCGATTGGCCGATTGCATAATAGTCTAAGATTTCCTCATGGCTTGCCCAACCCTTTTTATCAACCACTTCTCTTTCCAAAAGAGGAAGCATGGCATAACCTCCGCCGAAGGTGAAAAGACCCATCTTAAAAAATATTAAATATAGTTCTAATAAAGTGTTCATAATATCTCCTTACAGCTAATTATATTATAAATCTAAGTCAGAGGCAAAGCCTTTCGTATGGTATAATGGATATATATTTGAAGGAGGATAATTATGAAAAAGAAAAACATACTCGCTCTCTTCTTGTGTCTTGGAGCCTTGGGCTTTGTGACAACCAGTCTAGCAGATAATAAGTCAGAAGAGCTTCCTATTGTCTACTACGAGGACTACGACCTAGACGAAGCCCTTGGACTTATAGAGGACGATTCTACTCCTGATCCAGGAAAAAAGGATGATATTGACGAAGATTTAGGAAAAGCTACAGCTTCTATCGAAGATGAAATTTCTGGAGAAGAAAAGGACGAAAGTCCTTCTGGATCTAGTGACTCTTCTGATTCTAGTCAAGGATCAAGGGACAATTTCCCATATCCAGCTGGAGATAGGCCAATTGAAAACCAAAAAACTAGACCTTACACCAGCAGAAAGAAAAACTATACAGCAGATTCTACAGAAGGTCCAATCAAGGGCAATAGACTTACAGGAAAATATCACACCCCGGGTCAGAGGGACTATAACAAGATTTCTGTAGAAAATGTAACCTGGTTTTACTCAGAAGATGAAGCCATCAGCAAAGGCTACAGACATGCACAAAGGTAGACGAAAGGATACAAATGTACGGACTAATATTTGATATTGACGGAACGATTCTAGATTCCATGCATATTTGGATAAAGCCCCTCGAAGATATCTTTAAGAAATACGGCTATGACTTAAATAAAATCCCTAAAGAAAAAAAGGGAGAGATTGAGGCCCTTCCCTTCTATGATATGTGTGAATTTCTAGCGGAAAATATAGCAATGGATATGACAAAGGATAAAGTCATCGAATATTTTGAGCAAACCATAGAAAATGCCTACGCAAATGATCTCTTGCCTAAAAATGGAGCTGTAGATTTTCTAAAAGACTTAAAGAAAAAGGGCTACATACTTTCTGTAGCATCCTCCACTGACTATAAATATCTAGAAAAAGCCTTAAAAAGAATTGAAATATTCGACCTCTTCGACTTTGTAGCTACACCAGATACGATAGGTTACAATAAGTCAGAAAAAGACTTCTGGGAATATTCAATCAAAAAACACGGTAAGTTTCCAGATAATCTAATCCTATTCGATGACGCTCTCTACGCCATAAAGGCTGCGAAGAGAGAAGGAATTAAGACAATCGGCATAAAGGACTTTCCTTGGAATGAAAAGGAGTGGGACTATATCAAAAAAGAAGCAGATTACTTTGTAGATGAGATTTCTAATTTCGATATTGAAAACTTATAATAAATATTCTAAAAGAGCCAGCTTAATTAAGTACTGGCTCTTTGTAGTTTTCATTTTTTAATTTCTTAACCTTCCTAGCTAGGAAAATTATAGCAAGAACCCCCTTGAAGTTTGAGCTTAAGCTCATGGCAATCCATACTCCATGAACACCCAAAAATGGCATGAGGATTAAGGAAATTGGGATTCTCGATGTATTCATCACAAGACCTATTAGAGCTGGCGTCTTGGTATCAGAAAGACCATTGAAGGCTCCAGCAAGGCCAATCTCTATTGCCATCATAAGTTGGCTTAGGGAAAGGATCAAGAGATAATCAGCACCTAAGCTTATGGCTTCACTATCTCCTGGAGTAAAGAGACTAAAGAGATTGTATCTAAAGAAAAATAGGACAAGGCTTGCTATAAGGCCAATGCTTGCCACAAGCTTAAAGCTTACCTTTATAATATCTACTACCCTATCGATTTTCTTAGCTCCGTAATTTTGTCCGACAAGAGCCTGGATTCCTACTTGGATTCCCTCTGTCGTATTCCATGAAATCGACTCAAGTTGAGCTCCGATTGAAGCTACTGCAACGGGAACTGGGCCAAAGCTTGCCATAAATCTATTTAATATCATAGAAATCGAAGCATGAAAACCACTCAAAACTCCTGCCGGAAGACCTAGCTTAAATATTTCCTTCTGCCAATTCATTCTATAATCAATCCTAGATATGGCCTTTTTTATTATATCGTCCTGCCTTATGATAACAAATAAAAAGCATAGGCTAACCAAAAACTGACTGAAGATAGTCGCTATAGCAGCTCCCCTTATGCCCAAGGCTGGGAAGGGTCCAAAGCCAAAGATCAAAACTGGATCTAGTATCATATTTGCAAGAAGGCCTACTGCATTTATCTTAAAGGGGCTTATAGAATCTCCTAGGGCCGTGAAGGCTTGGGAAAACATAGGATTTATAAAAAATAAGATAAGCCCGCAAGCTATTATAAAAAGATATCTTTTTGCAGCAAGCTCCGCAGCATCTCCCAAATGGTAAGCTTCTATAAATATATTTCTAATAATTAAGACAAAAATAGTAAAAGAAAAACCTAAAATCACCGCTTGGATTATTCCATTATTTATTACCCTAACAGTCTCCTTCTCACTACCCTGGCCGTAGGATTGGGATGCGAAAACTCCTGTACCAACCTTTGGTATAAGGGCAAGGGAGTTGGCTATCCAAAAGACAAATCCAGCAATCCCCACACCTGCAACTGCATCGGTCCCAAGCCTTGATATCCAAATCATGTCTACAAAGCCATAAGCAATTTGTATAAAGGCAGTTAGGGCTAGAGGAATCGAAAGTTTAACTAAGGTTTGCCAGATAGGTCCTCTTGTAAGATCTAATTTCTGATTCATAATTCGCCTCTCTTTCAAATAAATTTCTATATAGATTATATTAGCATTTTATTATTGAACAATTATTTTGGCCAAAGTCAAAGTTTTTATATAATTTTTAGATAAGTATATCTAGGAATTCAAAAAATATATTTATGAAAGATAAGTTGTAAAATTAAAGCAAAACTTCTTTAAAAGTCTTACTTTAAATTGAAAAGATAGTAGGTTATTGATTTTTTATCTAGAATCTTTTGATAGATAAAACTAGCAAAGTCAATATATATGCTAGGCACTAGGATTATTATTAAAATGGCCGAGATATTTTCTAGTATTAAGGCCAAGGCCACGCTTGCCACACTTAAAAATAGGATATCTATAAAATTTACTATTATTATCGATACTATATTTTTGACTAGGTCCCTAATACCTAGCTTGTACCCACAGGCTAGAAGGTATGATCCAAGGCTTATAGCCGTTAGGATAAAAAAATCTAGGATTATAAATACATAAAAAAGATAGGTAAATATAGCAGATATTCCTAGGTTAAAATATAGGATGTCAAAACTTACAAAAAATACTAAAAGGGTAGAAGTTAAGGACGCTAGCCAATATTTTTTTAAATTTATTATGATATTTTTCTTATATAGGCTAAAGATTTTGACTTTTTGCTTATATTTTTCTCTTCTTAACCTTTTTATTATATAAAAGGATGTTACTAGAGCTGGTATTAGAGTAAAAAATCCTAGACCGGCTAAAATACTTAAGCCAAATAGGGCTGATATAACAAGATAGTGATATACTTTTGTAAATATGTGATAGGCTATTTTTCTAAACTTTATTCCATTCATTTTCGTTTATCTTTCTCCACTTTAATCCTTTTATTCTTCTAGATAGTAAAATCCTTCTAATAAGTTCATCTAAGATTGAAATTGTCCATATACCTATAATACCCAACTGAAATACTCTGACAAATAAGAAGGATATGGGTATTACAAATGCGTAGGTAAATATTATACCGATTGTTACAGGATACTTTACATCTTTTAAAACATTTAATTCATTTACCAAAATTTCATTGGCGACTCTTGAAGGATCTAGAAATATCTGTAGGAAAAGAAGGGTTTTTACAAGGGATGTTATTGAGGGATCCTTGGTAAAAAGGTTAACTATAAGCCCTCCTCCTAAGGCTATGATTAGGTTGATAAAGCCTGCTATTAAACTAATAGAGTTAGCATTATTTAGGGAAAAATCATTTATCTTTTTTAACTGGCCCTCTCTAAGCATATGTCCTATAATAACTTGGCCTGCTAGGGCTGCTGATACTCCAATAGAAAATATGAAGGATGTTATAGTCTTTGTATAAATCATACTGGTAAGTCCAACTGTACCTATGCTTGCTATTATGGCTGTAATTATAGTATTAGATATGTTATAACTTATCCCCTCCATGGCTGATGGCAGACCCAGGGCTAGGATATCTTTTAGGATATTTTTGTTAAATTTATCCCTTATAAAGCCCTTAACTCCAGGAATTTTTATAAAAAGTATAAAAAAGCTAAGAAGCATACCTAAAAATCTAGTGATGAGGGTAGCAAAACCTACTCCCTTGATCCCACCTAGGCCCATGATAACTACTACTATGTTACCCAAGATAGTGATGATGGTATTTGTTACAGATATCCTAACAGCTACCTTAACATAGGAAAATGCCCTTAGAATGGACAGTGCAAGGGATGATAGGCTTAGAAAAATTATGCTAATGGATACAATCCTAAGGTAAGATGCAGAAATTTTTTTAAGCTCTATTGGTGTTTGCATTAAATCTAATAAATTCATATCAAATATAAAGACAATTGCCATTATTAAAAGGCCTATAAGTAAATTTAGGCTTACGGATTCTTTTATAACACTTCTTACATAGGAAAGGTTATTTTTATCAGCATGCTGGATTATTAAAATTGTTGAGCCTAGGACGACTATATTAGCAACCATGGCTCCTATATTTAGGATTTGATCTGATATTCCAATGGCTGCTACTGTCCCATCACTAAAAAATGAAAATAAAAATACATTAAAATTTGCGATTAAGGTTAAAAAGGCCTGCTCTATAATTAGGGGGATAAATAAGTCCCTATAAGTTTTTGTAAATAGTTTTTTAATATTCATTATGACTAATATTTCTAGAGCTTATTTTGAAGGGATCTTTTTCTATCTCAAATATGCTAACACCCTTGGCTAGCTCGCCATAGGCTTGAAAACCGGTAGAATTGCCATATTTTAGGTGGATACCCTGATAGATGCTATCAAAGTTATTTTCATGGTCATGACCAACACTCATCCCCCATATCTCCCCATTTAATACCATAGCAGAAAATAAACCTGTATTTAGTTTAGGAGAAGAGATCATTTCATTTGTTTCATGACATACCCCATCTATTATATAATCACTAGCCATCCAGTATTCAACTAGGGGTATGTGTTGGAAAACTATTGATCTTTTGATATTCTCATTTTTCTTGTACTTATTTGATGTTTTTCTAAACCAATCTACTTGTTCAGGATAGTTATAAGCATAGATACCTAGATTTAATGGATCATAGTCAGATGAATCTATCATATATATAATACTAACTATCCCATTTTCATCTTCTAATTTTATAGTATAAGCTTCTTTATCATCTATAATAAATGAGTCTGTTTTTTCAGCTTTATTTGTAACTAGACTATCAAATATTTCCCTTAGCTCGCTTCTTGTGATATTATCTTCACTGTCGTGGTTACCAAAGGTTATAGCTATAGGGATATTATAGGAGTCTAGCTTTTTCATTACCTTTTTAAATATGGCTGAGGGATCATCTATACCCTCTGACCATATTATGTCTCCAGTATGAACTATTAAGTCTACATCTTCATTTTTAATGGCCTTATCTATTAGATCATATGTCTTAAAGTCATCCTCTGCTTCTGGTAAGGATCCAAAATGGGTGTCTGTTAGTTGTAGAATTTTAAATTTATCTTTTGAAAATTTCATATTACTCCTTTACACTTCCTATGGTGATACCTTGGACAAAGTATTTTTGGATAAATGGATACATAATTACTATTGGTAATATAACTACAATAATGGTAGCCATTTGCAAGGAATCTCCTGTAATTTTTATGGAATCTAGAGCCCTGTAGTTGGCTCCCGCTGTTTTCGCAAGAACATCAGCCAAGCCTTTTTGCCTAGTTAGCATATCTTGTAAAATAGTTGCAAGAGGTTTTAGGTTTTGGTTTCTAACATAAAAACTTCCAGCAAACCAATCATTCCAATGGCCTACTGCTGTAAATAGGGTAACTGTTGCAAGGGTAGGTTTACTCATAGGTAGGACGATATCGGTAAATATCCTAAATTCGCTCATCCCATCTATTCTAGCAGCCTCTACCAGGGAGTGGGGTACTTGTTGGAATGAGCTTCTTAGTAAAAGAATATTAGTTACTGAATATAATCCCGGTATTACATAAACCCAAATAGTATTTGTTAGCCCAAGCTCACTTAATACTAGGTAGTAAGGAATAGTTCCTCCCCCAAATAACATGGTAAAGAATATAAAAAATGTTATCTTTCCCTTGCCTGGCAGGTTAGGTATAGTTAGGGCCCAGGCTGCCATACTCATCAAAAATACTCCAGTTATAGTTCCAAGCACTGTCCTAAAAATAGATATAAAAAATGCATTTACTAGGTTATCTTGTTGGAATACTTCTTTGAAATTATCAAGGGTTATATCTCTTGGAAAAAATGTAACCCCACCCCTAGCAGCATCTTGGCCCGAGTTTAATGATAGGGCCAAGATGTGTAGGAAGGGTAGAATTATCGCAAGAGATAATAAGATTAGTAGGATATAAAAGATTATCCTAGAAACCTTACTAGTTTGTGTTGCGTTTTTTAAGCTCATTTTCTCTCCTAAGTTTTAATAGAATATAGTATCTCCTTCTTTTTCCTTATCTTCTAGGAAATTACAGAACTCTTCTATTTTAGCATCTTTTAGTTTTTTCTTAGCTTGATCTATTATTTGTTTAGCTTCATCATCATCTTTTGCATAATATGCTTTTACTAGGTCCTCATCCCAATCATCTAAAGCTTGGGCTAGGTCTCCATCAGAACCTTCAAATTCAAATAGATAGGCTCTTGGGTATAGACCATCTATTACAGTAGCTTCTTCGTATTTTTTATCATAGTCATACATATCTATAATTTTTTGAGCACCCTTGTTTTCTTCACCTCTTTCATTTTCACCCCATGAAAGTTCTCCAAAATCTTCCATTTGGTCCATATCTGTATAGGCAAAGTGTTCACCCCAGAAAGCTCTTCCTGCTCTAAAGCCTTCTTTTTTGGCTTTTTCAGGTTCATTATCTACCATATCTATCATTTCTTTTTTAGGTACTGGTTTACCATCTACTAGGTCATAGTGTTTTCCTTCTAGACCATAGAAGTAAAGCATTTTTCCTTCTTTAGATGCCATCCAGTCTGCAAATTTAACTATCTCTTCTGGGTTTTTGGTTGTTTTAGGTATAGCCCAACCTGTATATCCTGACTTATATGAAATTACCATATTATTAGTTCCATCAGCTCTATTTAGGTCTCCTAATGGGATATATCTTAGATCTTGCATTTCTGGTCTATAGTTATGACTATCTGCTATTATTGCAAATGATCCATTTGCTATACCCTCTTGGGCCCTGGTTTCTTCCATTGTATAATATTCAGGATTCATTAATCCTTTATCTAACCACTCACGAACTTTCGCAACTCTTTTTTCTGCAAAGTCTGTCATTGATTCATGCTTAACCTTATCACCGTCTTTGGCAAATTTTTGAGCACCTGCTCCTTGCCATACCATATCTTGGTAAGGCCATGCCCTATCTGATCCTCCCCAAATTGTTGGGCCTAGTGGGCTAACAGCTTTACCATTATCATCAGTAAAGTTTCCGTCAGCTATTTTTTCTAATAGCTTATCCATATCTTCTGTTGTTTTGATATCTCCTGTTTTTACTCCTAGTTTATCAGCTATATCAGCTCTTATATACATACCACCGATGGTTTTATTGCCTGGATCTGCAGGCTTTCTGTTAATAGCCATGTGAACTAGGTAGGTAGCATTGTTTTGGTCATCTCTCATCATAATATTTTTCTTTGTATCAGTTGGTAGGTATCCATCTTCAAAGTATTTGCTATAAATTTTGCTCTCTTTAAGGTATGGGGCTAGGTCTGTGAACATTCCCTCATTGCTTGCTTGAAGTAGCATAGGAAATTCAGGTCTACCAGAGTTATCTAGGTAAAAAGCTATAGCATCAGGTAAGTCACCTGAGGCAAGACCTGCTGATAGGGCTTCTGTTGAGTTATCATTTGATACTGATTGGATATTTAGGGTTATACCTGTTTTTTCTTTGATATAATCAGCTATTTCAGGACTCATAGTTCCCTCTCCTGAATCTGATGCTGATTCAAATACTAAAAGAGTAATTTCTCTATCTGCTATCCATGTATCAGGATGATCTTTGTTATTATCTTTAGCCTTATCATCTGCACTTTGTTCAGTCTTTGTTTCTTTTTTGCTATCATCTTCGTTAGTGTTATTTGATCCACAAGCTGTTAGGGATAGACTTAGAACAAGTCCCATTCCAGCGTAAAATATTTTTTTAAAATTAAACATTTAATCTCCTTTTACCATAGGGCGCTATCGCCAAGTTTATCAGCGATCTTATTTACAATTACAGTTACAAACAATCCTACCAAGCCTTGAATAAGGCCAACTGCAGTTGCAGGGCCGTATCTGGCTTTTTCTAGTCCGGTCTTTACAACATAGGTATCTATGATTTCTGATACCTGATAGTTTCCTGGGTTTTGCATCAAATATACTTGGTCAAAACCTGCTGATAATACTCCACCTAGGGAGATGATAAATAAAATCATAACAGTTTTTGATATACCAGGTAGGGTTATATGTCTAGTCTGCTTTAATCTGCCTGCCCCATCTATGGCTGCTGCCTCATATAAAGATGGAGAAATGCCCATTATAGCTGCATAATAGATTATAGAATCCCAACCTATATTCTTCCATAAGTAGGATCCAAATACTGCTGGATAAAAGAAGGAGTTTTCCATCATCCAAAATTTAGTTCCATCACTAAGACCCAAATTTTTTAGTATCTCATTGACAATACCTGTGTTTGGTGCAAATAATTTATTTAAAATTCCTACAACTACCACCCAGGATATAAAGTAGGGTAGGTAGGAGATTGATTGAAATATTGACCTGTGTTTATGATTTAGGATCTCATTAAATATTAAGGCCAGTAAGATTGGAAATGGCAGGTAGATAAATAGCTTAATAGCTGAAATAATAAGGGTGTTTTTTATATATCCTGGAGTTTCTATATTTGTAAAAAACTCTCTAAAATATTGTAAACCAACCCACCCCTTTCCAAACATACCAGAGTTAAAGGAAAATTTTCTAAAGGCTAGAATATTTCCTAACATTGGCCAGTAAGAGAAAATTAAATAAGATATTATGGCTGGTATTAACATAAAATAAAAGGTCTTATACCTGGCCATCTGTTTTAATAGGCTCTTTTTTATAGGCTTAAAGTATGGATCATTATCATTGTTGATATTTTTATTTGTATATTGCCTTTTCTTTAGTAAGGATTTCTCCCCTTCTATCTTTCCTACTTGCATTTAAATCACTCCCTTCTTCTATGACTTTTTTATACTCACCATGACATTTTATATCTATTCTATCGCCACTTTCCTTATCAAAAAAGTGGATAAAGTCAATATCTATAGCTAGGTCAACTTTTTGGTCTCTATCAAATTTTTCAAAGGTATTTATTTTGGCAATAACTGATGCATCATTTATTAAAAAGTGTAAAAGAGTCTCACTACCAAGCATTTCTGCTAGAGTTAAGTTTACTGAAAATAGGGAGTACCTATCATCTGTTATATCTATATCTTTTTGTAGGTGGATATTTTCAGGTCTAATTCCAAGAATTATATCCTTATCCTTATATCCTTTCTCAGATAGGTCATTTAAAATATCGTTCCTTAAGTCAAAGGATTGGTTTTTAGTTGCTAGGGAATTTTCTAAAACTTTGACATCTATAAAGTTCATGGCAGGTGATCCCATAAAGCCTGCTACAAATTGGTTATTAGGGTGAAGGTAGATTTCTCTAGGGGTTGATACTTGTTGGATAACTCCATCCTTCATTAGGACTATCCTATCAGCCATGGTCATAGCCTCAACCTGGTCATGGGTTACATAGATGGTTGTGTTATTAAATTGCTTACTTAAATTTGAGATTTCAGACCTGGTTTGAACCCTAAGTTTGGCATCTAGGTTACTTAATGGCTCATCCATCAAAAATACCTTGGGATTTCTTGAAATAGCACGGCCAAGGGCTACCCTCTGTCTTTGACCACCTGATAGTTCCTTGGGAAGCCTATCTAGGTAGGATTCTAGACCTATCATCTTTGAGGTTTTTGCTACTGTTTCATCTATTGTTTTTTGCTCGATTTTTTTCATCTTAAGGCCAAAACCCATATTCTCAGCAACACTCATATGAGGGTATAAAGCATAGTTTTGAAATACCATGGCTATATCCCTATCTTTTGGATGGATATCATTCATTAGCTTATCATCAAAATATAACTTGCCGCTGGTTATATCTTCAAGTCCTGCTATCATTCTTAGGGTAGTTGACTTGCCGCAACCAGATGGTCCAACTATAACTATAAACTCCCCTTCTTCAATTTCTAAATTGAAATCTCTAACTACATGCTCTCCTGGATTGTAGTCCTTATATACATGCTCTAACCTTATCATCAATTCTCCTTTATAAATATTGGTGATGTTACTACAAGCCTTGTAAACTTATCTTTGATATCACCAAGGATTTCAAATCTTACAAAGCCATTTTCTACATCTATTTTATCTCTTACAAAGCTTTCATAAGTAATAGGCCCTTCAAATATTTTTTTATCATTGTTTATTACCCTTAGACTTTTAGGAGCTATGTAGAAATTTTTATTATTCAGAAAATCCCCTTTTTTTATTGAAAATTCTATATCTAGGCTAGGGTCAGATGTTACATCCCCGAATTCTAAATATTTATCAGCTGCCTTTATTGTAAAATCTAGGATAGGTTCCATGCTAATATAGGTGTGGGAATTTTTTATAGCAGAGATAGCCTCTTTTTCATCTAAACTTTCTAGCCCTAGCATATTTACATAAAAGTTAGTATCCATATCCTCTAGACCATGCCAGTCCCTACCAGCTAAGGCTGCTAATTTATAGCCTTCCAATAATTTCTTCTCCCAAAGTTTGTAGGCTAGGTTATTGGCATTATTATCCTGAGGATTTGGCCCATTAGCTAATTCTATATAATCATATATTTCATAAGAAACATCTTCAAAATCATAATGGCAACCTGTACAAAATGGAGAACCCTCTTCAAAGGGATGGGCTAGACCAACTGCTATATAATCATCTGCCCTACTTTTTTCTATGAAAGTTTTTAAATTATCCTTTTTAATTTTTGTAAAATCATAAAGACTAATTGCTCCAAGGATAAGGATGTGGCCATAAAAAGTAGTAAGTTCAAAACCTTTAAAAGCCTTGATAGGACTATTTTTATCTTGCTTGTAAGTGTCAAAGGCAGAGTTGGTATTGTGGTCAGTTATAAAAATTGCCTTGTAGCCAAAGTTTTCTGCATTTTTCAAAAGCTCTGATCTTTCAAAGCTCCCATCTGAATTTTTTGTATGAGTATGAAGTTCAACTGGCTCATATTTTAGTCTTTTCATTTTAAACCAACCTTTAATTTTAAAGTCACATCTGTTAGAATATTATGAAAACTTAGGATTATTTCATAATCTCCCCTACTTATATCAGTCCTATTAAACCCAAAAGAGGACTTATCCTTACTTATAAGAATTTCTTGCTCACTCTTATGGTTGTGGTAATTACCTAAAAACCTACCATCTTTTCTAACAGATAAACTAATTAGATTTAAAATATTTGAATCCATAAGACTATCACTAATTTCTGGGTTTTCTGCCTTTAATTTTTCAAAGCCCTCTTTTTTAGCCAAATCAGTAAGAGGACCCTCACATAACTTTGGGCCATAGGAAAATTCTACCTCTAAAGCTTTATAATCTTCATCCAAACTAAAGGGGATTAGCTTGTGAGTTTGGTTAAAAGAGCTATCAAATTTATATTCTTTATCTATAATAATCATATCCACCTCTTTTTTTACTATTTATTATTATAGGTAATATTTGTTAAATTTTTTAAAACTTAATGTAAAATTTTAAAAATCATGCTAAATATTTTAAGCAGAAGATTATTTTATACTCTTCTGCCAAAGTAGTAAATATTTTGATTGAAAATTTTGCAAAAGTAAAACAAAACCTAGGTTTTGTAAAATCTATATTAATAAAAAATAAATATCATGTAAATTTAACCTAGGTTAGGTCTTTACATATATTTAACAAGATTATGATTATTACTTTCTGATAAAGTGGGTACAATATTCAGGAGAATAAAAGGAGATAATATGAATATAATTTTTGATGTTGATGGAACTTTGCTAGATTCTATGCATGTTTGGTTAAATCCCATGGATGAACTTTTTGAAAAATATAATTTTAAACTATCTGACCTACCCAAAGAGAAAAAAGGCGAGCTAGAGTCCTATAGTTTTTCTGATATGTGCCATTTTATAGCTGATAATCTAGCTACTGATATGAGCTTTGATGATGTAATTGACTATTTGAAATCTAATATAGAAGATTCTTACAAAAATAGCCTAGAATTAAAACCTGGTATTAGAGAATTTTTAGATAAATTAAAAGAAGAGAATATAAAGATGTCTGTTGCATCTTCAACAGATTTTAAATTCCTTGAAATGGCCCTAAAAAGACTTGGTATTTTTGACTACTTTGAGTTTTTTGCAACTCCTGATATAACAAATCTAACCAAGGCTGACAAAAAATATTGGGAGTATTCAATAAGTAAGCATGGCCTAGAGCCAGACCAATTAGTCCTATTTGATGATGCTCTTTATGCAATAAAGGCAGCCAAATCTGCTGGTATAAAAACTATAGGAGTAAAAGACTTCCCACACAATAAGGGTGAATGGGATGATATAGTAAAAGAGGCTGACCTAACACTAGATCAAGCCAACCTTATGAATATAGAAAAAATTAAAGATTCTAAAATTTTAAAAAATAATATATTTTAAAATAAATATAGAAAAAGAGTCGATAAACCCGATTTATTAGTAGGTTTGTCGACTCTAAGCTAGTCTACAGGCTAGCTTTTTTATATTTTCCATCCTTTAATTTCCTAACTTTCTTTCTTAAAAATATCATACTTAACAAACCCTTGAGGTTGTAGCTTGTGCTCATGGCTACCCAAACTCCATGAACCCCCAAAAAAGTCATGAGTACAAGGGCTAAGGGGATTTTTAATAGGTTCATGCTAACTACCTATGGCTGCTGGAGTTTTTGTTTCTGATAGTCCATTATAAGCCCCTGCAAGGCCTATCTCTACTGCCATTAGAAGTTGGAGCATAGAAAATATAAGCAAATAATCTTCCCCTAGTTCTATAGCCTTGATATCAGTCGGTGTAAATAGGTGAAATAGTCTAAACCTAAATATAAATAAAACACTCATAGCAACAAAGCCTATATCAGAAACTAGTTTAAAGGATGTTTTTATAATCTCAACTACTCTTTCATAAAGACCCGCCCCATAATTTTGACCAACTAGGGCTTGTATTCCTACTTTGACCCCCTCAATGGAGTTACTGAATCTCCAAGGGCTGTGAAGCTTTGAGAAAATATAGGATTTAAAAAGAAAAATATAAGCCCAAGAGCAACTATAAATAATCTTTAGCTGCCATCTCTACCTAATCTCCCAAGGAATAAGCCTCTATAAATATATTCCTAATAAGTAAGACAAAAATAGTAAAGCCTGTTCCTAGCAAAAAATCCTGGATATATCCATTATTGATAACCCTTACAGTTTCACTCTCATCCCTATGTCCATAGGATTGGGAGGCAAAAACCCCACGCCAACTTTAGGGATTAAAACTAGGGAGTTAGCTATCCAAAAAACAAATCCAGCAATACCCACACCTGCAACAGCATCTGTTCCTAGCCTTGATATCCAAATCATATCTACAAAACCGTAAGCAATTTGTATAAAAGCTGTTAAGGCTAGGGGAATTGAAAGCTTAATCAAGGTTTGCCAGATAGGGCCTCTGGTAAGGTCTAATTTCTGATTCATAATTCGCCTCTCTTTCAAATAATATTTCTCTATAGATTATATTAGCTTTTTATTATTGAACAATTATTTTGGCCAAAGACAAAGTTTTTATATGATTTTTAGATAAGTATATCTAGGAATTCAAATACTATATTTATTTAAAACTTAATATAAAGTCCAAGTATTTCCATCATAAGGAATAAACAGTACAATAATTTTTGGTGATTTTCAAAAGAATAAAAATAAGTTATGATATTTAAATTTTTATTTAAGAGCGGTATAATCTATCATTATGTTAGTTTGTTAAAGTTATTTACTAAGCATAGCTTAATTTGAAATTAAATAAGGAGAAGAATAATGGAAAATTTGAATATTATTATAGGAAAGATTAATACTGTCTTGTATTTCCCCATCCTTGTAGTCTTACTTATTGCTGTAGGCCTATATTTTACAATAAGAACAGGCTTTATCCAAGTAAGCCTCTTAAAGGAAGCCTTCAAAGTAATCAAGGAAAAACCAAAGGATGAATCAGATGTATCTAGCTTTCAAGCTTTGATGATATCAACAGCATCAAGAGTAGGAACTGGAAATATAGTTGGAGTATCTTCTGCCATATGTCTAGGAGGCTATGGAGCTGTATTTTGGATGTGGCTTGTGGCTATAATAGGTTCAGCTAGTGCCTTTGCTGAGTCAACCCTTGCCCAAATTTATAAGAAAAAAGGAAAACACAGTTCTTACGGTGGCCCATCTTACTACATAGAAGAAGGTTTAAAGAGCAGAAAACTCGGAGTAGTTTTCTCTATCGCCCTTATAGTGTGCTATGCTGTTGGCTTTAATATGCTTGCAAGCTTCAACCTTCAATCTTCCTTCCAATCTTACGGGATTTACAATCCTCAAGTTAGTCCAAAAATTATCGGAGGATTCTTCGCCCTTGCGGTTGCCTTTGTCATTCTTGGAGGAGGAAAGAGAATAATTAAAATCACCCAAAGCTTAGTTCCTTTTATGGGAATAATCTTTGTTTTAGTTTCTCTTATAATGATTGGTCTAAATATAGGAAGGATTCCCGAAGTATTTAGGAAAATCATAGAAGACGCCTTCAACTTCAAGGCGATTTTTTCAGGTCTTGCCGGCTCATCCATGATTTTGGGTATGAAAAGAGGGCTTTATTCTAACGAAGCTGGTATAGGTTCTGCACCAAATGCTGCCGCTGCCGCTGAAGTAAGCCATCCTGTAAAGCAAGGACTCGTTCAAATGCTTTCAGTATTTATCGATACCCTTTTGATCTGCTCCGCAACAGCCTTTATGGGCCTAAGCTCTGGCATCGATCCAAGTCCTGCCCTTGAGGGAGCTCCTTTTATCCAAGAGGCCCTAGCGAGTGTCTTCGGCAACTTGGGATATTACTTTATATCAGCATCTCTCGTGCTTTTTGGTTTTACAACCTTTATAGGAAATCTCTACTATGTAGATTCAAACTTTGACTATCTTGCCAAAAAGGAACTCGATGAGAAACAAAGAATCCCTTATAGGATTATTGCAGCCTTCCTAATATTTTTTGGGGCTATCCAAGAACAAGCCTTTGTCTGGAACCTTTCAGACCTATTTATGGGCATAATGGCTCTGATAAATCTACCAACGATTTTGATCTTATCAAATAAATTAATAGCCTGCTTGAAAGATTACAAGGCTCAAAGAAAAGAAGGCAAGGACCCAAGCTTTGTCGCAAAGAATATTGGAATTAAAGAAGAATTAGATTATTGGAAATAAAAATAGACCCTAGCTAGAATGTCTCCTGGCTAGGGTTTTATTATCTATTCACCGTCTATATATTTTGCCTTAAGTTTAAGGGCTGATGGGCAAACGGCTATTCCGCCTTCACCTGTCTCTCTTAATCTTGCTGGTAGGACGTCTCCTACTCTCTTTAAGGCATCTACTGCTTCATCAAAGGTTACAATCATCTTGACATTAGCCATAGCCATGTCTGCACTTGCAAGGGCATTCATAACTCCGTTGGCATTTCTTAAGTTACATGGGAACTCAACCATGCCACCTATAGGGTCGCACACAAGTCCTAGGATATTTAGTATAGCTGCTGTAGCTGCATTTTCTTGAGTTTGGATGTCATATCCTCTTAAAAAACAAACAGCGGCAGCTGCCATTGCAGCAGCAGAGCCTGTTTCTGCCTGGCATCCACCCTCAGCTCCTGCGAAAGTCGCATTGTCAAAAATTACTTGACCGATTGCACTTGTTACAAGAAGAGCCTTCTTAAGTTCATCGTCACTGTAGCCGTATTTCTTATACATAGTCATGAGTGTTGCTGGAAGTATTCCCGACGATCCAGCAGTTGGAGCTGCAGCAATTATACCCATTGCCGCATTTATTTCTGATGTAGAAAGAGCCATAGCCATTGCAAGGGCTGGAGTATCGCCAAGTACAGATTCTCCCTTGAGGAAATAATCGTGCATGCTTTTAGCGTTTCCTCCAGTCATGCCTGTAACTGAAACTATTTCAGTTTCAAGAGCTGCTTGGGCTGACTTTTTCATTACATCTAGGGTTCTTTGGAGTCTATCCCAGATTTCTTCCTCACTCTTGCCAGTGATTTTGATCTCATCTTCTAGAGCAATTTCCCAAAGCTCGCAGTTTTTTTCTTCACATCTTTCTTTTAAATTTTTCATTTTTGTTAACATACTATACCCCTATATATTTGATAAAGGTAAAATCTTTACCATCTCTAATTTTTTGCAAAATATCGTCTCTTAGTGGTTCGTCTAGCTCACAAACTAACATTACATTATTATCTTCTTTAATAGTCTTCATAGTGTTGATATTGTAGCCATTATCGAAAAGAATTCCTGAAACAAATGCTATTACTCCCTTTTGTTCAGCATAGCTCATGAAAAGAGTTGGCTTGTTTGCCTTAAACTCGATTGAATTACCATTCATCTTTGTAATAACTATAGCTCCACCACCTATGGATGAGCCCTGAACTGAAAGGGCGTCCCTGTCAGGATATTTGAACACTATGTTTACCGTGTTTGGATGAACATCTCCAAGGTCAGTTTCTACAAAAGAATATTTAATTCCTGCCTTATCGGCGTATTCGAAGGCGTTGATAATCCTTTCATCTTCTGGGTCAAAGCCCAAAACTCCTCCAACCAAGGCCCTATTTGTACCGTGACCCTTGTAGGTCTTGGCAAATGATCCGTGGAGGTAGAAGATAACCTCGTTGAAATTTCTATCTACCATACGTCTAGCTGTATGAGCGATTTTGCAAGCTCCAGCTGTATGCGAGCTTGAAGGACCAACCATATTTGGTCCGATTATATCAAAAACTGATACATTAACTGTCATATCGTCTCCTTTTAAAATTCTTAAGTCAAGAAAAGGGCAGCACTGCCGCCCCATTCTTTTTGCAAAGGTAATAAGGCTAATAGCCTATTTAGTTTTGACTGGATCTGGTTGCCAGTCTTTTTTACCTAGTATCTTCTTATTATAAATTTTATCTACTGCTACTGCAAGTGCTGTGTCTCCAGAAATATTAGCAGCTGTACCAAATGAGTCTTGGGTTAGGTATAGGGTTATTAGTAAGCTTGCCATTGTTGATTCTGGTGAGATTCCTACAACTGGTAAGAATGGTAGGGCACTCATTACTGCTCCACCTGGCGCTCCTGGTGCTGCAACCATTGCTATTCCTAAGATTGCAATAAGCCTTAGGATAAGTCCATAAGAGTGTGGCATATCGTACATTGTAAGGATTGTAAATGTACAAGCAGTAATTGTAATCATTGATCCTGGCATGTGAACTGTTGCTCCTAGTGGAATTACAAAATCACCAATCTCACGACTTACACCATTGTTTTCCGCACATTGTAAGTTAACTGGAATAGTAGCTGCAGATGATTGGGTTCCGACAGCTGTCAAGTAACCTCTTACTTGGTTCTTAAGCATAGCAAACGGATTCTTTCCTGTATATGATCCTGAAATTATAAATAATACAGTTGTATATACCAAGTGAAGTGCTATAACGCAGATAAATATCTTCCAGAAGATAGATAATACTGCAAATACTGATCCAGATTTTGCCATTTTAGCGAAGTTTCCTAGGATGAAAAATGGTAGAAGTGGAACTATAGCCTTAGCCAAAACGTTGGTAATTATTATATTAAATTCACCAACAGCCTTGTAAAGGATGTCTCCTTGCTTAGTCTTTCTTAGCCAAGATATTGATATACCTAGCATGAAAGCAAAGATAATTGCACTAGTCACATCAAAAAATGGTGTGATAGGCACCTCGAAGTATGGATCTATACTGACTTCGTTAGAGCTTTGAATGGCATTAACTTGTTCAGGCGAAATAAATCCAGGGAAAATTGAGCTTGCCATAAAGTATGACAAGGATCCACCAATTAGTGTTGATACATAAGCAAGTAAAACTGTTACTCCTAAAAGTTTACCTGCCCCCTCGCCTAGGTCTGCTATACCCTTGGTAACGAAAGCTAAAATCATAAGTGGGATTATGAAGTTTAGGAAAGCTCCAAAGATCGACGAGAATGTTACTGTGATTCTTGTAAACCACATTGGTAGATATAAACCTACCAAAATACCGACTAAAATACCAAGAATCATTCTTGGGATTAGTCCAATTTTTTTAGTTTTTTGCATAAGTACTCCTTTTTAATCGCATTGTTGTAAACCTTTGCATCAATAAAGAAGATGCTTATGTAAAATTGCTTTTATAATAAAAGTAATATATGTTTATGAAATCTTAACTAACATCTTCTTCAGAACTTAATTATACAAGAAAGATAAATTAATGTCAACATTTTTATCAAACGTTTTCTTAATTTCAAGTAATTATTTGTAAATCAAGCGATTTCTAGATGTATTTGAATAGCAGGATTTCCTTGTACACTTGTTTATCCTGCTAAATAATTATCAAGATATATAGAATCTTTTTCCTAAAAATTTACCCTAGATCTAACCAAGGCCTGGGCTGTATATTCTGTTACTATTTCTCCTTGAGGATTTGCTGCTGTCATTTTAAAATCTACTAGGCCCTTATCTTTGCCTTCTCTCTTATTCTTTCCTACTATTTCAACCTTAACCTTATATCTTACATTTGCCAAAATAGGTCTTAGCCACTTGCAAGATAGAACTGCTGTTCCTGCTATAACTCCATCCCTATCGATTCCTGTCCTAACCCAAGCTGCCCACAAGACTAGGTTGGCATAAGCACCAGGAGCTATTAGCTCGCCAAATCTACTTTCCCTAGCGGCTTTTTTGTCGACATGGATATCTCTAGGGTCGTACTTCTCAGATACTTCTATAATCTCTTCCTCGCTAAAGATTACATCTTCTATTTCCTCATCAAAAACTTGTCCAATTTCATAATCTTCAAAAAACATATATCCTCCTAGTAACTTCATACCCTAAATCAAAAAAAATCTCGCAAGATATGCTCACGAGATTTAAATTACTATTCATTATATCCTTCTGATTTCTTACTAGGGATGAAAGAAGCTTCTAGTAGATTTCTTCCTTGAGAGTAGTACCTAAGAGATCCATTCCGAGCCTTTTGTCTTAAATCATCTATTAAGCCAGAATTTGTCCTGTGAATTATCAGGGAAATATCCGTTTGATCATATTCCTTGAGCATGGCGAAGTCTCCGTCACTATCTCCACCAACCATTATAGGCCCGTAATTTCTGTCGTTTTTGATGAGTTTATTAATAGTTTGGACCTTGCCTTCTCTTATGCTTATTGGAAAATCTTTATCGAACTTTGGAAGAATCTTTCCCTCATCATCTTTCATAAGTCTTAAACCTAAGACCTTCTCCCCTTTCATTTTATAATTATTACTAGGATCTGTCGCAAAGGCCCTCACTATATCTATGAAGGATGCGGAAACTATATAGCAATCTATGCCATTTTCCTCAAGACTTTGGTATAAATCTACCATCTCGTCCAAGGACCTTATTCCTACGAAATATTTAATAGAAATTCTCCCTGCCGCCGATTTAATTTCTGGAGATATAAATTCTTCTACTCTAATCTTTTCTTTTGTCATGGAAGCGTAAGCTTTCTCACAAAGATTGTAAACTTCCTCAGTTTTGTAATTTTTAAGAAGAAAGCTCATCCAACAATAAGGGTCTTCAGCGTTTTTATCAAAAGAGCTCGCCCTGTATCTGTAGAGCATCTTGCTTACAAATTCCTGGTAATAATCAGTCCCTTGGACTTCTTCCAGACCCTTTTCCCCTTCAAATGTATCGAGATTTTCGTAGAGTTTCTCATAAGCTCTCTTTATATCTTGAGAAATCAGGTCAATATTTACCCTTTGATTGGCTATATTATTAAATTCTTTAGGATAGTCTTTCTTATCTACATTTTTTCTAATCAAATCATAGAACTCTTCTGGATTCATCTTGAAGCTTACATTCCTAACCATGTAGTAAAGAAGGGCTTCCTCCACATCTCCTATGATTGAAGTGTTATCCCAATCAAAGACTGCGAAGGGTTTCTTAGCTGGATTGTAGGCCTTATTGTCCTTACCATGTTTTCCTATAAGCTTGTTGATAGCTATATAAAGACTCTCCTCCCAATTTAATCTTTTGATATATGTTTTCATATCATCTTTTTGGCATCTACGATTTTAATAAAGTCGGTATCGGATACAAATCCTAACTTTTTATTAGCTTCTCTTAGGCTAAGATTATTCTTGTGGGCAAACTTCGCAAGTTCTGCCGCCTTATCATAGCCTATAACTGGGCTTAGAGAAGTCACAAGCATTAAAGACTTATCGAGATTTTCTCTGATCTTTTCTTCGTTTGCTACAAGTCCTTCGATTAGATGAATCCTAAAGGAAGTCATAGCCTTAGTTAGAAGCTTGATAGACTTAACCATATTATAAATTATTAAAGGCATATAGGTGTTAAGCTCCAGTTGTCCACTCGCATTGGCTATAGCTATAGCTGTATCGTTGGCCATAACTTGGATAGCTGCCATAGTCATCATCTCAACTTGGGTAGGATTAACCTTACCTGGCATAATTGACGAGCCTGGTTCATTTGTTGGAAGAATTAATTCCCCTATGCCAGTTCTTGGTCCACAGGATAGAAATCTTAAGTCATTAGCTATTTTATTAAGGTCTTCGGCAAGGACCTTAAGGCCAGAGTGGACTCTCGCCATGGCTTGTTTAGAGGATAAACCTACGAATTTGTTGGAATCTTCGATTAGTCTTAGGCCACTGAGCTTTTCAAGAGCAATAATCATCTTCCTGCTATAAGATTCTGGTGCATTAAGTCCAGTTCCCACAGCTGTTCCTCCGATTGGAAGTCTACGAAGATCTTCCATTAGGTCAATTAAGGCATCTTTATCCCTTCTAATAATCTCACTATAGGCGCCGATTTCACTCGATAGGGCCAGGGGAGTTGCATCTTGGAGGTGAGTCCTTCCTGTTTTTATTATCCCCTCAAATTCCCTAGCCTTATTCTCAATCGCACCTATAAATTCATCTATTTCTGGCAAAAGTTCATTTTCCAAAAGATTAAGGCTTGCCATATGCATGGCTGTAGGAAAGGTGTCATTTGAGCTTTGGGACTTATTGACATGATCGTTTGGATGGATCAAGTTTTCTCCGCACTTTTCATTGGCAATATGGGCTATGACTTCATTCACATTCATATTGCTTTGGGTGCCAGAACCCGTTTGCCAAACCGTAAGCGGGAATTGGTCGTCAAATTCGCAAGCAAGAATCCTATCTGCTGCGTAGACAATGAGATTCTTTCTTCCTTCATCAATTTTACCTAAATCAAAATTGACTATAGCTGCGGCTTTCTTTATCAGAGTTAGAGCTCTTATCACGTCTTTTGGCATAAGATCTAAGTCCTTGGGGAAGTTCATAAAAGACCTTTGAGTTTGGGCTCCCCAATACTTGTCATTATCGACTTCTATCTCACCTAGGCTGTCTCTTTCAATTCTCTTGTCCATATCTAATCCCTACTTATATGATCTTCGTCCAAGATTCCTGGCTTGGTCATATTCTCATAATCCAATATCTTATCTATCTCATCACTTGTCATGATCTTATCTCGAATTAAAATCTCCCTTACAGAAACTCCCGTCCTCAAAGATTCCTTGGCTACCTTACTTGCCCTATCATAGCCTATATGTGGGGCAAAAGGAGTTATGATTGCGACAGAATTTTCTACCCTCTTTTCTAACTTTTTCTTATCAGATGTGATTCCATCGATACAATTTGTATATAGGGTGTGGATTGCAGCCTTTAAGCTCTTAAGTGATTCAAAGAGGCTGTAGAATATTATTGGCTCAAAGGCGTTAAGCTCAAGCTGACCTCCTTCAACTGCCATTGTGACAGTCATATCATTTCCTATAACCAAAAAGGCAACCTGGTTTACCACCTCTGGTATAACTGGATTTACCTTGCCTGGCATGATTGATGATCCAGCTTGCTTGGCTGGAAGATTATAATCGCTAATTCCTGTTGTTGGTCCTGAAGATAAGAGTCTTAGGTCGTTAGAAATCTTTGAAAGATTGCTAGCCAAAGCCTTAAGGACTGATGAAGCAAACAAGAAGCAATCGAGATTTTGTGTCGCATCTACTAGATCTTCTGCTTGGTAAAGGTCTATGTCACAAATCTTAGATAAGGTTGGCACTACCTCTTTTATGTAACTGTCATCAGCATTGAGACCTGTTCCAATCGCAGTTCCCCCAAGATTTAGATAGGAAAGTTGGCGAATAGCAGCTCCTAATCTTTCATAATCTCTCCTTATAGCCCTAGAATAGGCCCTAAACTCTTGACCTAAAGTTATTGGCACAGCATCTTGTAACTGGGTCCTACCCATCTTGATATATGAATCGAATTCGAGAGCCTTATTTTCCAAAGATTTAATTAAATTGTTAACTTCTTCCTTAAGCTCAACTATATAGCGAATTAAGGCGATTTTTCCTGCAGAAGGAATTACGTCGTTAGTAGATTGGCCCTTGTTTACATGATCATTGGGATGGATAAACTCATAAGTTCCGATTCCTCCGCCCATAATTTCATTGGCAATATTTGCTATAACCTCATTTACATTCATATTAAAAGAAGTGCCAGCTCCTCCTTGGATGGGATCTACTACAAAATTATCCAGAAACTCGCCAGCCAAAACCTTCTCACATGCAGAAACTATGGCATTCATCTTCCTGTCAGAAAGTATTCCAACCTTGTTATTTTCAATAGCACAAGCCTTCTTCACCTCAACTATAGCCCTTACCAAAAACGGATCCATAGGTCTTCCGGTTATAGGGAAGTTATCCAAGGCCCTCTTAGAATTAGCTCCGTAATAAGCTTCCTTTTCTATCTTAATTTCTCCTAATGAGTCACTTTCAATCCTAAAATTTTGCATATTATCCTCCTATACATCTATTATAACTCAAGAAAAGGTTTTTTTGAATATGATTCCCGCAATTTGAGAATAAAATACAAAATAAAAGATGCAATGATTAAAATTGCAACCATATACATCCTAATAAACTAAAGTTCCACTAGCTTTTTATTTTCTATACTTAATATTTTATCAAAAGAAGATTTAAAATTTGAATTAGTCGAATGACTTACGCATATAAGTATCTTCCCTTCAATCTCTTTTATTATTTCAGATATTTTATTCTGATTCTCATAATCTAAGCCTGAATCTACTTCATCGATTATAATAAGATCCCTATCCTGATATAGGGCCCTAGCTAAGTCAAGCCTCTTCTTTTCTCCTCCTGATAGATCATTTTTATTTATCATAGAATCTAGTCCATTTTCCCTCTTTGATATTAAATCAGAAAGACCCACAAGGTCTAAAACCTCCTCCGCCTTCTTCCTATCTGTATTTTGGGAAAATAAACTGATATTATCTATAAGGCTTGCTGTAAATATAGTGGTATCTTGAGGAATGTAAGATATATTTGAATAATATGAATATAAATTAACATCTTCTAAAGCTTTGCCATTTACTCTCACCAAATCTCCCATATATTTGAAGTTAGCCAGTAGTAGCTTTAATATACTAGACTTACCAGACCCACTCTCCCCTACTATCAAGTATTTATAGTCCTTCTTAAAAGAAAAGTTCAAATCTTCTAACACAAGACTGTCATCATACTTTATAAAAGCCTTATTCATAACTACATTATCTATTGAGGATACCTTCTCTCCCGTATCTTTAGGCTTGTAATCATCTTTTTCTAGAAAAATCATCAACTTATCGAAGATTTTCTTTGAGGATACAAGCTCGCTATAGACATCTGCTATAGTTTGGATTGGACCAGCTATTGTAATCATAAGACTTGTCATAGCAATAAGGTCTGGTAAATCTATTCTGTTATAATAGACAAATATACCTCCGATAATCCATGTCCCAGTGTAGAGAATATTTCCCATACCGTAGGATATAGCGTAAGTTTTCCTCAAAGATTTTTCATAATTTTTCGAAGCTTGGTTAAGATTCTTACTAGCTTCTATGGATTTATTTTTGAAGTAAGAGTCTAAGTTCGATAATTTTAGGTATAAGATATTTCCAATAAAATCATTAAAAATCCCCAAGAAATTATTTTTTTCCTCTTGTTCCCTAGCTTTCTTATTCGATAAGATTTTTTTATTTATAAAGGGAGCCATAAGGGGTAAAAGTGATAAAATAAGCATTATCAAAGTGAGATAAAACTGAATATATATGGCAGAAAGTAAGGATATAATAAACATTGATACATATAAGACAAGAGATACTAAGTTTCTGATATAGACAGCTGACATTTCTAAATCATTTACCATAACTTCATTTAGCTTTACCTTATAAGCTTCCCCTATATTGTAAGACCCTTCCCTCTGCATTTTTGTTAAAATATCTTCTCTAATATTGTTTTTAATGTTGTTTGTGATTATGGATATGTATCTTTGGGGTAGATAATCAAAGCTTGCTTCTATTAAAAAATATGGAATAGATATAAGCGCCATCCTTATTAAGCTATCATAGTTTTTATTAGTAGCGTAACTTGTAATTTTTAGGTAAATAAATGCAGTTCCCGCTATTAAAATGGCAGCAATCAATGAAATTATCAAATAAATTATTAAATTTTTCTTCTCTATTTTTAAATACCTTCTCATACTATAATATTCCTGTATTGGTCAAAGTTATATGTGGGCTAATAATTAATCAACACGAACAAAAAGACGAGCCCAGGGCCCGCCTTACATCTTTATTTTTTGATTACCCAGCCTACTGTCACTTCCGCCTTTAATCTTTCAAAAGTATGTTTGTCTAGGGTATTTCTATTTGAGTAGTATGGGTCATTTATTGTAAAATATCCGTCCTTGTAGGAGTCTATTACCATGAAATGGCCACCGTTTATGAAATAACCAGGACCAACTCTTACTACCATAGTTCCTGTCTCTAGGGCTTGGATGAAGGCTTTTTTGTTTACTGGCACGTCATAAGAATTTAGTCCATACATCCTTGGAGCTTCCATGAAATATTGCCATTCGGTTCCATCGTTTTCGTAATCATTGGCATCTATGGCTGTATTAGTTGGGTAGATGTCATTTCTATGAAGCTCTCTTGATAAGACCATAGCCATGGCAGTTGGTCCGCATCCATAGCCCGAAAATGTTCCATTTGAAAATCTTCTGTTAGCCCATCTAGGGTCTTTCTGGGTGAAGTAAGGAGTTTTCCTATTAAGATACTGAGAAAATCCTGGCTCAAAGAGCCCTCTGGTTCCCTTAACCGCTTGTCTAGTGTCGATCTTTCCGATAAGGGTCGCACGGCCATAATTATCTAGCTTGTATCTGTTAAAGTTAACTACCTTGGTCGTATTAGTCAAGGTCTCCTTGGTTAATTCATCAAATATATATGTTACTCCACCGATTTTTTGTAGGCCTTCTGCAGGCTTTCCATCGGAGAAGTAATATCTGTCTCCAACCCAACCTGTGGCAAACTTTCCTGAATGCTTGCTAGCTTCGCCGTACTTATTGAAATAGTACCATTGATTGCCAAACTTCTTGTATTGCCTATTAAAAATCTTACCATTTTCATCAAAACCGTAAGTGATTCCGTCGATTGTCTTAAGACCCTTGGTGTAGGTTCCATCTTCATTGAAATATCCAAGCTTGCCCTTGGAATAGTCCCATCCTATGTAGTGGGCTATGCCGTTGGCCTCAGAATATATCCTATCAAAGCCCTTAGTGTTAATCTCGTTACGAGCCATGGCTCCAGTCTCTTTGTCGAAGAAATACCTGTTAGCTCCCGTGTCGTAAAGTCCTCTGGCAAGCTTGCCGTCATTTTGGAAGAAATAGCTCCTGCCTTCTAGGTCTATCCAACCTGGCTTAGATTTTTCTACTAGAGAAAGCTCTCCACTAGAGTTTGCGGCAAATTTTCCCCCATCAGCTATGACTTCACTTTCCTTTACCAGGCCCTTTTCCTTATCGAAGTAATAGGACTTGCCAGAAAGCTCTCTTTTACCAGAAAGTTTCTTGCCAGCTTTGTCATAAAGATAGGTCGAATTACCCTTATCGATTAATTTATAATCTCCGCCCACCTTGATCTTATCTTCAGCTGGTTGATTATTTTTCTTAAATATTTCATCTATATCTGACTTATCGTAATAGACTATTGGAAGTCTACTTGTATCTCCTGTGTTGGATTTAGGATCCTTTTCTATCTCTTCGACTTCTTCTCTCTGCTCATAAGATAGTGGATCTTCTTCCTCGATTTCTTTTAATATCTTACGAATTTCTCCTTCATCAATGGCTTTTTCTGTAAGATCGTCTTCAATTTCTTCACCAAGATTATCTTCGCTAGAAATATCTTCTTTTACTATATTAACTTCATCTACATCTTCTCTTATATTATCAACAGATTCATTATATAGGCTTTCTTGATCTACTTTATCCCCTATATTCTCCCCTCCATCAGCAAATGAAGGACTTAAGCTTGTAAAGCTAGATAAACATATCAACAAAGCAATTATCTTCTTTTTATTATTCATGCTCTACTCCTTTAGTATACAAATATTATATCATAATAAGGAAATTTCGACCATAAAGTAGTAAACAAAACAAAAGACCCCACAAGATTTCTGTTAAGGAATGGGGTTTCTTGTGTGGGGTCTGAGATATTATGATTTGTTTATGAAATTATTTTGCCATTTTGCTACTTTCTATAGCCGCGTCAATGTTCTTTTGGAGTTTTTCTTGTTGTTCTGGAATGTTTAGGGCTCCTTCTACTGGATCTCCTATTACATTGCCGTTTTTGTCAACTACGATTGTTGTTGGATATACGAAGATATTTTCTAGGAAATCTTTCATTTCTCCTTCGTAGTCTACCGCAAGATTTTGGTAGGTTGGCTTTTTATCTTTTATGATTCTTTCAAAGGCTTCTTTGGTTGAATCATCGTAGTTTACATCTGTACACATTGATACAAAGTCAACTCCCTCTTGCTCTTTTAGTTTTTTAGAATATTCGTTTAGATCATCCATTTCTTCTACGCAAGCAGAGCAACCTGTAAACCATAAGTTTATTACGGTCGCATCGTTTTTTGCTATATCTTCTTTAGAATATGGATTGCCATCTTGGTCTTTGGATGTAAAGTCTGGAAGCATTTTAGCTCCAGCCTTAGAAGCATCTACAGACTCAGTTTTTTCTTTATCATCAGCCTTTACTGCTTCTTCTTTCATATCTGCATCTTTGCTGTCGTCTTTTTCGTCTTTTTTGACTTCTTCTTGTTGCATTTCTCCCTTATCATTAGCCTTATCGTCCATATTTTGTGAGCTGTCGCCACAAGACGTAAGACCTAGGGCTAAAATTAGGGCAAATATTATTTTATTCTTCATTTTCTCTCCTTTGCCTAAATGAGGAAGATATGGCCTTTGTTGGACAATTCTTCTTGCAATCACCGCATCTTATACATTCTAGATGGTGATCATTTTCTCTTATATCTACATCCATCCTACAAACCCTAGCACATTTGCCGCAGTCTATGCATTTGTGCTTATCTACGTCCATCTGATAGAAGGAGTACTTGTTAAAAAGGGAGTAGAATGCTCCCAATGGACAAATCCATTTACAGAATGGTCTGTAAAATACTATAGATAGGATAATCGTTATGATCAAAATCGTAAGCTTAAGGTTAAATAAGCTTCCTAGTCCTAATCTTAGAGATGGGTTTTTGATAGCAAGTGGTATCGCGCCTTCTATGATTCCTTGAGGACAAATGTACTTGCAAAATATGGGAGGAACCACCTCGTACTTATCGCCTAGTACAAGTGACATAGCAAGTATTAGTCCTATTAGAATCAGATACTTAACATAGCGCAAGGGCTTTAGTTTTTTAGTACTTAATTTCTTAGAAGGAATCTTTGCCAATAAATCTTGGAAGAAACCAAAGGGACAAAGAAATCCACAGATAAGCCTTGCAAATATTACTCCAAAAAACATCATAGATCCTATAACATAGTAGGAAAACTTGTATTTTTTGGCACCCATTACAGCTTGCATAGATCCTATGGGGCAAGATCCAGCAGCTCCTGGGCAGGAGTAACAGTTAAGTCCAGGTACGCAAGCCCTTTTCGTTGAGCCTGTATAGATATTTCCTTTAAAGAAGTTTGGGATATGGATATTTGTAAGTAGACTCGCTATAGCTTGGATAGCCATACGATTTATATTTTTTATCTTATCCAATTCCTATACACTCCAAACATAACTTAATCGCCTTTCCTAAAACCGTATCCATCTCTCCTCTCATAGCTCCATAAGTAATGAAAGCTATTGAGATTAGTAAAAGTAAAATTCCAACATTTCTTCTTTTTTTGTATATCATATCCTTACCTCGATTATATCTTAGCATAGGACTTGTTAAATTTATGTTAAATATTTCTAAATTTTATCAAAAATATTGTTCCCTTAGGATTATTGTCTTCTATTTCTATAACAGCCCCCAGACTTTCTGCTATATCCTTGGATAGGGAAAGGCCTATGCCAAAGCCTTCCTTGTTTCTTGAGTCATCTATTTGATAGAAAAGATCAAATATCGCTTCTTTTTTCTCATCGCTTATTCCAATTCCATTATCGGCGATTTTTATTATTGTCTCTTTTTCATCTTGAAGAACACTAACATCGACCAAGCCGCCATCTTCTGTATATTTGATTGCATTTTCTATTATATTAAAGATAAGCCTTTGGATTAGGACATCATCTGAATTAATACTTATATTAGAGTAATGATAGTCGAGGCTAATATTTTTACTAGAAGCAAAGTCATCTAGGTCAAGAAAAATCTCATCTATCATATCATCAAGACTTACAGATCTAATTTTTATTTTATTCCTCTTGCTTAAAAGTAGGACAGAATCAATAAGCTTTTTGAGCCTCTTTAGATTAGCATCCATAGTTTCAATAAATTCTAAATTATTTTCATCTGTATTCTTCTCGCTAAAAACATCGACCTGGGCCTGCATTATAGCTATGGGTGTCCTTAGCTCGTGGGCAACATTTGATGAGAATTCTTTCTGCTTTTTGTAATCCTTATAGATCCTTTGGATTAAATCATCAAACTTCTCGGAAAGCTCCTTAATCTCAGTAGGTCCATCGACTAGAACGAGCCTTTCTGAAAAGCTATCCGGATTTTCTATATCTACCCTTCCTATCTTCTCTTCTAGTTTCTTTAAAGGCTCTAGGGTTTTTTTGATTATAAAAACAAAGGCCAAAGACCCAATTAGCACAACTGAAGCTACTACCAGTCCCAAATAGACCCTGAAGGAACTTGTGGATTGGACCTGGGCGCTGTCTATAAGAAGGACTACCGACTCATTATTTTCTGGAAAATTTCTAGAAAATCCTTCGAAGACTTCCTCCATTATCATAATCTGCTTCCTATTTATAAGAAAGTTTGAAACTATAACCATCAGTATGAAGATTATTACGATTGAGAAAATTAATCTTGTTACTATAGAATCGTAAGATTTCTTATTTTTCATAAATCTTATAACCCTTGCCTATCACATTTTCTATGAAATTCTTGCCAGTAGCCTTCTTAATCTTCTTTCTCAAAGAAGACATATGGACCCTTACAGTATTAGAGAAGTCATCAGCATTGGAATCCCACACATGATCCATAAGCTCCTCCACGCTCACATACCTTTCCCTATTTAGGAAAAGATACTCGATAATTCCAGTCTCCTTGGCTGTAAGAGTAAGTGGCTTTCCCTCAAATCTTACTTCTCTTTTTACAGTATCGAAGGTTATGCCGTTAATTGTGATATCTTTTTCTTCCATGATAGACTTTCTCCTTAAAAGAGAACGCATCCTCGCATCAAGCTCCTTAAGATCGAAGGGCTTGGTCATATAATCATTAGCTCCAAAATCAAGACCTCTTACCCTATCATCTATATCACTTCTTGCTGTAAGCATTATAATATTTACTTCCTTATCAAATTGCCTTATATCTCTTAGAACCTCAAATCCGTCTTTCTTAGGCAAGTTAATGTCTAGGATAATAATGTCATAATCTTCGACATAGGCAAGGTCTATCGCCTCCCTCCCATCCTTTGCCGTATCTGTAACATAGCCTAAAAGGCTTAGGCCTTCATCAAGAAGCCTCAAAAGTTTTCTTTCATCTTCAACAATCAGTACTTTCATCTATTCTCCTCCTGTTAATTAAAAATTATATCACAAACAGATTAATTTCTAGTTAAGAATTATTAATTATTTTAAAAAATGTTTTACAAAAAATGATTTGGGTATATAATTAATACGTAACAATTTATTGTTAACGAAAATAAGGGAGTGATAAAAATGAAAACAAACAAATTAGCAGCAATGTTACTAGTTGCATCATTTGCACTTGCAGGTTGTGGAAACAACGCTAACAAAGAAGCTGAACCAGCTGAAACAAAAGTTGAAGAAAAAGCAACTGACGCAAAAGAATCTGTAGACAAAAACGCTGAAGACAAAAAAGATGCTATAGATGAAAAAGCTGAAGATGCAAAAGACGCAGTAGATGAAAAAGCTGAAGATACAAAAGACTCTGTAGATAAAAAAGCTGACGACGCTAAAGACGCTGCAAAAGACGCTGCAGAAAACGAATTAGAAAAAGATGATAACGCAGGAGAAAACAAATAGTTTCATCCTATTGAGCTGACTTAGGTCAGCTCTTTTTAATTATAAGCCTATAAATTGATATTTTAAAACAATACTTTACATTTATTAATATTATGTTATAATATCTTTAGAAACAGAAGCGCAAAAGGAGATAATATGAACAAGAAATTTTTAGCCCTTGCCCTTTCTGCAGGAATGATTTTTGCAGCTTGTGGCAACAATACAGATACAAATACTAATAAAGCTAGCGAAAAAGCAGAAACAAAAGTAGAAGATATAAAAGATTCTGCAAAAGATGCAAAAGATTCTGCAAAAGAAACAAAAGATGATGTAGAAACTGCAGTAAAAACTGCAACAAGCGACATCAAAGAAGTAAAAATCGACCTCGATGGAGCAGTTAACAAATTCAAAGAAACTTTCTCTGACGAAGAAATAGCAATAGAAAGTATTTCTCTAGAACTTGAAAACGGAGAATACGAATACGAAATCGAAGGTAGGAAAGACAATAAGGAATACCACCTAACTCTTGATGCAAACACAGCTGATATAAAGGCTCAAAGCGAAGAAGATGATGACGACAACAAAACTGCTGAGCCAATCGACTTTGCATCAATCATAAGCCCAACAGAAGCTATGGATAAGGCCCTTACAGGTCAAGAAGATGCCAAAGTTGTTGAATGGAGTCTATCAACAGATGATGGCAAGACAAAATATGAATTTGATATCGATAATGGTGATGATAAAGAAGTTGATGCTCTTACAGGCGATATCCTACAAGACTAGTACGATTTTTCAAATTACTAAATAATTACTAAAAAGGCGGGAATTAATTCCTGCTTTTTTGTGTGTTTAATAGTAAATTTAGATTTATAAAATAATATACAAGGCTGTTTGAAATGTGATCTTTTTATCAAAGTTCTTGATTTATATTTTGATAATGTGTTAAAATAAAGGTGTAAACGTTTATCATAGGAGGTAGTTATTAAAGAAAAACTACAAAGATTAGGGCAATCCCTAATGCAACCAGTCGCTGTAATGCCTCTTGCAGCTCTTCTTTTGGGTATAGGTTATGCAATCGACCCAGACTTATGGGGAGGCGGATCACCAATAGCAGCTTTCTTAATCTCTGCTGGAGGATCAATCCTCGACAATTTAGGTATTATTTTCGCAGTCGGTATAGCATTTGGTATAGCTCACGACAACCACGGAGCAAGTTCTCTAGCAGGTCTTGTATCATTTTTAACTATTATAAGATTGCTCGCTCCAAACACAGTAGCCATGCTTTCAGGCTTGGATTTAGAAGCATGGACTGCAGCTGATGAATTTAGGGCAACCGCCTTTGGCACAATGGGAAACGGCAATGTATTTATTGGAATCTTATCAGGTATTCTAGGTGGATTTTCTTACAACAAGTTCTTCTCAACAAAACTCCCTGATTTCTTAGCATTTTTCTCAGGTAGGAGACTTGTTCCAATCATGGCTTCATTTATGGCCATGGTCGCTTCAGGAATCCTCTTTATCCTCTGGCCAATCATTTACGTAGGACTTGTTAATTTTGGACAAATCCTCCTAAATCTCGGTCCAGTAGGCGCAGGAATATATGCTTTCTTTAACAGACTCTTAATACCTACAGGTCTTCACCATGCTCTTAACCAAGTATTCTGGTTCGATCTAGTAGGAATCAACGACATTCCTAACTTCTTAGGAAACGTTCAAGAATCAATCACAAAAGTATATCACCCAGGCATGTATCAAGCAGGATTTTTCCCAATCATGATGTTTGGACTTCCAGGAGCCGCCCTTGCTATTATCAAAAAGGCTGATAATGATAAGAAACAATCAACTAAGGCCATAATGATAGCGGCAGCTCTAGCATCTTTTGCAACAGGAGTTACAGAACCACTTGAATTCTCATTTATGTTCGCAGCTCCACAACTTTACCTAATCCACGCTGCTTTTACAGGCATATCTGCATTTCTTGCAGCAAGTCTAAAGGCTTACGCAGGATTTGGTTTTTCTGCAGGACTAGTAGACTTTATACTTTCATTGAAAAACCCAATGCACGCCAATATCCTAATCCTTATAATTATGGGTATAGTGTATTTTGCTCTTTACTATTTTGTATTTAGTGCTTTGATAGAAAAATGGGATATAGCTACACCAGGTAGGAAGACAGAAAATACAGGAAAAGTTAGACCAGATGATAAAAGCGCACTAGAAGAAGAAAATGAGAAGAGGATCGTTCACTCAAATTCTTACGAGAAAACAGCAGCAATAATCCTAGAAGGTCTAGGTGGCAAAGAAAATATAGACACAACAAGTTATTGTACAACAAGACTTAGACTAACAGTCCACGACCAAGAAAAGGTCAATGACGAAAGAATAAAGGAAGCAGGGGTCGCTGGAATTATGAAGCCAGGTCCTAAGTCTGTCCAAGTAATCATAGGACCACAAGTCCAAGCTGTTTACGATGAATTTATGAAACTAATTAAATAGTATATTCTCTCCATTAATTAAAGGGACTGTTTAAGAATGAATAAATTCTACCATTATCCTCAGAAGAAACTCCACGGAAAGAATCACTAAGCCATGAGCCTATTGCCTCCACGAGCTGTTGCAGGTAGCCTCATTATCCGGCAGGCTTGCCTCCATCAGCCGGCAGGCTTTAATTGACCTAGCGGCCAGGATAGGTGAATTTTCCTAAGAGGAGCTTCGAGTGGTAGTGCGATGATTATTCATATTTTTAGCAGTCCCTTTTTTGATTGAATTTATAGCTTATTTTTCTTTTAAAAAATTTTAGAAATCACCTATTTGGGGGATATTTGTATCTTACAAGAAGCTAGTATTATCAAAACTCTTAAAGTTTCTTATCTAGAGTCTACAACTCCTGAATCAGTCAAATCTTTATAAGCAAAAGCTCGCTAATTTTAGAAAAACTTAAGTCAAATCCCCTGTTTCCCATAATTTTATAAGCCCTTTATATTTGAATACTACATATGATTTCCAAAACAAAAACCTCCCGAATCTGGGAGGTCTTCTGAGTTAAACAGCATAATATATAATACTTGATTTATTTCTTTTGTGAAGCAGCCTTTTCTTTTTCTTCTCTACGTTTCTTCATAGAGTCTTTGATTCCTTCAACTATAGCGTCCATATCGCCTTCTTTTGATGATTTAAGGCTTGATACTATATCGAGTCCTTCTGGAAGTACGTCCATTAGTCTCATTTCTTCGTCAAGGAATTTTTCCATTTTTTCTGCTGCTTGTGGAGCCCATGTACCATTTCCTATGATTGAAACAGCTCTGTTTTGTACGTTAAGAGCAGCCATATCGTTTAGGAAGTCCTTCATCTTTGGATAGATGCCTAGGTTATAGGTTACAGATGCAAGTACTAGGTTGGAGTATTTGAATGTCTCTGCTATTAGAGTAGAAACATCTGTGTTTGATACGTCTCTTAGTGAGATATCTGTAATTCCCGCTTCGCATAGTTTGCTCGCAAGGGCTTGAGCTGCGAATTCTGTATTACCGTACATTGATGCATATACAATCAATACACCTTCTTTTTCAGGCTCATAAGTTGCCCAGTGAACGTATTTGTCGATAATATATCCGAAGTTATCTCTCCAAACTAGTCCGTGAAGTGGGCAGATATATTTAAGATCTAGGCCACCAGCTTTTTCTAGGGCTTTTTGTACGAATGTACCGTATTTACCTACGATATTTGTGTAGTATCTACGTCCTTCGTCTAGATAGTCTCTGTCCCAATCTACTTCGTCAGCAAATAGTCTACCGTTGTTTGCTATAAATGAACCGAAGGCATCTGCTGAGAATAATACTTTGTCTGTGCTATCATAGCTCATTAGTACTTCTGGCCAGTGAACCATTGGAGCTTCTACGAAAGTAAATTCGTGTTTACCAAAGCTAAAGGTGTCGCCTTCTTTTACTTCGATGTATCTATCATCTACGTGATAACCAAATTGTCTCATAAACATAACTCCCTTTTCAGAAGAGATTATCTTCATGTTTGGATATCTTTGTAGCATAAGCTCTATAGCTGAGCAGTGGTCAGGTTCCATGTGGTGAACTATCATGTAGTCTAGGTCACGACCGTCTAGAACTCTTGCTATATTTACCATATATTCTCTTGTTACAGCCCAATCTATTGAGTCGATTAGGACTGTTTTTTCGTCCATTAGTAGGTATGAATTGTAAGAGACTCCTTGAGGAATAGGAAATATATTCTCAAATAAGGCAAGTCTTCTATCGTCCCCACCTACATAATATAAATCATCTGTTACTTTTCTAACTGTATACATTAAATCCTCCTACTACTTTCTGTCTTCTGGGAATTCTACTTTGATGAATTCTTCTTTAGCTTCTCCAGAAACTGGACTTACCCATTCATCTGGCAATTTGTCAAATGGTGTTCCTGGTTCAACTCCTTGTGTAGGATCGCCTACTTCTGGGTCATATTCGTAACCAGATCCCAAATCCACGTAAATATCTTCTTTGGGAGCCATTTTTCTTGGTTTAGATCTTTTCATCTTCTTCATTGGTGGTGCTGGCTTCTTGTCTTCTCCATTATCAAGTTCTTTGATAAGCAGTGGAAGGATTACCATAGCATCTCCTACGATACCGTAGTCACAGTTGTTAAAGATTGGAGCATTAGCACTGCTGTTGATTGCAACGATTGTTGAAGCGTTTTTCATTCCCTTTAAGTGTTGGCCTGCTCCTGATACTCCGACTCCGATGTAGAGGTTACCCTTAAAGGTTTGACCACTCATACCGATATATCTTTCTAGTGGAACGTATTTAAGTGTTTCTGCAACTGGTCTTGATGATGAAATAGCTGCACCTGCTTGGTAAGCTAAATCTTCGATTAGTTTCATGTTTTTCTTCTCACCAATACCACGACCTGCTACAACTACTCTTTGTGCTTCTGGGATTGGTGTATTTGGATCGATTCCAACTGTGAAGTCATATCCGTCTTTTTTAAGAGCTGCAACGAGCTTTTTAACTGCTTCTTTTGGATCTCCTGTGTAGATTTCTTTCTTACGCAAGCCTGCTATTGGGCCGGCATCCTTGCCTCTTCCCCCCGCTCTTTTCATCTTTGGAGCACGACCTACGGTATTAGCACCAACTACAACTCTCATGATCTCGTTAGTACCTTCATAGATTTGTGTAATCTTAGCGTCTCTGAAGAATCTTTCAACATCGACACCCTTGATAAATCCAGAACCACCGTAGATTTGTACAGCTTCTGTCGCAATCTTCATAGCAAGGTCTGATGCAACTTGTTTAGCCATAGCAGCTTCTGCAGAGTATCTTTCGTGATTTTCTTTTAGTTCTGCTGCATGATAAATCATAAGTCTTGCACCATGTAGGTGAGTTGCCATATCAGCAAGTTTAAATGTGTTTGCTTGTAAGTGAGCTATTGGAAGACCAAATTGTTCACGTTCTTTAGCGTAAGCAAGTGCAGATTCATAAGCGCCTTGCCCTATACCTAAAGCTTGAGATGCTATACCAATTCTACCACCGTCTAGGGTAGCCATAGCAATCTTAAATCCTTGACCTTCCTTACCTAGTAAGTTTTCTTTTGGAACTTTAACATTTTCAAAGTGAAGTTCAGCTGTAGAAGATGATCTGATACCTAGCTTGTCGTAGTGATCAGAGAAGGTAAATCCTTCGAAGTCTTTTTCTACTATGAAAGCTGAAATTCCATGTGTTCCTATACCTGGTGTAGTAACTGCGAATACTACATATGTATCAGCTTTTGGAGCATTTGTAATGAATATTTTTTTACCATTAAGGATGTAATTATCGCCATCAAGTTCTGCTGTAGTTTCTGTTCCACCAGCATCTGAACCTGCGTTTTCTTCTGTAAGTCCAAATCCACCAAGTTTTTCACCCTTAGCAAGTGGAGTTAGGTATTTTTTCTTTTGTTCTTCTGTACCAAAAGCAAAAATTGGCCATGAACCCAAAGATGTATGTGCTGAACAAATTACACCAACACCGCCGTCTACTCTAGATAATTCTTCTACAACGATTGCATAAGAAATAACGTCAAGACCTTGACCACCATATTCTTTAGGATAAGGTATTCCTAAAAATCCTAATTCTCCCATTTCTTTAACTATATCATCTGGGAACTCATTTTTTTGATCTAGGTCGAATGCTATTGGTTTTACTTTTTCTTCAGCAAAAGCTCTAACTTTTTTACGTAGGGCCTCATGTTGATCTGTTGTCTTAAAAAGCATAAAATCCTCCTTTTATAATTGTCATCTACTTAAATTGTAGCCTTAATAAAAAGATTTGTCAAATATATTTACCTGTCAAAATATTTATAAAATTCTTACTAATATATCTAAAATTTTTATGAAATAGTTTAATCTTAGCTAAGAAATTCTACTATATTTTAGGATAAATTGAAAGCAAATCTAAAAAGCTTTTCCTAGTCTATATATAGCCCAATTCTAATACTTTTAATCGTTTATTTTTTATAAATATACTAAAGATTCGAAATAGGGGTAAAATAGCCTAGAGGTGTAAACATGAAAAAATCAATTAAAAATATATGCATCTTACTAGCTTTATCCCTATTTATTAGCTCATGTAGTAATAAAGAAAATAAAGAAGATAAAAATAGTAAGGCAGAGATTACAGAAAAAGCTGATCAAAAATCTAAGAATGAAGAAAAAAAGGAAGAGCAAAAATCCAAGGATGAGGAAAAAATAAAGAAAGATAAAGAGGAGAAAAAGGAAGAAAAAAAAGAAGCTCCTAAGGATAAGGATTTGGAAAATAAGAATGAGCAAGAAGAAAGCCCTTCTGAAGATAAAAAAATCCAAGAGGACTCTACTTCAGAAAACAGAGATTTCCTAGCTAACGGCCAATATTTGACGATCCTTGCCTCTGAAAGCGGCGGAGAAGCCCAGGGTACTATAGGCTATTGCCAAGAAGCCTTCGCAGATGCTTCTACAAGCACTTTTACTATAAAGGGTAGCCTATCCTATAGCGAAGAGGTCGGATCCTTCGATGACTACCAAATAATGGCAAATTCGACCTATGACTTCTCCTTTGATAAGGATACAGTCTTTCAAGCCACAAGCGGCATGGCCGAGCCTCAAATCATGACAGTAGATGAGTTTAACGCCTACCTAGAAGAATGTAAGGACACAGGTCTAGGCCTTGTACTCGTAATCGAAAATGGACTTGTCAAAAGCGCTAGTATTTCTTCTTAAAATAAAATGCAGAAAGCAAAATCTCCTTGCTTCCTGCATTATTTTTTATTCTTCTATTTTCTCAAAAACAGAGTGAGCTGTTTCTTTTAGAACTTCATTTAGGGTCTGAATGTTTTCTTTTCCTGTTGTTTCTAGCCATTTTTTAGCTTCTTCTTGATCTTTTCCATATATTTCTACAGAGTCTTTCCAAGTTGCTCTACCGCAGAGAACTCCGTTGAATTGTGAGTCTGCTTCTTTGGCAAGTTTTAATGTTTCTTGGAATAGTTCTGCTGTAATTCCACCTGATAGGAAGATGAATGGTAGGTCAGTTGAGTCTGATTGGTCTTTGAAGTGTTTGATTGCTTCTTCTCTTGTATATACTGCTTCTTCCTTGCCAAGTCCTTCTACGAAGTTCATGTTAGTTGGTGTTTCAACCTTAAGAACGTCTACCTTGTATTTTGGATCAGAGAATTCTTTCATAGCAGTATTTACCTTGTGTGGTCTTACCTTTGCATATTCAGCGTTTTTCTCAGATTCCATATTTCTATCATAGGTGATAATTTCCAAGAAGTGTGGAAGTCCTAGGCCTTCACATTCGTATCCAACTCTTTCTACCCAAGCTTTTTTGATGTCATTTGTTTCTTCTTCATCATCGCAATCATAGTAGAGAAGAGTCTTAATAGCGTTAGCTCCCATTTCTTTTGCTCTAAGTACGCTCATGAAGTTGATAAGTCTTGGAAGTCTTCCTTCATCGTATTCATCATAACCTGTTTGTTCATAGCTTAGGATGAGTCCAGTTCCTTCTGCCTTAGCAGCAATTCCCTTTTCGCCATAGATTGGGTCAAGTAGGATTGATGAGGCAAATGGTGTTAGTTCTTTTGAAACTAATTCCTTGTAGGCTCCGATTCCTTCGACATTGTTAAGATCAGGGTTAGCTGCTCCCATCATTTTTTCCATTGATCCTCTTTGGTCTATGGCAAGGGCTGCTATAGCTCCGTCTTCATTTACTAATTTTTTGAGATTTTCTAGTTTTTCTTGTGAAATTTTCATTATACTTCCTCCACTTTTATTTCTTCGAAATATTTGTCAAACTTTTCTATTTCTATATGGGCGATTTCTTCTGTGAGAACATTTAATAGACCGCAAGTCATTGAAGTCTTTATTATTTCTTCATCAGATTTTCCTTCATCTATTGCAAAAAGCGCCCCCGCAAGAGATGAATCACCGCTTCCCACCGGATTTACGGCTTCTACTTTTGGAACCTTAGCATTGTAGATTTTATCTTTAATCTTAACCATAGCCCCGTCTTTTCCCATAGATACTATTATATATGGTATATCCGTAAATGGTTCTTGCTTTAGAATTTCCTTAAGGTCTTTCTTTTCGATCTTTCTACCTAGTACGTCAGCTATTTCTGTTTCGTTAGGCTTTATGAGATCTGGTTTTTCTTCTGCATTGATCATGTCCTTAAGGGTCTTGCCAGAGGTATCTACTGAGACAAATTTGTCATGCTTTTTGGCATACTTAATTATCTCTTTGTAGAAATCACTTGTAAGTCCCTTTGGAAGGGAGCCTGATATATTTATTATGTGGCAACCTTCGCTTATTTGATCGAGCTTATTTAGGAATTCTTCTTCCTCTTTCTTGCTTATAGTTGGGCCTACCTCGAGGATTTCGGTTTGTTTTCCTTCGTGAAGGATGGCTATACAGTTTCTTGTATCTCCCTTAATCTTAACAAATCTTGCCTCTTGGCCTCTATCTTCTAGGCCTTCTTCTATAAATTCTCCAAGCTTACCTCCTGCAAATCCCGAATGTACAGGCTTAGTCCCCAATTCCTTTAGGACATATCCAACATGGATTCCCTTACCACCGGCGTGTTTTTCTATATCGCTAGTTCTTGTTACATCGTCGATATTAAACTTCTCTAGTTGGTAAGAAATATCTACAGAAGGGTTCGCTGTTATCGTTAGTATCATCCAAATACCCTTTCTCCATTTAGGAAGGTCGCAAGTAGGTCTAGGTTCTCATCAAGGACTATGAAGTCTGCATCATAGCCCTCGTGGATTTTCCCACATACATCGTCGATTCCGACAGATTTGGCAGGAATGAGGCTTGCCATTTGTATAGCCTCAAAGACATCTGCAATCTCCCATTCTACAACATTTTTGACAGCTTCCTTAAGTCTTAGGATAGACCCTGCAAGAGATCCTCCATCCTTAAGTCTCGCTGTTCCATCTTTTACTATTACAGGAAAGTCTCCTAGCTTGTAGTCTCCTTCAGGCATACCACCTGCTGACATACAATCTGTAATAAGAGCTATCCTATCTCTTCCCTTTACGTCCATCAAGATCTCTGCTGCGGCAGGATTTACGTGATGGCCGTCACATATTAACTCTCCTATAGAGTCAGTCCTCATAGCAGCTCCCACCATGCCAGGATTTCTGTGGTGGAGGCCACTCATGCCATTGTAGACATGGACGAAGATATTAGCCCCGGCATCTACTGCTTCTACTGCCTTTTCGAAGCTTGCATCAGAATGGCCTAGGGCAACTCTTACGCCCATAGCGTTGGCTTGTTTGATAAAGTCGATTGCTCCTTCTCTTTCAGGAGCTATAGCGATTTTATTTACAAGGCCCTTGGAAAGCTCTTTCCATCTTTTTAACTTATCTATAGAAGGATCTGACATGTAGGAAGCATTTTGGGCTCCCTTGTACTTTTCTGTGAAAAATGGTCCTTCGAGGAAGATTCCACGAATCTTGGCTCCTTCTACGCCTTCGTACTCTGCTCCAATTAGCTCACAAGCCTTATCAAGCTTTTCTGTGGTATCTGTAAGGGTTGTTGGAAGAAAGCTTGTAACTCCACATTCCAAAATCCCCTTGGATATTTCATTAAGATAGCCCTTTTCACAATCCATGATATCCTTGCCGGCATAACCGTGGATGTGGGTATCTACAAGACCCGGGGCTATTATCTCTCCCAAGTATTCAAAATCTTCTGGTTTATCTTTGGAAAATGACTTTACCTTCCCATCTTCCACTTCCATGTAATAATCTTCTAAAACTTTATCTTCTAGCACTATATATTTAGCTGAGTAATACATTTAATCTCCTTAGCTTATCTCGGACTATAACTCGTTTCATAGTAGAACTTGTCTCCTCTGGCGTAGGATATAGTATATTCTAATAAATTATCATCAAAATCGAAGCTCTTTCTAGTAATCTTAAGACTTGGGGCGTCAGCCTTCTGTCCCAAGAAGTTTGCAACCTTTTTAGTCAAACTCCCAACAGAAAATCTCTCATTTACTGTAAAAATAGCAGCATTTGACTCATCAAAGATATCATAGAGGGGCTTTTTACTTACAAGCTCTCTAGAAATATTGGTAAATCTCTCATAGGGAATGTAAGTTGTTTCATACATCATAGGCTCATCATCAGCAAGCCTAAGCCTTACAAGCTCAATAACCAAGTCCATATTCTCAAGCTTCATCTGTCCTGCCAAATCCTTGTTGGCCTTCTTGATCCTAAAGTCGATTATCTCAGACTTTGGCTTCATCCCATTGGCTATGGTTCTTTGAGTGAAGGAATAATAATTCGAAAGATTGTCCCTCAAATTATGCTTACCTGTAACAAAACTCCCCTTGCCTTGAATTTGAACTATAAGACCGCTATTGACTAGCTCTCCTATAGCATTTCTAATAGTGGTCCTACTCACATCGTAGTCAATACAAAGCTGTCTTTCGGAAGGAATCTTATCTCCCTTTTCCATAGTGGAGATTTTCTCTGTAATATCCTTCACTATCTCAGAATAAAGACTCATAGGCCCTACTTGTCGTATTCGTGGATAGTAACTCCCTTTACAACCCTGTTTACTGTGTGAGACTTAGAAGGATTGTCAGGAGTATTTCCTACCCTTAGAGAAGTTATAAGACTTATAAGTTGAGCTATCATAGCAAATAAAACACAAAGATAAGCATCTCCTAGTCCGTCCACCTTATAGACTAACTTATCAAAATCTCCTTCGACTTCTTTGCTTGAAACTCCTATGACCTTTTCAGCTATACCATCTAAACATAGCTCATCTAGAATATCCGTATCGTATTGTCTTGTATAAGGATTTGATGATAGGAAGGATACTATCAAGGTCTTATCATCTACAAAGGACTTTGGACCGTGTCTAAAGCCCATACTTGACTCGTACATACTAGCCACCTTACCAGCAGTAAGCTCAAGGACCTTAAGTCTTGCCTCATTGGTAAGCTTATATAAAGGACCACTTCCTAGGTAAATTATCCTATTAAAATCAAAATTTACTAAATTTTCGATATTTTCCTTATCATCAAGGATATCTCTTCCAGCCTTTGCTAGAGTCTTTACAGCTTCTTCTTTGTCTATAGATGACTTATCGAAAATCAAAAGACTTGTCAAAAGCATGGAAGTAAAAGAGCTCGTCATAGCAAAACCCTTGTCATTTGTACCAGCTGGCTCTATAAATACGTAAGATTTCTCATCTTCATATAATTTCTCAGCAAGCTTGCCATCTTCAGCACAAGTTATAGCTAGATTATAAAAATCATCCACCAAGCTCTCCCCTAGCTCAACCGCAGCAAGAGACTCAGGAGAATTACCGCTTCTTGCAAAAGAAACTAGAAGAGTCTTACAGTCTTTCTTGAAGTGAAGGTAAGGGCAAGAAACCAAATCTGTTGTAGCAACAGACTCAAATTCAAAATCCCCGTGGGCCTTGAGATATTCCTTGGCAATATTACCTACATACTCACTAGTACCAGCACCAGTAAAGATAACTCTAGCGCCTTTTGCCTTAGCCAAAAATTCTTCTATTTCACTTTTTCTTTCTTTATAATCTTCGTAAACAAGCTCCCAAATACTAGCTTGCTGAAAAATCTCACTATAAGTATTTATAGCGTCATTTTCCTTAATATAATCTAAATCTAAAAACATTTATACCTCCTACTGGTAACTACCACTATAATTATATAAGCTCTAGCTTCTTTAGTCAACCAGTATAGCCAATGTTTTCATTTAATCAGTTAATAAGTTTGGTATGTTTTTCTATTAGATTGATACCATTGGCACCTATTTTATCATCACTTATGACATCAGCATTTTCTATATTATAGAAGGCATAAAAGTCTTCTACTCCGATCTTAGACGAATCCGCAATTAGATAAGCCTTGTTTGAATTATCTAGTATCTTTGATTGGAGAACCCCTTCATCGACGCTGTAAGTATAAGCAAAAGAATCGCAAATACCATTTACTCCAATAAAGGCCTTGGTAAATCTTATTTTCTCTACTAGATCTAGAGCAAGGCTGCCAACAAAAGCACCAGTACTTTCTCTAAATTCTCCTCCAATTAGAAAAACCCTTGCTCCTCTGATCTTTTTAAGTTTTTCAAAAAGATACAAGGAATTCGTGTATATATTGCAGTTCTTATTATTTATATAAGAGCTCACACACTCAATAGTTGTTCCTGCTCCAAGGAATATATTCTCCTCATCTCCCATAAGAGAAGCGATGATTTTGGCAATATATTCTTTCTTATCCTTATTCTTTAACATCTTCTCCTCATTAGAAAACTCACGAGGAAGTGCCTTGTCAAGACTCTTCGCCCCTCCGTGAACTCTAACGAGCTGATTTTTATCTTCTAATTCCTTTAAGTCTCGTCTTACGGTCATGTCTGTGACCTTAAGAAACTCACTTAGTTTAGAAACTTGAACTATCCCATCATTTGCTAATTGAGATAGGATGAGCTCGTGTCTTTTTTCTTTTAGCATATCTTTTCCCTTTTAAAATACCGTCATCTAGTTAAGTGACGGTATTTTTGTGATTATTCTATTACATCTTCTTTTCCAGCTTTGTATTCCTCGTTTCTCTTAATCATTTCTTTTCTATACCATAGGAATAGGGCGAGATATACAGCTATCACTACTAGAGCAATAAGTATTTGTTTTCCACCTTGTGCATTTCCAAGTCCTACAAAGTAGGCTACGAATTTCTCAACTGGTCCTTCGAGAGTTGAGTGAGTGATAAGAGCTGACTCAGATAGTCCTGCTGGGAAGGCATTTACTGATTTAGCTGCCTCAGTAGCATAAGGAGCTATCAAAGTACCTGACCATAGGAATATTGGTAACATGAATATACCTATTAATATCATTCTAATGATTCTACCACGAGTTACTACCAAAAGTGCTGGAGTAAGTCCCATTGCTATTATACCACCTAGTGGAAGAACTTTGTTTCCTGGAAGTATGATTGCTATCAAAAGCATAATTGGTGCTAAGATATTTGCAGCTGCCCACATTTCTGAACGTCCAGCGATAAATGGCCAGTCAAGACCGATATTTAGTGTACGTCCTCCAAGTTTCTTGTTGGCAAAGTCTGCAATACCTTGTGATAGTGGCTCAACTGATTCGATGAACCATTGACCTATTACAGAGAATAATTCCAAACAAGTTGCTGCTGTAAAGGCAAGAGTAAAGGTATCCATCAAAGGCATGCCTGCAAGTAGGCCTATAAATAAACCTAGATAGATTCCTATAGCTGACTTAGATCCCCAGAATCCTATTTTAGAGTTAAGCTTTGCAGCATCGAAATCGTATTTATCTAAGAATGGGAATATTTTATCAATAATCTTATTAAATAACATGACTATTGGATTCATCATATAGTTCATATGGGTAGTTGTCATTGGGTTTTCGTCTGGTGCATCCAAAAGATCATTAAATGTAGGCTTCATCAAGTCTGAGTTTATAATCTTTAGTACTCCTATAAATATTACTAGAAGTGTTGTTACAAGGAGGTTTGCACCCATATACATAGCAAATAAGCCAGTTATAGCCAAATGCCATATATCAAAGATATCTACATCCAATGTATTGGTTTTATTTAGTAAAAGCATAACTATATTTACTATTATCATTACCAGCAAGAAATATAAGGTATAAGGAGAACCCCAAGTTATCGTTGCAAGAGGAGCCCAACCCACATCAGTTATACTTAATTCAATACCTGTTCTTCCTACGAAAGCTTGCAAAGCTTCTGAGAAGCTTGAGGTTAGTATGTTCATTACTGCACCAATAGCAGTAATTGAAATTGCAAGCCTAATACCACCTTCTAAGGCCTTTGAGAATTTAACTCCTACAATTACAGATATAATTGTAAGTACCAAAAGCATGAGTACAGAAGGTATTATAATGTCCATGAATTTTCCCAAATAGGTATTAGCAAATTCTATTATTCCACTCATTTTATTTCTCCATTTATTGATTTAATTTATTATTTACTAATTTATTTTAAATTTCCTTCTTTTATTATTGATTCAACCTTATCGTAAACAGGTTTTGCCATAGCTGGCATTCTGTAAAGGATTGGACCTGCATCTACTACAGGAATATTTACATCAAATCCTAAATCAGTTTTTGAAATTTGAGCAAATATATCATATTTATTGATCATTTCTTCTGTGATATCCTTTATCATAACTGCATCACATTTTACTTCGTAGCCCCTATTTTTCATTTCGTTTTCTAAGGCGTTCTTGATTTGGTGACTTGAATTAACTCCTGCTCCACATGCTGCTAAAATTTTAATCATAATTTCCTCCTAAAAATTTTTCTCAATAAATTCGTAAATTTTATCTTCACTATCTAAACCGAAAAGATTTTCTATATCCTCGGTCTTTGTAACAAAATCCATTATCTTTGCGAGAACGTCTGTCTGCATTCCACCTTCACTATTTAATATCATGAAGATAAATGAAACATCTAATTCTTTTTCTGGATCAATCATATTATTAAAGCTTATCTTATTATTTAACTTAACTGGTATTACCCTAGTAACCTTACAGGCTTCCGCTTCTGTATGAGGTATAGCTATATTAGGCAAACTCTCACTAACTAGCGACATATCCATTCCTGTAGGGTAATTTTTTTCTCTTTCTTCAACCATTTGAAGAAATTTGTCATTTACCAGGTCATCCGCCTTAAGTTTGTCGTAAAGCTCTTTAAATAGATCTTCTTTACTAGAAGCATCAGATATATATACATTATCTCTTACAATTAACTCTGACATAACTAACTAATCGTGGTATTCCCCTCTATCCCATTTTTCTATAAATTCATCAAAGAATTTATCATTAGACACTTGGTCTTTTTCATCTTCTTTATATTTTTCTTCTATTGCCATTAATTTTTCTATTAGTTTCTCATTTTCTTCTGTTTTCTTGTATTCTGCATTGATAAATGAGTCTATTATTTCAAAGGCTAGGTCTCTTCCTACTATCATGCCTCCAAAGGCTATTACGTTAGCGTTTAGTTCTTCTTTGGCATAAATTGCTGTCGCACAGTCTCTTACTAGGGCACAACGGGTGCCGAAGGCTTTATTGACTGATGTTGATATGCCTACTCCTGTTCCGCAGAGTACTACTCCTAGATCACAGTCGCCTTTTGCTACTAATTCTCCTACCTTTTTTCCAAAGATTGGATAGTGAGTTCTTGTGTTATCGTAAGTTCCTACGTCTACTACTTCATGGCCCAGACTTTTGAGGTGGTCAGATACTTCCATTTTTAAACTTGTGACGATATGGTCACATCCTAATGCTATTTTCATCTTTACCTCCTACATCATTTTATTGAGCATGTCGATTCTTATTTGGTGACGGCCACCGTCATAGCCGTGACTTAGGAAGTTTCTTAGACATGATTTAGCTAAGTCTTCTCCTACTATTCCTGAGCCCATTACAAGAATTCTTGCTCCATTGTGTCTTTTGGTCATGAGTGCTGATCTCTCGTCAGATACTTCTGCAGCAACCATGCCCTTGTGTTTTGAACAAGCCATGTAACTTCCTGCTCCAGTTCTGTCAAGTACAACCCCTACACTTGCATCGTCATTTCCTGTTGTTAAGATTCCATCTACCTCTAAAAGCTTTTCACAAACTGCATTAGAGCTATCGACGAAATCAAAACCATCTTCTGTCAAATCTTCATAAGCGACAGATAAATTCTCTAATTCTTCGATCAAGGCATCCTTTAGTTTTAAAGCATCCTTGTCGGAAGAAATGTACACCTTCATAAAACCTCCTCTGTTTGTTTTTGTTGTTTATTTATTCTTTTTGTTTGCTTATTTTTATATTACATCAGGTTCGAACATTTGTCAAGCGTTTTCTTAACATTTCTTATTTTCTTACCTGGGACCTTCATTAAAATTTAGCCCTTTGGATTAAAATATGTATAAATATCTACCAAACATTTTTTTATCCAAGCATATTTCGAAAATCTCTTAGACCTTGATATTAACAGACACTAGCTTTTTATCTATAATTTTTATCTATTAATTACTTTTATATTTTATTAGATTTTATGTTTGTTTTTGTTTTTTTGTTTAAATGTTATTTATATATACCATCTAAAATCTAATTTTATACAAAGAAACCTGCTAACAAAAGTCAAGGAGAAAAGTAAAATTAATTTTGCTTTTCT
>JAQEDR010000013.1 GCA_027669155.1 Peptoniphilaceae bacterium AM52-5BH | reverse complement strand
TATGGTACTAAAAACCCCTCCATCCGTATTCCGGATTTTGGGGTTCAGGTCAATACCGGTGCTATTTTTTGGATTCTTCTTTTTTGATTTTATTTTCTTTGACAATCTTAGTCTTAGAGAATTCTTCTCTTTCCTTTTCCTCTATGCTTTGAGATATGGTCTTAATCATTTCCTTGTATTTTGGAATTTGAACCTTATCCAAACTATTTACTTTCTTGCTCGTCTTTTTAATTTCTCTATCTAAAGAATTAATTGTAGTATCGAGCTCAGCAAGCTTAAATATCTTAGATCTTAATTGATTAAAAGAAAGTATAGCCTCATCAAAACCAGCATTAGTTTCATAGAATGAATAGGATAAGTTAAGCTTTACATCTTCGAAGTGAATTTCAGATATTTCTGTCTGCATGAACTTATCAACTTTTAAGCTAATACTATTATCTATTGGGACAGTTTTCGATATGGAATCAAGATCCGATTCACCAATGCTTACCAAGACTTTTTTGAAATCATGGCTGACCTTTTTGATCGTCTCATTTACCTTTTCATTTAAATCATTACGTTCTTTTATCTTGGAATCATAAGCTCCAATCAAGGCCTTTCTCTTCTTATCGAGTATGTCGTATCCACCCTCTAAGAGATTTAGTTCTTCTTTTGCCTTGATTAGATTGGCCTTTGTAGCTGCAACATTGTTTGTTTGCATACTATTCACCTATAAACTTATCTAGATTCTCTTTAGAAACTCTGTGAAGCTCATTTCTTGGAAGGATTTTAAGAATTTTCCAACCTAAATCTAGAGATTCATCGAGTTCCCTATTTTCATCCTTATCTTGGGCTAAGAATCTTCTTTCAAATTCATCTCCGAAACGTAAATATTTCTTGTCAACATCAGACAAATCATCTTCACCAACAATTTGAGAAATATTTCTAACATCTTGGACTTTAGAATACGATTCATAAAGTTGGTTCATTAGATCTTCGTGGTCAGCCCTTGTATAGCCCTCACCTATACCATCCTTCATAAGTCTTGACAAGGAAGGAAGTACATTTATTGGAGGATAGATTCCCTTATTAGACAGAGATCTATCGATTACAATTTGACCCTCTGTTATATAACCTGTAAGGTCTGCCACAGGGTGGGTGATATCATCATTAGGCATGGTAAGTATTGGAATAAGAGTTACAGATCCCTTAACTCCTTCAATCATGCCAGCTCTTTCATATAAAGAAGCAAGATCTGAGTAAAGATATCCAGGATAGCCCTTCCTTGAAGGAACCTCTCCCCTTATAGATGAAACTTCACGTAGGGCTTCTGAATAAGATGTCATATCAGTGACTATAACAAGTACGTGATAGCCCTTCTTGTAAGCTAGATATTCAGCTGCTGTTAGGGCACATTTTGGAGCAACAAGTCTTTCCATTATTGGAGAATCCGCAAGGTTTTGATACATTACAACCTTATCACGAACACCTGCCTTGTTGAAGGCATCCTCGAAGAACATGGCTTCGTCTTTCTTAATCCCCATAGCAGCAAAAACAAAGCAGAAGTTCTCATCTGTCTTAAGCTTAGCTTGTCTTACAATTTGAGCTGCAATCTCGTTGTGTGAAAGACCAGATCCAGAAAATATCGGTAGCTTTTGTCCACGGATAAGGGTTGTTAGAGTATCAATAGAAGATATTCCTGTTTGGATGAAGTCCCTTGGGTATTCACGTGCTACAGGATTTAGGGGAAGTCCCTCTACTGAATATTTATCATCAGAGTAGATATCTCCTCCATTATCTATTGGTTCTCCTATTCCGTTAAAGCTCCTACCAAGTATTGATTCATCGAGAGGAATCTCTAAAGGTTTTTCATGAAAACTCACCACTATGTCATTTAATGAAAACTCTTCTGTATTACCGAAAACTTCTATAGTTACAGTGTCCTCATCGATTTTTACAACTTGACCTACAAAGTCCATCCCCAAAGCGTGAACAGATACTACTGCCTTGTAGGCTACATCTGTAACTTTTTCTATCTCAATCATAGATGATTCAATTTTTCTAATCTTAGTATATTCTTTTCTCATCTATAAACCTTCCTTCACACTTACAAAATGATTGTTTATCTTTGAATTAAGATCAATAAACTTATCCAACTCATCATTTTTTATATTATATTTCATTTGAGTAATCTCATTAATTAGATTTGAATCATATATATCCTTATGGCTAAGACCACCACTAATAGCTGCTTTACTCTTTTGATAATAATTATAAATAATGTCGAGCATCTTGACTTGTTTTTCAAGTGGAACATACTTATCAATATCATTGTAAGCATTTTGTTGTAAGAAGCCATTTCTTATAAGACCTGAAACATCTAATATGTTCTTTTGACTATTAGAAAGTGCATCTTCACCCACTAGCATCATGATAGATCTAACTTCATCCTCTTCAAGAAGGACATTCATCAATTCATTTCTTATACTAATGATGTCCTTACCCAGTCTTTCCTCATAGTAGGCTCTGATTTTTTCAATATAATTAGAATAAGAAGAAAGCCAGTTTATAGCTGGATAGTGTCTTGAATAAGCAAGCTTTCTATCAAGTCCTAAGAATACATTTACACATCTTCTTGTATTTTCAGTTACTGGCTCTGAGAAATCTCCTCCTGAAGGAGAAACAGCACCGATAAGAGTAACAGAACCCTCACTTCCATTTAAGTTCTTAAAATACCCTGCTCTCTCGTAAAATTGTGAAAGTCTGGATCCTAGGTATGCTGGATAGCCTTCTTCAGCTGGAATCTCTTCAAGTCTTCCTGATATTTCACGTAAGGCTTCTGCCCATCTGGATGATGAGTCTGCCATAAGAGCTACATCATAACCCATGTCTCTAAAGTATTCAGCCATAGTAATACCAGTATAGATAGATGCTTCTCTAGCTGCTACCGGCATGTTTGAAGTGTTAGCAATCAAGATAGTCCTTTCCATAAGTCCCTTACCTGTGTTTGGATCTATAAGATCAGGGAACTCCTCAAGAACCTGGGTCATCTCGTTTCCACGCTCTCCACATCCAATATAAATTATTATATCTACGTCAGAATATTGGGCAAGCTGGTGTTGAAGCATAGTCTTACCTGTACCAAATCCACCAGGGATGGCAACTGTACCACCCTTAGCAAGAGGAAAGAATACATCTAGGACTCTTTGTCCTGTCTCAAATAGCTTCTCTATTGGCATATTAGCCGTAACTGGTCTTTGATTTCTAACTGGCCAGTATTGGTAGAGTTTCTCCTCCACTACACTTTTTTCTGTCTTAATCTTAACAACTGTATCCTCAAGTGTATAGGCACCGTCTTCAACAACTTCTATAATCTCACCACTAACTTGAGTCATAAGTCTATGCTCAATTGTTTCAGTTTCTTTTATAGTAGCGTAGATATCGCCCCTATTAACTTTATCTCCGACTTTAACTCTAAGTTTGACATCCCATTTTTTCTCAGTATCTAAGTTTTCAAAACCTATTCCTGAAGGGATAAAGGCACCGTTTTTGTCCATAATATTCTTTAGGGGTCTTTGGATACCATCAAACATGTTCCCAAGCATTCCTGGACCAAGTCTTACTGAAAGGGGTCTGCCTGTTGGAATTATATCTTCATTTACTTTAAGTCCTGAAGTATCTTCGTATACTTGGATTGTCGCAAGATCACCTTCAAGTGAAATTACTTCACCTATAAGCTTTAGCTTACCAACTGAAACCATCTCACGAACTGTCAAGATTTTTGCATCTCGCGCAATTACAACAGGACCGTTTATTGTTTTAATTTTTGGATTCATTAAAACTCTCACTTTCAAGAAGTTGATTTAGTTTCTTACCAACTTCATATTTTTTATCTTTAAGTCTATTCAAATAAGTATAATTATATCTAAAATCTCTATCAAGATTTGAAATTATGAAACCACCGATGTATTCATCGTCGATTATTTCCACATTAGGAAAATCTATAAGATTCTTATCTTTTTCCAAAACACTAACTATTACTTCTTCCTTACTTAGGTCAAGCTCTTTTAATGAATTATTTATCATAGAACTTAGCTTGTCTTTGTAGTCATTAGTATTAGTAAAATCTTTGAGATTTTCTTTTATTCTTTTTGTTAAATCTTCTAGTAAAGATTGTCTATAGAGAAATATATCATTCTTAGATTCAAATTCTTTCTTAGATACATTCTCGTTTTTTCTCATCTCTGCGAATATTTGTCTATCCTTGACACTATCTTCTAAGTTTTTTTCAAGCTCAGTTTTTTTATCTGAAACTAGCTTTGAATTATCCTCTGTAGACTGATATAATTCTTTCTCACTTTTTTCTTTCTCTTCATCCCAAACCATCTTTCTAAAGGATGAAATTTTTGCTTCTAGGTCTAGCATATTTCCTCCAATCAACCATCAATAACTACGATTAAAGGCTCACTCTGATTTTCTCTATAATAATCAACATCCTTGGATATATGATTATAAATTGTTCTGCTTAAGATAAGAACAGCTAGATTATCATCCTTCACAGAAGTCTTAAACTTATCAAGACTTTCTTCGATTCTATCTACCTGCTCTATTTCTATGCCTCCAAGCCTAAACATAAGGTTTAAGCTTGGATCATTACTTATTAATTTTGCCTTCATTTTACGCGTATAGGATTAAGATTGAGATAATTACACCGAAGATTGCAATACCTTCTGCAAGACCTACGAAGATGATTGTTCTACCAAGGATAGATTGGTCTTCTGAGATTGCTCCAAGCGCTGCTGAACCAACAGTACCTACTGCATATCCTGTACCAATTGTAGCAAGTCCTGTTGAAAGGGCTGCACCGATGTATTTTAATCCATCACTTGCTGCTGCACTAGTACCAGCTTCTGCTGCTCTTGAGCTTGATGGGAAAAGAAGCACTATCATCATTACCATTATTGGTACGAATGTAGATAAGTTAAGTTTTAGTGCCTTTCTTATCTTTGCCTTTGAACTATCTTCGTTTGTTTTTAATAGATATAAACCTGAATAAATTGTCATTACGACAACAGCTAATGCTAATAAAGCAATTTTTAAAATCATATTAACTCCTTATTTTTCTCTAATTGGTCTAAACTTACGACCATTTCCTTCATAATACTTGCTAAACATCTCGTAAAATTCTAGTCTGAGTCCTTGGATGAATACTATCATTCCTTCAAGTCCAATTATTAGAATGTTACCTAAGATTAGAATGATTATTCCAATTATTCCACCACCAGCAAGCTTTGCCATGACTTCAAAAGCCATATATAAGCCAACGTGGTTGATTGCGAAAGCCCCAACTCTAGTAAAAGATACTAAGTTAGAAAATACTGATAGCAGAGCTTCTACTATTGAAAATGAACTTTCTACATAATAGTCTCCCTTGGAACTATCGTATAGTGGATAATCTCCCTCAATCCTTCTTGCTAGTGGCTGTTTAAATATTATCATAACTATTGATAATACAAGCATAACTATAGCAACAGGCATTGGAAGTGGATTCTTTCCTACTATATTAAGAATAATTAGTATAAAAGATATCATCATCATAAGACCTGCTAGGCCTTCTTTGCCAAATATTCCTTCTTCTATATTATTTTGTTTTTTGACTTTGTTGAAAATTCCAATGATATAAGATATGACCATCAATAATACACCGAATGCAACTGATGCAATAAGTACTGTCATGATATTATCAAAAGGCTTGATCAATAAGGTAGGAATCAATGTTTCTATTCCGAAAAATGATCCGTACATCAATCCAAATATAGAAGAACTTATTCCAATTCTTCTTACTAGACCACCAAAGGTCTTATTTATCTTATCTACATAGAAGCTTAACAAAACAAATACTAAGCCTTGTCCTAAGTCACCGAACATCATTCCATATAACAATAAATATGTTATAGCAAAAAATGGTGTTGGGTCAATCTCGTTGTAGTTTGGTGCTCCATACATGTTCACCAAAAACTCAAAAGGACGAAAGAGAATATTGTTCTTTAGTTTGGTCGGCGGTTTCGAGGAATAGCTCCTTTTGTTTATATTTACCTTAGTTTTGTCGTATTTTTCTTCAAGTTCTTTGAAGTCATCGACTTTTGATTCAGGAACCCAACCGCTAAGGTAGAAGTACTTGTCCCCTTTTGCCATCTTATCTTTAATCTCGCCACTTTTTTCGTAGTAGTCGATAGAATATGGAATATCTTCTATGACTTCTTTATTTCGATTTTTGATAGCTTCGATTTTTTCTTCTAGTTCTTTAATTTCCTTGTTAGTTTCTTCTAATTTTCTATCAACAGTTTCCAGATCATCAGACTCTGGAGTCTTTTTATCTATAAAACCCATTGTATTGACAGCTCTTTTGATATCTTCTTTAACTTGATTAGGATAAACTAACAAATAATTCTCTTTGCTGTCAATATTTTTATTTTTTTTCTTATTTGCCAATTATTTAGTCCCTTCCTCTAAAATAGATGAGCTAATCTCAGAAACTATGTCTTCGCTATGGTTTTCATAGATTCTATCGAGCTTATCTTTCATTTGTTTATACTCTTTTTCTATCTCATTTTTCCTTAACTCGCCCTCAGATAGGATATTTGAGTAAACTTCATCAGACTTATTTTTAGTTAATGAGGAATACTTCTTATCCAACGCGCTTATTACATTAAATGTATTAGCTTTCTCATTAGATATAATATTGTCTGTGTCAGTTCTTAATTTACTTGTTTCCTTATCAAGGGCTATAAGTTCATCAAGATATCCTAAAGACATATCATCAAGACTACCATCTAGGTGAAGAATCAATGAAGGCAAGTTATCGTAGTTATTCTTTAGTATATATCTACCATCCTTGCTTACTTCACCGAACCTATGATCAAAGTAGTTGAGATTTTTAATCTTTGCTACATCTATTCCATATCTGTCAAGGACTTCCAAATTATCCTTATACTCTTGAAGAAGATTTTTTTCTTCTATTAATTTATTTTTCTTATCAATTAATGCGTTCAAGTCGTCGTATAAACTGTCAATTTCGTTTTCAGAAATATGTTTGCTTCTTTTAATTCCTGAAGAATCTATTTTAAACAAGTCTTTTAGCAAATTCAACTTATCTATAATAGATTTATTTGGCCTTTCAAAGCTCGATATAGTTGAAATATCTTCAGTCAATTCAACATTTTCTTTACTAGCCTTAATTGAGAAAGCTCTTGATGCTACTTGATTAAATGCATCAACTGGTTCAATATCGCCTAATTCAATAATATCTTCTAGAAAATCGTCGAGATTATTTAACCTAGAAGTAATATTGACAAGGTGCATTTTTTCAACTGCCATAATTACCTCACAATCACTAGTTCATATCTTTCAGAAAGAGTAAAGCTCTCATCAACCTCTAATATACTAACTAGATTCTCCATATTGGTGTGGATTATACTCATAGCAGATATTACATAGAGGATAGTTGATCTTTCTTTGATTATTTCATCTCTGTAAAGTTTCATCTTCTTTCTCATAATTCTAATATGTGAATCCCACGCATTATCAAAAATATCTTTGTACTTAGTACCGTTGAGGTATTCAAAGAAATCATCCATAGACAAGTTAGATACCATCTTTAACTTATCAGCATTATAGCCCTTACCTCCATCAATCAAATAATTAAATATCTCATTATTGTTTAAATTGAAGAATTTCTTTAGTCTATAAAGCATCTCTAGGTTAGACAAATTGATTAACTCACCTACAAAATTTTCTATAAGGACTTTCTCTTTTGCCTTAAACTTTTTAGCTAATTTCAGAAGATTTCTAAAATAAAATTTCATCAAAGCATTGCTTGACAAAAATATCAATGATTCCTTATCCATATTTTCATTTATAAAGGGCAAAAGAGTTCTGTAATACTTACTATCTCTAAGCCCTTCTATAAATTCTTCTAATGAATCGTCAACATTGATTTTTAAATCTTTAGAAAATGGATTTTGCTTTAAATTTAAAATATTTTTCTCCAAAGTATTGTTTAGTATGCATTGTATAACTTCTTGAATAAGATATATCTCATAAATACTGAAATATTCTTTAAAGAACTCACTCTCAATACCTTCTAGAAAAAAATCTAAACTTTTTAATTCATCGTAGAAATTTCTAAACAAATTTAATTCGACTTCTTTTTTACTTACCGATTCATCTAGAAAATCATAATGATTTTTCAATAATCCTATTTTTCTTTCCAAATTGCTCTCATGAATTAATTTATTATAGAGATCGTCACTGGGTAGCTTTCCCATTTTTGCTTTTACTTTTACAGTCACATCTCTCATAACAACCTCTTTCTTTTGATACATATCAATTCTAACACTTGCATAAATCATTTAAAAGCATAAAAAATAATCTCTATAAAGTATTGATAAATACAAGTTTGTGGAAATCTTTTTCAAATAAAGACAAAGCTTAAATATATTTTATTAAACTTTGTCTATTTTTGTTTATTCTACAAGGTCTCCTGATATTGTAAACGATGTATTATCTGTAATTTTAACCTTTACAATTTCTCCAATTAATTTTTTATCCGCCTTAACATGGACTAACTTAAATGTATCGGTTCTTCCTGTAAGGATATCAGGATTGTTCTTACTTTCTGATTCTAAGAGAACTTCTACAGTTTTTCCAATATATTCTTTATTTTTCTCGTTAAATATTGGATAAATTGTATCTAAGAGCCTATCAAACCTATCTTGAACTATTTCATCGTCTATTGGAGTAAGTTTTGCCGCCCTAGTTTTTGGTCTAGGTGAATACTTAAAGGTGAAGGCTGAATCAAATTCTATTTCTCTACATACCTTTAGAGTCTCCTTAAAATCCTCTTCAGTTTCAGTTGGGTAACCTACAATAATATCTGTAGAGATCGCAATTCCTGGAATTTCTTCTCTTAATTTCTTAGCTCTTTCTATATATTTTTCCTGATCATACTTTCTATTCATATCCTTAAGGACCATGCTTGATCCGGATTGTAGGGGTAGGTGGAAGTAATTACATATATTATCATTATTTTTTATTACTTCTATCAACTCATCAGACAAGTCTTTTGGATGACTTGTAGTAAATCTTAGTCTCTTAAGGCCGTCAATTTGACTAATCTTCTCCAATAATTGTGGGAAAGTCATATCAAAATCTGCTTTGTTGCCGTAGGAGTTTACATTTTGACCTAAAAGAGTTATCTCCTTGTATCCTTCTTCTACTAAATGCTCAACCTCAGCGAGAATTGCAGAAGGTCTCCTTGATTCTTCCCTACCTCTTGATTCAGGTACTATACAATAAGAGCAGAAATTATCGCATCCAGTCATAATATTTACAAAAGCTTGGAAGTCGTTTAAGGTGTTATAATTTACATAATCATCCTTTACATCGTCTGTAGATATATCTATAACGCGCTCATTTGTTTCTAGATATCTAAATATGAGGTCTGCTAAGGAGTTGATATTCTTTGTACCAAAGATAATATCTACTTCCTTGTGATCTTTTATAATAACTTCTCTTGCGGTTGATGTTTGCATCATACAACCTGAGACAGCGATAATCTTTTCAGGATGTTCTTTTTTTAACTTCTTAAGGGAAGATACTTGGCCGTAGAGCTTTAGCTCGGCATTTTCTCTTACTAGACATGTGTTAAATAAAATAAAATCTGCACTTGACCTATCTTCTGTCTTTTCATATCCCAAATCTTCAAGTATATAAGATATTCTTTCAGAGTCGTGCTCATTCATTTGACAACCAAAGGTTGTTATATTATATGTTTTACCCTTAAAATAATTTTTGTATTTTTCTTTTACTTGCATATTACTCCAATCATCAAAAAAGGAGATGATTTAATCATCTCCTCTTAGAATTCTAAGATTTATTCTTCTTCGCCTTCTAATAAACCTTCATTACCTTGTTCAGATAATGCTTGTTCTAGTAGGTTACCTAAATTGTTATTTAGATCGTCATCACCAAATGAAGCAGAATTATCTCTTTCTGGTCTTCTTCTTGGTCTATCGTTGTTTCTTTGAGGTCTCTTAGCTCTTCTTTCAGGTCTTTCTGGAGCTTCTTTTAGAGCTTTGATGCTTAGGCCAACTTTTTCTTCATCTTTGTCGATGCTTATGATCTTAACTTCGATTTCATCACCAACGTTAAGTTCATCAGATGGCTTTTCAACATGTTCCCAAGAAATTTCTGAAACGTGAACTAGTCCTTCAACTCCGTCTGCTACTTCAACGAAAGCACCAAAGTCAAGTAGGTTAACAACCTTACCAGTTACAACATCGCCAACTTCGTGTTGGTTAACGAATGCTTCAAATGGTTTTTCTAGAAGTTGTTTACGTCCAAGAGAAATTCTGTTCTTTTCTTGATTTAATTTTAGAATTTTAACTTCGATTTCATCTCCAACATTTAGTACATCAGATGGGTGTTCAACTCTGCTCCAAGCGATGTCTGATACGTGTAGGAGTCCATCAAGACCGTTTACTTCAACGAAAGCACCGAAGTCTGTAAGTCTTGCAACTTTTCCAGTTACAACTTCACCTTCTTCAAGTTCGTCCCAAAGTCCGTCAAGTTCATCTTCAACTACTTCTTTTCTAGAAAGAACTAGTCTATTTTTTCTTTCATCGATGCTGATGATTTTTAGATCCCACTCTTCTCCAACGAATTTCTTGAAGTTTTTAACAAAGTATGTTGCGATTTGGCTTGCTGGAACAAATCCATTAATTCCATCAACATTAACAGTAAGACCACCCTTGTTAAATCCACTTACTACACCGTGAACTAACTCATCGTTTTCAGCCTTTTCTGCTAGGTCTGTCCAAACCTTCATTCCTTCAACTCTTCTTGTAGAAAGTGAAACATTGCCTTCTCCGTCATCTAGTTTGATAACGAATACGTCAATTTCATCGCCTACGTTAAAACTGTTTTTTGGATCTTTTGCTTCTTCTTCTGTCATTTCGTCTAGTTTGATAATTCCGTCAGCTCTAAATTGAATGTCAACGAATACTTCATCATCCTTGACATCAATAACTGTACCCTTTACGATTTCCTTTGGGTAAATCTTCTTTAAACTATCCTCTAGACTGTTCATAAATTCTTCTTTTGTGAATTCATCCATACTACTTACTACCTCCTCGATAATCTCATCAGGTGTAGAGGCACCTGCGATTATACCAACTTTTTTAAATTTAGAGAGCTTTTGCAAAGGTAGATCTTTAACAGTTTCAATCCTAAAAACATTTTTACAATACATATTAGCTACTTGATATAGCTTATTTGTATTAGAACTATTAAAACCACCAGCTACAATCATGCAATCAACTTCCTTTGCTAAGGATTTGGCTGCTTGTTGCCTATTTTCAGTTGCTTTACATATTGTGTTTTCTATTACTACACTATCATTATTTTCTTTTAACTTGTTAGCAATATCATAAAAATAATCAAGCCTATTTGTAGTTTGACTAACAACATATAGCTTGTTATTACATTTTATATTTTTTGCTTCAGTCTCATCTGAAACTATTATACCATTGTTTAGGAAAGATTCCATAGCAATTATTTCTGGATGTGTTTTATCTCCAACAATTACTACCTGGTATCCATCATTTTCCTTCTCTATAATCTTTTTGTAAATATTGTTTAGTACTGGACAAGTAGCATCTAATACTTCGTTACCATTTGCTAAAAGCTTCTCTTTAAATTCGGCACTTTCTCCGTGCGCCCTAATAAGAATAGTAGAATCCTTTATCTTTAGAGCTTCTTTCTTATCAACAACTTTTAGTCCTTCATTTTCTAATTTCTCGACTAATTGCGGATTATGTATCAAAGGCCCTACACAGTAGCGCTTGCCTTCCTTCTTTATTGCTTCTTCGGCAAGCTCTACCGACCTTCTTACACCACCGCAAAATCCTGAATATTTTGCAATAATTATTTCCATTGATTCTCACTTTCCACAATCGTGTGATGCTCATAGATTTTATCATAAACTCTATCTGTCATCTTCTTCATAGCTTCTTTGTTCTTAAGGGAAGCGAATTCATTAACAGCTATAGGTTTTTTTATCAAAATTTCACTTTTTCTAAATGGCTTATAAGTAGAAATTATCTCTACTGGCATTATATCGGCTTTTGCTTTTAAGGCGATAAATGCAACACCATCTTTAACATTCTCTCTCTTAGCTTCTTTAACCCTAGTTCCTTCAGGGAAAATCCCAAGAATCTTCTCTTCATTAACCAATGCTACAGAAGCTCTCAAAGCTTTTAAGTCTCGCCCAAATCTATCTACTGGAAAAGCTCCAAGGGCTTTTAGAAATCCACCTACAAAAGGCTTATCAAAAAGTTCTTTCTTCGCCATAAAATAGATTCTCTGAGGTAAACTTATTGCTAAAAATATAGGATCCAACAAAGACTTATGGTTAGCGCATACGATAACTTTATCTGTTTCTTCGATATTTTCAAGACCCTTTACTCTAATCCTAAAGATAGGTATACATATTATTTTTAAAAGCACTACTAAAAAATTATATAACATCTTCACTATCCATCATATCTAAAATCATATCTATCGTCTCTTCAATATTTAAGTCAGAATTATCAATCAAGCATGCGTCTTCTGCTTTTCTTAAAGGAGATGTCTCTCTATTTGAATCATATTCGTCTCTTTTGATAATAGATTTTTCTAATTCTTCTAGACTTAAATCCGATTCATTTTGCTCAAATCTTCTCAAAGCCCTTACCCTAGGACTTGCTGTAAGGAAAAACTTGTACTTAGCATTAGGAAAAACTACTGTTCCTATATCCCTTCCATCTAATATAAAACTTGTATTTTTAGCAATTTGCCTTTGCATATCAACAAGTTTTTCTCTGACCTTCTCATTAGCCGAAACCCAGGATACATTTTTTGTAACTAAATCACTTCTTATTTCTTTGCTAACGTCGTCTCCATTAAGAAAAATAGCTCCCTCATTAAAATTAATTTGTATGTTTTTTAAATTTTCAATGATTTTATCTAAGTCTCTTTCTTTTATATCATTATCCAAGAAATATTTGGTAACTGCCCTATACATAGATCCAGTGTTTAGGTATTCAATCCCTAAGCTCTCAGATAATTTTTGGGCAATGGTAGATTTGCCAGAGCCACTTGGTCCATCAAGTGCTATTATATATGTCATATCTTCTCCTTTATATCAAGACTTGCTGCGTAGGCTGTAGTGAAGGCAATCTGTAAATTGAAACCTCCAGTGAGAGCGTCGATATCTAGGACTTCTCCTATAAAGTATAAATCCTTAACTAGCTTTGATTCCATTGTTTTTGGATTTATTTCTTTAAGATCTACGCCTCCACTAGTTACCACAGCGTTTTTGTAATTTACTTTTTTACTTAATTTAAGTTCAAAATTTTTAAATATTGATACAATGTTTTTTCTATCATGTCGGCTAAGCTCACTAGCACTTATATCTTTATCCACTCCAGATTTATCCATAATAAGCGATATTAGCTGATCATTTAATATTGTATTTAAAACATTTGATATGTTCTTTTTGCTATTTTTCTCCAGCAAAGATATTAATAAATCATCAAGCTCTTTTTCTGAATAGGATGGAAGAAAATCTATAGCTATAGTTTCTAGATCATCTCTTGCTGCCATAGCTTGAATCTTAAGGGCAGCTGGGCCTGTAATAAAACTTGAAGTAAGCATTATATCGCCTCTTATCTCAAATGAATTTTGTTTAGTTTTTAGGCTAAGTACTTTATCAGATAGACTTAAGGCTCTTACATCAAGCCTCTCTTTTAGGTAAAGTGGCATTAGGGAAGGCTTCGCTTCGATTATATTATGACCAAGGCTTTGGGCGAAGGCATAGCCATCACCACTTGATCCTGTTTTAGGATAAGTTAGACCACCTGTTGCAATAATAAGGCTATCAAATTTATATTTCTTCCCAGATGTTTCTACTAGAAAACATTCAGTCTTTTCTATATTAATAACTCTTGTATTCGGGATAAATTCAATTCCTTTTTCCTTAATCAATCTTTCAAATAAAGAAATAATTTCACTCGACTTAGAAGACTTAGGAAATACCTTACCATCATCTTCTATTATCGTTTCAATGCCTTCCTTATTCAAGAAATCTATCAAAGAGTAATTATCAAATCTAGTAAATGAAGAATATAGAAAATTCTTATTTCTAATAATATTTTCCATAAATTCATCATAGTACTTGGCATTGGTTACATTGCATCTTCCATTACCTGTAATTTTTAGCTTCTCGCCGATATTTTTATTTTTGTCTATTAAGTAGACTTCGTTGTTTTCGTTTTTTATATGAATAGCTGCAAAGACTCCAGCTGGACCTGCACCTATTATTCCAATCTTTCTCATATATAAATTTTACCGTAAAAAAAGAGATAGACCTCTATCCCCTCGTTTTTCTTACAAAATCCATCTCATCTTGGTCAAAGTTCCTTTTTTCATAAGGCTTCATATCATAAAGTTTGATAGGGCCTATACTAATTCTTTTAAGCATTCTTACCTCGCTTGAAAAGCAAGCGAACATCCTTCTTATTTGCCTATTGTATCCCTGATGAATTGTAACTTTGTAGGTTTTATTTTTCTTATCAATCAAGTCTATCCTAGAATCAGATGTTATTTCAGAGTTTCCTATATCAATCCCAGATTCGAATTGTTGACATTCTTTCTTATTTAATAATCGATTCACCCTAACTATGTAAGTTTTATCAAGCTTCTTACTAGGATGAATTATTTGATTAGTGAAGAGACCATCATTTGTGATTATTAATAGACCTTCGCTATCCTTATCGAGTCTTCCTGCAGCGAAAAATCTTTGATCTAATTTCACTAAATCATTTAAGTCACGGTCGTTGTAAGGGTCGAAGTTACTAGTGATATATCCTCTCGGCTTATACAATTTGATGTAGATTTTTTCTTCAATCTCTAAAATCTCACCATCAATTTCAACTATATCAGATTCCCTTATATCAAGGCCTAGCTCATATGTAAGCTTTCCATTAACTTTAACCTTGCCATTTTTTACAAGTTCATCGGCCTTTCTCCTTGAGGTGTATCCACTTCTGGCTATATACTTATTAATCCTCATAAGCTTCTCCCTCTAAGTCGATTTCTGGCAGTTCCTCTAGAGAAGTTATGTTAAAATATTTAAGAAAGTCTGTGGTTGTTACGTAAATAATTGGCTTTCCAATCTTATCAAGTCTTCCATTTTCTGCAATTAGTCCCCTAGCTATCAAAGAATCTATGGTAGATTGGGAGTTAACACCCCTTATCTTATCAATCTCAGCTCTGGTAATGGGCTGTTTGTAAGCGATAATTGATAGAGTTTCTAAGGTTGAAGTGGAAAGCTTTTTTTCTGATTTTTTGATTACTTTTTCAAAATATTTGTCATGGCAAGATCTCGAAGTGAATTGATAAGACTTATCGAATTGTCTAATTATAAGTCCGGATTTTTTTGAATTTCTCTCCTCAATTAGCTCTTCAAGGGCAATTTTAATATCCTTTTTGTCAAAGTCAAAAATTATAGCAGAAAGATCATCCAAATCTATAGGCTCTGCCCAAATATATAAAATTTCTTCAATTAAACCTTTAAGATATTCTCTATCCATATTACCTCTTTATAACAAGAAAAGAATTTAAACCCTTGGCCTCTAAGCTTATTTCCTTTAGTTTGACTAGTTCTAGTAGGGCTAAGAATGTTGCTATACACTCGGCCTTATTCTTTATTCTGTCCGTTAGGGAAGATAAATCCAATTTTTTAGTAAAATTTAAAGTCTTTTTTATCTTTTCAACATAATCATTTACATCTTCTTGCTTAATGCTTCTGACTAAAGACTTCTCTGTCTTTTTCTCCAAATTAGTCATCAATTTTCTAAATTCTTGTGTCAGTATATTAATGTCTTTATCAATCTTTACTTCTTCATATCTTTCAAACTTACTAAGGTCCTCTTGATATTTACTGTAAATCTTTCTAGCCTCATCTTCCATAAGCTTAAATTCATCTTCAACCGATTTAATTTTCTTATAATAGATTAGATAAGAAAGAAACTCCTCTTCTATGTCATCATCACTATCTTTAGGCAACAGCTTATTGGCCTTAATTGTCAGAAGAATAGATGCAATATAAATAAACTCCGACAAATTCTCTATATTATCATCTAGTTTATTAATTTCTTCTAGATAGAAGTTTGTAATTTCTTCAATTTTTATATCGTAGATATCTATTTTCTTTTTTTCGATTAATTTTAAAAGCAAATCAAAAGGGCCTGTAAAGGCCTCTAGTTCTATATTTAACCTAGTCTCGCTCATTTATCATTTTCTTCGCATACAAAACAGCTATAATACTTTTTGCATCAGTAAGCTCTCCGTTTTCTATCATATTGTACAAATCATCGATAGAGTAGGAAAAGGCCATAACATTTTCGTCTTCATCTTGTTCTAGCTCAGATTTTACCAAATCACTAGCTATAAAAAATGATAGTTTATCATTTGTAAAACCTGGTGATGCGTGCATGTCGAATAAGTAAGAGATTTTTTCAGGAAAATATCCCACCTCTTCTTGGAGCTCTCTTTTAGCTGTCTCAATTGGAAGCTCATTACTTTCCACTAGACCTGCTGGAATTTCTAGCGTCACTTTATCTATAGCTTTTCTGTATTGTTTTACCATCCATAACTTATCTTCATCATCGAAAGCTATGATTCCTACACCCTTTTGATGATCTACAATTTCTCTTTTCGAATACTTCTTATTCTCTAGCTCAACAGTATCAACCCTGAGCTTAAGAATCTTGCCATCATATATAGTATCAGATTTTATAGATTTTTCATAAAATTTATCTTCCGTCATTTCTTAAATCCTCCGCCATTTGTAACATTTCTTCCGCAGATTTCTTGCTAGTAGATGTGATATCTACTCCGCTTATCATCCTTGCAATCTCTAAGCTACGATCACCATTGGATAGTTTTTCTGTACTGCTTATAGTGAAATCTTTAACGTCCTCTTTCTTGATAAGTATATGGTTATTTGCAAGAGATGCAATTTGAGGCAAGTGGCTTATAGCTATAATCTGTCTCTTCTTGGACAAATCTAAGATTTTCTCGCCCACAACTTGAGCAGTTCTACCACTTATTCCAGTATCTATTTCATCAAATATCAAGGTATCTACGCTATCAGCATCAGAAAATACTTCCTTGAAGGCAAGCATAATTCTAGAAAGTTCTCCACCAGAAGCAGTTTTTGATAAAGGCTTTAGAGAATCACCCCTGTTGGTACTGATTAGAAAATCAATATCATCAAATCCATTTGCCCCTAGACTTTCTTTCTTCCCGATTTCAATCTTAAACTTACCATTCTTAATATCTAATTCTTTGATTGCCTTGTTTATCTCTGCTTCAAGGATTTTACTTTTATTTCTACGAATTTCACTTAATTTTGAAGCATAGTCTGATAAGTCTTTATCAATCTTTGCTATATCCTTATCTATACTAGCTCTTAGTGACTCAATTTCATCGAGTTCTTTAATCCTCAAGCTTATCTTATCATAGTATTCTTTAATATCTTCTATGCTAGATCCGTATTTTCTCTTCAAGCTAAAGAGTGTTTGATTTATCATATCTAGTTCGTATATTCTCTCAGGATCTTGCTCTAAGGATGATTCATAAGAATCTATATCTTGATAAACATCATTTATTAGCTCTGAAATATTTACCAAACTCTTGTAAATGTCCTCTATCTTCTCATCAACTGAGGTATAGGAAGTGATTTCAGAAATACACTCATTTATCATACTTGTAATAGAAACTTGTCCAAACTCACTTGAATCAAGATACTCCTTGATTTTATTGGAAGAGTTCATAATTGATGAGATATTATTTAGTTTTTGATATTCCCTATCTAGTTTTTCCTCATCAAGGTTAAAAATATCTACTTCTTCAATCTCATTAATCTGATAATTAATCAAATCTCTTTCTCTAGTAATCTCCTCTTCGGATAAATCTAGCTTTTCAAACTTCTCTAGCATTTCTGATTTTTTCTGATAAGACTTATTTAAGCAATCTCTAAGTCTCTTACTTTCATCATCTTTAGTGAAATTGTCTATAAGATCTAGATAATTAGAACTGTTCATAAAAGAATTGCTATCACCTTGCTTGTAGATATCCATCAAAATATGGGAAATTTCTTTTAAACTATTAAGGTTCGTAATCCTTCCATTAACTCTGATGCTCGATGATTTTTTGCCAATGGTTCTAGTTATTATGAGCTTATTATCATCAAAAGATACATCCATATCGCAAAGTATAGTCTTAATCTCCGGATCAACCTCAAATACTGCCTCGATAATAGTTTTATCAGCAAATCTTCCGATGCTTTCCTTATCTGCCCTTGCACCTAAACAAAGGTTGATTGCATTAAGAATCAAACTCTTTCCAGAACCAGTCTCACCTGTAAGGACATTGAAGCCTTCCTCAAAATATATGTGATTTCTTTTAATTATTACAAAATTATCTATAAATAGCTCTAAAAGCATTATTTTATAAGACTCCTCAAGTCTTCTATTAATAAATCTATAGTTTCTTCTGAAGTAGGAGTAATAAATATAGTATCGATTCCAGTAACAATCCCACCAACATTATCAAGTTTTTCATTTGTTATATAGGCACCACATACTGTAGCACAATATGAAATTGTCTTTATTACAATCAGTCCTGAAGTTTTCTCAATAGATAAAACAGATTCTTTGAAAATCTTCTCCATTCTTTCAGTTAGAGTGTCATAGACTGTATCAACAACTGTATATTTGTATTCATAATCATCAGTTTGAACTTTTGATATCCTAAGCTCTTTAATATCTCTAGATATAGTTGCTTGAGTTGCATCAACCCCGTGATCTTTTAACATCTCAGACAATTGGCTCTGTGTCTTTACATCGTTATTTTGAATTATATCTAAAATTAATCTTTGTCTTGTGTATTTTTTCATAATCGCCTCTAATATTTTCTATTCGTTAGAAATTCGATTAGAAATAAAAGAAAATCATTATTTTCTAAATCTTCAATTTCTTTTTTACATTTACCATTAATTTCAGCTAGAAATTTTTTACTAGAATCGAGATCTCTTAAGTTCAATATATTAATCTCATCTTTGAATTCTTCTTCTAATAGATCATCCTGAATCTGAAATCCTAAGCCTAAATAATATGAATATCTCTCAAGCTTATTTATTATTTCGTCATCAAAACCATTAACAAGTCCAGCCGCTACAATAGCTCCCTTGAAGAAATCTGCGGTCTTCTTATCATATACTTCGACTAAGAAGTTTTCATCATAAGATTTTCTTCTCCTAAGGTCTAATATTTGACCCTTAATCATTCCATCCTTGCCAACTCTTCTCATTAGATAAGAAGCTGCTTTAAGATAGGAAGGATCGCCAAGTGAAATATTCATCATAAGCATACTGGCTTCATTAAGGAGAGCATCTCCAGTTAGTATTGCCACATCTTCGCCAAAATGTTTGTGAACACTTTCCTTACCACGTCTATAATCATCATCATCCATGGCTGGTAAATCATCATGAACAAGAGAGTAAGCTTGAATCATCTCTATAGCTAAAGCAAAGAGTAAATCGTTTTTACTAATTTCATTTGTATGTAATCTCCTAGTTTCTAAAAATAAGCTAGCACGGATTCTCTTTCCAGAATCAGCTGCGTAAAGCATAGCTTCATTAATTATAGAATCTTCAGAGAAATACTTAGCCATTTCCTCATCGATAATTGTCTTATTATAAGCTAGTCTATTCTCATATTTTTCGTAAATTGTATTATTCATCACTTGTTATCGTCTCTACCTTTGCTTTATACTCGTTGAGTCTCTCTTCTAGTTTCTTATATATATCACTAGCTTTTTCATAAATCTTAATGCTCTCGTCGAGATTGTCTTTGTTATTTTCTAACTCTTCCAAGAGCTCTTCCATTTTTTTGAAATTTTCTTCTATTGACTTATCAATCAATTACTTCCACCTTTACTTTTCCATCGCTAAATTCTATAAAAGCAATATCAGATTTTTTAAGAGAATGCTTAGAAAATATTGGATTACCCAAATCATCATTAATATGAATGTTTTTCTTTCCAATTTTTATTATATCCTTAAATCTCTTTAATTCTGAGGATACGATCCTTAGTTTTTGCTCATTATACGATAGGCTTGATCTTAATACCGTATTAAAGTCTTTCTTTAGATAAGTGAGGCTATTTATCCTTTTATCAATTTCTCTTAGTGGGCTTTTGCCCTCTAAACCTTTTCTAACTTGAAGCAACTTATATTCATAATCCCTAATTCTAGATAAGGTTATTTCACCCATTTTATTTACAATATTTTTCATTTCTTTAGAGATATCAGAATAATTCTTAATTACATAAGAACCTGCTTCAGTTGGAGTTTGTAAGCTCAAGTCTGCTACCAAATCCAGAAGGGTCTGGTCAATTTTGTGCCCTATAGCCGAAATAATTGGTGTTTGGGCCATAAATGTAGCTTCTATTACTAAGCTATCATTAAATGATGACAAGTCCTCACTAGATCCTCCACCTCTTGTAATCACTATCAAGTCGAGATTTCTCTTATCTAAGCTTTCAATTGCCTTTTGTACCATAGTAGCTGAAGACTCTCCTTGAACCTTTACAGGGCTTAGGTATATGTGCATATCATTTGGTTTTTGATTGATAACGGATAGAAAATCAACAATAGCAGCACTTTCTTCAGAAGTTATGAGGCCAATTTTTTGAGGAAATTTAGGAATTTCTTTTTTCTTTTCAAGGTCAAAATATCCTTTTTTTCTAAAGTCTTCCTTCATTTGAAGAAATTCTAAATATTTTTGAGAAAGACCTTTTTCTTTAATTTCATTTACAGAAATTACAATCCTCGAAGAGAAGTTATTAAATAGTACAGTCCCCTTAACGAGAACATCCGTTCCTATTTCCACAGAAAAATCTATATCTTTATCCTCATAATAGTAAATTACACAGTCTATAATATCCCTATCTTCTTTTAGAGAAAAATATAAATGGGAATTATTGATCCTAACGTTCGATAATTGCCCATTTATATAAAGATTTTGGAATATAGGATCGTGTTTCATATTAGATTTAAAATATTCATTAAACTGCTTAACACTAAGTGCTTTTCTCATTTTCCATCTTTTCTAACGATTGACCCTAAGATAGAATTCACTAGCTTATAATCGTCTTCATCTGAGTACTTCTTTGCTAGATTTACTGCTTCGTTGATTGAAACAGACACTGGAATATCCATAAAATACATCTCGTTTATGCTTAAATATAGGATTGATCTTAGTACCTTGGATAATCTTTTGCGTTTACTGTCAAGATTAGAAGTAAGCTTGTCATCGATGCTAGAGAAATTTTCTAGAAAAGATGAAATAGACATTCTTACAAAATCTTCATCAGTAAGGTCCAACTCTTCTAAGACCTTATCTATATCTTCAATTTTACTAATACTGTCTTGGTAGATGAGTTTAAAGACCCACTCCCTTTGCTCAACCCTATTCATTATATTTCTAAATTACCAACATTTACATCCACTCTAGTTACGGAAATACCAGTCATATTCTCAACTATGTTCTTGACATTTTCTTGTATTTTCTTAACTGTCTTTCTAACATTAATATTTCTATCAAAGTTAACATCTAGAGTGAAATGTAAATTTTCACCGTGTTTTCTTACTTTGCTTTTAGAATTTCTCTTGTGGAATCTAAAAGACTTATCTTGATTATCTTCGCAGTATACACCATATACATCACTTGCTGCTGCCACTGCTATTTGATCAAGGATTTCGTCTGCTATTTTAACTGATCCGTTGATGAAACTTCCTGACATTATTTACTCCTTATACTCTTGATAGGTAGTCTCCAGTTCTAGTATCGATTTTTATAACGTCGCCTTCATTTACAAAAACTGGAACTTGTATAACTGCCCCTGTCTCAACTGTTGCAGGTTTTGTTACATTTGTAGCTGTATCACCTTTAATAGCTGGCTCTGTTTCTTCTACCTTAAGTTCTACAAAGTTTGGTGCTTCTATTTGGAATGGTTTACCTTCATAGAATTTGATTTGAACTGGTTCATTTTCTTTTACATAAATAATCGCATCTTTAACCGCTTCATATTCAATGCCAATTTGTTCAAATGTTTCTGGGTCCATAAAGTAATAAAGCTCTCCATCATTGTATAAATATGACATTTCTTTAGTTGATATTACAGCTTGTTCGAACTTTTCATTTGGGTTGAATGTAACATCCTTAGCCCCACCATTCATTACAGATCTAATTTTTGCACGAACAAATGCTGCTCCCTTACCAGGTTTAACGTGTTGAAAATCAACTATTTGGTAAACATCATTATCATATACAAAAGTTACGCCTTTTCTTAAATCATTTGCTGAAATCATATATCCTCCTACGCATGTTTCTTCTATTATTATACCATATGAACTTATATTTTTAAAACTATTAGGATCTTAGTGAAGTCTATAATTTATTTATTAGCCCATTTAATGTATAATTAAGATGGTGATATTATGAAAAAACTTGCAATTATTTCTGAATTTAATCCATTTCATAATGGACATAAGTATTTAATAGACAAAGCAAAAAAAATTACAAAAGCAGACATTGCTATTAGCCTAATGAGTGGTGATTTTGTCCAAAGAGGTGAAGCAAGCCTTATAGATAAATATTCTAGGGCTGATGTTGCCTTAAATAATGGCTTCGACCTTGTTATTGAGATGCCTAACTTTATATCTCTCCAATCAGCGGAATTTTTCTCCAACAAGTCCATCGAGCTTTTGAATAAATTAAAGATTGACTATCTTGCTTTTGGAATTGAGAATTTAGATAGTGAAGAGTTCTTAGAAATTTCAAATAAGATAATAAATAATAATGAGAAATTAGAAGAATTAACTAAGTACTATATAGATAATAAACATTCTTTTACAGAAGCAAAGTATCTTGCCCTCAGAAATTTTCTAAGAGGAGATGATTTCATTAGCTCTAATAATATATTAGCCCTTGAATATATTAGGTCAATTAATAGAATTAACCCACAAATTAAGGCAATTCCAATTAGAAGACTTGGAGCAAACAACCAAGACCTTGATATAAAAGACGAAAGATTCGCCTCATCTACATCTATAAGGAGAAACCTTTCTGGAAATATTGAAAAGCTAATGCCCTATTCATCTTACCAAAAATTACAAGACTTCCAAAACAATTATAAAATAGCCAGTAACGAAAAGCTTTTTGATATTTTTAAATACAAATTAATGATTGAAGAAGATCCTATGAAAGATTCCTTGTGCTTTGAGGAAGGTTTAGATAATTATTTTAGAGAATTGTTAAAGAGTAATCCTAGCTATGATGAGTTTATCGATCTTGCAGTATCTAGACGCAATACTAAGGCCAGAGTAAAGAGATTGATGCTTAATTATATATTAAATAATCATAAATGCCTTAATGGAATTTCTTATAATTTTGTTAAAGTACTTGCTTTTAATGAAAAAGCTACAGGACTTTTTCGAGATATTAAGAAAGATTTGCGAATTGTAGTAAGAAAATCTGATATAGAAGCGTTAAGTCCCGACGATCTTCTTATATACGAAAACATGGTAAGGGCAAGTAATCTCTACTCCCTTCTAATAGATAGAGAATATAACTCAGACTTAACAAAAAATATTTCAATTAAAAAAACCTATGAGGCCAATTAGCTTCATAGGTTAACTTTTATTTATTTTCTAGAATTGTTCTTCTGTTCTTCTCAAGTTGGTTAGCAAGTTGACTGAAGTTTTCAACAGAACCTTGGAATAATCTATCAACATAAGCATAGGATTGTTGTCTAATCTTGTCAGCTTCAATGTTTGCCTCTTCAATTATCCTTTCCGCTTCATTTCTAGCTTCTCTGGTTATTTCATTTTCTGAAACTAGTTGTCTAAATTTATTTCTGGCTTGCTCTTTGATATTATTAATTTCATTTTCTGCTTCATTTAATCTACTATCAGCTTCGCTCTTAGCCTCACCAATAATCCTATCTTTCTCATCAGTTACCCATTGAGCTTGCTTAATCTCTTCAGGTAGAGCATCTTTCATCTCGTTTAATAGTTCATAGATTTCATCTGGATCTACAGAAACTTTTCTAGAAAATGGTACAGATGATGATTCATCCATCACATCTTCCATCTCATTAATCAAGTTAATCAATTTATTTTGTGCCATAACATCCCCCTAATATTCAAACTTCTCTCTAATTCTTTCTTCGACTTCTTTACTTACAAAAGAAGAAACATCTCCCTTAAAGGCTGCAACTTCCCTAACTCCACTTGAGCTTATAAAAGAATAGTTAGGATCGCTTAAAAGAAATATAGTTTCGAGTCCATCCATAAGCTTTGAGTTAAACATAGCTATGTTTTTCTCGTACTCATAGTCAGTAACTTCTCTTAAACCTCTTGCAACTATCTTTATGTCGTTTTCTTTTGCAAAGTTTACTAATAAGCCATCAAAAGATGATATACTTACATTTTCAATTCCATCTTTAATCATTTGCTCTTTTATGATTGCTTCTCTTTCTTCTAGAGAAAAGACGGATTTTTTATGTTCATTAATTAATACAGCTACGACAACTTCATCGAACATCTTGGAAAGTCTCTTGATGATATCAATATGCCCAAGAGTCAATGGGTCGAAGCTACCTGGATAAATAACTTTCATTTGCTTTATATATGTTTACTTGTTTCCTTCCATAAGATTTTACCTTAACAGGAGTTAATTCACCCATATAAGAAAAATCTAATTCTTTATCGGATTCTGTTATTATTATACCTTCATAGGATAATAATTCATATTCTAATATCAGCTTAATAGATTGCTCTACTAAATCACCCTCATAGGGTGGATCTAGAAATATGTAGTCGAATTTAGTCCCACATTCCTTGTATTTCTTAAGAGCTTTCTTAAAATCAAGCCTATCTACACTTACATTAGTTGCTTTGACTTTCTCTATATTTTTATTTAAGATAGAAAATGTAGAGGAATTTCTTTCGTTAAATGTAACTTCACGAGCTCCTCTAGATAAAAATTCTATCCCCATTTGGCCCGTTCCTGAAAATAGGTCCAAGGCAGTGAAGTCATCCCTAAATGGATAGAGCATATCAAAAATCGCTTCTTTTACCTTGTTATCAGTAGGTCTAGATGAGCTTAACTTTGGAGATTGTAAGATAAACCCCTTATATTTTCCTGCTACTACTCTCATTAGTTTAAAATAATCCTTTTATTTTCTCTAAAATATTCTTCGACATAGCTAAGGTCAATTCCTTCGTAGTTGTTTGATTTTAAACTCTCATATATCTCAAAACATTTTTCAATTTCATCTTTACTCATATTCAGAAAATCTACAGTTGAAAGATTCTTGCCATGTTGTAAATACGATAATATCTTGCCCCCGCCTCTATTTTCATAATCTTTCTTAGCTATCTCAAATCCATCATTGCTCTCAACTAATATATTTAATTTATTAGATGGTGATGGGTTATCAGAAATCAGATAGCAGTATGATTCGTACTCACCCCTACCGACTCTTCCCCTAAGCTGATGAAGGGTTGAAAGACCGAAATTATTGGCATTATAGATTATCATAGTGTTAGCATTAGCTACGTCTATACCAACCTCTATAACAGTGGTTGCAAGCAATATATCAATTTTACCATCATTAAAATCTCTTAAGATTTCCTCCTTATCCTTAGCCTTCATCTTGCCATGGAGGTTAGCGACCTTAAATCCTGGAAATCTCTTCTTATAGATTTTGTATAAATTTTCCAAAGAATTCTTATCGTCTGAGTCTATATTATTGGTAACAACGTATATTTGTCTACCTTCTCTTATAGTTTGATCGATCTTTTCATATAAAATCTCAATCTTATCAGATCCCAAAAGTTTAGTCTCTATAGGTTTTCTTCCCTTAGGAAGTTCGTTTATTATTGATAAATCTATTATTTCTGAGATTTTAAGCGATAGGGTCCTAGGGATAGGTGTTGCTGTCATTGTAAGATAATTTACTGCATCACCTTTTAGGGCTAGCATTTGCCTTTGACTTACACCGAACCTATGTTGTTCATCATTTACTACAAACTTTAATTTAGTAAATTCAACATCTTCTACTATGAGAGCATGAGTACCTATAAGTATATCAATTTCTCCATTTTTTAGGTCGCTTTTTATTTTACCCTTATCCTTACTGCTTCCTGTAAGTAAGGCTGCCCTTACATTAAACTTCTCAAAAAGCTCAATGTTTTTTTCAAATTGTTGAATAGCCAAAAGTTCAGTAGGAACCATCATGGCTGATTGATAACCATTTAGGACAAAAATTATCATTACTACTATAGCTACTATTGTCTTACCACTTCCTACATCACCTACCAAGAGTCTATTGGCAGTGTAAGAGCCCGAACAATCTTCTAAGATTTCTTCTAGAACCTTTCTTTGACTTCTGGTCAGTGTGAAAGAAAGCTCGGATAGAATATCATCTAGCTTGTAAGATAGATCAATATCCTGGCTAAATTTAGTCTTTCTTTTGAGAAAATCCAAGAAGCACAAGTCCTTAAGTAAGTCTACTAGCTTAATTTCACTTTTAGCTTCAGATAAATTTTCAATAGATGTCGGAAAATGAATTTCCTTAAGATTATCATATCTCTTATTTAAAGAGTTTTCTTCTAAGATTTCATCAGATAAGATTTCTTCTCTTTTATCAAAGTAAGCCAAGGCTTGATCTATAAATTGTCTAATTTGTTTATTAGTAATTCCTCTTGTAAGAGGATAAATCGATACAATAGATCCTATTTCATCATCATCTATATCGCAAAACAAAGGATTCTGCGCTTCATAAAAAGCATTCTTCCTAGAAACTGATGTATAAAACTTATACTCTCTTCCCTTTACGAGCCTTCTAGGAGTAAATCTATCGTTAAACCATATGAGTCTTATCTTACCAAAATCAGATTTTTCTTCATAGGCATAGATATAAGAAATGGTCATTTTCCCGAAATTCTTCTGATATAATCTGCTAGATACCCTCCAGATAAAATAATGTTTGTTATTATCAGCTATATCTACAACGCTTTTAAGCTTACTCCTATCTTCATACTCACGTGGATAGTAATTGTAAAGTTCCGATACAGAACTTATACCAAGCCTTCTAAAATCCTTGCTTTTCTTATCTCCTATGCCCTTTAGAGCTGTTAAATCCATTATTCAAGTGTGATTGTATAGTAGTAAACCGGTTGTCCACCGTAGACTAATTCACAATCTACGTCCTTGAACTTTTTGGCGAGTTTCTTGGAGAAATCCTTAGCTCTTCTTTTTTCTATATCTTCACCGTAATAAATAGTTATCAAAGAAATATCGTCTTCTTCAATAATATCTGCTATAGTTTCCTCACATGTTTTTTCTATTGATGAGTCCGTAGCAACTATTTTTCCATCAAGAATTCCAATATAATCATCTTTTCTTATCTTTATGTCGTTGACGCTTGTGTCTCTTATTGATATCGAAACTTCTGCAATATGAATATCTTCAATAACCTCATTCATATTTTCTAAGTTTTCTTCAGGATCCACAGCTTCATCAAATTCAAGTATAGCACTAAAGGCTTCAGGAATTGATCTTGTCTCAACAACGAATACATTTTTGTCTGAAACCTCAGCAGCTTGTTTAGCAGACATTATAATATTCTTATTGTTTGGGAAAATAAAAATATTTTCAGCATTGATTTCTTCAACTGCCTTGTATAGATCTTCTGTTGATGGGTTCATGGTTTGGCCGCCTGCAATAATTTTGTCTATATTCATGCTTTCCATTATGGCGTTATATCCTTCACCCCTAGATACAGCAATAAATCCATATTTCTTATTGATAACTTCCTTACTTTCTGGAATATTTTCAACATCAGGTTTTAAATTTTCCACAGTGATCTTTAGTATTACTCCATCCATAAGGATCATCTGAACAATGTTTTGTGGACTGTCAGTCTTAAAAGAAGATTTCAATGTATCTTTATTTAAATCGGATTCATAATCTTTTGTGATTCTTTTAAGGTTTTCATCTAGGGAAATAAGATTTGCTCCATTGCCAACAAGTTCAAATTCAATCTTATAAGTAAAGTCATCATCATTTTTTTCTTCAGATAAGTTGATATCTCTATCAATATTTGAATTTAGTGCATTAAGTGCTCCTCTTAAGAGAAAAATCAAACCTTGTCCACCAGAATCTACTACTCCTGCTTCCTTTAAGACAGGTAGTTGGTTAGGGGTATTATCTAAAGCTACTTGACCAGCTCCTATAATTTCTATAAGATAATCGTCCAACTCTATGTCTTCGTCAAAGGCTTCATTGGCTTTTTCAGCCATTTTATTGGCTACAGTAAGGATTGTCCCCTCTGTTGGTTGCATAACAGCCTTATAAGCAGTTTTGCTAGCATTTTCGAAGATATCTCTAACATCAGCAACATAGATTATATCCTTACCCTTAAGGGTCTTAGACATTCCACGAACTAACTGAGATAGGATAACACCTGAGTTTCCCCTAGCCCCCATAAGAGTTCCTTGGCTTAGGGCCTTGGATACTTCTTCAACAGAAGAAAGTCCGGATTTATTAACTTTATCAAGACCTGATTTTATAGTCATAAACATATTTGTACCAGTATCTCCATCTGGCACAGGGAATACATTTAGCTCATTAACCAAGTCTTTATTTTCATCTAAATATTCATAAGCTCCAATAATCATTTGTTGGAGTTTATTTGCATCAATACTTTTCATTTACACTCCTATTTGTTGATCCCTTGAACATAAATGTTCACTTCGGCAACTCTTACCTTAAGAGATTTTTCAACATTATATTTAACATTTTCAATTATATTTTGACAAACTACAGGAATTCTAACACCATATTTCAAAAATAAGGAAATATTGATAGATATAGTCCCATTGTCGAGTCTTTTTATATGAACTCCCTTTTGCATATTATTTACTCTCAAAAGTTCATATATACCATCTTTTGCTGATTGGCTTGCAAGACCCACAACCCCATATGATTGCATGACACTTGCTACAGCAATATTAGTTATAAGTGAGTCATCAATGGTTACTTTTCCTAAATTATTAACATACTTAATAGTCATAATACCTCCAGTATGATCAGTAAGTCTATTACCTTTTTACAATGATTATACCATAAACGATACATTAATTATAATAAATTTAGCAAAGAATATTGAACAATAGAAAAAACCGCCAAATTAATGACGGTTTTTAAAAGCTTTATTCTTATTTTCCAGCTAATCTCTTGTATGTTTCATATCTTTCTTTAGCAGCTTTTTCTGCTTCAGCATATAGTTCATCAGCTGTTTCAGGGAAGGATCTCTTAAGTGATGAGTATCTTACTTCACCTTGAATAAATTCTTGGAATGATTCTTTTGGTTCTCTAGAATCAAGTTGGAATGGATTTTTGCCCTCGTCTGCAAGTCTTGGGTCAAATCTCCATAAGTGCCAGTAACCAGCATCTACAGCTTGTTTTTCTCTGTATTGTGATTTACCCATACCGATTCTAATACCGTGGTTGATACATGGTGCATAAGCTATAACTAGTGATGGACCATTGTAGCTTTCAGCTTCTTTAAGAGCTTTAAGTGTTTGGTTTTGGTTAGCACCCATAGCTACTTGTGCACAGTATACATAACCGTAGGAAGTCATCATTAGGCCAAGGTCTTTCTTTCTTACTTTCTTACCAGCGGCAGCAAATTGTGCTACTGCAGATAATGGTGTAGCTTTAGAAGATTGTCCACCTGTGTTAGAGTAAACTTCTGTATCGAACACAAGGATGTTGATGTCTTCACCACTAGCAAGTACGTGGTCAACTCCACCGAATCCGATATCGTAGCTCCATCCGTCACCACCAAAGATCCAGATTGATTTCTTAATCATGTAATCTTTTAGTTGGAAAATCTTATCTAGTAGGTCTTTACCTTCTTCGCTGTCTACTGTTTCTTCTTTTAGTTTCATGATCTTAGCTGTTGCTTCCTTAGAAGTATTAACAGTTTCTTTTCCTTCTAACCAAGCTTTGAATGCTTCGTTAAATGGTGTATCAAGACCAAGTTCTAAGAAGTTGTTCATGTATGTTTCAAGTAATGACTTGTTAGCATCTGCTGCAAGTTTCATACCATAACCGTATTCAGCTGCATCTTCGAATAATGAGTTACCCCAAGCTGGGCCTTGTCCACAAGAGTTCTTTGTGTAAGACATAGCTGGTGCACTTGCTCCCCAGATTGATGAACATCCTGTAGCATTTGCAATGTACATTCTATCACCAAATAGTTGTGTTACAAGTTTAGCGTATGGTGTTTCACCACAACCTGCACAAGCACCTGAGAACTCAAGTAATGGTTGTTTGAATTGGCTGCCCTTTAGAGTCATTGGATCCATAACATCTTCTTTGTATCCAACTTCTTCATGAGCGTAGTACCAATTGTCTTTTTCTTTTTCAACTTCATCTTCGAATGGTTTCATTAGAAGAGCTTTTTCTGGAGCTGGACATACGTCTGCACAGTTACCACATCCAGTACAGTCTAATGGAGAAACTTGAATTCTAAATTCGTATCCTTCCATGCCCTTACCAATAGCTTTTTTAGTTTCAAAGCCTTCTGGTGCGTTTGCCTTTTCTTCTTCTGTTACTAAGAAAGGTCTGATTACTGCGTGAGGACAAACGTATGAACATTGGTTACATTGGATACAGTTTTCAAGTTGCCATTCTGGAACGTTAAGAGCGATACCTCTCTTTTCGTATTGTGTTGTACCTGATTCGAATGCTCCATCTTCTCTACCAACGAATGCTGATACTGGGATGTCGTCTTCTTTTTGTTCAAGCATTGGTTTAACAATTTCTCTGATGAATTCTGGAAGTTCTCTTTCTTCTTTCTTTTCATCAACAGCGTCTTTCCAAGCTTCTGGTACTTCTACTTTGTGGATTGCGTCAATTCCGCTATCAACTGCCTTGTAGTTCATGTTTACAATGTCATCACCCTTGTGACCATATGATTTAACGATAGAGTCTTTTAGGAATTTAACGGCATCTTCTAATGGAATTACGTCAGCTAGTTTGAAGAATGCAGATTGCATGATCATGTTTGTTCTAGAACCTAGACCAATTTGAGCAGCTAAGTGAGAAGCATCAATTGTGTAGAATTCTACGTTATGTTCTGCAATATAGCGTTTCATATTTGCTGGTAAGTGTTCTTCTAATTCTTCATCTGTCCATGCACAGTTTAGTAAGAATTTACCACCGTCTTTAAGGCCTTTTAGTAGGTCATACTGGTTTACATAAGCTACCTTTGAGCAAGACATAAAGTCAGCTTCATCAAGTAGGTATGTTGATCTGATTGGGTCTTTACCAAATCTTAAGTGAGAAACTGTTAGACCACCTGATTTCTTTGAGTCATAGTCAAAGTAACCTTGTGCGTACATGTCTGTGTTATCACCGATAATCTTGATAGCTTGTTTGTTAGCGCCAACAGTTCCGTCAGATCCGAATCCCCAGAATTTACATCTAGTTGTACCTTCTTGTCTAATCTTAAGATCTGTTCTTTCAAGTGATTTGTGTGTTACATCATCGTTGATAGAGATTGTGAAGTCTTCTTTTGGTTCATCTTTAGCAAGATTTTCAAATACTGCTTCGATATCAGCTGGAACTGTATCTTTTGATGAAAGACCATATCTACCACCGATGATAAGTGGTTTATCTTTTTGATCATAGTAAGCAGATTTAACATCTAGTAGTAGTGGCTCACCGATTGATCCTTTTTCTTTTGTTCTATCAAGAACAGCAATTTTCTTAACTGTTTTTGGAATTGCTTTTAGTAAGTGTTCTTTTGAGAATGGTCTAAATAGATGAACTTCAATCATACCTACTTTTTTGCCTTCAGCTAGTAGGGTATCTATTGTTTCTTCTGCTGCTTGGCAAACAGAACCCATTGCTACGATGATTTCTTCTGCATCATCTGCACCATAGTAGTTGAATAATTCGTAGTTTGTACCAATTAATTCATTGATTTGGTGCATGTAATCTTCAGCTATACCAACGATATCTTCATAAGCATTGTTGCTTGATTCCATTCTTTGGAAGAAGATGTTCTTTTCAGCTGTACCAATTGTCTTTGGTCTTTCTGGGTTTAGTGAATTGTTTTTAAATCTATTTACAGCTTCCATATCAACAAGTGGAGCTAGGTCTTTGTAGTCCCAAACTTGGATTTTTTGAATTTCGTGACTTGTTCTAAATCCGTCGAAGAAGTTTACGAATGGAATGCTTCCTTTGATTGCTGATAAGTGAGCAACTGGTCCTAAGTCCATAACTTCTTGAACTGAAGAAGCACAAAGCATTGCAAAACCTGTTTGTCTTGCTGCCATTACGTCTGAGTGGTCACCATAGATTGAAAGTGCGTGTGTTGCAAGTGTTCTTGCTGCAACGTGGAATACACCTGGTAATCTTTCACCTGCAATTTTGTACATGTTAGGGATCATTAGTAATAATCCTTGACTTGCAGTATATGTAGTAGTTAGTGCTCCTGCTGCTAATGCTCCGTGAACTGCTCCTGCAGCACCTGCTTCAGATTGCATTTCTTTTACTTGAACTGGTCTACCAAAAATATTTTTTCTACCGTTAGCAGCCCAAACATCTACTGCTTCTGGCATTGGTGATGAAGGTGTGATAGGATAGATTGTTGCAACATCAGTGAACGCATATGATACGTGAGCTGCTGCTGTGTTACCATCCATAGTCTTCATAGCTCTTTTAACTGTCATTTAAGACCTCCTATAATATTAGTAACAAATATCGTTAACACTATTTAAAGTATAAAGTTTATTGAAGAAATTGTCAAGGGATATTTTAAACTTTTTTATATTTTTAACTAAGATCAATCGATTTGCTAGTATCATTGCCAAATTTCCCTAATCTTAATGATTAGAAAAGTTATGCTTAATAGCTTATCCAAGACTCATCTAAAAATTCTCATCTTCTTCTGTTCCCAAAAAATTAACGGAATTATCTGGTTCTCTCCCGGCTGCTTGTCTAAAGATATTATCAGTCATAACCTTAGCAGCATTGTAACCAAGATTTTTCTCTCTTTGATTCATGGCTGCCACTTCCACAATCATTGCAAGATTTCTACCAGCCCTGACAGGTACCACTAGATGAGGAACCTTTACGCCAAGAATTTCTATGAAGTGCTCATCAAGACCAAGCCTATCGTATTCATAGTCTTCCTTCCATTGTTCTAATTCTATTACCAGATCAATTTCTGTCGATGTTTTTACTGAACCTGAGCCGTATAGTCTTCTAACATTTATTATTCCAAGTCCCCTAATTTCCATGTAGTGTCTTATGTTTTCTGGGGAGGAACCAGAGAGTCTATTACTTACAGAAATTATATCGACCATATCATCAGCTATTAGCCTATGCCCCCTGTTTACTAGATCAAGAGCTGTTTCACTTTTTCCTACTGATGACTTGCCCATTATTAGGACACCGACACCAAAGACTTCCAATAGTTCTCCATGTACATTGCTGGTTTTGGCCAATTGGTATTCTAGTTCATCTGATAGCTTGGATATCAGCCTTGTTGACTTTAGCGGAGACCTAAGTAGTGTGACATCATAATAATCACACAAGTCTTCTATATCTTGGTGAATATCTTTATTGTATGAAAAGATTACAGCAGGAATCTTATAAGAAAGTATTCCCCTAAATCTTTCATATTGCATTCTAGAGTCAAGACTTGTTAGGTAGGTGTATTCTACTGAGCCTATCAATTGAAGCCTCTTGTGAGGGAATTTCTCTAGATAACCTGTAAGTTGTAGGCCAGGTCTATTTACTTCAGCACTTTCTAGCTCAATTTCCTCAAAGTCACTTGATTTATGGATTACTTCCAAATCTAAAATTTCAACTAACTTACTTAGTTTTACAGTTTTTTTATCAATACCGCTTGTGATCTCTTTGTCTATATGTTCGCTAAAATCGCTTATATTTGTACTATTAGCCATATCTATCCTTTCAGTCTAAAGTATTTGTATATTTCCAAGGCTTGAACCTTCCCTACCAAGGGAACTTCCATTAACTCTTCTACACTTGCCTTTTTAATATTTGAAATAGTCTTAAAATGCTTGTATAGGTTTTTCCTAGTTTTCTCACCAACCCCTTTTATATTATCTAGCTCTGTTGTCTTCATTGTATTTTGCATCAACTTTCTATGGTAGTTGATTGCAAACCTATGCGCTTCTTCTTGGATTTCATAAATGAGCTTATATACTGGGTCTCTTCTATTTATGGCAATTTCCTCATTATTGTAGACTATTTCCCTAGTTGTGTGCTTATCATCCTTCACAAGTCCAGCTACTTCTATAGATAAACCCAAACTTTCTATAACTTCTCTTGCTATAGAAACTTGTCCCTTTCCTCCATCCATCAAGATCAAATCTGGCAGGGATCCAAATCCTGTTTGGGTATTTCCCTTATCTTTCTCCTCTAAACCTCTTTTAAGTCTCCTTCTAAGAACCTCTCTATGGGAAGCGTAATCATCGCTACCTACAACAGTCTTTATTTTAAACTTCCTATATTCTTTAGGAATTGGAATACCTCCTTCAAAGACCACCATAGATCCTACCGAAAGAACTCCTGAGGTGTTAGATATATCGTAACATTCAAGTCTAAATACATCTTTGAGATTAAGTATATCCATAAGCTGGTTGATTCCAGAAGATTTTTTCCTTTCCTTTCTTTCAACTCTCTTATCATATTTAATTCTCATATCAAGAGCGTTACGACTTGCCATATCTACAAGTTCTTTTTTCTTACCTAGCTTAGGATTGTGAATATATACCTTGGATTTTTTCTTCCTAGATAAAAATTCACTAATAGAATCAAGCTCATCCGGCATATATTGAACTAGAATCTCTTTAGGCACGTACATTATGTCTAAATAAAACTGCTTTATAAATGAAGACATAATATCTGAGTCAGTTTCCATAAAATCGTTTTTGATTATGAAGTGTTCCCTATCGACGATTTTACCCATACGCATGAAAAAAACTTGAATTATAATAGAATTCATTCCCTTACTCATGGCTATGATATCAACATCATCTCCATCAGTTTCAGTCACATTTTGTCTTTCAGAAATTACTGATAAGGCCCTATAGTAATCCCTATATTTCGCCGCCATCTCAAAATTTAATTCCTTACTTGACTCATCCATCTTTGTGATGACCCAATTAGGGATTTTTTCTGATTTATTCTCTAGAAACTTAACTACATCATCTATATGATCTAAATATCTTTTCTCATCTTCTTTGTCTACACAAGGTCCCTTACACTTGTGTATGAAATAATTGAGACATGGCCTATCAAGTCTTGCTCCCTTATCGAAGTTTAGATTACAAGTTCTAAAGGGATAATATAGGTGGAATAGGTCTATAGCGTCATTTACAGCATAGGCATCAGGGTAGGGTCCGAAGTAGCGTCCCCCATCCTTTACAACTTGCCTTACCTTTTTTATCCTAGGATATTTCTCCTTACAGATTTTAATATATGGATATTGTTTATCATCCCTTAGAACGATATTATATCTGGGTCTATTCTTTTTGATTAAATTGCTCTCAAGAACTAAAGCTTCCACCTCATTTTGAACAATAATATATTCGAAATGGTCAATATTTTTGACCATGGCAAGGACCTTGGCTCCCTTGTTTTTATTATTGTCGAAATATTGGCGTACTCGCCTTTTTAGAGAAATGGCCTTGCCTACATAGATTATCTCATCTTCAGCGTTTCTCATTATATAAACGCCGGGTAGATCTGGAAGTTCTTTTAATTTGTCTTTAATCTGTTTTTTTGTCAAATTGCTTTACAACTCTCTTTCAAATATTCTAACTCTGATCCTTCAAGATATGGACTCAATTTTTCAAAGCAGGTCTTGTTATATTCATTTAGCCAATCAATCTCATCTCTATTTAGCATTTCAGTCTTAACCGGTCTTGTATCAATTGGGACAAAAGTTAGACTTTCAAATTGATTAAACTTTCCAAATTCATTTTCCATAGCTCTTTTTACATAGGCTTCATTTTCAATTCTTATTCCGTGTGAATTTTCTATATAAAGGCCTGGCTCGATTGATGTAGTCATGTTTTCTACAAACCTGCTATCATCTCTTTCAGAAATTCTTTGTGGTCCCTCATGTACAGTAAGTACAAAGCCAACGCCATGGCCTGTTCCATGGAAAAAGTCCTTACCTGCTTGCCAAAGTGGATATTTTGCTAGAGCATCAAGTCTTTGACCGTTAGTCTTGTCTTTAAACCTAGCTAGAAACAAACTTAAGAATGATTTTAATACTAGGGTATAGTCAGTTTTTTCCTGATCTGTTAATCTTCCTAGGGCTACTGTCCTAGTAATATCTGTAGTTCCTTCCTTATAATGAGCACCAGAATCTACTAGGATCATACCTTCATCTTTGATTGTCTTAGAGCCAGTAGCTTGTGGAGCATAGTGAACTATAGCTGCATTTTCCTTATAGCCTGCTATTGTTTCGAAGGAATCTTCAATGTAGGATTCATCTTCTTTCCTTAAATCTTGGAGTTTCTTACTTGCTAAGAGCTCATTTAAGTTTCCCGTCTTTGCCCCAACTTCTAGCCAAGCGAAAAACTTGGTTAAGGCTATACCGTCCTTAATATAGGCTTTTTTAATATTTTCTATCTCAACATCTGTTTTAATCGCCTTCATATCAGTTGTTATATTTGTACCAAGACTTACCTTCACATTGGAATTAATGCTATCATATATGGCGACATTTGTTCTTTCAGGGTCGAGGAAAATTCTATTTTTCCCAGCAATATTATTAAGAAGCTTAAAGATAGAATCATAAGAATATAATTTTACACCATTAGCTTCTAGATAATCACTTACTTCTCCAGGAATTTTATCTTCATCAATACACAAGTAGGCTTCATCCTTAGATATTAGAGCATATGATAAAAGAACCGGATTATAATCGACATCATTACCTCTAATATTTAAAAGATAACAAACATCTTCTGGGGAACCTATGAAGGTGTAATCATAACCTTTATCTGACATTTTTTCTCTAAGGCGAAGGAGCTTTTGTGAGATACTTTCACCTGCATATTTATCTTCCATAATCCAAGCCTTATCTTTTCTAAGGCTTGGTCTATCTGTCCAGATTTGGGAGATATAATCAACATCAGATACCAAAATCCTTGCACCCATACTTTCGCTTAAATCCTTGTAGGCTTTTACTGAGAAATTTTTGCCATCGAAGGCAATCTTCCCGAATTCACCTATATTTCCGTCCAAGTATTCGATTAGATTAGGAACACCTTCCACTCCCATTTTCATCAATTGAAAGTCAGAATTCTTAAGCTCCTTTGCGGCTTGCAAGAAATATCTACTGTCAGTCCATAGAAGAGCCTCATTCATAGTAATGAGGGCTGTACCAGCAGATCCTGTAAAGCCTGATATAAATTCACGAGTTTTGTAATAATCAGATAAATATTCTGACTGATGTGGATCAGAAGTTGGTACTATATAAGCATCTATATTTCTTTCTCTCATTAGATTTCTAAGTTTTTCTAATCGTTCGTTGATATTCATGTTTTTCTCCTTAAAATCTTAAAGTAATCATATATCTATATTATACTAATAATAATCTCTTTACATAATTTATTTCATTAAAGAGATTAAACAAGCTAATATTACAATAATTCATCTTATATTCTGATTGATATTTCTTTTAAAACAATTATAATATTATCATTGCAAAAATAAAAAAGTGGATGGAGTGATTAAATGAAATTAGGAATAGTAGGCTTGCCTAATGTTGGAAAATCAACATTATTCAATGCCATTACCAAAGCGGGTGCACTTATTGCCAACTATCCATTTGCGACTATAGATCCAAATGTAGGTCTTGTAAATGTACCTGATCAAAGGCTAGAAGTTCTATCAGAAATGAGCTCTAGTAAAAAGATAGTTCCTGCAGTTGTAGAATTCTATGATATAGCTGGACTTGTAAAGGGCGCCTCAAAGGGAGAAGGATTAGGAAATAAGTTCTTGTCTAATATCAGAGAAACAGAGGCAATAGTTGAAGTCTTAAGATGCTTCGATGATGCTAATGTAACTCACGTAGATGGATCAGTTGACCCACTAAGAGACATAGAAACAATCAATCTCGAGTTGATTTTCTCTGATCTAGAACTTGTAGATAAGGTCCTAGAGAAAAGAAAAAAGGTTGCAAGAAGTGATAAAAGCGTAAGAAGCGAGGTTGAACTTCTAGAAAGGATTAAGGAAGTTCTAGAAGAAGGCAAATCCGCAAGAATATTAGACTTAAATGAAGAAGAAAACAAAATGCTTAGGGCCTATCAGCTTCTTTCTACAAAGCCAATCATTTATGTATGCAATGTCAACGAAGAAGACGCTGCAAATGATGGCAAGGATAATCCATATGTGGAGAAGGTTCGTGAATTTGCCAAAAGCGAAGGAGCTGAAGTTTCTGTAGTTTCCGCTAAAATTGAGCAAGAAATTTCTGAAATCGAAGATGAAGAAGAAAGAGCGGAATTTTTAGCTATGATCGGCCTTGAAGAATCAGGTACAGACAAGGTAATCAAAGACTCATATAAAACGCTTAACCTTATGTCATTTTTGACAACTGGTGAGATGGAAACAAGAGCTTGGACTATCACTAATGGAACAAAGGCAGTAGACGCCGCTGGTAAAATCCATTCTGATATATCAAGAGGATTTATCAAGGCAGAAATTGTTTCTTATGATGACTTAGTAGAATCTGGTTCAATCCACAAGGCCCAAGAAAAAGGCCTCCTAAGACAAGAAGGAAAAGATTACATCATGCAAGATGGCGATGTAGTCAACTTTAAGTTTAATGTATAGAGACACTATGAAAAAGCAAGGAAGATTGATCGTCCACACCGGCTCTATGTTTTCAGGAAAAACAACCTCCCTTTGGAGAGAGCTCTATAGGATGAGGATAGCAAATTATAAAATCGTAGCCTTTAAACCATCGATTGACAGTAGAGATGACGAGAGAAAGATTGTAAGCCACGATAACTTACAATTAGACGCCCACAAGGTTGAAAACTTAAGAGAAATCTTAGCTTATGCCAAAAATAACGATATAGACTGTATAGGAATTGATGAATTACAATTCTTCCCTAACGAGCCTAGCGAAGTTATAGATATATTCAACGAACTAATGGCAATGAAAATTACTATAGTTGTATCAGGGCTTGATATGGACTATAAGACCCAACCATTTGAGATTATAAAAGAAATTATGCCCATAGCTGACGAGCTTGTAAAGCACCACGCAATTTGCGCTTCTTGTGGAGAAGATGCCTGGGCATCTTATAGGAAGACTTCGGATGAATCTCGTATCCAAATTGGTTCAAAAGATTTATACGAACCCCTATGCAGATCTTGTTATAACAAAAAAATGAGAGAAAAAGAAAAATACAAAAACCAAATATCTCTAGAGGATATATAAAAGCACGGCAGTTTTGACCTGAACCCCAAAATCCGGAATACGGATGGAGGGGTTCAGCTCATTTGGCCGTGCTTTTCCTATATATTATTTCTTTTCTTATAATTTTCTATAAAAACTAAGTCGTCTTCCGTTAGCTTATACTTATCCTGGTCAGTAATTATCTCTGGTCCATCTTCATGAATTATTAGTTGGTGTTCGAATTGAGAGCATTTGGACCCATCTCTTGTCCTTGCAGTCCGACCGTTATCGTCAACTTTCATCTTCCAATCACCAGCAGCAATCATTGGCTCAATAGTAAATACCATACCAGCTTCGATTCTAGGACCTCTTCCTGCCTTACCGTAGTGAGGAACTTGGGGATCTTCGTGCATTTCCTTACCTATACCGTGACCTATAAAGTCTCTTATAACAGAAAATCCATTCTCATCTTCAACATATTCTTGAATAGCGGCACCGATATCTCCTATCCTATTTCCTGGAAGGGCAGCCTCTATTCCTTTTTTTAGGCATTCTAGATCTACATCGACTAATCTCTGATCTTCTTCACTCATCTTACCGATTGTATAAGTCCAGCATGAGTCAGCAAGACCACCATCAAGGTCAATAACATTATCTATTGAAACAATATCCCCTTCTTGTAGGACGTAGTCTGTTGGGTAACCGTGGCATATCTCATCATTTACTGATATGCATAGGGTAAATGGAAAATCCCCATAGCCTAGTTGGGCAGGGATTGCTTTTTTGTGTTTTGTAATGAACTCATTTGCAAATTTATCAAGTTCTAAGGTAGTAATTCCTTCCCTGATAATTTCTTTTATAGCCAGATGAGTTTGGCAGAGAATTTCAGCCGCTGCCCTCATCTTTTCAAAATCTTTTTCTGTATATAATCTTATCAATTCTAACTCCTCCATTAAAATAAGGACGCTTGTGCGCCCATTATTCTATAAATTCTTACTTGCGATATAGCTATATTCGCTTCCATCTACAACTGGTTTGATCTCCCACTTGCTATTAGATGAAATTGTCTTTCCTAATTCGTCAATATAATACATTATTATACCTGCATCTATTAAATTTACATCGCCTGCATAGTCTTTGATATAAATTGAAAGTTTATCATCTTCTATTAAGAATCTCCAAGGTTGAGAATTGTATGCTGAAGGAGCATATTTCGCATAATCAAAGATACTATTAAGTCCCCTTTGCTCAAGATCTTCATCGCTTGCAGGATTATCAAAGCTATCTATATATACCAAATCAGAATTTGCAAGTCTATCATAGTATTTGTGCTCTCTAACTGTATCATCTATTGGATATCCTATGGCTAATAGTATTGAAACATCACCTTCTGTATAGTTGAAGGCAGATTTCTTGATATCTTCTTCCACCTCACTTACAGTAATCCAGCAATTTCCAAGTTTAAGTTCATTTAATTTAGTAATTAGCTCTTCCATAGCGTAAGCAGCTTTGACATAGGTCTCTTTTTTATCATTTAGAGTGTTCAAAGCAATATAGCTTGGAGCCTTGATCATAACTCCCTTATAGCCTGCTAGACCTTGGAGTTTTTGATAGACGTCGGCACCATCTGTTAGTAGTAAGAATTTAATGTCTTCTTTGCCGTGCTTTGTAGCAGCAGCTTCCATTTCTTTGTTTAATTCTTCTACTACTTTGCTTGATAAATTATCTTCTTTAAAGTCTCTAGTTGATGTTCTTGATTTCAAAAAATTTTGTGTAAGCATTATTTCCCCCATCTATTATTTTCTTCTTCTTATATTTTAACATATATTTAAAGAAATTAATATGATAAAATAAAGATATGAAACTAACTAGCCAACAAAATTTAGCCTTAAGGCACAAAGATGGTCCAATTTTGGTCCTTGCAGGCCCTGGAGCGGGGAAAACTACTATGCTTTTGGAAAGAATTAAATTCTTGTCTAAAACTATTGATCCTAAGCATATCCTTACCATAACTTTCTCCAAAACACAAGCCTTAGATATGAAGGAAAGATACAATTTTTCAGATGCGACCTTTATGACTATCCATGCCTTTTGCTATATAATTATAAGAAATTATCTCAAAAAAAATAATAGGAATCTAAGACTATTAGAATCCGATGACCTTTATAATAAATACGATTTGATTAGGAAGATTTACTTTAAAATCAATAATAAAAAAATATCAAAAGAAGATCTAAATGAGTTTTTCAGATTAACATCTTATATGAAAAATGCCATGATTGATGAGACCTATCTAGAAGACTCCAAGGTGAAAAATAGCCTTCAAATCTATAGGGCATACGAGAATTTCAAGATAAGAAATTTCTATATAGATTTTGATGATATGCAAGTTATGGCCCTTAAATTAATTCAAAACGACCAAAGACTTTTAAATTCTATTAGGAATAAATACAAATATATACAAGTAGATGAAGGACAAGATACTTCTCTAATTCAATTTAAAATTATAGAAAAAATCGCAGCTCCCCTAAATAACTTGATGATAGTAGCTGATGATGACCAGTCAATTTACTCATTTAGGGCTTCTGATGTCTCATATTTGTTAAATTTAAAGTCTATCTATCCTGATTTAAAAATTATAGAGATGACAGAAAACCATAGGTCTTCAAAAAACATCGTAAATATTTCTAAGGCTTTTATCGATACTAACCAGAACCGTTATCCCAAAGATTTATTTACTAATAATGATTTTTCCGGAAAAATTACTATCAGAAGTCTAAGAAACGTTAGAGACGAATACAAATATATCATAGAAAATATAAAAAAAGGTGAAAAGAACGCAATTTTATTTAGGAATAATATCCAAGCTTTAAATATAATTTCCTTTCTAATGGAAGATGGTCTTGATTTTTCTGTAAATATTACTAGCCTCAATTTCTTTGAATCAAAAATCATAGATGATTTATTTAATATAATTGAATTTTCTGATGACTTTGACAGGCTTGACCTTTTTTGCGAGATTTATTACAAGATGGGAACTTTCCTCAATAAAAAAGAAGTAGATAAGCTTTCTTATAAGGGTCTTAATAATAATGTATTTGAGGGCCTATACGAGATGGATTTGGAAGACTATAAGATAGAGACCCTAATACAAAAGGAAAAACAATTAAAACATATAAGACAGCTTAGTCTTGATAAGAAAATTTCCTATATTTATAAATATATGGACTATAAATCTTACATTACAAATTTCAGCAAAAAATATAGGGAAGAAGTTGTAAATAAGGATCTCTTTGTTGAATCGATGGTTAACTTTACAAAAAATATGGTAAGTATTGAAGACTTTTATGAAAAGAAGGATAAGCTTGAAAAGAAGCTCTCAACTTCTACTTCCGACCTTATTCTTTCGAGCATCCATAAATCCAAGGGATTAGAGTATGATAATGTATTCGTTATAAATATGGTTAAAAACGAATTTCCTATAATTGTCGATAATGAAGATATAGGAAAGAAAATCGAGGAAGAAAGACGAGTAATGTATGTTGCAATGACTAGGGCTAAGAAAAATCTCCATCTTCTAACAATTAAAAAAAGAGGAACAGAAAAACTCAGCCCCTCCATGTTTTTCACTCAAATCAAAGATTTACTTTAAGCTCCTTAATGAGGAGCTTTTTCATATTTTAATATATCTCCCACCAAATACAAGGATCCACACCAAAGGACCAAGTCGTTTTCACTAGCTTTTTCTTTGGAATACTCATAAGCCTTAATTGGATCTTTTATCTCTATTACCTCTTTCCCTTTATCCTTTACTAAGCTATAAAGTTCATCTGTATTAAAAGCCCTAGGATTATCCTTTATTTTTGTAACTATAATTTCATCAGCAAGCTTGGCCAAGGAATCAATTATATAATTATAATCCTTATCCTTTAATATAGAAAATCCTACTATAAGTTTTCTATATTTGTAGGAAGATATGGCATAGGTCAACGCATCTATGGCTTCCCTATTGTGAGATCCGTCTACTAAGACTCTTGGATTATTATTTATAAGTTCAAGTCGTCCAGGATTTCTCGTAGTCAATAATCCATCATAGATATCTTTATTACTTAGATTGAACTCTTCTTTTAAGAAATCCAAAGTTATAAGAGCTGTCACTGCATTATAAATCTGATGGAGGCCAACTAGCCCTGTTTTAATATTCTTATAAGACCTAAATGAAAACTCATTGTAATCGGGACTTGTTTTAATTATTTCTATCTCTGTCTTATCAAAAGTATGGAGCCTGCTAGAAGTATTTCTTACCTTTTCTACGAAAACTTCTTCTACAGCACCTTCCTTTGGATATAGGAATACTTCAGAATCATCTTTTATAATTCCAGCCTTATTCTGGGCTATTTCTTCTAGACTATCTCCTAGGATTTGGATATGATCCTTAGATATTGTCGTTATTACACAGGCTATCGGACTTTTTATAATATTAGTTGAATCAAGACTACCTCCAAGTCCAACTTCTACAACTGCGACGTCTACCTTTTTTTCATAAAAATAAATATACATTATAGCTGTCAAAACTTCAAAATAAGAATTGTGAAGGCCTTTTGCGTCCAATTCTACTAAAGGTTCCCTTAATCTGTCAATTATGTTTGCAAAATCCTCCTCGCTTATATCAACACCAGAAATTGATATAGCTTCATTTATCTTAGTCATATATGGTGAAGTAAATAGGCCGACCCTGTTTTTGCTTGAAAGTGTATTGGCAATCATATTTGCAGTAGATCCCTTACCATTTGTACCTGCAATGTGGATTACCTTTATTTTATCCTGAGGATTGTCAAAATATTCCAAGAGACTTTTTATTTTCTCTAGGCTGTGTCCCCCGTTTGTACTTCCCCTATTTAATATAAATTCGTAATATTGATCAAAATTTTCCATTATATCCTCCACCTTCATATTATAATTAATAAAGATCTTTTGAGCAAGAGAAAACCCCGCTATCCCTAGGGATTTTGGGGCTAAGATCTTATATTATTTTAAAGCATCAACAAATGCCTTTACGTGGGATGGTAGGTCTTTAGGGGATCTACTTGTAATTATATTATTGTCTACAACGACTTCGCTATCCTCCCATTTTGCACCAGCATTTACAATGTCGTTTTTGATAGTAGGAGTTGAGGTGGCTTTTACTCCATCCAAAAGTCCTGCATCAGCAACAACCCATGGACCGTGGCATACAGCAGCTATTGGCTTACCGTTTTCGTGTATTTTTTTTACAAAATCGACAGTAGCCTCATGCTGTCTCATTCCATCTGGTGAGTAGCCACCTGGTATATATACCCCATCAAATTCACTTGGGTCAGCTTCTTTACTTGATATATCTGATTTTACCTTATAGCCAGACTTTGATGGATACTCAACGTCCTTCTCACTTCCTACAAGGACAACTTCGAAGTCCTCTCTTAGTCTATGATATGGATATATTAATTCACTTTCTTCGAATAGTGATTCTACTAATACTGCTATTTTTTTCATATAAACTCCTTTTCTCTTTCTCACGTCTTACTACACACTTACCCTAAGTGGTATAATCTGAACAAGGAGTTTTTATGAAGAGAAATTATTATTTAGATAGCTTTAGGGGTTTTACTATTATATCAATGGTCCTTTTCCACCTAGCATATAATATTAATTATTATAGACCCATAAGCTGGTATGATGGAACTACTTTCAATAGAATATGGCAACTTTCAATAGCCCTATCGTTTTTTCTAATCTCGGGAATTACATCAAGCCTACTCCCATTTGACAAGAATATAAAAAGAGGAATAAAGACTTCGATTATAGGATTTGCTATTACAATTAGCACATATATTTTTGCAAAAGACCAATTGATTGTATGGGGAGTATTAAACGGCTTGGGCCTTTCTATGATTATTGCTGGACTTATCCAAAAATCCTGGAAGATTCCTCCATACTTTGCTATTATTTTTCTATTAGTTTTTATTGGAACTTACAATATACCTCGATTTTCCTTAGCTGGCATTGGAATATTCGATTATTTATATGAAAATAATATCTTTATCCTTGGTTTTCCTTCATCTGGCTTTACTTCGACAGATTATTTTCCTATAATACCTTGGATCTTGGCTTATCTTTCTGGATTAGGTACAGGAAATTATCTTAAGGAAAAGAATTTAAGTAAGGGGTCTGACAATACCCTAGCAAAGATTGGAAGATTTTCTATGCCAATTTATCTGGCCCATCAAATAATCCTTTATCCTCTAGTAAGTTTTTTCTTAAGCTAAAAATCCGCTAACTATCTTAAAGCAGATAGCTAGCGGACTTTTAATTTACCTTAACAGTATATTCGTCTTTTATAAGTGGATTTATATTTAGTATTTCTATAATAGCATCCTTACTCTTTTTACTTGCCTCTTCCAAAAAACCCTTTTCTAAGAGTTCTTGTTCGGTCTTTTTCATCTCATTTTTACGAAATTCTGAGAAGTCTTTTATCTTTAATTGGTTGAAGATAGATTCTTTCTCATCAAAGATCGTAAGAGAGTCCTCATCTATCTGATGGGATAAGATTTTGGCTTGAGGTAGAGATATATTTATAGATTTCTTCTCATCATTAATATCTACCTTAGCTTTTTCTAAATCAATCCCCGCACTGATTTCTCCATCATAGGAGATGATAAATTTCTTGGTAGTGAAAGGAATTTTCATTCCATAAAACTCATTGTCGTTTTCGAAAGACCCTACGTTTGTGTAGCGGTATTTTAATGTAGTAAGCTCTTTAACGCTTACTAGTTGTTCTTTTACAATGTCGCTTGTTACTTCTTCTTTAGTCTTGAATACTCCTGCCTTCATCCCAAAAAAATACGAAACAAAGACTAGAACTATTAGAAAAAGAATCCCACTTATTAGTCTTTTAGTTTTTTTACTTTTCATAGCTAATCTCCCAAGCTAATTTAAAATTTAGCAGCTACAAAATATATTGGCATTTCTCTTTTTCTAAATTTCGCCTCATATTCTGTAACAACTGATTCATTGATATCAAGGTCCCTATCGACTTTTTCTATATCCATACCAAAGTCCACAAAGTAGGCGCAGCTGGCATCAAAAAAGTCTTCATTGTCTGTCTTTAGCTCAAGCTCTGCTCCATCAGATATTATTTGCTTATATCTATCCAAAAATCTCTTATGGGATAGTCTCCTCTTATGATGGCGTTTTTTAGGCCAAGGAGTAGAGAAATTGAGATAAATTTTATCAACTTCACCTTTATCAAAGAAGTCTTCGAGGTTTTCGGCATTTCCGATTATAGCCCTTACGTTTTTCATTTCTTCATCAAGCATTTTTCTACTAGCTACAACAAAGGCATTAGTGTTCATTTCCAAGGCTATGTAGTTTATATCCTTATTAGAATTGGCCATTTGTGTGATAAAGTCTCCCTTACCAGCACCAATTTCCAGATGTATAGGATTATCATTACCAAAAATTTCCTTCCACTTTCCCTTGTTTACACTAGCATCAAAATATATTTTTTTATTTTCCTTCATCTCAGGAATTGCATTTGCTTTATGTCTTAGTCTCATCCATCCTCCTAACTATCTTCCCTTTTCTTCACCCCAAAATACTAGGGCCAAGGTTCCAGGTCCCGTATGACTTCCTATTATAGTTCCAAATTGATAAATTTCAATATCCTTTTTTATCTTAGGGAAACTTTCTAAAACTTTTTCCTTAAGGCCAATAGCTCCTTCATAGTCATGTGAATGGATAATCAAACATTCCTTATCATAATCTTTACCATCGTCTGCTAAAGTCGCCATCTTCTTTAGAAGGACCTTGACGGCACGCTTTTTAGTCCTTACCTTTTCTCTTACTATTAGCTCACCAAATCTGTTAACTTCCATAACCGGACAGATATTTAAAGCATTGCCAACAGCTCCCTTAGTCTTGGATATCCTGCCACCCCTAATATAATAGGTTAGATCTGAGCTTAAAAACCAACCATTTACCCTATCTCTATTATTTATCACCCAGTCATTGATTTCTTCAATACTTTTTTCTTGGTCTCGCATTTTCGCCATTTCTTTAACTAACAAAAATTGGGCAGCCGAAGCATTAAGTGAATCTAGCACAAAGATTTTTCTTTCAGGGTATTTTCCCAAAAGCTCATCTTTTGCTATTAGTGCATTATTATATTCCCCAGTTATTCCTGAAGATAAGCAAAGATGGATTATATCCTTGCCTTTTTCTAGGAATTGTTCAAAATAATTAAGATATTCAAAAACATTTATTTGGCTGGTAGTTGAGTAAGAACCTGCGATCATTTTTTCATAAAAGTCGCTAAGACTTATACTTTCTCCCAAATCATCTAAAAAATCTCTTCCGTCTATCTGATAATGGAAGGGAATCCATTTCACATCTAACCTTTCAAAGAGTTCTTCGCTAATATCGACAGAAGATGTTGCGCTAATTACATAGCTAGCATGTGTCATACAAACCTCTCTTTTCATTCTATAATATACTTATAGTATTATATAAGTTTTTTTATTTAATTCTATCTGGCTTACCGATTATTATACTAATAAATGAAAGAAAATATAAGTATTTTATATAATTTTAAGATATTTTTACAATTCGAAATGAGATAGGATTTTCAATTCATCTAAAAAGCCGCTGACTATAGTCATCATAAATCACCCTTAATAGAGTTTTAGGATTCTTTAGCCAGCAGCTTATCTTACTCTTTATAAATAGATTCTATTTTCTAAAATTTGACCAATCTCCCTAAATTTCTCTATCTCAAGATTTGTAAAACGAGAAAGTTCAGGTGAGTCTAAATCAATTAAACAAACTAGGTCTTCTTCATTAAATATAGGAATAACAAGCTCTGATTTTGAATTACTATCACAAACTATATGATCTTTAAACTCCCCTACGTCATCAACCTTAACGATTTGTCTATCCCTATAGGCCTTAGCACAAACTCCCTTATCAAAGGAAAGCCTAGTACAAGCTGGAAGACCTTGGAAGGGACCTAGGATTAAGCCTTCATCTCTTACTATATAAAAGCCTGCCCAATTCAAATCTCTGACATAGGCCTTGATAAAGGCGGAAACATTGGCCATAAGGGCTATTGGATCGTCTTCATCAGATACTTGAATCTTGATAAAGTTTATGAGTTCATCAAGGCACTTATCATCATCAAGCTTTGCTATTCTACTAGGATCTAAATTCATTATAAAGTCTCTACGTATTTTTTAACATCAGGACCAACAAGGATCTTGCCATCATCTGTAAAAAGAATTGGCCTTTTGACAAGCATTCCATCTGTCGCGAGAAGGTCATATTTTTCATCTAAAGTCATCTCTTTTAGCTTATCTTTTAAATTCTCTTCCCTATAGATTTTTCCAGATGTATTGAAGAATCTTTTTATATCATAATCTGTTTTTTCATGCCATGATTTTAGTTCATCTCTTGTAGGATTATCATCTTTAATATCTCTTAGTTCATAGGAGATATTCTTCTCATCTAGCATTTTCTCGACACCCTTACATGTTGTACATCTCTTATAGCAAATTAATTTCATTTATTTTCTCCTTTCAAATAATCGTAGGCAAGGCTTGCCATAGTTGTAGGCCCGTAGACGATTGAATTTTCATTGAAAATCGCCTTGCCATTGTGAAGTGGATAGACTCCACTATTTTATACCCTACATACAACCATAAGAATCAAGGATGGTACAAGCCTTGCTATATTTGCAAAGTCATCGCTTGCAATAACCGCTTCAAATCTATCAACTAAGTTTAAATCCTTTATTCTCTTCTTGAACTTCTTCTAATACTCTTGTAGCGTCCTTATAGAAGTCCTTCTTGCCTATATATTATACTATTAGAAAAAAGAGATGTTTAATCTATATTAATGTAAATGAAAACCATTATATCTCAGTTTTTAAGATAGTTATCCATTTCGTTAAATTAAACATCTCTCTTATTTCTAGAAGTCTATCTTTTCTCCATAGAAGCTCGCTTTGTAGATTTTCTTGATATCACTAGCTGAAGTTTCCCTAGGATTTGTCAATGTGCAAGCATCCTTATAGGCATTTTCACTCATTGCATCAAGGTGATTAAGGAAATCTTCCTCGCTAATTACTGTATTTTCTCCTTCTTTAATATTAGGAGCAATACCGACTTTTTCATTTAATTTTCTAATTTCTTCTGCTATATCGTCTATACCTAAGATCTTTTCAAGTTTTTCATACTTATCACAAGATTTTCTATTGTAATCAATAATATATGGTAACATTATAGCGTTTGCCTCTCCGTGAGTTAGATGGAAAACTCCTCCAATCTTATGGGCCATAGAATGAACTATACCCAAAGAAGCATTGGTAAAGGCCATTCCTGCAATAGTTGACGCCGTGTGCATCTTCTCACGTGCATCCATATCGCTTCCATTCTTATAGGCTTTTTCAAGATTATCAAAAACTAATTCGATAGCTCTAATGGCATAAGGATCGGTAAAGTCATCAGCACTTGTTGAAACAAAGGCCTCTACCGCATGAGTCATAACATCCATTCCTGTAGCAGCTGTTACTTTTTCTGGCATCTTGGCAGGAATTCTTGTATCTAAGATCGCAACTTCTGGTACGAAGTCCGGGTGAACGAGAGGGTATTTAATTTCTTTTTCTGTATCAGTTATTACAGAAAATGCTGTAATTTCTGAAGCTGTTCCAGAGGTAGATGGGATGCAAATAAGTTTGGCTTTATTTTTAAGGGGTGGATTATCAAACTCAGCGAGCTTTGTAAAGTCATATCCTGGATATTCATAGAAAACCCACATAGCCTTTGCTGAATCCATAGCAGATCCTCCACCGATTGCAATTATCCAATCTGGTTCGAATTCTTCCATTCTCTTGCCACCTTCAAGGCAAGTCTTAACTGATGGGTCTGGCTCTACACCATCAATTATATCGACTTCAATGCCTGCTTTTTCTAGCTGATCTTTTGCTTCTTCCAAAAATCCAAATTTTTTCATGGAAGATCCTCCAGTTACAAGAACTGCCTTTTTACCATCGATAGTTGATAGATATTCTAAGGCATCCTCTCCATGAATAATTGTGTTTGGTACTGAAAATGTTTTGTAGGTCATATAGCCTCCTTGTATTTGTTAATTATTTATCTAAGATTATTATACAAGTTTTAAATTTTTGGACAAGCGTTTTCTCTTAATTATCCTAATCTTTTTTCTCCCCAATAAAACATTGTAATAGTTCCCGGACCAATGTGGCTACCTATTGTAGGACCAATTTCAAATATATCTATAGCAGAAATTTCTTTAAACCTATCTGCCATCATCTCCTTTAATTCAATGGCTGTATCTTCATTGCTCGCATGACTTATGAATAATTTGTCATTGTAATTTACACCACCAACAGCGTTTTTCTCCATCCTATCAACTAAGTTCTTGAGAAGTTTTTTCTTTGTCCTGATTTTTTGAGTTACCTGCATATGGCCTTGATCATCAATCTCTATTAGAGGACAAATTTTTAGGAGATTTCCAATGTTTGCAGCAGTTTTTGATATCCTTCCACCTCTTGCGACATATTCCAAGTTTTCGTTGCTAGTATAACTTATAACATGAAGTGTGTTTTTCTCTGCCCATTCATATAGATCTTCGATACTCATCCCTTCTTTTTTAAGACTTACGAGTTTATCTACAAGAAGACCAACCCCAGATGAAGCCATCTTTGAATCTATAGGGTAAATTTTCCTTTCAGGATATTTCTCCTTAAGGACATCAATTGCTTGTATAAGGCATGAATATTGTGTCGATAGACCTGAAGATAGGCAAACATGGATAATATCCATATCCTTCTGTAGGAGCTCTTCAAAATAGTCTAAATAAGCTTGGGTGTTAATGGCAGCTGTGCTTGGAGTTGCACCTTCTTCCATATTTCTATAGAATTCCTCCATATCTAAGCTTTGACCAAAATCATCTAAGTATATTTCTCCATTAAGTTCGTAATTTGATTTTATAAAACTAATGCCGAGCTCTTTCACATAGTCGGCGGATAAATCCATTATAGATTCAGAACTAATAATATAATCTGACATAAATCCTCCTTCTGAAATCTAACAATTAATTATATTCTACCATAATCAAGGAAAATCTAAAATACAAAATATTATTATCTATGAATTATAGGCAAAGAAAAAGATGCACGAACACAGTCCGTGCACCATTTTTTCTTTTTTTCTGCTATTTGTCGCGTCTTATATGACTTTCTTCGTAACCTGCATCTGCTAGAGCTTGGTATACTTGGTTTCTATGTTCCTTGTTGTAAGTTTCTGCTATGATTCTTACTACGGCATGATCGAATCCAACTGTCTCAGCTGATTTGAATTGGTCGATATCTTTGATATTTGCGCCCAAGTCTTTGATTATAGTGAGTAGTCTGATTAGCTCGCCTGGTTTATCGGAGATAGTTGTGGTAATTTCTGCAAGTCTTCCAGTTTTGAATAGACCAGAGTTAATGATTTGGTAGATTGTGTTAACGTTAATATTACCACCAGAAAGAACCGCACAGACTTTTCCATCAGAGAAATCATATTTTTTTGAAAGAACTGCTGCGACAGATGAAGCTCCTGCTCCTTCTGCACTTACCTTACTTTCTTCTAGAAGTCTTAGGATAGCATTGGTTATCTCATCTTCTGATACTGTAACTATTTCATCGACATATTTTTCGCATAGATCAAATGTAATTTCACCTGGTTTTTTGACAGCTATACCATCAGCCATAGTGTTTGCAGAATCAAGTGTTACGATTTTACCAGCTTTTCTTGAAGCTAACATTGATGCAGCTGTTTCTGGCTCTACACCTATGATTTTTACATCTGGTCTTAAAGATTTAACGGCTAGGGCTATTCCTGAAATTAGTCCGCCCCCACCGATAGGTACTACGATGTATTTTACATCAGGGAGTTGCTCTAAGATCTCAAGACCTATTGTTCCTTGGCCTGATAGTACGTATTCATCATCAAATGGTGCAACATAGGTTAAATCTCTCTCTTTTTGAAGCTCATATGCCTTAGCTTGGGCATCATCAAAGGTTCCGTCTACTATTATTACTTCACCACCGTAGCCCCTAGTTGCTTCGATTTTAGAAAGAGGTGCAATTGATGGGATACAGATATATGATTTGATTCCTTGCCTTGTCGCTGATAGGGCCACACCTTGAGCGTGGTTTCCAGCTGAGCAAGATATTACTCCCTTTTTCTTTTGCTCATCTGTAAGATGGGCTATTTTGTTGAAGGCTCCTCTAAGTTTAAAGGAACCTGTCTTTTGTAAGTTTTCCATTTTAATATATAGGTTTTCACCCATTCTAGATGCTGTATAAATTGGAGTCTTTTCAATATTACCTTCAAGAATTTCTCTTGCTTCTTTAATCATTTCTAAATTTGCTGTCATAACTACCTCTTTTATTTTCCTTGAGCCATTTTCTTGTAAGATTCTAGTCTTTCACGTGCTGCTTCTTCAGCTTCTGCATATAGTTGGTCTGCACTTTCAGGGAAAGCCTTCTTAAGTGATGCATAACGAACTTCACCTTGAAGGAATTCCTGGAAGGATTCTTCTGGATCTTTTGAATCTAGGATGAATGGATTCTTTCCTTCTGTAGCTAGAAGTGGATTGAATCTCCATAGATGCCAGTAACCTGAAGCAACTGCTTCTTTTTCTCTTCTTTGAGTCTTACCCATTCCTGCCTTGATACCGTGGTTGATACATGGAGCGTAAGCTATGATTAGAGATGGTCCTGGATAAGCCTCAGCTTCCTTGATTGCCTTAAGTGTTTGGGCTTGGTTTGCTCCCATAGCAACTTGAGCAACATATACATATCCATATGTTGTCATCATTAGACCTAGGTCTTTTTTACGTACTTTCTTACCAGATGCCGCAAATTTAGCAACTGCTGCAAGTGGTGTTGCCTTTGATGATTGGCCACCTGTGTTAGAGTAAACTTCTGTATCAAATACAATGATATTGATATCTTCTCCACTTGCTAGAACATGGTCTACTCCAGAAAATCCTATATCATAAGCCCAGCCGTCACCACCGAATATCCATTGGCTCTTCTTAACCATGTAGTCCTTAAGCGACTTAACTCTTCCAACAATTCTCTTAGCTTCTGGATCGTCGATCTCATTACCTAAAAGTGACTCTATTTTTATTGCTGCTTTCTTACTTGCTTCAAAATCATTGTTGTTTTCTAACCATTCATTAAAGGCTTCATTTAATGGGCTTTGTACATGTAGTCCTAAGAATTTCTTCATTAGATTTTCTAGGGCAAGTTTGTTAGCCTTGCTTGCTAAAAGCATTCCGTAACCGTATTCTGCTGCATCTTCAAATAATGATGATGCCCAAGCAGGACCTTCTCCCTTGCTGTTTGTACAATATGGCATTGATGGAACTGATGAACCCCAGATTGATGAACATCCTGTAGCGTTTGAGATAAGTTGATGGTCACCATATAGTTGGGTGATTAGCTTAGCGTAAGGTGTTTCTCCACATCCTGCACATGCTCCAGAAAATTCTAGTAGAGGTCTTGAGAATTGTGAGTTCTTCACATTATTAGCTTCAATTTCGTCATCTTTGTATCCAACTTTGTTGTGAGCATATTCCCAATTATCAGCTTGCTTATTTATTTGCTCATCAATTGGCTTCATCTCTAATGCCTTTGTTGGAGCAGGACATACATCTACACAGTTACCACATCCCATACAGTCATATGGAGATACTTGTATCCTAAATTCATATCCTTCTAGTCCCTTACCTATAGCCTTCTTTGTTTCAAAGCCTTCTGGAGCATTTGCTTTAGCTTCTTCATCTAATAAGAATGGTCTAATGGTTGCGTGAGGACATACAAATGAACATTGGTTACATTGAATACAATTTTCAATTTTCCATTCTGGTACAAATAGAGCTATACCTCTCTTTTCATATTGGCTTGTTCCAGCCATATATTGTCCATCATCATATGGTAGATAAGCTGATACAGGTAGGTCATCTTCGTGAAGATTGATGATTGGTTTAACCATATTTCTAATAAAGTCTGGCTCATCAGAATTATCTTCTGCTGCTTCAACCTTAAGATTCTTCCAACTTTCTGGAACTTCTACCTTTGATAATTCTTCTCTTGTCCTATCAACTGCCTTGTTGTTCATATCGACAATATCTTGACCCTTCATTCCGTATGAAGCTTGGATAGATTCTTTTAGATAATTTATAGCATCATCGATTGGTAGAACTTTTGATAGGATAAAGAAGGCTGTTTGGATTACCATGTTTGTTCTGTGGCCTAATCCAACTTCAAGAGCGATCTTTGAAGCATTTACAGTGTAGAATTGGATATTTCTCTCTGCTATATCCTTTTTCATAGCAGCTGGCATATGTTCTTCCAATTCTTCCATATTCCAAATTGTATTGAGGAGGAATATTCCACCATCTTTTAGATTTTTAGTTAGTTCGTATTGTTTAACATAGGCTTGAGGTGAGCATGATACAAAGTCTGCCTCATCTATTAGGTAAGCTGCATGGATTGGGTTTGGTGAGAAACGCAAGTGAGATAGTGTTAGACCATTACTCTTCTTAGCATCGTAGTCGAAGTAACCTTGAGCAAACATGTCTGTATTATCACCTATAATCTTTATAGCGTTTTTATTTGCACCAACAGTACCGTCACCACCATTACCCCAGAAGATACATCTGTTTGTCTTGCCATCATCTATTACGAAGCTCTTATCAACGTCAAGTGATGTATGCATTACATCATCGTCAATACCAACTGTGAAGTGATTCTTAGGGTTTTCGCTTGCAAGATTATCAAATACAGCCTTGATATGAGCTGGGTTTGTATCCTTTTGTCCAAGACCGAAACGACCGCCAATAATCTTTGGATTTCTGTCAGAATTAGCAAACACTTCTACTACATCTAGGTATAAAGGTTCTCCAACAGATCCTTTTTCCTTTGTTCTATCTAAAACTGCAATTCTTTCAACTGTTTCTGGAATAGTTTTTAATAAGTGTTCAGCAGAAAATGGTCTATATAGATGAACCTTAACTAGTCCCACTTTTCTACCTTCTTCGTTTAATCTGTCGACTGTTTGGTTAATAGTATCTGTACCAGAACCCATAGCCACAATAATATCAGTAGCTTCAGGATCACCTACGTAGTTGAATAATGAATAATCTGTGCCTATTTTTTCATTAATCTTATCCATATATTCTTCAACTATAGCTGGCAATCTATCATAAGCTTCGTTTTGTGCTTCTGTTCTTTGGAAATATCCACCCTTTTCAAATACACCACGCATGGTTGGTCTGTGTGGAGATAGAGAATCGTTTTTAAAGGCATCAATAGCATCATAATCAACCATGTCTTCAAATTGGTCATAGTCCCAAACTTCGATTTTTTGAATCTCGTGACTTGTTCTAAATCCATCAAAGAAGTTAACGAAAGGAATTCTTGCCTTAATTGCTGCTAAGTGAGCAACAGGAGATAAGTCCATAATCTCTTGAACAGAGCCTGATGCGAGCATAGCAAAACCTGTTTGTCTACCTGCCATAACATCTTGGTGGTCGCCGTACATATTGATTGTACAAGTAGAAATAGAACGAGCTGCCACATGGAATACTGCAGGAAGTCTCTCACCTGCCATTTTGAACATATCTGGAATCATTAGAAGAAATCCTTGGCTTGCTGTGTATGTAGATGTCAAAGCTCCAGCTGCTAAAGATCCGTGAACTGCTCCTGCAGCACCAGCTTCGTGTTGCATTTCTGTTACTGATACTTCATTTCCAAAAAGGTTTTTTCTTCCTTGAGCAGCCCACTTGTCAATAAATTCAGGCATTGGTGAAGATGGTGTAATAGGATAGATTGCTGCAACATCAGAAAATGCATAAGATACGTGTGCTGCTGCGGTATTTCCATCCATGGTTTTCTTTTTTCTTGTGATTGTCATTAAAGTACTCCTTTACTTAATTATAATATTAAATTTGTTGCTAAAGATAAAAATAGAACCCAAATCGAGTCCTATTCTTATCTCTAAATATATTATGAAATATATTCTGCATTAGCTGCTGGATCTAATTTAAATCCAGATATTTTGTTTACTATACAAGCTATACCGGCATCGCCAGAGATATTGCAAGCTGTTCCGAATGAATCTTGAGCAACATACAAAGCGATAATAAGAGCTGTCATTGGTTCTGTGAATCCAAGCATAGATTGTAAGATACCAAGTGCTGCCATAACTGCTCCACCTGGTACTCCTGGTGCTGCAACCATTGTTACACCAAGCATTAAAATGAATGGGAAGTATGAACCAAAGGAAACTGCTTCTCCCTTTAGCATCAAGATAGCCATAGAACAAGATGTAAGAGTTATGGTTGATCCTGATAAGTGGATAGTAGCACATAATGGGATTACGAAATCTGCTATACCCTTGTTGACACCCATTTTATAAGTTTGGTTTAATGTTACAGGGATTGTAGCTGCTGATGACTGTGTACCTACTGCTGTCATATATGCAGGGAATATCTTTTTAATCTTATCAAATGGATTTCCACCGCCTACAGCACTTGCAACTGAGAATTGTGTAGTTATTGTTAGCCAGTGAAGGATAATTACAATTATAAATACTTTTGAGAAAGTAGATAAAACTGTTGCTACTGTTCCTTGATAAGCCATGTTTGCAAAGATACCACAAATATGTATTGGCAATAATGGAATAACGATATTAGCAATTAATTTTTCAATGATATCAGAAAATTCGTGAACTGCTTTTTTAAGAGTTTCACCTTTAACTGCTGCTATACCAACTCCTAGAATAAAGGAAATAATAAGAGCTGTTGTTACACTAAATATTGGATCCATTGGTGATTCAAATAATGGTTCCAATACTTTTCCACTTTCTGCTGATGGATCAAAATTAATAGAACCTACTTTGATGAAGTTAGGTAGTAATATACTTTGTACAAAGAAAGTAATTGATCCAAAGATAACTTGTGACAAATATGCGATTCCTGCTGTAATCGCTAGCAACTTTCCTGCCTCTGTTCCTAAGTCTGCTATTCCAGGGATTACAAAGCCCATAATGATTAATGGAATAACAAAGTTAAGGAAGTTACCAAATAAACCGTTGAAGGTAATAAGTATTCTAACAATAATTGCTGGTCCAAATAAACCTATCAATATACCTACAACGATGGCTATTATAAGCCTTGGCAATAAACCTAATTTTTTCATTTTTTCCTCCTAAATGAAAATTGATCATTTGATCATCTTTATGATATCAAATATACGTTTTCATGTCAACATTTTTTTCACATAATAAAAATTAAGAAAGCTAGTATTTTACTCTATTGATAGTTATTATTAGAATCAAATACATGGTCATTTTATCATGATAACGTTTTATTATAATGTAATCGCATTCATTTCCATAAAAAAAAGAAACGAGTATCTAACCCGCTTCTTTTCTAGTTAACTTAGAATGACTTATCTATGATGTTTTTAAGTGTTTTAGCAGACTCTTGCATTCTTTCGTTTTCTGTATCAGTCAAAGGAACTTCTATAACCCACTTGGCTCCATCTTTACCAATAACTGTAGGGACCCCTATATAAATATCCTTAAGTCCGTATTCTCCATCAAGGTATGAAGATGTAGAATATACAGAGTTCTCATCATTAATAATTGATTCTACAATTCTTGCAAGAGCCATACCAATTCCATAGAATGTGGCACCTTTCTTCTTTATAATCTCATATGCAGCATTTTTTGTCTTCTCAAAGGTATCAAGTAGGGCTAGCTCATCAACTTCGCTGTTTGCCTTAACCCATTCATAAATTGGTAGGCCACCAATGTTTGTGTGAGACCAAACTGCAAATTCGCTATCACCGTGTTCGCCAAGGATAAAGGCGTCAACACTTCTAGGATCTATTCCAATAAGTTGGGCGATCTCTTTCTTAAATCTAGAAGAATCGAGGGTTGTTCCTGTTCCTATTACCTTATTTGCAGGAAATCCAGAGAATTTCCATGTCGCATATGTTAGAATATCTACTGGATTACTTGCTACTAGAAATATTCCATCAAAACCAGATTCTACAACTTTTCCTACCATATCTTTAAAAATAGACAGGTTTTTTTCTACTAGATCAAGTCTTGTCTCCCCGTCCTTTTGAGGAATACCTGCTGTAATTACGACAACTTCGGCATCTTTGCAATCTCTGTAATCTGCCTTATAGATTGACTTTGGCTTGGAAAAACTTAATGCATCAGATAAGTCCATCGCATCGCCATAAGCCTTGTCTTCATTTATATCAATTATTCCGAGTTCTCTACCTATGCCTAGAATTGTAGAAGCATAAGCAAAGGAGGAGCCAACTGCTCCATCTCCAATTAAAATAATCTTGCTATCTTTCATAAAAACTCCTTTATATACCCTATTCTTTTACTAGGATATAATTATTATACTTTAAAATTCTCCCTGCAAAAGATTATTTATTATTTTTTGAAGTTTTCTTATCGACTAAAGCTACAGCTAATAATGAATACAAAAGCCAATTTCCCTTAGCATAGGCCATATATTTAGGAAGCCAAATACTCGCATACTTTTGCTTATAATTTCTAAGTCCTTTAAATGAATAGAATCTACTACCGTGTTTGTAAACAAGATAGGCAAGTCTTTCAGAAAGGTAGGCTGATTTCATAAGGCCGACATTTGATAGAGGTGCCATTCCGAGATTGAAGTACTTATATGAGTTTTCTTTCCCGTAGATAAATAGGTTAAGGAATAGAAAATCCATCATAGAATTTACATTCTTTTCCTGATCATAACGCATTAAGTCGATAGTTAGGACTTCTGGATTTTTGTTTGGCATAATGTTAGTAAAAGCGGTTATTTCTTCATCTTTATCTATTACAATTGCTATTTCTGTTCTTCTAAGATAATCTCTATCGAAAAAACCTAAAGAAAATCCCTTCTCCTTCCTATCCTTAAGCCAAGAGTTTGATATTTCTTCTAGCTTATCTAGGAATTCATCTGAATAGGGATAAGATACAAGCTGAAATTTATAGCCATCTTTAGCAAATCTATTTAGAATATTTCTCTCAGTGGACTTCTTCCTACCCCTTAGAGAAAAGTCTGTTAAATCAACCATGGCGTTTTCCCCAAACTTCATAAAGTCATATCCATAATCGTGCAGGCTTAGGGTAAATTTCTCATCTACTTCATAAAATATAGGATTAAGTCCTGACCTTTGACACACTTCGTTAAAAGCAAATAGTGCTAAGGGAATATCATCTTCTTTTCCGAAAGGCTCACCCATTACTATTGCCTTGTTATTAATGATTTGATACTGAAACGCTACGGTTTTTTCGCCTTCTTTATCGATATAATAATATATGTATTTATCATTTAGGAAAGAAAGTCCAGAAGCTAGCGATTGACTTGAACCGTACTTAGCTATCAAAGAATCAAGATCATCTAAGTTTGTGTTATAAAGATCGTCTCCTCCCTTTTTCGTATAAGAAAATATTGCTTTTGCGAGTAGCATAAAGATACCTACAATAAGAATCATGTATAAAAGGCTAAGGAGCAAGCTGTGGTATTTATTCCTATTTATATTTAAAATATAGAAGAAAAATCCTATTAGTAGAAGTATAGAATCGACTGTCTTCTCTTCCCAACTATAGATGAACCTATCCTTAAATAATAAATTCTTAGTATAATATCCTAAGCCCATTAGGACTATAACTGGTAAGATCGATACAATATTTTCACCAATTGCAAGGAGAAATAAAATATGACAAAGGCAAGTAACGTTTAGAAGATTTAAGGATTTCTTTTGCTTATCTATAGATAATCTGCCCACAATTAAGAATAAATATCCTAAAAGCAAATAAATAGTAATCACGATAAGCTCTTGAGTCGATAATTCTTCTCTTATCCTTCCTACATTATAGAAATTATCTAAGGATATTACCGAAAGAATAATATATATGCCATAAAGCACCATAAATATGCTGTTTATTTTTTGTATTAGTTCTTTAATAATTCTTAGGGCAAATTCACCATATTTATCCTTAATCTTTACAAAGAAGTCCCTAGAAAGGAAGGCTATTCCTGTAAATGCAAGTATAGCAAATGCTAAAAGGAAGCTATTAACATAAGTATCTCTACTTGCCTTTCCAACTATAAAAGCTATAAGAGCAAACAATATTAAGGACAAAAATATCGTAGCTTTTTTCTTATTTATTAATTTATTCAATTATTTCCCTCCATAAAATCTACTACAAGTTCGTTAAATAAGTCAGGGTGAGATCTCGCTAATTTATGGCCTGCTTTCTTTACTATTACAAGCCTTGAGTGATCTATTGATTCAGAAATGTTTTTCACATGATCAAGCCTTATAAGATCGTAAGAACCAACCATTATCAATACCAACTTGTTAATACCCGCCAGGTCAGTTTTACTTAACTTTAGGTCCTTTAAAAGTAAGGCTGCAACTCTTTTGTTTCTTTTAAAAAATGGCAATATATTCCAAAAGATATTTTCGCCAATGCTAATGATTTTACTTATAAGTCTTGTTCCACTAAATCTTATATTGGGAGCATTTAAAATTAATTTATCTACTAATTGAGGATATCTTATAGTAAATACCAAGGCAAGATTTGCTCCGTCTGAAAATCCTAAAATATTAGCACTTTTTATAGCTAGCTTTTCAAATATTTCCCTAAGATCACTCGCCATAAGCTCGAAGGTCAACTTATCCCTGGCGTTGTCACTTTTCCCATGATCCCTAAAGTCTATTAGATATAGGTGGAATTTCTTAGCAAGTTGTCCAATATTGTATTCAAAATAGGTCGAGTCTCCACCATTTCCATGAAGTAGAAACAAGTTTTTGCCAGAACCTAGCTCTTCATAGAAGATATCGGTCCCATCAGTTAATTGTATAATTCCCTTTTTCATAAATACCTCTTTAGAAAACTATACCTTATTACTTAGCTCTATTATCAAGAAACATTTAGCAAATTATAATTATTTATAAGATGAATTGCAAATAATATCGCGACACCTAAAGCAAACTAAGTTCGTGCATA
>JAQEDR010000012.1 GCA_027669155.1 Peptoniphilaceae bacterium AM52-5BH | reverse complement strand
TAACAACAAAGATTTGCGAAGCAAATCGACCTTTTTCGCACTCCGCTTAAGGAGCAGAGGGGGTGAATGAAAAGAGGGTTCAGGGAGAAAGGTAGAGGGGGCCTCTGCCGCCCCCTTAGCTGTCTCCCTGAGGTTCGAAGGGTCCAACCCTGCTTTAAGGTATATTCAAATATCAAGAAATACTCATATTACAATCTTTAATAACATATTTTTAAATATATCCACTTATCACTTGAGTTTCGAAGGAATATTTTTAAATAGAATTATATTCTAATATCCAGATATATCATTATAGAGGAATATTTTGTCAAAGATATTTTATAAAATATCTTTCCCCAGTTGACTTTTGTATACTAAGACCTTACAATTTATATATAAAATGAATAAAGCAAGGGAGTTCTTTTAGGATCTGAGAGGAGGGTAGTGCCCTCGACCTTACCTGATTTGGATAATGCCAACGTAGGGAGATTTATTAAGCGGAATGACTTTGTTTTTGTCTTCCGCTTTTTTCTTTGGGAATATTTCTTGTAATGAATTATGGAGGTTTTTATGAAAGTAGCACTTACTATTGCTGGCTCTGACTCATCTGGAGGAGCTGGTATTCAAGCTGATCTTAAGGCGATGAGTCTTAATGGGGTCTTCGCTGAGTCTGTAATAACTGCCCTTACTGCACAAAATACTACCGGTGTAAGTGGGATTATGGATGTGACTAGTGATTTTCTAGAAAAGCAAATGGATGCAGTTTTTACTGATATTTTCCCAGATGCTGTGAAAATTGGTATGGTTTCTGATAAAGACTTGATTAGGACAATAGCTAGTAAATTAAAGGAATATGGAGCGAAAAATATAGTTTTAGATCCTGTTATGGTTGCAACTGCAGGCTCTAAGCTTTTGAAAGATGACGCAATTGAAGTTTTAAAAGAGGAACTTTTCCCACTTGCCTTACTAATCACACCGAATATCCCAGAGGCAGAATTGATTTCTTCTCTTAAGATTAAGGATGAGGCTGATATGGAGAAGGCAGCAGAGAAAATCTATGAAGAATATGGGGTTAATGTCCTCCTTAAGGGCGGTCATAGGATAAATGATGCCAATGACTATCTTTATGAAAATGGTTCTGGGCTTTGGATTAAGGGAGAAAGAATTGAAAATCCTAATACTCATGGAACAGGATGCACACTTTCTTCTGCTATTGCCGCAAATCTTGCCAAGGGATATGGGCTAGAAGAAGCTATAAGAAAAGCGAAAAAATATTTGGAAGGCTGCCTCAAAGATGGTCTAAATTTAGGAAAAGGATCAGGACCAATGAATCACGCCTTTGATATTAAGGATGAATACAAGAAGTAGGAATTTATGGAAAAGAAAACAAGTATATACGAAAATGGGTTAATTTGGTTTGGGGCAGGTGTTTCAATAGCAGAGATTTTGACAGGAACTTATTATGCCTCAATGGATTTTAAAAGTGCAATCCTTGCTATTATTATAGGCCACATAGGAGGTTTTATCCTAATGGGCTTGTCGGGGATAATTGGTGCAAGGACTGGTCTTGCTGCGATGGAGACGACAAAGCTAAGTTTTGGCAAGGTCGGAGGGATATTTTTTGCAATCCTAAACTTCCTCCAACTAGTAGGTTGGACTGCAATCATGATTTACGATGGGGCAATTTCTTCTGGGGAGCTTTTCGGAAGAGGAAATAATATTTGGGCTCTTCTTATTGGAATTCTTATAATAATCTGGATTGCAGTAGGGATTACTAATCTAGGCAAGATAAATACAGTTTCAATGATAGCCCTCTTTGTCCTAACGATTTTGATGTCGAGAAAGGCTTTTACTACAAACTTGATAACAAAAGCAAGTCCTGAGGCCTTATCATTTGGAGGAGCAGTAGAGCTTGCCATAGCCATGCCTATGAGTTGGCTTCCTTTAATATCTGATTACACATCAAAGGCTGAAAAGCCAGCGAAGGCGACTTGGATTTCGGTAGGAATCTATTCCCTTGTATCCTTGTGGATGTATATTATTGGTCTAACAGGGGCAATCGCTACTGGTGAATCTACCTTATCTGCAATATTTTCTTATTCAGGAATTGGAGTTTTGTCAATAATCATTATTATTCTTTCGACTGTAACGACGACTTTCCTAGACGCATATTCTGCAGGAATTTCCTTTGAAGCAATCAAGGAAGATGTGGATGGTAAGAAGGTTTCTATAATCGTAAGCGTAGTTGGTATCATTTTGGCTATAGTTTTTCCTATGGATGATATTACAAACTTCCTCTATCTCATAGGCTCAGTATTTGCCCCTATGATAGCTGTTCAAATAGGAGACTTCTTCTTCAAGGAAGAAAGCACGAAGAGCGACTTTAGGATAAATATCGCAAGTTGGATAGTAGGATTTATTATTTACAGGATTTTATTGAAGGTTGATATAGTACTTGGAGCTTCTATAATTTCTGTGATTTTGACTATAATTGTTACTATAATCTTGAGGAAAGTTTTCCAAAAAAGGTAAATAATTGATTGACAAAAATCATCCTATATAGTATCATATATGAGTCAACTTAAGGTTTCTTTTATGAAGCTTTTCGATTGAAATCGCAAATCCTGAATGCGATTATAAACAAATGTCAGGACGAGTAAAGCCGCCACCTACTAGAAGCGGTGTCTAAATATAGTAGGCGAAAAATTTATAGGAGGAATTTTATGAAATATCAAAAAACATGGACTGCAACTCCTGATCAAATCGACAGAAAATGGTATGTCGTTGATGCAGAAGGAATGGTTCTAGGTAGACTAGCTAGCCAAGTTGCAGCAATCTTAAGAGGAAAGAACAAAGCAACATTTACTCCACACTACGATACTGGAGATTATGTTATTGTAATCAATGCTGACAAAGTCGTTCTTACTGGTAACAAAGAAGACCAAAAAGAATACCAAAGATACTCAGGATACAGCGGTGGACAAAAGATTACTAAATTCAAGGATATGAAAGCTAAAAAACCTGAATTTATCGTAACACACGCAATCGAGGGCATGCTTCCACACAACAAGCTTGGTCGTGCTATGGCTAAGAAGCTTAGAGTTTACGCTGGTAGCGAACACGGACATGAATCCCAAATGCCTGAAGTTTTGGAATTAAATTAAGGAGGGCTTAGATGGCAGATATAATTCAATCAACAGGAAGAAGAAAGACATCTGTAGCTAGATGTACTATGGTTTCTGGTAACGGACAAATCCTTGTTAATGGAAGAAACCTAGATGATTACTTCAACTATGAAACACTAAAAGTAATAGCAAAATCACCACTTGAATTAACAGAGAACCTAAACAACTACGATATCAAAATCAATGTTAATGGTGGAGGATATACAGGACAAGCAGGAGCAATCAGACACGCTATCGCAAGAGCACTACTAATTGCTAACCCTGACTATAGACAAGCCCTTAAGAGAGCAGGATTCTTAACAAGAGATTCTCGTAAAAAAGAAAGAAAGAAACCTGGTTTCAAAAAGGCAAGAAAATCATCTCAATTCTCAAAGAGATAATCAAACAATTACAACCGCAGGTTACGACTTGCGGTTTATTTTTTAGCAAAATTATCTAAAGGAGATAAATATGCAAAAGATTAATTACAATCTCAAGATGGAAGAGATTATAAAAGAAAATAGGAAAAAGGGGCTAAGACCAAGGCTTTTGATGCAGGTTTGCTGTGCGCCATGTTCTACTGCTGTTATAGAGAGGATATATGATGATTTTGAGATCGATCTTTTCTATTATAATCCTATGATCTATCCTACAAGCGAGCTAGAAAAAAGGGTAGATACCCTAAGAGAATTAAAAGAAGCTATTGGCATAGAATCTCAAATAATATTTCCACCAAATGATATAGCTGACTTTGCTGAGATTGCAAAGCTTAGAAAAAATGATCACGAAGGGGGAGAAGCTTGCTATAAGTGCTATAGGTTAAGGCTAGAAGAGACGGCGAAGTTTGCCAAAGAAAAGGCTTACGATTTTTTTTCGACTACCCTTTCGATTTCTCCCTACAAAAACAGCCAGTGGCTTAACGAGATAGGAGAAAGTTTGGAGGATGAGTATGGGGTAAAATACCTATATTCAGACTTTAAGAAGAAAAATGGCTACAAGAAATCCATAGAGCTTTCAAACAAATACGAACTTTACAGACAAGACTACTGCGGCTGTATCTTCTCCTATAAGGAAATGGAAGAAAAGCATAGGAACTTAAAATAGGATAATCAATATTTCAAAGCCCTGTAGAATTATAGTTTCTATATATAACAGCCTATATTCTCTTTTTGAAGATATTTTCTAATATCAGTTAGATTTTTTGATTATTGGGTAATATTCTTATAGGAGAGGATTATGAAAGATTTGATGCTTATTAAGAAAATACTAGATAAAGATAAGGCAGACGAAGTGTATCCTGTAACTTTCGACTTGGATAAAAGCTTCGAGAGGTCTATTGCTGTGGGTATTTTTAATGATTTAATGGAGAAAAAAATCATCAAATCAAAGAGATTTACTATCAAGGATCACTCTTTCACAGTAGATATCCTCCCAAGATCTATCAATGAAGTGATAGATATAATTATAAAAAAGGGTATGTACATATATGGGGTTTACACCCTATATGACAATTACATCGAAGAAGGAGAATTAAAATAATGGATAAGAAAATTTTAGATTTAATCAATGAACAAATGAACTTTGAATTTGAGTCAGCTTACATTTATAAGGCTATGGCTGCATATACTGATGATTTAGACCTTGAAGGATTCACAACTTGGATGGATCAACAAGTAACAGAAGAAATTAATCACGGAGAAGGAATGAAAAACTTCCTCCAATCAGTTGGCTACAAACCAGTTTATAAAGCAATTCCAGAACCAAAAGCAGAATATGATTCTGTTCTTGACGTAATGAAATCTGCCTTAGAGCATGAAAAAGAAGTTACAAGAAGAATCACAAACATCGCAAAAGAAGCAAACGGCGTTGATGAAAGAGTTAGAAGCTTTATCCAATGGTATATAGACGAGCAAGTTGAAGAAGAAGAAACATTCAACAAGCTTGTTACAAGACTTGAAAGAGTTGGAGATGACTGGCACTCAGTTTATATCCTAGATTCTGAACTTGGACAAAGACCAGAACCAACAACACCAGCTATTGCAGAGTAATATATGAAAATTATAAATAATAAGAATTTAAGGGCCCATATCAACGAGGAAGGAGCCTATGTCGAAAGCTTTACCTTCAAAGATAAGGAAGTGTTTTTCGATAAAAAGAGCCTTCCTCTGGGCGATTCTTACAAGATTAGGGGTGGCATGCATGTGTGCGCCCCTAATTTTTCGGATGATAAGTTATTAAATGAACTTCCTAGCCATGGATTTGGAAGAGATGAACGCTGGGAAGTAGTTGACTATGGGAAGGATTATCTTAAGCTGGGACTTAAAGGCCTTGGGTCTTATAAAGAAGTTTACTTTGAGATTTCCTATAAGCTTTTGGAAGATGGACTAAAGACAAGGCTTACTATAGAAAATAAGGGAGAGGGAAGCCTTCCTATAGCTCCTGCCTTTCACCCATACTTTGCCACAAGATTTGAGGATTTAAGTCTAAATAGTCACAATATTGAAAAGAAAGACCTTCCTGATTCTATTTTTATTGACGCTGATTCTATGACTTTTTCTAAGGCTGATATGGAAGTTCAGGTTAAAGGAAATGAAAATATAGGTACTTTTACCATCTGGTCTGACTTTTTGGATGATTATGTATGCATCGAGCCAACTTACAATGGTAAAAGCTTCCTAGCAGATGACTTAGAGCCTTTCTATTTAGAAAAGGGAAAAACTTTCGTTCAAGAATTTGATATTTTGATTAAAGATATTTAACTGAAAACTAAATATTAGCTAAATAACTTGAAAATAACTTAATAATACGTATAATTATCTTAAGAATATTAAAAGGAGATAATTATGGCAACTATAGCAATGCTAATACTTTTCCTAGTATTAGGAGGGGGAATGATTAAGTTTATATTTAAGTTGGGTCTAGGAATTATCGGACTCGTTTTGGGCCTAGTATTCCTTCCGGTTTTATTAGTGATTACTCTATTGGCCTTGCCACTAGCTGTAATTGGAGGATTCTTGGGCCTTATAGTAAAGCTTTTGCCAGTACTTGTTGTTGCTGGCCTTGGATATTTTGGATATAGATACTATAAAGAAAATTATCAAACTTGGTAAAAAAATAGAGCTGTTGCACACTTATTTGCAACGGCTCTTTTTTATTTGTTTAAAACAAATTTTTCTATAGCTTCGCCTACAGCGCCCTCTTCATTTGTAGCTTCTGCTACGAAGTTGGCGGATTCTTTTACTTGGAGGTGGGCGTTGGCTACAGCGACAGAAGTACCAGCCTCTTCTAGCATGGCTACGTCATTGTAGTTATCTCCGATAGTTAATACCTCGTCAAGTCCTATACCATAGTGCTCACACACCTTCTCCAAGGCCTTTGCCTTGTTGACACCCTTGGCATTTATTTCCATGAACATATCTGATGAATAGGCTATCTCCACATCATAGTTGGTAAGAAAGGCTATATCGATCTCAAGCCCCTGAAGGTAGTTCATGTCTTTGTTTTTTAATATGGCCTTTAATATAATTTGATCTTCGAGAAAATCAATATTATTATCAGTAAGCTCGGTGATTTGTGTTTCCGCATAGGAATCTCGGTCGAGATTGAGACCATATTTGTGATCTAGGGTGTAGATATAGCATGTTTGATTATTAGCATAGGCATAATCAAAAATTGTCTTGGCATATTCATACTTTAGTCCCATTGAGTGGACTATCTCTTTGGTTTTTATATTCATAACAATCGCTCCATTACAGCAGATCACATAGCGATCATCGTGGATTACTCCAGCTTGTTCAGGTATATCAAAAAGCTCATAAGTGCCGCGACCTGTGGCAAGCATTACGATGATGCCTTTTTCTTGAGCCTTTTGGATAGCGATTCTATTTCTTTCTGGTACGTTTTTATCTTTATCTACCAGAGTTTCATCAATATCTGATGCTATTAGTTTTATCATAGGATATCCTATTTATTAGCCTTCAAAAACTCTATGATATCGTCTGATTCGTAGAGATATTCTCCATCATGATATAGGCAAGGGATTTGTCTTTTGCCTCCCCTTTCTACTAGTTCATTTAGTCCGTCTCTATCCTCGTTTATATTTACAACTTCAAGCTCTATATTTTCTTCTTTCATAAAGTTTTCAACTTTTTTACAATATGGGCATACGGTTCCTACGAATAATTTGTAATCTTTCATTATTTCACCTCATTTTTTTAAAAACTTTCATAATATCTTCATTAAGGTATATTATACTTACTATATGAATAATTTAAAGTTTATACAAAAGGGTGGTTCGATGAAAAACAAAGTAATATCCGTTATTAGATTTATTCTAGTAGTCATAATAATTGTTTGCCTAGGTATTTTGGGTAAGAGAGGTTATGATTACTGGACTAATATGCAAAATAACAAACACATAGCAGGCCTTATAGAAGAAAGTAAAAGTGAGTCTAAAAATAATAACGAGAACGAAGAGCTTACAGAAGAAGAGGAATTTAAAAAGCTTGAAGAGCAAAATCTCTACCTACTAAAGAAGTTCAAGGAAGAAAACTCAGATGTGGTAGGAGTAATTGAAATTCCTAATACAGCTATCAAGTACCCAATCCTTCATGCAGAAGATAACAGCTTCTACCTAAGAAAGGGACTTAATAAGGAATATGATATAGCAGGATCTATCTTTATGGATACCAACAACTCAACAGACATAAGTGATGACAATACCGTAATTTACGGCCACCATCTAGAGCTTGAGTCAATGTTTACCCCGCTTGATCAATACAGAAAGCAAGAATTTGCCGAAAATCACAGGGTTTTGTATGTAACAACTGAAGAAGGACTTCGCGAATATGAGATATTCTCAGCCTACGGTACCCCTTCTGATTATGACTATAGGACTCTAGAGTTTATGTATGATGCGGACAAGATTCCATATTTCAATAAATTGAAGGATATGTCTGAGGTAAGTCTTGATACAAGAGAATTTAACGAGGATGATACAATTGTCACCCTATCAACCTGCCAGTATGATTATGAAGATCAAAGACTAGCAGTGCATGCAGTAAGGATAAGATAGTGGAAAGATACACGACAGATTCAAAGAGAAAAATAAATATAGAAGAAAGTGACAAGGGGCTCATCCTAAGGGAGGCCTCTTTTGAACCTAGTCATATTTTCGAATGTGGCCAATGTTTCAACTTCTATAAGGAAGAAGACGGATCCTATACAGCAGTATTTATGGGAAATATAATCAATGTCCTAAAGCTTGATGAGGGAGTAAGTCTTATAAGAAACATCAGCTTAGAAGACTTTAATGAAATCTTTTACGACTACTTCGACTTAGGGCTTTTCTATGAAGATATCAAGAAAGAAATCGCCATTGACCCGGTAATGGAAAAAGCAACGGACTATGGCTACGGTATTAGAATCCTAAACCAAGAAGTCTTTGAGACTACAATTTCTTTTATAATCTCAGCCAACAATCAAATCCCAAGGATAAAAAAGGCTGTTAGAATCATATCTGAAAGATATGGGGACTATATAGGAGAATATAAGGGGAGAAAATATTATTCATTCCCAAGGCCAGAAGTCTTGATGGAAGTTAAGCCAGAAGACTTAAGAGAATACGCTAGAGTAGGCTTCAGGGATAAGAGAATAGTAGAAGCGAGCAGGATGATCTATGAAGGTCATTTAGAAGGAGCTAGTGACCTTGATACTGAAGCTCTTAGGAAAAAGCTAATAGAGCTTCCAGGAGTTGGCCCAAAGGTAGCTGATTGTATCTTGCTTTTCGCATATCACAGGAGAGAGACCTTTCCAGTAGATGTGTGGATTAAGAGAGTTATGGAGACACTTTTTATCAAAAAGGAAGTTCCTAAGAAACAAGTCGACGATTATGCCAGAAAATATTTTGGTAAAAACGCCGGTTACGCTCAACAATACCTTTTCTATTATGGAAGAGAAGAAAAAATCGGAAAATAAATTTTGGAAAATAATATTATTAAAGCTTTTGCAAAAGTTTAACATAAGCTATAATTACAGCTTGGCTTAAATAAAGTTTCTCTTTTGCAGAAGCTTTTTGCTTTGTTAAATTTTACTATTAAAATTTTTAAAATTATTTGACATTTCACAAACAATGATATATTATATTATCATAAACATGTAAGCGGTTGCAGTTATTGACGTAGAATATTTATTTCACAAGATAAAAGGAACTTTAAGCTTACAGCTTTCCCATTACCTTTGGGAAAGGGTTTTATAGGAGGTAAGTTATGGATATATATGATATAGCCAAGGCTTCGGGCTATTCAACTGCCACTGTTTCTCGTGTTATTAATAAGCAAAACAATGTCAGCAAGAAGGCTAAGGAGAAAATCGAGAAGGTAATCAAGGAGAACGGATATACTCCCAATAGGATTGCAAGATCTCTTGCCAAAAGAAGCAGCGAGCTTATAGGAATTATGGTTCCTGATATTAGAAAATATTTCGAGTCTCAATCTGCCTACGAGCTTGAAAGAAAGTTAGAGTCTTCAGGATTTTCTACACTTTTGTGCGTGACTACTGATGATCTGACAAAGAAGAGATCGTATCTTGATCTACTTTTAGAAAATCAAGTAGAGGCAATCATCGGAGTTGGTTCTACTTACGAGCAAGAAGAATTCTACAAGACTCTTGTCGAAGTAAGTAAGGATATACCAATGGCCATGCTCAATGTAAGCTCTACTATGGCTAGTGATAGGATTGTCAATGTATACATAGACGAAATCGATGCTATGGATCAGGCGGTAAAACTTTTTAAGGAAAAAGCCTATAAGAAGCCACTTTACGTTTCCTGGGATAGGGGATTTGTTACACGTTCTTATGTGGCCAAGAAGGCTGGATTTATTGAAGCTCTTTACAGATATTATGACAAGCCTGAGTTTGTAGAATATAAGCTTACAAGTCATGAAGCCAGTGTGTTTGATGGTCTTATTGATTTTGTAGAGAAAAACGATTTTGACTGTATTCAGTTTGAGCTAGATAGTCTTGCGGTTTTATTTTACAAGCTTTATGTAAACTCAGGCCACAAGGTTCCAGAAGATCTAGGACTAATAGGTTTTGACAATATCGATGCTACGAATTTCACCAATCAAACAATTACTTCCATTGACCAGAGGATAGATAAGCAGGTTGATCTTGCTGTGAGCAATTTATTTAAAATTATGAAGGGCGAAGAAGCCAGTAATAATATCATGGTCAAGGCGAAGCTAGTAGAGAAGGAAACTGTGTAATTATGAAAGGAGAGAATATGAAAAGTAAATTTAAAACTATTTTTATGGCTGTTATTTTTGCTCTTATTTTTACTGCTTGCTCCAAGCCAGGAAGCGTTAGTCAAAAGACTATTATAAGAGTCGGCCACAACCAATCCCAGAACCACCCAACTCACTTAGGTCTTCTGGCCTTTGAGGAATATGTAGAAGATAAGCTTGGAGATAAGTATGACATCCAAGTCTACCCATCAGAGCTTTTGGGATCTCAAATCGACATGGTTCAGCTAACCCAAACAGGAGCGATCAATATATGTGTTGCAAGTAACGCAATCCTTGAGACCTTCAATGATGTTTGGGAGATCTTTAACCTCCCATATCTTTTTGCATCAAGCGAAGCCTATCACCATGTAATGGACGATCCAGAAATTGTTAAGCCTATTTTTCAATCTACAAGAGAAGGTGGGTTTGAAGGAGTTGCCTGGCTTGACGCAGGTTCTAGGTCTTTCTATACCAAGGATAAACCAGTGAATTCTTCAGAGGACCTTAGCGGACTAAAGATGAGAGTTCAACAATCTCCAACCAATGTTAGGATGATGGATCTATTAGGATCTTCTGCATCACCTATGGGCTTTGGTGAGGTATATACTGCTCTTCAATCAGGTATTATCGATGGAGCGGAAAATAACGAGATGAGTCTTACTGACAACGGCCATGGAGAAGTGTGTAAGTACTATTCTTATGATATGCATCAAATGGTTCAAGATATTGTAATTGCAAACTACAGCTGGTTAGAAGGCCTTCCAGAAGAAGATAGAAAAGTCTTTGATGAAGGATTTAAAGTTTTAAACGAAGTTCAAAGAAAAGAATGGAAAGTAGCAGTAGATAAGGCTAAGGAGAAAGCAAGCGAAATGGGAGTAGAATTTATCTATCCTGACCAAAAGCCTTTCGTAGACGCTGTAGCACCACTTACCAAGGAAGTGCTAGAAAGAAATGACAAGCTAAGTCCTTTCTATGATGCTATCCAAAAATATAACGAAGAATACCCAGCAAAGGAGGGCTGATAGGAGAAAAACCTTAGACAATATATTGAAAGTCCTAACAGGGGCAAGTCTTTTGATTATGTTTATCCTCGTAGTATGGCAAGTATTTACAAGATACGTCCTAAACAATCCATCTACCTGGTCAGAAGAGCTAGTAGCTTATCTATTTGCATGGTCAACCCTCTTTGTGGCAAGTCTTGTAGTAAGCGAGAAAGGTCATATGAATATACCAGTTCTAGTAGAAAAAAGAGAGCCAAAGACTCAAAAGGTCCTTAAAATCTTTGGAGAGCTTATGATCTTGATTTTCTCCCTAACAGTTCTAACCGTGGGAGGAATCGCTATAACTAAGCTTGCTCTAAGTCAGACGACCTCATCCTTATCTATAGCAGTAGGATATTTCTACATTCCACTTCCTATAACTGGAATAATAAATATCTGCTATACGATAATGAACATTAAAGATATCCTAGCTGGCAAGGAAGTATTCGTAAAGGCCAAATCAACCGAAGAAATTGCTTCAAATATGGCCAATGAAACAGAAGAAGTAGCCAAATATGAAGGGGGTAAAAAATGAGTGCAAATGCTCTAGCCATAATCTTATTATCTTTAGTTATACTCTTAGCAACAGGAGTACCAATTGCCTTCTCCATAGGTATAGCTTCAATCATCACAATATTAACGACAGTACCAGCAGATGTAGCAACCCTAACGGCAGCTCAAAGAACCTTCGTCGGCATGAGCTCCTTCACCCTAACGGCGATTCCCTTCTTTATATTGGCAGGAAACCTAATGAATGAAGGAGGAATAGCAAAAAGATTAGTTGACTTTGTGATAGCAATCTTAGGAAAGCTTCCAGGCGCCTTACTTGTTACAAATGTCGGAGCCAATGCTTTGTTTGGAGCAATTTCAGGATCTGCATCAGCAGCGGCTGCAGCAGTTGGATCTATGGTAAAAGACGGAGAAGAAAAACAAGGCTATGACAAGGCGGTATCAGCATCTGCAAATGGTGCCTCAGCTCCAGCAGGACTATTGATCCCACCGTCAAACGCCCTAATCACCTATTCTCTTGTTTCTGGGGGAACATCAGTTGCAGCGCTTTTCCTAGGAGGATATATACCAGGATTAATTTGGTCTGTAGCTTGTATCATAGTGGCTATTGCCATAGCCAAGAAAAAAGGCTACAAGGAGAATGAAGGAAAGTTCTCCTTCGCAAATCTTGGAAGAGCAACCCTAAGAGCTCTACCTTAACTAGGACTAATCATAGTAGTTATAGGAGGAATTGTAGCAGGAATCTTTACAGCTACTGAAGGATCTGCCATATCTGTACTTTATTCCTTAATCTTAGGCTTTATCTACAAAAACCTAAATCTAAAAAAGGTATGGAATATTATAGTTGAATCAGCTAAGATGAGTGCTATTGTAGTATTCCTAATAGGTGTATCAAACATCCTATCTTGGGTGATGGCCTTTACAGGAATTCCACAAATGGTAGGCAATGCCTTGTTATCCGTTTCAAGCAACAAGTATGTAATCTTCTTGATTATGAACATAATCCTACTTATATCAGGAACCTTTATGGACGTGACACCAGCGATCTTGATCTTTACACCACTATTTCTTCCTATAGCGACAGAATTTGGCATGCATCCAGTGCAATTTGGTCTAATGATCGTCTACAACCTATGTATAGGAAATATAACACCACCAGTTGGTAACACACTTTTCGTTGCAATCAAGGTAGGAGATACTACCCTATCTAAGGTTATGCCTTACATGCTAAGATTCTATGTAGCAATTCTTATAGGACTCTTACTTGTGACTTATATTCCAATGACATCTCTAGTTCTACCACTTAAGGCTGGACTAATATAAGCTGAAATTAGGGGGAGAGTAAAATTTCCCCTTATATTTTTATTATTGAGTTGGCATTTCTTTTTCTAAGACTTATACAAAGGAGTAATTATGAAAGCTAAAGTTGTAACATTAGGAGAGCTAACCCTTAGGCTTTCTCCATTTGATTTTGAAAGATTCGTCCAGGCTGATAGCTTTGAAGTAATCTTTGGTGGAGCGGAGGCCAATGTAGCAGTAGCCCTTTCCAATTTAGGCGATGATGTAACTTATGTGACAAAACTTGTGGATAATGAGATGGGCCAGGCTGCCTTTAATAATATAAGAAGATTTGGCATAAATACCGACTACATAGTTAGGGGAGGAGATAGGCTAGGGATTTATTATGCGGAAAAAGGCGTGGGTCTTAGATCACCTAAGGTAATCTATGATAGGAAAAATTCCTCCATTTCTAAGGCTAAGATAGAAGAGTTTGATTGGGATGGGATATTTGAAGGAAAGTCTCTCTACTTTGCTACTGGAATTACAGCAGCAATTTCTAAAGAAGGAAGGGACCTTGTTACATATTCGATAAAAGAGGCCAAGAAGAGAGGGCTTGTTGTGGTCTTTGACCTAAACTATAGGTCAAGCCTATGGACTCTCGACGAGGCTTGCGACTTCTACGAAGAGGTCCTTCCTATGGTCGATATCCTTATAGGAGTCCTTCCGACAAAACATGATTACTTTACAGGAGACTTCAACGATGAGGTGCTTTCTAGGATGCTTAGAGATATTCATGAAAAATATGATATCAAATATACAATCTCATCTATCAGAAACTCCTACTCAGCCTCAGTCAATTCACTTTCTGCTGGTCTTTACAATGGCAAGGAATATATTAAGTCACAAAGATACAAATTCGATATAGTGGATAGGATTGGAGGAGGAGATGCCTTTGCGGCAGGTCTTATTCACGCATACATAAATGGATTTGAAATTCACGAGGCCCTAGACTTCGCCACAGCCCTATCAGCCCTCAAACATTCAATAATAGGAGATTATGCAATCTTTAACGAAAAGCAAGTAGGAAGACTTGTAAGCGGAGATAAGAGGATGTTGTCATTTTCATAAGATAGACCCTGGTTTAGCCAGGGTTTTTTGTTTGTAAAGAAATTTTACATAAACTTTACATTTATTTAAACTAAGCTATACAATCGGATAGTATTATGTAGGTACAAAATAAGTAATAGATAAAAATAAAAGGAGATATTATGAAAATTAAAAATGCAAAAATTCTAGCAGCTGCCCTATCATTCGGCTTAATCTTTGCTGGTTGTTCAAATGATAAAGGAGCTGACACTTCTACAGAAACTAAGACAGAAGATGCAGCTAAGACTGATGACGCAGCAAAAACTGATGATGCAGCTAAAGCACCTGAAGAGAAAGAAGAAGGAACTGATACAGCAAGTGCAGAAGACTATGACTTCACTGTAGTTTCTAGAGAAGACGGTTCAGGTACTCGTGGAGCCTTCATCGAAATCGTTGGACTTGAAGAAGAAGTTGACGGTGCCAAGGAAGATATGACAACCCAAGATGCCGTAGTTCAAAACTCTACAAATGGTGTTATGCAAACAGTAAGTCAAGATGCAAACGCAATCGGATATATTTCACTTGGTTCTCTAAATGATACTGTAAAAGCCCTTAAGGTTGACGGAGTTGAGGCAACAGAAGAGACAATAGCAGATGGATCTTACAAGATTGCTCGCCCATTCAACCTAGCTTATAAGGAAAGTGAGCTAGATGACCTATCAAAGGACTTCCTAAAATATGTTAAATCAGAAGAAGCTCAAAAACTTGTTCTTGAAGAAGGCTACGTTCCACTAAAAGAAACTGAAGCTTACGAAGCAAGTGGTGCAAAGGGAACCATAACTGTAGCAGGTTCTACATCAGTTACTCCACTTATGGAAAAAATGGTAGAAGCATACCAAAAGCTTAACCCAGATGCTAAAATCGAAATCCAATCTACAGGATCATCTTCAGGAATCGAAGCTTGTATCGACGGAGCAGCTCAAATCGCTATGGCTTCTCGTGAGCTTAAGGATGAAGAAAAAGAAAAACTTCAAGTATCTGTTATCGCTACAGACGGAATCGCAGTAGTTGTAAATAAAGATAGCAAGCTAGAAGATGTAACAGTAGACCAGTTAAAAGAAATCTTTAACGGAACAATTACAAATACTAGTGAATTAGAGAAGTAATATGAATAAAACTAGGGAAAGAATCGGAGAGATAATTTTCCTATTATCAGCAGCAATGTCCGTATTCCTTATCCTTCTTATAATCTTTTTCATCTTCAATGAAGGGATTAAGTTTGTTAATGAATACGGACTTGTTCCGTTTATAACGGGCAAAGTATGGAAGCCAACAGCGGGAAACCCTCACTTTGGTATCTTCCCAATGATAGTAGGATCTATTATCGTAACTGTATTATCCACAATCATAGCTCTACCATTTGGCCTAGCTACTTCAGTATTTATGGCCTATTATGCAAAAAAGAGCTATTCTCCACTAAAATCGTTAATCAACTTAATGGCAGCAATACCTTCAGTAGTATATGGTTTCTTTGCTATGATGGTATTGGTTCCACTTGTTAAGTCAATCTTTGATATCAGAAGTGGTATGACAATGCTTACAGCATCTATCCTACTTGCTATAATGATTCTACCTACCATGGTAAATATTTCTGAAAACTCCCTTAAGCAAGTACCAATGACCTTCTATCAAGGTTCCCTTGCCCTTGGAGCTACCAAGGAAGAGACTATAAGAAAGGTCATGATTCCCTATGCCAAAAGCGGGATTTTCTCTTCGATAATCCTTGCAATAGGTAGGGCAATTGGAGAGACCATGGCAGTATATCTTGTTGTCGGCAACCAACCACGTCTTACTACGGAAATCCTTAAAGGTTCGAGAACCCTTACAACAAACATAGTTTTGGAGATGGGTTATGCCTCAGGTATGCATAGACAAGCCTTGATTGCAACAGGTATGGTGCTTTTCTTCTTCATACTTTTGATAAATATTGTCTTTAATATCATAAGAGATAGAAATGAAAAGAAATTATAGGAGTGATTTATGAGCAAAACTTACAAAACTTTAATAATGGTCTTTACCTTCATAGCCTTTGCTATGAGTGGGATAATCATTGCCTATATTCTCTTTAAGGGTATACCTAATATATCTCCTGGACTTTTCGAAATGAATTATACTACAGAAAATGTTTCGATAATGCCAGCCTTGATAGCGACCTTATTTACTATAATTTTAAGCTTGTTGATATCTCTGCCTATTGGGATTTTCACAGCGATTTATCTTTCACAATATGCGAAGAACAAAATCTTTATCAAGCTTGTAAGATTTTCAACAGAAATTCTTTCATCTATCCCTTCCATTGTTTATGGTTTGTTTGGATACTTGTTTTTTGTTACAAGCACAGGCCTGGGTCTTGGTATGGGTTACTCCCTTATTGCAGGTTGCTTCACAGTTTCAATAATGGTCCTCCCTACTATAATTAGAACAACAGAAGAAGCGATCCTTACCGTAAACCCACTCCAAGCCCACGCCTCCCTTGCCCTAGGAGCTACAAAGATTCAGACAATCTTTAAGGTAGTATTGCCAGATGCCATGGATGGAATCTTGGGTGGAATATTCCTATCAACAGGAAGAATCGTTGGAGAATCAGCTGCCCTAATCTATACTATGGGTACCCAACCATCAATTCCAAAGGGGCTTTTAAACTCAGCAAGGACAATGGCAGTACACATGTACGTTCTATCATCAGAAGGTTTCCACGTAAATGAAGCTTATGCAACAGCAGTCCTTCTTTTGGTATTCGTCATAGCTATAAACTTCGTATCAGCAAAAATCAGCAAGAAACTTGTAGGATAGGAAGAAAGGATAACAATTAATGGAAAATAAAGAAATAATAAATGGTAATAATACTGCCATAGGAGTCAAGGACGTTGACTTATACTATGGAGACTTCAAGGCCTTAAAGAAAGTAAATATGGATATTAAGAAGGGGAAGATTACAGCCTTTATAGGTCCTTCTGGTTGTGGTAAGTCTACTATGCTAAGATGTTTTAATAGGATGAATGACCTAGTAGATGATTGTAAAATTGAAGGACTCATCACAATTGATGGAGATGATATTTACAAGAAGGACGTAGATGTAGTAGAATTAAGAAGAAGGGTCGGAATGGTTTTCCAATCACCTAACCCTTTTTCAAAGTCTGTATATGACAATATAACCTATGGCCCTAAGATTTCTGGGATCAAAGACAAAGATCGCCTAGACGAGATTGTAGAAAAATCTCTAAAGTCAGCTGCGATTTGGGATGAAGTAAAGGATAAGCTAGACCAAAACGCTCTGTCATTTTCTGGTGGTCAGCAGCAAAGAATCTGTATAGCGAGAACTCTTTCTGTAAATCCTAATATTATCTTGATGGATGAGCCAACAAGTGCCCTTGACCCAATTTCGACATCAGCCATAGAAGACCTACTTGACGGACTAAAGAACGAATATACTATAGTAATTGTAACTCATAATATGCAACAAGCAGCTAGAATTTCAGATCAAACTGCCTTTTTCCTAACAGGAGAGGTAATAGAGATGGCAAATACAATAGATATATTCGAAAATCCAAAAGATAAGAGAACAGAAGATTATATAACTGGAAGGTTTGGTTGATATGAGAATAAAATACAACGAAGATTTAGACAATATCAAGAAAATGGCCAAAGACCTTATGGATTACGTCATAATCTCTTATGAGAAAATTGGCCAATTTATAGAAAATTCCAAGGAAGATGAGCTTAAGGACCTAGTCGATATTCACGATGATATTAGAAGAAAAGCAAATGAAATCGAAAGGCTCAGCTTTGAGCTTATGGCCCTCCAACAACCAGTTGCTAAAGACCTAAAGCTACTTCAAATGTCAATGAAACTAGCCTCATCGTTTAAAAGAATCGCAGGCCACTTCGAGCAAGTTTCTTTTATATTAGGTGAGTATTCTCTAAATGAAAGTGAAAAAGATTTTCTAAATAAGTTCATAGCAAATGAGACAAAGATGGCGAAAGATGCTATCAATTCTTTCGTAAACTATGATATGGATCTTGCCAAGGAAACAATAAAGCAAGATGAAGTAAACAACAAGTTATTTGAAGAGGCAATTTCATACATTTCAAACGAGAACAAGAAGGATAATATTGCCCCTATGGAGTTATCAGAAAAAGTCCTCCTCTACAAGTATTTTGAAAGGTTAGGAGATAGGCTCGCGAGAGTAGCTGATCTTGCAACGAGGCTTTAGATGATATACGTTGTCGAAGACGATAAGTCTATAAGAAATTTAGTAGAATATGCCCTAAGAGAAAAAGGCTATGAGGTAAGTGGCTACGAAGATGGTTCGCTTGTAGTAGATGATGTAAGAGACAATCCAGGCGAGCTTCTAATCCTTGATATAATGCTTCCAGAAAAAGACGGTATAACTATTCTTAAGGAGATTAGAGAGTTTTCTGATATGCCTATCATCATGCTTACAGCAAGGACTGATGAGTTTGATAAGGTAATGGGACTTGACTTGGGGGCAGATGACTATATAACAAAACCCTTCTCAATATTAGAATTAATCAGCAGGGTCAAGGCAGTCCTTAGGCGAAGCAAGAAAAAGGATACAGACCACATAGGCTACAAAGAAGTAAGACTTAATATGAAAAAGCGTTCGGTAAAAGTCTGTGGCGAGAAGATTGACCTAACCTACAAGGAATTTGAGATGTTACTTCTCTTTATGTCTAATATAGGAAATGTCATAACCCGTGATGACTTCTTACTCAAAGTTTGGGGCTACGACTACGAGGGAGAGACGAGAACGGTAGATGTCCACATAGCAAGTCTTAGATCTAAGCTAAAGGATGCTGGAAAATATATAGAAACTGTCAGGAACCTAGGATATAAATTCGGTGAAATATGAAAGATTTACTAGAAAAAAGCCTTGTAAGGATATTTAGCCTTGTAATGCTTGTAACATTTTTAATAAATATCAGCATTTCCTTTGAAGGAAAAATAAAAGCTCAAAATGAATTCATGGAGGATTCTTTGGGCTTTATTTTCTATGAATTAAAGAGTGGAGATACCGAGATTTTAAAAGATTTTGAGAAGTCTTATCCAAGATATAAGCTCACATATTTCGATAATGATAAAAATATCCTATATACTTCGATGAATAAAATAGAGCCTCGAGATTTAAAGATAGGAAATGATGGGGAAATTAGAGAAATCAAATACGGTATCAAGGACTCCCTAAATACTGCCTACTACATAGGTGATGACAATAATCTTATGATTAAGTCCCAAAATACAATACTCGACATATTCGATGGCAAAATTCTATCAATTTATCTTGTCCTTTATCTATTAATAGTAGGAATTATAAAATTTGAGGCAGAAAATCTTGTGGAGAGATATACAGAAGGACTAAGTCGTTTTGAGGAGGACTATGACTTTACAAGTCTTGACCCAAGATATAAGGAGATAAGCCCATATTTTAAAAATCTAGTAGAAAGCAACAAGAAGCTTAAGGCAAGCGAGATGGCCCAGGCTAGTAGATTTAAGGAAATAATAGATATCACTGAAAATATGGAAGAAGGCCTTGTAATTTGTGATGAAAATGGCAAGATTGAGATAATGAATAAGGCCGCACAAGACTATCTGGACAAAAGCTCCGATACAAGCTTTATAGATCTTATTGACGATAAGGATTATAAAGAAGCCATTAAGGAAATTCAAAAGACTAAGAAAACCAAAGCAATGGCCTATGATGTAAATAACTTCCACCTAAAAGTCTTTGTCGATCCAATAATTGATAGCTACGATATGGGCTATGTAATAATCATAATAGATAACTCAGAGACTAGGAAGGCAGAGCTTATGAGAAGGGAGTTTTCTGCAAATGTAAGCCATGAGCTAAAAAGCCCCCTTACTTCGATTAATGGATACGCAGAGTTAATATCTACTGGCATTGCTAAGGAAAGTGACGTGAGAAACTTCGCAGAAATCATCTATAGGGAAGGGAATAGACTTCTTCAGATAATAGATGATATATTAAAACTTTCTAGCCTTGACGAAAATGGCCAGGGAATCGATGAAATAGAATTTGATATCAAAGAGATTGCCGAGCTCTGTGTGGATAATTACAGGGGAAAATCAGATGGAAAAAATATTAAAGTAATAAATACAGTTGGTTCATTTAAAATAAGAACATCAATATCCCTATTTACTGACCTAGTATCAAACATTTACGAAAATGCCATCAAATATACCAATGAAGGTGGGATAATCGAGCTTTCTTCTATAATCTTAGATAAGAAGCTAATAATTTTCATCAAGGACAATGGAGTAGGAATCAGTCAAAAGGATTTGCCTAGGATATTTGAGAGATTCTACATGGCTGATAAGGCAAGAAAGAGAGATAATAGATCGACAGGACTTGGCCTATCCATAGCCAAGCACATTGCTGATTACCTTGGTTTCGGCCTAGAGGTCACAAGTAAGGTCGGATGTGGATCGACTTTCAGGATTATAATAGATATTTAGGAATTTAATTGCTATATCCTGTTAAATTTGATACAATTTTATTAAGAATATATTTGGAGGAGATTATGAAAGTAACTATATGTTCATGTGCTAGATGCACTGCCCACGGAAACGAATTCTTATACGACTCAGCAAACATAGTGAAAACCGATATCGAGTACGCTTATGAGCTTGAAGGCTTGGGATATGCTCCAGAAATTGAAATTGTCTACGAAAACATAATGGATGAGATTGAAAACCCATCTAAAAATGCTCCATTAGTAAAAATCGATGATACATATATAAAGAAGGCTAAGCCAGAGGTTATGATGGAGATGATGTTTGATGAATTAAAACCAAAAAAGTAGGAAAAGAAGAGGTTAATAATGAAAGAATCATACATAGACATACTTAATATTAGAAGGATGGCCTTCGAGGCAGTTGCCAAAATTGCCTATGAAAACAGGCCTATTACAGACATAGCCTTAGAAGTTTTCGATATACTTCCAGGAGAAGAAGCAAAATATAGGGAAAATATCTTTAGAGAAAGAGCAGTAATGGGCGAGAGACTCAGAATGTGTATAGGTCTTGACGCAAGAACTGCTGCCAACACTGAGGCTGTTACAGAAGGACTAGATGAGATGGATTATGACAAGAGAATCTACAATCCACCACTAGTTTCTGTAATCAAAATCGCCTGTGAAGCATGCCCTGAAAACAAAGTCACAGTAACTGACCAATGTCACGCTTGTATTGGACATCCTTGCGTAAATGTATGTCCTAAAAACGCTGTTACATATACTGCTAAGGGAGCAATAATAGATCAAGATAAATGTATCAAGTGCGGTAAATGTGTGGCTGCTTGTCCATATCAAGCCATAAACCACCAAAAAAGACCTTGTGCAGAATCCTGTGGAGTTAAAGCAATTGGATCTGATGAATTGGGCCGTGCAGAAATTAACGAAGATAAGTGTGTAGCTTGTGGAAGATGTATTATCACTTGCCCATTTGGAGCAATATCTGACAAGAGTGAGATCTACCAACTTATCAAGTCCCTACAATCAGATAGGAAAGTTTATGCCATAGTTGCCCCATCATTTGTTGGACAATTCGGTGTAAATGTAAGTCCAGAACAAATCAGAGAAGCTATCAAACAACTTGGCTTTGATGATGTTATAGAAGTAGGGCTCGGAGCTGACCTTACTACAATGAACGAAGCCCACGAGTTCTTGGAACAAGTTCCAACAGGCAAGATTCCATTTATGGGAACAAGCTGTTGCTTCTCATGGAAATCAATGGTAAGAAAGCAATTCCCAGATATCAACGACAAGATTTCTGAATCATCAACACCAATGATCTATTCAGGAAAACAAATGAAAAAACGTGATCCAAACTGTGAAGTTGTATTTATAGGACCATGTATATCCAAGAAACTCGAAGCACTCGAAGAAGAAGTAGCTGAAGTAATAGACTTTGTAATAACCTACGAAGAGCTTCTAGGTATGTTCCTTGCCAAAGGAATCGAACCATCAGAAATCGAAGTAGATGAGCCAATGATGGATGCCTCAGAGACAGGAAGATTCTACGCAGTAAGTGGTGGAGTTGCCGAAGCTGTCAAGAGAAGAATCGGAGAAATCGACCCAGATGTCAAGGTTGAAGTAGAAAATGCAGAAGGACTAGATAACTGCGTTAAGCTGGCAAGAATGGCTAAACTCGGCAGAATGGACGGAAAGCTTATAGAAGGTATGGCTTGTATGGGAGGCTGTGTCGGAGGACCTGGAACAGTAGTTGCAGAAACTAAGACCGGCAAGAAAGTTAAGGCTTTTGCTGCTGAATCAATCTATAGATCTCCTGCTGATAACGATAAGATTCCTGCAGAAGATAGACCAGATGATAGCAAATTACAAAAATAATATTATAAAAGTATAAGGATAAGCCCTCACTCGAAGAAAAAATATAAATCTTCTTTGAGTAGGGCTTTTTTGATAGATATTTCTAGCTTATCTATTATTTACTAAGCTTGTAATAAAGGCATGTTTTATTTGTCTTTATCATTCTAAATGATATAATAAGAAGATAAGAAATAAAGAGAGGTAACTATGGGTCAAACTACTATAATGCTCATGTTTGTGACGGTAATCTCCAAGATTTTTGGATTCTTGCGAGAATCTGTTATGGCGTCATACATTGGAGCAGGTGATTTAAAAAGTATCTACACAACCGCCAACACCCTGCCGGTTGTTATAGCAAACTTCGTGGCTGTTGGAATAATTTCAGGTTTTATTCCAATTTATAATAAGGCCAAGAAGGAAGAAGGGGAAGAGGTAGCAGAGGAATTTACATCAAATATTTTCAATATCCTCATGGTATTTGCTGTTTTTGCAGTAATAATAGGAATGGTTTTTGCTAGGCCATTTTCTAAGCTACTTTCCCCAGATCTAAGCGGTGAGTCTTTGGACCTTGCCACAAACTACACTAGAATAATGATGTTTGCAGTCTTTGCTTATCTTTATTCAGCAGTATTTAGAGGATATTTGAACTTAAAGGGAAACTTCTTCGATCCTGCGATTACAGGAATTATAATGAATATTATAATCATTTTATTCACTGTTCTTACAGGAATCACAAAGAATCCTTATATGCTAATTATCGGAGCCCTCTTGGGTAACTCCCTCCAGTACATTCTCTTTCCAAGAGCTTGTAGGAAGGCGGGTTATAAGCATAAGAAAATCTTAGATATCCACAATAAGTATGTAAGAAGTCTGATGATCGTTGCTATTCCAATAATCTTATCATCAGCAGCAGGAGAGATTTCTATAATTATAGATAACTCTATGGCTTCAGCCTTCTTCGGAAAGGCATCTATCTCCAAGCTCTTTTATTCAAAGACGATGCTCACTATGATTACAGGAATCATTACTATTTCTATTACTACAGCCCTTTTTCCAACTATAGCAGAATACGGGGCAAGTGGCGAGATAGGAAAGATGAAAAAATCAATCAGCTCATCTGTAGTCTCTACCATGCTTCTACTAATTCCTGCAAGTATTGGTATGGCTGTTCTTGCGGAGCCTATCATAGGAGTTGTATTTGAGAGAAATGCTTTTACTAGGGAAGATACAATAGCAGTTGCAAGCCTTATCGTAGCTTACGCTCCAAACAACATCTTTCAATCTACTATTGATGTGGTAGATAGGGGCTTCTATGCGGTAGGAGACTCCAAGACACCTGTAGTCGTTGTAATCATCCAACAGATTTTAAATGTTATATTTAACTTTATCCTAATCAATTTCTTTGGCATAAGAGGACTTGCCTATGCGACAGTTTTATCTACTGCTATTGGTACAGTCTTGATGATTTATCAATTTAGGAAGAAATTTGGAAGCTTTAACTTTAGGACTTCCCTAATTTCTCTTATAAAGATAGGCCTTGCGACAGGACTTATGGCCCTAGTTGCTGTAGGAGTTAATGGAGCTCTTTCAAATTTTGCTCCAAGACTTGTTGCATTATTTGTAGCGATAATTGCCGCCATGCTAGTTTATGGACTAGCAATTCTTCTAGCTAGGATTCCTGAAGTTATGGAAATGGTAAATAGGATTTATCACAAAATAAGTTCTAGGAAAGAAAATAAGAAATTAAAATAGAATTTACCGGCTTAGGCCGGTTTTTCTGTACTAAAAAAGAGGGACGTCCCCTCTAATTTTTATGTCATTTTTATTATTAGCTTGAAATCCTATTGGAGGATTTGGTTTTTCATAAAGATTGAAACTATCTTTGAGAAGTTTTCTAGATTGGTTATCCTACAGAAGTCTTTGTTGTAGATTAGCTTAGCGTTTTCTACGTCTTCTTCTTCTCCGGTGAAGACTCCGAGAATTGATATCTCGTCTTCTTTTATATTTCTAACTTCCTTGGCAGTATCTTTGACTGCGACTTCCTCTACATATTGGTCCTTATCGAGGAGTTTTACTGTGTTGATATTGCTTCTTTCGTCATTTGGCTTGCCGTCAGAAAGGATTATCACTATATTTTTGGTGTTTTCGTCATCCTTTTCGATTAGTTCGTGGATTGTCTTAAAGGCGAGCCCGTCTCTGTTTGATCCAGAAGCGAAAAAGTTAAAAATTTTCTCATTATTTTCTTTTTCCTTATAGTCCCTATATATATTAAAGACAGTAAAGTCCCTAAGGGTTGAAAAGCTCATGACCCTAATTGGAATATCTAGGGCATCCATGGCCTTTTCTATAATATAGGCCTCGTTTGCTACCATGGCTTGGCGGCCGATTTGGCTGGCAGAACCATCGAGTATTAGGTCTACCTTAAATTTCGATATATCGTCGCTTTCTTCGTTGTTAAAGACGTCGTAGTCGTGGAGAACGCTAGCCCTCCAGGCTTTTGTCGAGTCGATTGCTCCGTAGTTTTTGTAGACTTCGTTGTATTCTAGGAAGTTTGCTATGGAGTTTTTGATCGAAAGGGTAAGCTCGTTGATAGATCTGTTGTTGATGGCTGTATTTTCCTTGATATAGGCTTCGGTCTTTTCGGCTTGTTCACGGCGACCCTTTTTGTAAAATCTAGCGTTGGCCTTAGTAGAATATTCGCCCCTAGTAAAGTAGAGCCTTTTGTTCTTGTGGATTCCCTTACAAAGCTTTGTCTCAAGGGCAGAGACTTTCTCCTTGGCCATTACAGAAAGCCCGTAGAAGTCTTCGATAAATTCAGTAGAAGAGTGGTAGGTGTCTTCTCCTGTATTAAGAAACATAAGATTTTTGTCATTATCTTCTTTCTTTTCGGCTAGATAGATATTTCCTGTAAACTCTGCACTTCCTATACCAAACTGCTCTGAGAGATATTCCTCGGAGTACTCAGCATTTTTGTCATCAATCTCATCTGGGTCCTTGAAGTCCTTGGCCTTATTTTCTGAGACCATCTCCTTAAACCTATCCCTATCCTTGGCCGACCTATCAAGGCGGAAGTATTTTTCGAAGAAATCATTCAATTCGTCGACTAACTCGTTGGTCCTTGTAGTGTGAATTGAAAATAGGGCATAATAGATATCTCTAAAAAGCTTTCCTTCAGTAATTGGCCTATCCAAAATCTTTCCGTAGTAGGCCTTCTCGATTTGCTCCCTTAGATCTTTGGGCTCATGGTAAGAGTATCTATTCATGACCTTTCTAGCGTAATCTTTCCTAAAATCATCTATGACTAAATTATCTTTCTCTATTTCCTTAAAGGCTATTTCTTCCATTAGGATTTCTGTCATAAACTTGAAATCATCAAAGAACATTTTGTCTTTTTTGATGTAGGCGAAGAAGGAATCTAGGATTTTAAAATCAAAGGTTCCTATCTTAAAGCCAGTGATCATGTTTAGGTAGATATCTTCCATAGGATAGGACTTTTTGGGAAGAAACTTGTAGGTCTTGGCGAAGTCCCAGATTATGTTGTACTGTCTAATCTTTTCTAGTTGATCATTCATCAAATACACTTTCTCCTATATCTGTAGGAATTTTACTCTTTAGGGCGTCGAGGACTATTTGTCTTTCGAATTCATCGAAGGATTTGTTGACAAGACCCATCATCAGGGCTTGGTAAGGAGATAGACCAATCTTAATTGTTTCAATAGCTCCTATTAGTCCACGTAGGTCGACTGACTTAGTAGAAATCTCGTTGTTTTCGCTCTTTGTTTGTAGACTTATAAATAAGTCGATAAAGGCCTTCCTGTATTTTTCCTTAAGGGTTGGGAAGTTATCAGCTAGGAGCTTATCGAGATTTCCCTTTGTAATATTTGGTACATTTATAATCATAAATCTTGAAGAAAGGGCCTCGTTAAGCTCTCTCGTTCCCACATAGCCGTAGTTCATGGTGGCGATAAATCTTGTATTTGGGTCAAGGGCAATCTTATCGTAGCCTGCAAGGTCTATTATCCTTCTATGGTCGAGGGTTGCGTGTAGGACTGAGATAGCTTCGTTTTTGGCCATATTTATCTCATCTAAGATGGCAAAGCCACCCTTTTCTGCCGCTTCCGTTATAGGACCCTTCCTAAAGACAACTTCGCCGTTTTTGAAGGTATCCGCACCGATAAGGGCTGCGGAGTCAGTATTTACGTGGAAGGATACGTTGTAGGATGGTCTTTGGAATAGATAGGAAAGATTAGATGAAAGGACGTTTTTCCCTGTAGCCTTTGCCCCTGTAAGGAGGATGTTTTTTCCTGCAAGGAGGGCAGCTATGGCTTGTTCTAGGACTTCCTTGCCGTAGTATTTGTATTCAGGTTTTATTACCCTGTCGCCTTCAGCAAGTCCATTTTCTTTTCTATATGCTTCTAATTGTTTTATCAAATTTTCGTCTATATTTTCTTCTTGTAAGTATTTAATCATGTTTCACCTCGTTTTATACTATACAATATAAGTATGATTTTTCACTTGACATAGTCCAAAATCGGACTATAATACGATGGTAATCTAAATTAAGGAGGCTAGATGGACGAGAAACTAAAAGCAATAATCAATATTTTTTCTCTTTTAAGAAAGGCCAATGGCCTCAATAGAGAAAGAGCAAGCTTCTATGGCATAAACGATTTGGAAAGTGTCATTCTTATCCATATAGGAATGACAGAAAAAGTAAAACAAAAGACCCTAGTAAACAAGTTTAAGGCCCCCAAGCAGACTATTAATAGTGCAATTATGAACCTAAAGGAGAAAGGCTATATCGAACTTAGGACAGATGAGAACGATAAGAGATCAAAAAACCTCTACTTAACGGATAAGGGAGATTTAAGAAGACGCGAGGTCCTAGTACCTATAGAAGAAGCTAATAGGGCCATGTATGAGGATTTGGGAGAAGAAAATGTTAGAGAGATTACTAAATACTTAGAACTTCTCTTAGATTCGATTTCTAATAATTTTATGAAGGAGGATAGATGAATAGTATAAAAGAATTTAACAGATCCTTTTCTTATATGAAAAGGCATCTTGGAAAGTACAAGAAAACTAGATTACTGTCACAGATTTTCACTACTCTTGAGACGATTTTAGAGTTGTTGATACCAATGATTATGGGTTTAACCCTAAATACTGCAGTAAACAACAAGGACCTAGGCCTTGCAATAAAATATGGAGTATTGATGGTAGTTCTTTCTCTTTTAACCATGTACTTTGGTATGCAAGCTACCAAAAATGCAGGTCTTACTTCAAGTGGACTAGCAGCCAATGCCAGAGAAGCCCAATACAAAAACATACAGAAGTTTTCTTTCGAGGACTTGGAATATTTTGGAGTTCCATCTCTCTTAACCAGGTTAACTTCTGATATGCAACAGCTAGCCCAATCAATGTTTATGTCAACAAGATTTGTAAGTAAGACTATTGTTATGGCTATATTTTCCTTTGTTTTAGCCTTTAGGGCCAGTGCCAAATTGTCCCTTATATTTCTAGTGGCAGTGCCTTTGCTTTTTATAGCCTTGATGGCTCTAACTACCTACGCTATACCAAAGTTTAAGAAGGCCCGTTTCCAATATGATAAATTAAACTTAGTTATAGAAGAAAACTTAAATAATATGAGAGTAATCAAGTCCTTCGTTAGAAAAAGATATGAACTGGATAAGTTTGGTCTTCAAAACGAAGAGATGTTTAAGCTAGCAGATGGGTCCCAAGGTCCTATGAGCTATGTATTCCCTATAGCAAACATTATTTTATTTTCAACATTCGTAGGTCTAACCTATTATGGCGGTATCGAGATTATAGAGGGCAGACTTGGAGTAGGAGATTTAATTTCCTTTAATATGTATGCAATTATGCTTCTCGGTGCCTTTATAGGCATGAGCATGGTTCTTACTATGTTTATGTCAGCTTCACCAGGTATAACCCGTGTGGTTGAAGTTATAAAAAGAGAGCCAACAATGGATAATGATGACAAAGTAGAAGGTCTTGACCTTGAAGATGGATCAATCGACTTTGATGACGTCTCCTTCAAGTACGAGGAAGATTCAGATAATTATCAGCTTGAAGATATCAATCTTCACATTAAAAGCGGAGAGTCAATAGGAATACTTGGACCAACAGGATCTGCCAAATCTACCCTAGTTCAACTTATACCAAGACTATATGATATAAGTAAGGGAAGTCTTAAAGTAGGTGGTCATGATATAAGAGAATATGACCTTAAGACCCTTAGAGATGGTGTTTCGATAGTATTACAGAAAAACACACTTTTCTCTGGAACTATAAGTGATAACCTACGTTGGGGAGATAGCAAGGCTAGTGATGAAGAGATTCGTCTTGCAGCAGAAATAGCTCAAGCAGATGAGTTCGTAAGGGCGAGAAACGACTCATATGAGTCAGTCCTAGGCCAGGGAGGAAGTGGAGTTTCCGGTGGTCAAAGACAGAGACTAACTATAGCGAGATCCCTATTAAAGAAACCAAAAATCTTGATTCTAGATAACTCAACATCTGCTGTAGATACCAAGACTGAAACTGCGATTATGGAAGGAATAGATCAAAATCTAAAAGACCTAACCAAAATTATAATTTCACAAAGGGTATCTTCCTTCAAATACACCGATAGGATAATCGTCATGGAAGAAGGGAAAATTGCTGATATAGGAAGTCACGACGAGCTATACGAAAGAAACAAAAATTACAGACAGACTTACGATATTCAACAACAAGGAGGTAATGATAATGACTGATAATCGCATGCAAAAAACAGATTACCGAAGGAAAATGTCATTTAAGTCCTTGTCGAGATTAATGGGTTATCTATTTGATTACAAATGGCAAATGACTGTAATTATCCTTGGAGTAGTAATATCAACAGTAACCCAAATTTGGGGAGTGAATATGCTCCAACCTATTATAGATAACCATATCTTAAAAGGAGATGTTCCAGGACTTAAGACAGCTGTCATACAAATGGCTTTTATCTATATGGTATCAGCTATAACAAGTCTCATCTATTCAAGACTTATGGTAAGAGTCGGTGAGAGATCGATCAGAAACATAAGACACGACCTTTTTGATAAGATTCAAACTCTTCCTGTAAGATTTTTCGATAACAACCAACATGGGGAGATTATGAGTCGTTTCACAAACGATACAGATGTCTTATCCCAAGCCTTGGCAAATACAGTTCCAACAATTATAAGAAGTGTACTTACCTTCTTCGGAACCCTAATAGTTATGTTTAAGCTGGACTTTAACCTAACCTTGTGTCTAATCATAGGACTTGTAGTAATGATCCCAATCCTATCAAAGATTGTACTAAGGTCAGGGAGGTTTTTCGCCAAGGCCCAAGCCAACGTATCAAAGCTTCATGGTTTCAATGAAGAGATGCTTTCTGGACAAAAAGTGGTTAAGGTATTTTCAAGAGAAAAAATAGCAGAAGAAGAATTTATTGAAAAAAGTGAAGAGCTAAGAGCAAGCTTTGCCGAAGCAAATATCAATGCAGGAAAAATTATGCCTTTTCTCCTAAACTCTGTAAATATTCTTTACGCCCTAATCACAGTGCTTGGAGTATATCTTACAATCCAAGGAAATATCACAGTTGGAGTTCTTGCAGCATTTCTATCAAATATTAGACAAATCCAAAATCCTATAGTAAACATATCCCAACAAGCAAATGCAGTATTCCAAGCCCTTGCAGGAGCTGATAGGATATTTGAGGTGATGGATATGGAAAAAGAAATCGACACTGGCTACATTGACCTTGTAAGTGCAATAGTAAAAAGAGACGGAACGATCACAGAGCATGTTGGAATGAGTGGAAGATATGCTTGGAAATGGGAAGAAGACGGAGAAGATAAATACCAACTTCTAGAAGGAAGACTGGAATTTAAAAACGTGGACTTCTCCTATGATGGCAAAAACCAAATTCTAAAAGACATCTCCTTCTACGCAGATCCAGGCGAGAAGATTGCCTTTGTAGGTTCTACTGGAGCTGGAAAGACAACCATAACCAATGTGATTACAAGATTTTATGAAATAGATAATGGAGTAATTGAAGTCGATGGTATTAATATCAAAAATATCAAAAAAGAAGCCCTAAGAAAGGCCTTCGGCATGGTACTTCAAGAAGTAAATCTCTTTACTGATACAATCGAAGGAAATATCAAATATGGTAAGCTTGATGCAGATTCAGATCAGATTAATTCTGCCGCAAGACTATCAGGAGCAGACTCCTTTATCAAGAGACTTCCTGAAAGATACGATACAGAAATAAACGGAGACGGATCAAGCCTATCAGATGGGCAAAATCAGCTCATATCGATATCAAGAGCGGCAATCGCTGAGCCACCAATGCTAATCCTAGACGAGGCGACAAGCTCCATTGACACAGCAACAGAGCTTGAAGTAACAGAAGCGATGGATAACCTCATGGCAGGATCGACTTCAATAGTAATAGCCCACAGACTATCCACCATCCAAAACTCTGATGTAATAATGGTAATGGAAAATGGAAGGATAATCGAAAGAGGAAGCCATGATAAGCTAATAGAAGAAAAAGGAACCTACTGGCAACTCTACACTGGTCAACTAGAGCTAGATTAGGAAAAATATGAAGATAAAACTATAGTGAAATAGGCGGAAGAAAAAATTCCGTCTATTTTTATATAAGAAAAATTAGAAAGTAGGAACAATGAAAAAGCAAAGATAATGAAAACATTTGACAAAGCCAAAATCATATGTTATCATATATAGGTATTAACAAATAAGCCCAGATAGCTCAGTCGGTAGAGCAGGGGACTGAAAATCCCCGTGTCGGTGGTTCGATTCCGCCTCTGGGCACCAAAAAACAAGCCTGCACGGCTTTAGGAGTGCCCTCCACGGAGTGGTCGCAGAGCCGAAGGCTCGAGAATATAAAGCCCCTCCGGCTTAGGGAGGAGTCTCCATGAAATGGTTCTGCGAAGCAGAAGGGCCCGTCCGGCCAGTAGAGGACCCTGCACGGCTTTGGGAGTGCAATCAACCGCTTCCTGTTGGCGGTCCATGAAATGGTCGCAGGGCGAAGCCCGAGAATAAGTGTGCTATTACGAAAATTTGTAGTATAGGACGACTTAAATATTTCTAAGTATAGAAATAAAGATTGTTATTTCACTGAAATTTATTTAAGGAAAATCCCTCATCTCGAGCGAAGTCGAGAGATCTCTGAAATGAGATATCTTAGTGGATTCCTAGCTTGTTAGTGTTTAAAATTAAAGAAAAATTTAATAATAACTTTACAAATCCAAAATATAACATATAATAATAGATGTGCGGATGTGGCTCAGTGGTAGAGCATCGCCTTGCCAAGGCGAGGGTCGCGAGTTCGAATCTCGTCATCCGCTCCATTATTTTGGCGCCATAGCCAAGTGGTAAGGCAGAGGTCTGCAACACCTTTACCCTCAGTTCAAATCTGAGTGGCGCCTCCAAACTGCTCTCTTCGGAGAGCTTTTTTTCTTAGGAGAATTTATGTTAATTATAAGTAATAAGGCAAGTTTAGAATTTAAGAATTTTTTAACTAATCAAAATATAGAATTTATAGAGACAATAGATAATCCAAATCTCGATAGGAGAATAGGAGATCACCCTGATCTTTCTCTTTTTGCCCTTGATAATGACAATATTATAGTGGCAGCAGAAGTTTTTGATTATTATAAAAATAAACTTACAGGAAAGAATTTTTTTAAAGGCTCCTCAGTATCTGAGAAATACCCTAAAGATTCTATCTATAATCTTCTTACTTTTAAGGATTTCTATATCCATAATGACTTTACTGAGGAAAAGATTGAGAGAATTCTTAAAGAGAGAAATTATAAACATCTTTTTGTAAAACAAGGCTATAGTAGATGTTCAATTATCCCTCTTAGAGAAAGTCTACTTACAAGCGATTATGGGATTTATAAGACCCTTAAGGATAAAGTAGATATCATCTTATTAGAAAATGATAAAATCGAACTCCATGGCTTTGATCAAGGCTTTATTGGAGGGACTTGTGGCCTAGTCCAAGACAAATTAATTTTTACAGGAGATATATCAAGGCATAAGTCCTTTGAGAAAATAAAAAAAGCTTGCGATAGGGAAAATATCGATATTATTTATCCAGTAATCCCCCTTGTAGACTTGGGGTCTTTGATTTGGATATAGCCTGTCTAGGCTTTTTTCTTTTGGAAAAAATCGTATAATTTATTATAGTAAAGAAAAAAGAGAGAGGATAGTATGAACATTGTAAAACCATCTACAATTGCTGGGGTAATGGAACTTTTACCTAAGGAGCAATTAGTTTTTGATAATATTAAAAACATAGTCGAAGAAACTTACAAGAAATATCAATTTATGCCAATCGATACTCCAGTTATAGAGAAAAACGAGATACTTTTTGCCAAAGGAGGCGGGGAGACAGAAAAACAAATCTATGAGATAGCTTCTGACTCAAAGGATATGAGCTTAAGATTTGACCTTACAGTTCCTCTAGCAAGATATGTAGCAGAGCACTTTCAGGACCTAAATTTCCCTTTCAAACGCTATCACATTGGAAAAGTCTATAGGGGTGAGAGAAATCAAAAGGGAAGATACAGGGAATTCTACCAGGCTGATATAGATATCATTGGCCACAATAGTCTTTCAATCTACAACGACGCCCTCCTTCCTAGGGTTATCTTTGAGATTTTCGAAAAATTAAACTTCTCAGACCTTACTTTTAAGATAAATAACAGAAAGCTTTTGAACGGGTTTTTCAAATCCTTGGGCATAGAAGATACTACAGAAGTATTAAGGACAATTGATAAGAAAGACAAGATTGGAATTGACAAGACTTTTGATGAATTAGTTAAACTCACTGATGAGGAAAAAGCTAAGACAATCATAGAATTTATTGAAAATAAAGATTCAAATGAAGAACTTTTATCTAAATTATTTGACTTTTCTACTGATGAACTTTTCCTTGAAGGAGTTGACGAGCTAAATAAGGTCTATAGATATATGGTTGATTTAGGAATTCCTGATAGAAATATCAAAATCGACCTTGCTATTACAAGAGGACTCGATTATTATACATCCACAGTCTATGAGACCTTTATAAATGGCTATGAAAAAATCGGCTCTGTTTGCTCTGGTGGAAGATATGAGGATCTTGCAAGTAACTTCTCTAAGCAAAAACTTCCTGGTGTTGGTATGTCAATCGGCCTTACAAGACTTTTCTACCAACTTCAAGAGCTTGGTCTAATAGATGAGAAGATCAAGAGCCTAACAGATATCCTAATTATTCCAATGGATGAGTCTATTAATGAATACGGTATAGAAATCTTAAACAAATTAAGAGATGCTGGCGAAAGCGTGGATATCTATCTAGAAAGTGGCAAGTTTAAGAAGAAGATGAACTATGCGGATAAGTGCGGAATCAAAAAGGTCATAATTCTAGGCGAAGAGGAGCTTAATAAGAGAGAATATTCTATAAAGGATATGGAAACTGGCGAGCAAGTTAGTAAAAAGTTTGAAGAACTTTAAAAGAGGCTATAATTTTCGAATTTTTGGGTATAAATTATATTGTAGACAACATATGATCATATGGAGGTAAAAATATGACAAAATTAACTGAAACTGTACAATCAGGTGATTGGAAAGCTGAAAAACACGTACCAGAACTAGAAGTTGAAAGACTTGAAGATGGTAAGGTAAGAGTTAACGCAAGAGTTGGTAAGGAAATTGAACATCCTAACACACTTGAGCACCACATCGCTTGGATCAAAGTATTCTTCAAAGCAGAAGATGGCAAATTCCCAGTAGAAGTTGGATCATACCAATACGCAGCTCACGGCGAAGATGAAATCTTTTCTGAACCATGTGCATCTGGCGTAATCAAAACAGAAAAGAAAGGTACTTTCTACGCACTAAGCTACTGTAACATTCACGGTCTATGGGAAAACTCACTAGAACTTGACTAATAAATAGAAAAAGCGGATCTTATGGTCCGCTTTTATTATGGAAAATTTGTTGTTTTTTATGTATTCTTATCTTATTTTTTGTACTCTAATTATTAGCTTCTAGTAATGGCTTACCTTTTTTCGACAGGAATAATTATTTTTGTAACGTGCTTAGATGAGTCATCGACATCTAGGGGAGATATAAGAAACTCCTCAGCTATAGGTCCTGTGACCTTGTAGCCATTTTCATTAATCCAAGTTAGCATTTTCTTATGCTTTTGTCTAATATTTTTGTAATCCCCAACATAGTAGGAAGTTACAGCTTCAAAGCCTCCCCGAAATCTCGTTACTCTCTTGTTAAGTCTACCAGCCTCGATTTTTGTTACCTGCATAGCAAATTCTACATCAGGATTTTTTTCTAGGAATTGATCGAAAGGTCTTCCGTGAAAGATTATAAGGATTGAGCCCATCATCTCAAGGCCATTTTCTGTGCATTTCTCGTAGATATCTATCCACCTTGTGAGTGTAATATCTGGATGGACGTAGTTTTTCATTATTTTTCTTGAAAAGACCACTGGATTTTCTTCTATGTATTCGACCTTTATTGGAAAATCTATAGGATCTATCTTCTGACTTTCGACATAAGCACTAGCCTTCTTGGCCCTGGCAAATCTTTTTATTGCAATATCACAGGCTACCTTTCTAGCTTGAAGTATTTGGATTTGATTTTCGTATTCTAAAGATTTTTTTTCGATGAGATTTTCGAGATTGTCTAAGGAATTGACGTCCAAAGAGTTCTTTAGGGCCTCTATGGAAAAACCTAGGTTTCTAAGACGTCTTAGGATGAGAAGGGTCTTTAGGCTTTCCTTGCTATAGTATCTGTAGCCTGTCTCATTATCCCTATAGTCTGGGCAAAATAAACCAATTTTATCATAATATCTCAAGGTTTCTTTGGAAATATTACACATCTTTGAGACTTTGCCGATAGTATAGTGATCGTTCACTTAGCCACCTCCTTTTGCCTTCTGTTTTTATGAATTATAAATATTATATCACAAAACAGGATATTATAAAGCATTAAAAAACTGCCAGTTTATACTGACAGTCTTTTATCTATGCTATTAAGTTTACAATAGACATAGCAAGTGGCATAAGCAATACAGTTATGATGCCTGCGACAGCTATTGAAAGTCCGCTCATTGCTCCTTGGATCTTGCCGATTTGTCTAGCTTGGCTAGTTCCTACAGCGTGGCTTGCGGTTCCTATTGCAACACCTTGGGCAACAGGGTCTTTTATTTTGCATATTTTAAGAATTGTTGGTGCCATAGCAGCTCCAATTACACCCCTAAATACTACTATCATAGCTGTTAGGGCCACGATTCCCTTATATTCATCTGTAAGTGAGATGGCTATAGCTGTTGTGATTGATTGAGGAACTAAAGATGTGATCATCTCTTTGTCAAATCCTACGACTTTTGACAAGATTATTGCCAAAAGCATTGAGAAAATCGAACCTACTAGAACTCCTACCAAGATTGGAACAAGGTTGGCCTTTAGGGAGTCAAGGTTTGCATATAGGTCCAAAATCATCGCAACAGTAGCAGGTGCGATGAAAAATGCTATGAAATCTCCACCCTTTTTGTAACTTTCATAAGGTATGCCAGTTACTGCAAGAAATCCTATAATTAATAGAATTGCAATGAGGAGGGGATTGGCAAGTGGTTTTTTTACTTTGCTATTTATCCATTTACCTATTTCATAGGCAGCAAATGATAGGATTATACCGAAATATGAGTTATCAAACATTATTTCTTCCTCCTTTGTAGAAGCTGAACAACGATACCGGTTATGGCCATTGTCAAGGCTGTTCCTATGGCTGTGATGATCAGTAATTTGGCAATTTTACCTTCAATTACATCGTAATTTGCCATTATACCAACGCCAACTGGAACGAAAAGGAAGGCTAAATTTTGTAAGATACCATCCGAAGTCTTTTGCACGTCCTCAGGCTTTAATATTTTAAAGTTAAGGGCTATAAAGAGGTAGATCATACCATATACAGCCTCAGGAATAGGGAAGTTTATTAAGTGTCTTGTGATTACACCTAGGAATAAACATACGCAAAGAATCACAAACTCTTTTAGATAATTCATTGCTACTCCTTAGTTTTAGTTAACTCCTATAACCTTATCTGGGTTAAGAATCATGTTAGGGTCAAATACTCTCTTGATTCCTCTCATTAGGTCTGTATTTAGGCCTCCTTCAAATTCTTTAAGATATTTAAGTTTACCAGCACCAACTCCGTGCTCACCTGATAGTTTACCACCGAGGTCGTATGCTTTCTTATAGATTACTAGCATGAATTCATTAACTTCGTCTTTAAATTGGTCTAGTTTGTCAGCTTCATTTGATAATGTGTAGATGTGTAAGTTACCATCACCTGCGTGTCCGAAGCTTTGTACGTCAAACATATATTCTTCAGCAGTTTCATTTACGAATTCTACATATTCTGCAATCTTTGTGATTGGCACTACAACGTCACATTCGTCAAGAAGTTCGTATTGTGATTCGATAGCTTCAAGGAAGGAACTTCTAGCTGCCCATGCTTCTTTAAGTTGTGCTGGAGTATCAGCTACTAATACGTCGATTGCTCCATTTTCTGTAAGAACTTCTGCAGCTCTTTCCATTGTATCATAGATACCGTCTTCATCGTCGCCATCAAATGTGATAAGGAGGTAAGCATTTACATCTGTACCTTCGATATTCTTAGGGAAAGTTTCTTTTCCGATGTATTTTTCAGAAGCAAGAACTATCTTTCTTTCCATAAACTCGATAGCTTGTGGATTAAGGTTAGCTTGGAATAGTTTTGGAACTGTTCCTATACAGCTGTTTAAATCTTCAAATGGAACTATTAGAGAAATAGTTGTCTTTGGAGCTGGAACAATTTTTAGTGTTAATTCTGTGATAATTCCAAGTGTACCTTCAGAACCAATCATTAGATCTTTTAGTGAATAACCTGTTGAAGATTTAGAAATAACTGCACCAAAGCTTGTAATTTCACCTGTTGGAAGAACAACCTTCATAGCTCTTACATAATCTCTTGTTGTACCATATTTAACTGCACGCATACCACCGGCGTTAGTTGCAACGTTTCCGCCTAGAGTTGCGAATTTTTCACCTGGATCAGGTGGGTATAGGTATCCTTTAGACAAACAATCTTGAGCTAAATCATTTAGTAAAACACCTGGTTCAACTCTAACAACCATGTTGTCTTCATCGTATTCAAGGATTTTGTTCATTGTTTGCATGTTGATCATGACACCCTTTTTGATAGCAACGCCTGCACCTGTAAGACCAGTACCAGCTCCTCTTGCTATAACAGGAACTTTGTTTTCGTTACAGATCTTCATTACAGCTGCTACATCTTCTGTAGATGTTGCATCGACAAGACAATCTGGGTAGCCTTCACCATAGATTGGCATTTCATCATGGAAGAAGTCTTCGTTTACCTCGTCTCCAACATAAACTTTGCCAGAAACGGCGTCTTTAATTTGTTGGATAATATCATCTGATATTGCGTTATAATTATTCATTTAAACCTCCTATAAATAATATGTATCAAATATCATTTAATATTTATGCTTAGATTATATCACAAGATTTTAGTTTTGTAAAAATGTTTTCAAAAAATTTTTTTGTCAATTAAAAATCTCTTATCGTTGGAAATTAAACATTATACCGCTATAAGGTTTTTTGTTAGGAAAACAATACAATTGCAACTGTAAACGATTGACATAATAGTTATTTGTGATATCATGGTTAATGAAGAGAGAAATGTGCTAATATCTATGAAAATATGCTTTTATATTGTATAAATATACTTATTTTCCTAATAAATCATTATTTTATGTAAATTGATAAGGAAAATGTTTATATATATGAAGAAAACAAATTTCATGGGCTTAGGTTTTTATAAAATCTATATTAAAATTTTGTAAAAACTTAAAAAAGAGCTTGACATTTACCCTTAACATTGTTAATATAATAACATAAGAGTTAGTTAAGAATATATCAATTTTGATATATCATCTACGAAAGTTTTATAAGGAGAGATTATGTATAAGTTAACAGAAGAACAATTAGAAATGAGAGACATGTTCAGAGACTTCGCAGTAAAGGAAGTTGCACCACTAGCAATCGAAGTTGACGAAAAACACATGTTCCCAGAAGAAAACGTAGCAAAAATGCAAGAGTTAGGATTTTTTGGTATTCCTTTCGATGAAGAATACGGCGGAATCGGCCTTGACACACTTACATATGTTCTTGCTGTAGAAGAACTTTCTAAAGCATGCGCAACAACTGGAGTTATCGTTTCAGCTCACACATCACTTTGTGCTGACTGCATTAACAAATTCGGTAACGAAGAACAAAAAGAAAAATACCTAACACCACTTGCTTCAGGTGAAAAACTTGGTGCCTTTGCACTAACAGAACCAGATGCAGGAACAGACGCATCAGGACAAAAAACAGTTGCAAAACTTGATGGTGATAACTACGTACTTAACGGATCAAAGATCTTTATAACAAACGCAGGTTATGCTGATACTTATGTTGTATTTGCAATGACTGACAAAGAACAAGGAACTAGAGGAATTTCTGCATTTATCGTTGAAAAAGGAATGGAAGGATTCGACTTTGGTACAGTAGAAGATAAGATGGGTATCAAGGGTTCATCAACAATGGAATTAATCTTTAGAGATTGTAAAGTTCCAAAAGAAAACCTACTTGGCGAAGAAGGCAAGGGCTTCAAGTACGCAATGCAAACGCTAGACGGTGGTAGAATTGGTATAGCAGCTCAAGCTTTAGGTATAGCTGAAGGTGCTCTTGATAAAGCAGTTAAATATGTTAAAGAAAGAAACCAATTTGGAAGACCATTAGCTAAATTCCAAAATACACAATTCAAACTTGCTGAAATGGCAATTGATATTGAATCTGCTCGTCACCTAGTTTACAAAGCAGCAACACTTAAAGATAATGGTGAAAGCTACACAGTAGCAGCAGCTGAAGCAAAACTTAAAGCATCAAGAGTAGCAATGGATGTTACAACAAAAGCAGTTCAACTACTAGGTGGTTACGGCTACATCAAAGAATACGAAGTAGAAAGAATGATGAGAGATGCAAAAATAACAGAAATCTATGAAGGTACTTCAGAAGTAATGTTAATGGTTGTATCTGGCGCATTATTAAATAAATAAGCTCGATAGTTACTTAGAATAAAAGGGGGATATATGAATATTTTCGTATGTGCGAAACAAGTTCCAGACACTAATGAGATCAAAATTGATCCTATTACAAATACACTTATAAGAAAGGGCGTTCCAAGTATCCTAAATACTTACGATGCTTTCGCTCTTGAACAAGCTCTAAGACTTAAGGACAATGATCCTGATATAAACATTGTTGTAATTTCAATGGGACCAGGACAAGCTGAAGCTATGCTAAGAGATTGTCTAGCAGTTGGAGCAGACAAAGCATATCTTGTAACAGATAGAAAATTCGGTGGATCTGATACACTTGCTACATCATACATTCTAGCTAATGCTATCAAGGCAGTAGCAGAAAAAGAAGGCGAGCCTGACCTAGTTTACTGTGGTCTCCAAGCAATCGATGGAGATACAGCACAAGTAGGACCAGAACTTGCAGAACACCTAGGACTTCCTCAAGTTACACGTGCTTACACAGCAGAGCTAAATGACGAAGGAATCAAAGTATTACAAGAAGTAGAAGGCGGAGCTCAAAACGTTCAATGTGTACTTCCAGCCCTAATCACATTTACAAAATATGGTGACGAAGAGCTTAGATATCCAAAAATCAAAAACAAGCTCAAGGCTAAAAAAGCAGAAATTGGACAAATTACATTTGACGACTTAGAAGCTACAATAGACAAGACAAAAATCGGTCTTAAGGGATCTCCAACTAGAGTTAATAAATCTTACGCTCCAGACAGAACTAAAATTGCAGTTATGTTTGAAGATATGGAAGCTGACGAAGCTGCAACTAAGTTAATGGAAGCTCTAGTAGATCAAAAGCTTATTTAAGGGGGAAGTATGACAGATTGTAAAAACCTTTGGGTAATAGTAGAAACAAATGAAGAAGGAAAAGCCTTAAATGTTGGATTAGAATTACTAAATCCAGGCAGGAAAATGGCTGATGTACTTAAAGAAAAACTATATGCAGTAATTATCGGTGAAAATGCTGATAGCGCAAAAGAAGAAGTTAAAAAATACGGCGTTGACGGCGTAATTACAGTAGAAGGCGAAGAATATAAACAATACAACACAGATATCTACACAAATGCTGTATGTAAACTTGTTGAAAAACACAATCCAAATGTAATCCTAATCGGAGCTACAAACGTAGGACGTGACCTAGGTCCAAGAATTTCTTCAAGACTTGGCACAGGACTTACAGCAGATTGTACAGAACTAGACGTTGACTTTGAAACAGGAAATGTAAAATGGACAAGACCTGCCTTTGGTGGTAACCTAATGGCACAAATCCTTTGCCCAGATTCTAGACCACAAATGGGTACAGTTCGTCCAGGAGTATTCTCTAAAGAAGAAGTTGGCGCAAAAGACGAAATAGAAGAAATCTCTGAAGAAATCAAATACGACGGAGAAATTAGAACAAGAATCCTTGACTTTATCCCAAGAGATGAAGGAGAAGAAGTAGATCTTGCTGGTGCAGAATACATCGTATCAGGTGGACGTGGACTTGCTGACCCTTCTAACTTCAAGTTAATTGAAGAATTGGCAGAAGCATTAGACGGTACAGTAGGATCATCACGTGCTGCAGTAGATGCTGGTTGGATCTCTCACTCTCACCAAGTAGGACAATCAGGAAAGACTGTTGGACCAAAAGTTTATATAGCTGTTGGTATCTCTGGAGCTATCCAACACTTGGCTGGTATCGGAGCAAGTGATACAATTATAGCTATCAACAAAGACCCAGATGCACCAATATTTGATATTGCTGACTATGGTATTGTTGGGGACCTATTTGAAGTAGTCCCAAAACTAACAGAATTAATTAAAGAAAGAAAAGCTAACTAATTAGCTTGTAGGATAGAAGCTGCTTAGAAGATGATAGTTTAATAACATCATATTATAAGCAGCTAACTATTAAAGCTTATTGACAAAAAAATATCACTATATGGAGACTTAGTATTAATACATTGCTAAATAGGAGGCGAATATGGAATACAATACAATTAAGTACGAAGTTGATGGATTTGTAGGAAAACTTACAATCAACAGACCAAAAGCACTTAACGCTCTAAACTCAGAAGTTCTTGATGAACTAGATAAAGTTTTATCAGAAATCAAGGAAAATAAGGACCTTAGAGCTCTTATAGTAACAGGTGAAGGAAGAAGCTTCGTTGCAGGAGCTGACATTAAGGAAATGTCAACACTCTCTCCACTAGAAGGAAAAGCTTTTGGCAAGAAGGGGCTAGCAGTATTTAGAAAGCTAGAAAGTCTAGAAATCCCAACAATAGCAGCAGTTAATGGATTTGCCCTAGGTGGTGGATGCGAGCTTGCTATGAGCTGTGATTTTAGAATCGCAAGCGATAAAGCTCTTTTCGGTCAACCAGAAACAGGACTTGGAATTCTACCAGGCTTTGGTGGAACACAAAGACTACAAAGACTTGTAGGCCCAGGATACGCAAAATACCTAATCTACACATCATCAAACATAAAAGCAGTTAAGGCATTAGAAATTGGCCTTGTTCAAGAAGTAGTTCCTGCTGAAGAACTAGAAGAAAGAGTAGCTAAACTTGCTTCAAAAGTTGCTTCTAACGGACCAGTTGCAGTAAGACTTGCTAAAGAAGCTATTAATGTCGGTGGACAAGTTGATATAGATTCAGCTATCAAGATTGAAGAAAACCTATTTGGTCTTTCATTTGCAACAGAAGATCAAAAAGCAGGAATGAACGCTTTCTTGAACAAAGAAAAAGCTGAGTTTAAAAATAAATAATTGGGTACTAATTAAGTAGGCAAAGGTAATCATAAAAAATAAAGGAGACATTATGAAAATTGGAGTAATCGGTTCAGGAATTATGGGTGGCGGTATCGTTGAAACTGCTGCTAGAAAATACGAAGTTGTAGTTAGAGATATCAAAGATGAATTCTTAGAAAAAGCTAAAGCAAGAATTGAAAAATCTTACGCTAAACAAGTTTCTAAAGAAAGAATGACAGAAGAAGAAAAAGAAGCTGCTCTTAAAAACATTTCTTACACAACAGAAGTAAAAGATTTGGCTGACTGTGACGTAGTTATAGAAGCTGCAACAGAAAATCCAAAACTAAAAAAAGAAATCTTCAAAGAACTTGACGAAGTTGTAAAAGAAGGAGCAATCCTTGCATCTAACACATCTTCACTATCAATTACAGATATCGCAGCATCTACAAACAGACCTGAAAATGTAATTGGAATGCACTTCTTCAATCCAGTTCCAGTAATGAAACTAGTTGAAGTTATCAGAGGATTACACACATCTGATGAAACAAACACAACAATCTTCAAACTTGCAGAAGATTTAGGAAAACAACCTATCGAAGTTAAAGAAGGACCAGGATTTGTAGTAAACAGACTTCTTATCCCAATGATCAATGAAGGTATCGGAGTTCTTGCAGATGGACTTGCAAGTGTTGAAGATATCGACAAGGGAATGCAACTTGGTGCAAACCACCCAATGGGACCTCTAGCTTTAGGAGATCTTATAGGACTTGATACTTGTCTTGCAATCATGGAAGTTTTATACAATGAATTTGGTGATAGCAAATATAGACCAAACCCACTACTAAGACAAATGGTAAGAGCAGGAGACCTTGGTAGAAAAACAGGTAAAGGTTTCTACGACTACAGCAAATAAGATAATAGAAGAAGATATTTAAGATAATATAAGGAGATAAAATGACTAGAAAAGTAGTAATAGCAAGTGCAGCAAGAACACCAGTAGGTGCTTACGGCGGAGCATTCAAAACAGTATCAGCTAGAGAATTAGGTGCTATAGCAGCTAAAGAAGCAATCAAAAGAGCAGGAATTAAACCAGAAGATATCGATGAATCTATCCTAGGTTGTGTACTTCAAGCAGGAAACGGTCAAAACATCGCTCGTCAAATCGCACTAGATGCAGGAATTCCAATAGAAAAACCAGCTATGACTTTAAATATAGTTTGTGGTTCAGGACTTAGAAGTGTATCCCTAGCAGCACAAATGATTATGGCAGGAGATGATGATATAGTTCTTGCAGGTGGTACAGAATCAATGTCCCAAGCCCCATACCTACTTCCAGAGGAAAGATGGGGAGCAAGAATGGGAGATAAAAAAGTTGTCGATGAAATGATCAAAGACGGACTTTGGGATGCCTTCAATGACTACCACATGGGAGTTACTGCAGAAAATATAGCTGAAAAATTCGGCCTAACAAGAGAAGAACAAGACGCACTTGCTGCAGACAGCCAACAAAAAGCTGCAAAAGCTAGAGCTGAAGGAAGATTCAAAGACGAAATCGTACCAGTAGAAGTTAAGGGAAGAAAAGGCAAAGTAACTGTAGTTGAAGAAGACGAATACATCAAAGAAGGCGTTACAACAGAAAGTATTGCTAAACTAAGACCAGCATTCATCAAAGACGGTACAGTTACAGCAGCTAACGCATCAGGAATCAACGACGGTGCAGCATGTCTTGTAGTAATGAGTGAAGAAAAAGCTAAAGAGTTAGGCGTAAAACCACTTGCTACAATCGTAAGCTACGCTACAGAAGGTGTTGATCCAAAAATTATGGGTACAGGTCCAATCCCAACAGTTAGAAAAGCACTAGAAAAAGCTAACCTAACACTTGAAGATATCGACCTAATCGAAGCTAACGAAGCTTTCGCTGCTCAAGCTCTATCAGTAATCAAAGAACTTGGACTAAACACAGACATCGTTAACGTAAACGGTGGTGCAATCGCTATTGGTCACCCTGTTGGAGCAAGTGGAGCAAGAATCCTTACAACACTTCTTTACGAAATGCAAAAGAGAGACTCTAAAAAAGGTATCGCAACCCTATGTATAGGTGGCGGTATGGGTACAGCAGTAGTAGTAGAAAGATAAGAATTTATGAATGGGGTGTAGGTTTACACCCTTTTCTTTTATCTTAAAATATCTTTTTAACAAATAAGAAATTTAATATAAAGACAAAAGTAATTGATAAATAATATCAATTAGAGAATAAAAAACAAATCTTTGGGTATAATATAAAGTGAAAACGATTTAATACAAAGGGGTTTAAAATGGATTTTGAAAAATTATATCAAGATAAACTTATAACAGTTAAAGAAGCAGCAGGACTCGTTAAAGACGGTGACTGGGTTGAGATGGGCTGGGGAGCCTTGGTACCAGTTGACTTCGATAAGGCCCTTGCAGCAAGAGTAGACGAATTAAAGGACGTAAAGATTAGAAGTGGTGTTGTTCCATACAATCCATATGTTGGACAAGCAGACAGCACAGGAGAACATTTCATCTATCATTCATGGCACTCAACAGGTCCAGAAAGAAATCTAATAAACAATAATCAATACGGTGCCTACTTTATTCCAATCAAATATTCTGAAATAGAAAGATATATAGCAGAAAATGCCGACAAGGCCGCTGTATCAGTTATCCAAGTTTCTCCAATGGATAAACACGGTAACTTTAACTTCGGACTATCAGCATCTCATGCTCTAACTTCTTTTGAAAACGCAGAAAAAGTTGTCCTAGAAGTAAATAAAAACGTACCAGTTGCCCTCGGTGGATTTAGAAATTATATCAATATCAAAGACGTAGACTATGTCTATGAATCAAGCAATTATGACATGATAACTCTACCTAGCGCAAAATTTGGCGAAGAAGAAGTCCAAGTTGCCAAATATGTTGTTGATAATCTAAGAGACGGAGATACTCTACAATTAGGTATCGGTGGTTTGCCAAATGCTATAGGAAGCCAAATTGCTAAATCTGACCTAAAGGATTTGGGAGTTCACTCTGAGATGTATGTAGATAGCTTTATGGAAATGGCTAAAGCTGGTAGAATTACAGGTAAGAAGAAAAATATAAATCCTGGTAGACAAGTCTATGCCTTCGCAGCAGGAAGCCAAGAAATGTATGACTATATCGATCATAACGAAGAGCTAATGGCAGCTCCAGTTTCATATGTAAATGATGTTGATGTAATAGCAGCTCACGATAACTATGTATCAATAAACACAGTACTTGAAGTTGACCTTTGGGGTCAAATCTCTGCAGAATCTGCAGGAACTAGACACATTTCTGGTGCAGGTGGAGCCCTTGACTTTGTACTTGGAGCATACAGATCTAAGGGTGGTAGATCATTCATAGCGCTTAAATCTTCTAGAGTTAATAAAGAAGGCAAGAGAATTTCAAACATAGTACCAACCTTTAAGCCTGGTACTCAAGCTACAGCTGTTAGAAGCAACACCCACTATATTGCGACAGAACAAGGTATAGTAAACTTCAAGGGCCTATCAACTTGGCAAGCAGCAGAAGCCCTAGTCAGCCTAGCTCACCCAGATAATAGAGATGAATTAATCAAGGAAGCAGAAAAACTAGGAATTTGGAGAAAATCTAATAAGTAAGCTAATTTAAAAAAGCTCGCATTAATTTGCGGGCTTTTAAGCTTATTAAACTTTTTGTTTTACCAAGTTAGATTTAATTTGCCTATAAACAAAGCTAATTTATTAATTAAAATTCCTCCGATTATAATAAAATTTCTATTTTAATAACTTAATGTTTTAACTTTACTTAAGTTAGTAATAACTAAAATGCCTTATAAGACATCCTATGATCAGGGGAGATTAGTATAAGTTTATTAAATTTCTCATAATAACTATAGTATGAATTTACTCATTGCAAGTTTTCAGATTAGTAAGTCTCTCATATAGGGGCTTAAGGTAAATTTCGCTTTTCTTTTCCTTATCCATAAGCTTATCCATAATTTCAATCATCCATACCAATACATACTTCGATAGATAAAAAGCTTGAATACCGTTTGCAAGGATTGATCTTCTGCCGTTTATCACTATATCATTTCTGATTTTATCAAAATATTTCAGAAGTTTTTTCCTATTATTATCATCTTCTACAAGTTTTTCTAATAGGTAGGCTAGGGCAAGTATGTATTTATCCTTAATAGGGTTAATAGTAAATTCTATGAGGCCTTCTTCATTTAGAAATATATCTTCTTTATTTTCCCTATTCTTATAAAATCTCCTGTATATATTCTCGTCAAAAGGGAAAAACTCTGGGTAAAGTCCGTAGGGAAAGTTAGAATTTGAGATTTTTTCTCTAAAAAAGTCTAATTCTTCGATTGATGAATCAAAACATGCTATAAAAATGGGAGAAAGGATCACTAAAAGCATTAGCTTCTCATTTTCCTTGTCATTATCCATTATGAATTTAACTTCTCTTAAGGCCCCATAGTCACAAGCTTTTTCCATTTTGTTCTTGAGCAAAGATGTGCTTGGATATTCATAGGGCAAAATCTCAGAAGTAAAGACTTTAATCATTTTCATTGAGTGATATCTCCATATTTACCCTTGGTCGCTTTTATGAAATCATCTGGCCTTAGTTTTAGGCCATGACCGATTTTACCAGCAGATACTTTGATTATCTCATGTTCTTTAGCTTTTTCATCAAGGACGACTGGATAGTCCTTTTTCATAGCTATTGCTGTTGTGGCTCCTCTCTCGTAGCCGACGGTTTTCTTAAGGTCCTTTAGGTGGAGCATGGAAAGACTCTTTACCCCGCACGCTTTTGCTGCCTTTTTGAAGTCTATGGAATCTGCTGCAGGTATTACGAGAACGAATACTTCTTTATCTTTAGAGATAGTAGCGAGAGTCTTATAGACAATGTCTACATCTTCGTGAGTTTTTTCTGCTATATCTACCGCAGAAGTAAAGTCTCCTTCTAGCTCGTAATCAACGTGTTCGTAATCTATATTTAAATTATCTAGGATTCTCATTGCATTAGTTTTAAATTCTTTTTTCATATTAGCTCCCTTCAAAATAATTATACGATAAATTTATATTTAACAAGATTGGGTATATATTTTAAAGATAGTAAGGGAGTTTGTTATGTATGATGATATCAAAGTAAATTACGTAGGGGAGAATTGCTACAGTTTGGAGATTGGAGATTATCTTTTAGTATTTGATTATTGTAATGGTATGCTTAATATTCCAGATGATAAGAAGACTATATTTTTTGCCACAAGCAACAAGGATGGTCACTACACCCAAGAGATCTTGAAGTTATTTGATATGGCTAATTTTAGCTATGTCTTATCCTCAGATATCGCCTATGATAAGGGTGAAGGCAATGTGATTTATCTAAATGACGATGGACTTTCTGTCGAAAAACTCAAGGACTTGTACAAGAAAAAGAATGTTATTTTCATAAATCCCGCAGAAAGATACAAAATAAATAAGGATATAGAAATCTCTACTTTTGCTTGCGAGGAATCTGGTCTAAGCTTTCTTGTTAAAATTTTTGATTTTACTATTTTTTACACTGGAGAGTCTGTCTTCTTTGATAAAGGAGAAGAAAGTACAGGGTTTATAAATTATCTTTACGAAATATTCGAAAGAGAGGGAGAAGTAGATTTAGGATTTTTCCCAATAAGGACAGATGGTGGAGTTGAGAGTTTCGCCTATCCGAAAAGCTTCATAGAAATATTTAATCCTCAAATATTTTTCCCACTCAATATCGACGAAGATTTCGAAATGAGTAAGGAATTTTCAGCAAGCTTTACAGAGAATCCTACAGACGTTAGATCAATCGATGAGGATAATCAGGAATTTGAAATAGATATGGATGATTGGGAATAAAATAGTTGTTTGGCTTATAAAAGGGTATAATGAGCCATAATACTTGATTTTGATAGGGGATTTCATATATATAATTTGTGTAAGGCAATTATCTTTAAATGCTTTTGTTATAAATATCCTAGTCTTCTAGGGTAAGTTACTAGAATATATTAATAAGTTGAAAGAGACTTTGACATAAATAGAGTTAGGTTTGTAAATTCCCCTGATTTGCATATAAATTTTTCACGCAGCTAAATTCTAATATTAGAATTTGCTAAAGGGAAATTAGATTAGATAGGGAATTGTTAGGAGTAAATATGGAAAAGATAGCAATAATGGTTGATTCTGGGGCAGATATTACACCAGACCTTGCAAGGGAGAAGGGCATATATTACCTTCCTTTGTATGTTAATATAGGAGGAGAATTCCTCAAGGATAGGATTGACATCAGTCCTGATGAGTTTTATTCCTATATTAAAAAAGAAGGAGCTCAGGCAAAGACCAGTCTTCCAGCACCGGGAGATATAATGGAACTTATTGAAGAGATTAAAAAAGACGGATATGATAAGCTGATAATGATATCTATCGGAAGTAATTTTTCTGGAACCTTCAACCTTTGCGATATGATAGAGGCAAATGGAATCGAGACATATGCCTTTGATAGTAGAAACTTAACTATGGCAGAGGGATTCCTGGCCCTTTTTGCCAAAGATCTAATTGACCAAGGGAAAAGTTTTGAAGAGATAAAAGAAGAATTGGAGAAAACTCGCGAGAATTCCAGGGTATTTTTCACTTTAGAATCCCTAAAGTATATAGTAGAAGGTGGCAGAGTCCCAAAAACTTTTGGAAAGCTTTCTGATGCCTTAAATGTTAAGCCACTAATTACAGTAAATCCTGAAGATGGCAAGTTTAAGCTAATGAAGATCGTCAGAGGAGATAAGAGGATTTTCAAGCAATTCCACAAGATTGCCAAAGAATACTTAGAAGATGCCAAAAACTACTATATATTTATTGCTAATGGAGACTCTACTGATATGGCAGAGAAACTTGAAGAGACACTAAAGGAATTTATTGATGGAGCAAGTCTATTTATCAGAGGTCAAATCTCCCCAACACTTGGGGCTAATACCGGACCTGGTCTATTCGGTTTTGCCTTTCTAAAGATAAACTAGTAAGGGCATTTTATGAATAAGAAAAATAAGGACAATATTCTAGCTGAGATTGTAAAAAAGACCAAACTTCACTTCTTTAGGTCAGTCTTTAAGAACTATCATGCTTCGTCATTAAGCTTAGGTGAGAGTATGATCCTAGAAGTGATAGAATATCTTGAAAGGCCAAGTATCAACGACTTGGTCAAGTTTTTGTATATGTCTCAGCCCAATGTATCCTATAGGATAAATGTCTTACAGGAGAAGGGCTATGTGACAAAGAATAAGTCCGTGGAGGACGCAAGGATTACCCATATAATCTTGACAGATAAGTACTTTTCTTACAAAAGAAAGAAAAATGAACTCACAGCAAGGGTTCTTAGAAACGTAGAAAATAAACTTGACGAAAAAGAAAGAGAATATCTCTACGAGAATTTGGAACTTGTAAATAAGGAACTTGAAAAAGAGCTTAGAGAATTTCTTAGATAGAAATAGGCGAATTAAGTAGGGTATTTTTGAAGGAAATAGCAGGATAGTCCTTGACAAAGAATATATAATGTAGTACTATATAGTACGTAGACAACAAAGAAGTACCCAACTCACCTGCCGACATAAGTTTGTAGGTTAATAATTTTTAATTACGAGATTTAATTATAAATTGGAACGGGTACTTTGTGCCCGCTTTTTTTAATATATGGAGGTATACTTATAAAAGATTTAAGAATAAATGATGAAATTAGAGCTAAGCAAGTAAGACTTATTGATGAGAATGGTAATCAGGTAGGAATAGTTGACTTAAACAGGGCCTTAGATATGGCTTATGATAGTAAGCTTGACCTCGTGCTTATGAGCCCACAGGCAAAACCACCTGTTACTAGAATAATGGATTACGGCAAGTTCAAATACGATCAAGAGAAAAAAGAAAAAGAGAATAGAAAAAAACAAAAAAATGCTCAATTAAAGGAAACAAGATTTTCTCTTAACATAGAAGATAATGACTTGCAAACAAAAGCAAATCAAAGCATGAAATTCTTAAATAACGGGGATAAAGTAAAAGTTTCTATAAGATTCCGTGGTAGAGAGCTTGGACGTAAAGAGCCTGGCTACGAATTGATGGATAAGTTTAAGACAATGCTAGGAGACTCCTACAAGGTTACGAAAAAACCAAAAATGGAAGGAAGATCTCTAGTAATGTTTCTAGAACCAAATGACGAAAAAGGAGAATAAGATGGCAAAGAAAAATAAAACAAGAAGAGCTGCAGTTAAGAGATTCAAAGTTACTGGCAGCGGAAAAGTAATGAGAAGAAAAGCTTACAAGGGACACCTTACAGCTAAGAAATCACCAAACAGAAAAAGAAGACTAAGAAAAGCAACAGTTGTTTCATCAAGCGAAATGAAAAACGTTAAAAACATGATCGGTGCATAGGAGGATATAGATGGCAAGAGTAAAAAGAGCAGTAAACGCTAAAAAAAGACACAAAAAAGTATTAAAACAAGCTAAAGGATACTACGGTTCCAAGAGCCTTCTATTCAGAACAGCTAACCAAGCTGTAATGAAATCTCTTAACTATGCTTACATCGGAAGAAAGCACAGAAAAAGAGACTTCAGAAAACTATGGATCGCTAGAATCAACGCAGCAGCAAGACTTAACGGAACAAGCTATTCTAAATTTATGGGTAACCTTAAGAAAGCAAACATCGACATCAATAGAAAAATGCTTGCTGAGCTTGCAGTAAACAACCCAGAAGAATTCGCTAAACTTGTAGAGCTTGCAAACCAAGCAGCTTAATGATAATCAAATCTCAAGCTAATTCAAAGTTTAAATTAATAAAAAAACTTAGAAATAAAAAATACAGGGACAAGGAAGGCCTATTTGTCATTGAGTCAAGAAAGCTAATCGAGGAAGCTATCAAGTCTCATGCTGACATAGACTTTCTTTTCTTAAGAGAGGGGATATCTTTTGAAGAAAATATCCCTCACCTTGTATTTGATGAAAATTTATTTTCTAAGCTAAGCGAGTTAAAATCTCCTGATGGTTATGCCGCAGTAATCAGAAAGAAAGAAGCTTGTGATTTAAAATCAGATAGGATCCTTCTTCTTGATCATATTTCTGATCCTGGTAATATGGGAACAATAATTAGATCTGCCGAAGCCTTTGGTTTTTCTGATATAATTCTAACCAAGGGATGCGTGGATATCTATAACGAGAAGTGCCTAAGGGCATCCATGGGGTCAGTCTTTAGGGAAAATATCGTGGAGCTTAGCCTTGAGGAGATAAGAAAGCTTAAGAAAAACTATAGATTTCTTTCAAGTCATATGGAAGGAATCGATGTTAGAAAGTATGATACTTCTAACGATTTGATAATTCTTGCTATAGGTAACGAGGCCAATGGACTGAGTGAGGATATAAGGGAATTGACCGACGATTTTATCAAGATTTCTATGCAAGGAGAAATTGAGTCCTTAAACGCTGCGATAGCGGCAAGTATAATGATGAATACACTAGGCTAGTGATTCGGAAAGACTTTAGTTATTCTTATACAGCAAATTGGGGATGTTGAGAGCCTTTTAAGTAACGACTAGGGATATTCACCGATGAAGCTTGAGATGAATAAAGTAGTCGATACGTTTAAGCTTACGTTAAAGCTAAGAGTGGATTTATATATGTATTTACTAGTAAATATGATATGTAAATCAAATAAGGTGGTACCGCAGAAATATCTGTCCTTTAGAGGGCGGATTTTTTTATTTGGAGGAAAAATGGAAGAGAATTTAACAAAAGTTCTAGAAACTTTTAACAAAGAAATAGAAAGTGCCAAGTCCCTAGACGACTTGGAAAAGTTAAGAATCAAATACTTAGGAAAAAAGGGAGATATAACAGATCTTAAAAAATCAATCGCCAAACTTCCTAATGAAGAAAAGCCTGCCGCAGGTAAGCTAATCAACAAGACTAGCAAGGAAATAGAAGAAAAACTTGCTCTTAAAAACGCAGAGATCAAAAAAGTCCTTCTAGAAGAGAAGGTTAAGGCAGAAAAAATAGACGTCACAGCCCACTTCGATAAGTACGAATCAGGTCATTTGGCAGTAATTAACCAAACTATGGAAGAGCTTGAATCAATCTTCCAAAACATGGGCTTTGATGTGGTTGAAGGCCCAGAAGTCGATACAGTGAAATTCGTCTTCGATGATCTAAACTCACCAGAAGATCACCCAGCAAGGTCAACATCAGATACCTTCTATATCAACGATGAAGTTTTGCTTAGACCTCACACATCAAGCATGCAAATTAGGGTAATGAACGAGGGCAAACTTCCTATAAAGATGGTTTCTGCAGGAAGAGTTTTTAGAAATGACGAGGTCGATGCGACCCACTCACCAATGTTCCACCAATTGGAATGTTTGGTAGTAGATGAAAATGTCTCTATGGCAAATCTTAAGGCGACTCTTGAGACCTTTATCAAGGAAATGTTTGGAGATGAGATGAAATTAAGATACCGTCCTCATCACTTCCCATTCACAGAGCCAAGTCTTGAAGTAGATGTAACTTGCCCAATCTGTAAGGGAGAAGGATGCCCTGCTTGTGGTAATACTGGCTGGTCAATGGAGCTTTTGGGTGGAGGAATGGTTCATCCAAATGTCTTAGAGGCTTGCGGTATCGATAGTGAAAAATACACAGGCTTTGCCTTTGGACTAGGAGTCGACAGGATTGCCATGGTTAAATATGGACTCGATGACATAAGACTTCTTTATGATAATGACAAGAGATTTATGGAACAATTCTAGGAGGATATATGTTAGTACCTTTAATATGGCAAAAAGATTATATAAAAATAGATAAAGACCTTAAGACAATTACCGATAGGCTTTCAGAGACAGGATCGCACGTAGAAGAAGTTACAATCCACACATCTGACCTAGAAGGAATCCTAGTAGGCAAGGTTACCGACCAAGATAAACATGCGGAGGCTGATAGGCTCCAAGTTCTTACAATAGATATTGGAAAAAATGACCCGATCACAATCATAACCAATGCTAAAAATACCAAGAAGGGCGACTACCTTCCAGTTATCACTTCAGGAACTAAGCTTGATGATGGAACTGTAATTGAAGACCATGACTTTTTTGGAATCGTAAGTCAAGGCATGCTTACAGCCTACAGCGAATTAGGCTATGAAGATTCAGTAATTCCAAAGGAACTTAGGGAAGGTGTTATAGTTCTTGAGGGAGAATATGAGCCAGGCACTCCTCTAAGCGAGGTAATTCATTCAAACAGCCCAGTTATAGAATACGAAATCACACCAAACAGACCAGACTGCTTATCAATAATCGGTATGGCGAGAGAAACTGCGGCAAGTTTTGGAGAAAAAATCACCTACCCAAGTCTCGACTTTAAGGAAAATGATGAAGACATAAAAGACTATTCTAATGGAGTTTCCATAGAAAGTGACAAGTGCAATCGCTTTGTAGCAAGAGTTGCCAAAAATGTCGAAGTTAAAAGGTCTCCTCAATGGCTACAAAACTACCTTATGCTTGCAGGCATGAGACCAATCAATAATATAGTAGACATTACAAACTTCGTAATGCTAGAAACAGGTCAACCCCTTCACGCTTACGACCTTGACAAATTAGCTGATCAAAAAATAATTGTAAGAGATGCTAAGGAAGGAGAAATCCTACAGACTCTTGATGGAGTGGATAGGAAGCTTGATCCTTCAATGCTTGTTATAGCTGATGGAAAGGAAGCAATCGGCCTTGCAGGTCTTATGGGAGGAATGGATTCTGAGGTAACCCTTGAAACTAAAAACATCCTTCTTGAGGCAGCAAATTTCGATCAAGCAAATATTAGAAAGTCCTCCAAAACTCTAGGCCTTAGGAGCGAAGCAAGCTCAAGATTTGAAAAGGGTGTTCCAGTTGAAATGGCAGACTTTGCTTCAAGAAGGGCTATGAGATTAATCGACGAACTTGCTATAGGTGAAGTTGTCGAAGGAGTAATCGATGAAGGAATTAAAGAAAGAGAAGAGATAAGGGTAGATCTTAGACTAGAAAGACTAAACATGCTAACAGGTGTGGACTTTGACCTAGAAACTGCTATTAGAAACCTTGAGCTTCTAGAATTTGAAGTAGAAAAGCTAGATGATAAAACTCTTAGGGTTACAGTTCCTTACTTTAGAAGTGATGTGACTATAGAAGCAGACCTAATAGAAGAAGTAGTTAGACTTTATGGAATGGGAAATATTGAAAACGCTCCTTTAGTATCATCCCTTCAAAGAGGAGAAAGATCTAAGAGAAGACTTCTAAGAGATGAGCTTTGTAGTAAGCTTGTCGGACAAAAGTTCTCAGAACTTGCAACCTATTCATTCATCTCCCCAAGAGAATTTGACAGACTAGGTGTGGATAAGGATTCTAATCTTCGTGATTATATCAAGCTAATAAATCCACTCGGAGAAGACTACTCAGTAATGAGGACAAGTCAAGTTCCATCTATGCTAGATGTAATTGCTAAAAATATTAAATACGGTCAAAAGGACATGAGGTTTTTCGAATTAGATAGGACTTTCGAGAAAACTTCAGACAAGCTTCCAAAGGAAAATATAACCCTAACCATGGGCCTATATGGAGATTATTCCTTCTACGACCTTAAGGATTTCTTTACCATAGCGATGGGAGAGGTTGGATTTACTGGTTTTACATTCAAAGCAAATGAGAATATCTATGCCTTCCACGCTGGTCGCTGTGCAGATATCTTCTATGAAGGAGACCATGTTGGTATAATGGGTGAGATCTCCTACGAGGTCCGTGATGAATATGAAATAGATAAGGGAGCCCTAATCCTTGAGATAAATCTTGCTAAGATTGAAGATAAGAGAATAATTGATAGAAAATATAGACAAATAGCAAAATTCCCTGCTATAGAAAGGGACTATTCATTTGTATGCGACAGAAATCTTGAGTCAGAACTAATAGAAAATACTATAAGAGAAAATGGATCTGGCCTTGTAGATAAGATTAGCCTATTTGACATTTACACAGGAGAGCATATAGAAGAAGATAAGAAGTCAATTTCTTATAAGGTCTTATACAGGTCTAATGATAGGACCCTAAAGGATAAGGATATAGCAGGAATAGAGAAGAAAATCCTCGATTGCTTGGCCGAAGAGGATATTGTATTACGTAGTTAGGAGTAGTATTTGAGCGAATATAAAGTTGATGTCAAAATAGACGGCAAGACCTACACCCTAGTCTCCAAGGAGCCTAAGGAAAATATTAAAGATATAGCAGAAATATTTGATAGGAAAATCCAAGAAGTTAAATCCAATAGGCTTACTTTTGATAGGCAACTAGTATTGGCTGGTGTAAATATTACAGATGACCTCTATAGACTTGCCGAAAAGTACAAGAGTCTTAAGGAAGAAAGCGAAGTTCCTGTAAGAGAATACCCTAAGCTAAAAGAAGATATAGAATTAATCAGAAGCGAGAAGGATAAGCTTCTTAGGGAAAGCTTGGAAGATAAAGAAAGACTTGATGAGCTAGATAAGGAAAATTCTAAGCTTAAGAGAGATCTTGTAAGATACAAGGATTCTAAAGAGACTATAGATAAACTAAAAAACGAAGTCAAAAGACTTCAAGTAGAAGTAATGGACCTTAGCAAGGAAAATGACAGCTTGAAAGGAAAACTTTGATGGCAAAATCTGAAATCCTAGCTCCAGTTGGCAATGAAGAGATGCTTTATGCAGGCCTTGCTGCTGGGGCTTCTAGCTTTTATATGGCAGTGGACGACTTTGGAGCTCGTGCCTATGCCAAAAACTTTGATATAGAAAATGTGGGAGCTTTTATCGACCTAATCCACCTATTTGGCAAGAAGGTATTTGTGACTATGAATATTCTTATCAAGGATGAGGAGATAGAAAAGGCAATATATTACGCCAAAAAGCTCTACGAATACGGGGCAGATGCCCTTATAATCCAGGACCTGGGCCTATTTACAATCCTAAAAGACCAAGTGCCTGGCATGGACCTTCACGCTTCAACTCAAATGGCTGTAAGAGACTACTACGGAGCCAAAAGCCTCATGGATATGGGTTTTGATAGGGTAGTTATTGCTAGAGAGACCCCAATCGAGGAGCTTAGAAAGATTGCCACGCTTCCTGTAGAAAAGGAAGTCTTCGTCCACGGGTCATTGTGCGTATCTTACTCTGGAGAATGTTTGATGAGCTCCTTCTTTGGAGCTCGTTCTGCCAATAGGGGGAGATGTGCTGGGATTTGTAGGCAAAAATACTCCCTTATAGCAGATGGGAAAACTTTGGCTGATGATTATTTCCTTAATATGAGAGATTTAAATGTCATAGATGAAATAGACCAGTTAGTAGACCTTGGCATAGATTGCTTCAAGATCGAAGGCAGGATGAAAAGTCCTGAGTATGTCTATACAAGTGTAAAAAGCTATAAGGATAAGATAGAGAAAAATTCCTACGATAGAAATAATTTAAGAGATATATCAAACAGAGGCTATACCAAGGGCTTTATTTTTGGACAAAAAAGTGATTATGTGAGACTCTCATCTGATGCCAAACACAGGTCTGTGGGTAAAGTCATCAAAGAAGGAAAGAAAAAATACTTCATTAATTCATCCGACCTCCTCCTAGGAGATAATCTTGAGATAACTACAGACAAGGGCAAGAAATTACCCTTTACCTTGACCGAAGATCTTAAGAAAAATTCCAAAACTTATCTAGACCAATATCCTGATGCCAAGGAAGGGTCTGAGATATATATCCTAAATTCCCAAAAGATAGGACAGAATTTAGAAAAATCCCTAGGTGAATACGAAAGTCTTCCGATAGCAATCGACTTTAGGGCGATGGTAGGCGAGCCTGCAAAAATTACCATGACCTACGAGGATTGGTCAATTAGCTTAGAAACAGAAGATAAATTAGAGAAGGTCAAGAAGATTTCTCTTACTGAAGTTGACTTAAGGGAAAATTTAAGCAAGTTTGGGGACGATATCTACCAAGCAAGTCAAATTAATATAGTCATGGACCCAGATGTCTTCATTAGAAAAAAGGACATCAACAGACTTAGAAGAGAAGGATCTGCTAAGCTTAAAGAAGAAATCCTCAAATCCTTTAGGAGAGATAAGGTTGATATAGAAATTCCTAAAATAGATCATAAGAAAAATCACAAGAAAGAAATAAATGTAGAGCTTAAAAATACAAATGTAGATCCCAAGCTCCTAAGTGGATTTGATAATATTTATCTAGAAGAATATGATGGAAAATACGCTGGACTTAGTCTTTATCTAAATCTTAACTCCCACACAGATTACGACATAGATGAGCTTATAGCCTTCATCAAGGAAAAAACAATCAAGGGCGTGGTTTTCAATAACTACAGAGACCTTGCCTTTATTGATAAATTTATGGAAAATAATATAAAAATCAGGATAGGGAGATACTTAAATGTATTCAACAAATTTACCTATGACTTTTACGATAAGTTTGCCGAGATGACCTCATCATCAGTAGAGGCAAGATTTGATTCTATAAATGAAAACGGACGAGACTTTAATGTAGAAGCCTTGGCCTTCGGGAGAATTGAGCTTATGAATATGGTCCACTGCCCATTTTCTATCATTAAAAAGTGCGGCCTAAGGGGTTGTTCTACTTGTAAGTTTAGAAATGGGGAAATGGTAAATGAAAATGGCGATAGGCTTAAGATAATTAGAAGAAATGGGATAAGTAGGATTTATCCAGCTAGGGCCTCTAAGGTCGATAGGAGAAACTTTGCTAGTGATATTTCTCTATTAGTTCAGGCATTTTCAGATGAAGATATAAAAGATTACCAAGACAGAAAAGAAACTAACAATCTAAATTACGATAGAGGTGTTATTTAATGCGAGAAAAAAGCCTAAAGGTTTTAGAATACGACAAGATCCTAGAAAGACTTGCAGGATTCGCAAGGTCAAAGCTTGTCAAGGACGAAATCCTAAGTCTAAGACCTTTTGATGATATAAATTATATAAGAGAAGAGCTTTACGAGACTTCTGCTATGGTCGATGTAATCAGGAAAAATGGAAACATAGACCTCTTTGGTCTCTATGATCTGACAGAAATTGTGGCCTATATTAGGAAAAATGGCATACTAGATCCAGGAGACCTCCTAAAAGTCCTTGACCTACTAAGGGTGAGTGAATATCTAAAAGATTACGGGAAAAACATCGAAGATAGGAAGATTTCTGATGTTTTTTCTAGAATCTCAACCAATGATTTTCTCAAAAACGAAATCGATAGGTCAATAATAAATGAGGAGGAAATAGCAGATTCTGCCTCATCAACCCTTAGAAATATTAGACGTCAAAAACAAAGGAAGGAAGCAGATATAAGGATTAAGCTAAATTCATATATCACAAATTCCAAATACGATGACGCCCTCCAAGACAAGGTAGTGTCGGTAAGGGATGGTAGGTACGTAGTTCCTGTAAAGACCAATAAGCGTGCCTTGATCGGAGGAATCGTCCATGACAAATCATCTTCCGGAAATACGCTTTTCATAGAACCAGGAGCCATAGTAGAGCTCAACAACCAGCTTAGAGACTTAGAGATTAAGGAAGAAGATGAGATTAGAAAAATTCTCGATAGGCTTTCTAGGCTTACTCAAGGTTTCGATGTAGAATTATTGGAAAATCAGAAGTTGATAGCTAGGATTGATTTCCTCCAGGCTAAGTCTAAGTTTGCCCTAGAAAATGAGTATAGCCTTCCTATAATAACAGATGAAAAGGTAATCGATTTAAAATCAGCCAGACACCCCCTTCTTACTGGCAAGGTTGTACCAATCGATGTAAGGATTGGAGCAGACTACACGACTTTGATAATTACAGGACCAAATACTGGAGGTAAGACTGTAAGTCTTAAAACTGTAGGGCTAATAAGTGCCATGGCTCAGACTGCCCTTTTCATACCAGCCTATGAGGGAAGTAAGCTATGTGGCTTCGATGATATTTTCCTAGACATAGGAGAAACCCAATCCATAGAGATGAGTCTGTCGACTTTTTCTGCATCCCTAACCAATATCGTCGAAATATTGAAAAAGGCTACAGAAAACTCCTTGGTCCTCTTAGATGAGATAGGCTCAGGAACAGATCCAGTAGAAGGAGCTGCTCTTGCTATTTCTATCCTTAATTCCTTGACCCAAAAGAAGGTCATGACCTTTTCTACAACCCACTACAGCGAGCTAAAATACTATGCTGTAGAGACGCCTGGCGTAATGAATGCTTCTGTGGAGTTCGATGTAGATACACTTTCTCCAACCTACAAGCTTGAAATAGGAACTCCAGGTAAGTCCAACGCCTTCGAGATTTCTAAAAGATTAGGTCTTCCTTACGAGATTTTAAATAATGCCAAAAATCTTATAGGAGATGATACCAAAAATATCAACAAAATCCTTGCAGAAATCGAAGAAGATAAGAAAGAAATTGAAGATAAGAATAGGGAAATCGAAAGCTATAAGAGAGAAATAGCTAAAATTAGAAACGAGCTAAAGGAAAAATCCAAAAGACTTGACCAGAAGGAAGAAGATATCCTAAGACAGGCCGAAGATAAGGCTAATAGTATCTTAGATAAGGCAAATAAGAGAAGTCAAGATATGCTCAAAGAAGCCAAAAAGATGAGAAATGCCAATACTTCCGACATAGATAGGTCTCTAAATAAAATTAGGCATGAATACAAAGAAGGAAGAATTGAAAGAGAAGGCGAGGGCCTTTACACCAAAGAGTCTAAGAATGTACCAGAAAGCCTAAAGGTGGGGGACACTGTCCTAATAGCAGGACTTAACGAGAAAGCAGAAGTAATCGAAGCTCCTGACAAGAAGGGAAATATCAAGGTGCAAATGGGAATTCTTAAGATGGATTCTAATATCAAAAACGTAAGTAAGATTAAAGGCGACAATCAGACAGAAAAAAACATCAGAAAAGTGTATAATACTAAAAAAGCCATGCATATCTCGCCAACCCTAGACCTTAGGGGACAAAGATATGACGAGGCGATGAGGAATCTAGATAAATACCTTGATGATGCAATGCTAGCGGGTCTAAGTAAGGCCAAGATCATTCATGGAAAAGGAACTGGCGCCCTAATCAAGGGAGTCGGAGAAATTCTAGAAGGTGATAAGAGAATTGAAGACTACCGTTTCGGCGATGACAAAGAAGGCGGATACGGTGTTACTATAGTGAAATTTGGATAGAGAGGCAAAATGACAGATTTTAAAGAAATAATCGCAAAAGAACTAGAGAAAATGGACCTAGGCCTAGGCTTTGAGGAGATTTATAAGCTAATAGAAATTCCACCTCAAGATAATATGGGAGATTACTCCTTTCCTTGCTTTAGTCTAGCTAAGACTATGAGGAAAAACCCTGCCCTAATAGCAGAAGACTTGGCAGAAAAAATTGACCTAGAAGGATTTGGAAAAATAGAAAACCTAAACGCCTACCTTAACTTCTATGTAGATAGGAAGGTCTTTGAAGAAGAAATCCTAAAAGAAATTCTAGAAAAGAAAGAAAAATATGGATCATCTGATAAGGGAAGTGGCAAAAATATTGTCATAGATTTCTCTTCTGTAAATATTGCCAAGCCATTTCATATTGGCCATATAAGATCTACCGTAATAGGAGATGCTTTAAGAAATATTCACAACTTTTTAGGCTACAACACTATAGCTAGTAACTATATAGGAGACTATGGTACTCAATTTGGAACTATGATTGCAGCCTATAAGCTTTGGGGAGATGAGGAAAAACTAAGGGAAAATCCTATCAAGGAGCTTCTAAATCTCTATGTAAGATATAATAAAGAAGCAGCAGAAGATGAAAAGATGATGAATGATGCGAGGGCTGAGTTTAAAAATCTTGAAAGCGGAGAAGAGGAAGCGACCAGACTTTGGAAGCATTTTAAGGAAATTTCCTTCAATGAATTTGATAGAGTCTACAAGATGCTTGATATTGATTTCGATAACTACAATGGAGAAAGCTACCACTCTGAATTTATACCAGCTGTATTAGAAGAGCTGAAGGATAAAGATCTCTTGGTAGAATCTGACGGAGCCTATATAGTAGACCTATCAGAATTTGACCTACCACCAGCAATTATAATCAAGTCAAATGGCTCATCTGCTTATATCACAAGAGATATAGCGACAGCTATAAATAGGAAGAAAGTCTACGACTTTGATAAAAACCTATATGTAGTAGCAACTCAACAAAACCTCCATTTCCAACAACTCTTTGCGATCCTAAAACTAATGGGATACGACTTCTATGACGATTGCAAGCATATTCCATTCGGCATGGTAAGCCTAAAAGATCAGACCCTATCTACAAGAAAGGGTCAAGTAGTCTTCCTAGAAGATGTACTAAATAAAGCAGTGGACAAAACTAAGGAAATTATGGAAAATCGTGAAAGTAAGATTGAAAATGTGGATGAAGTAGCCGAGATTGTAGGAATAGGAGCAGTTAAGTTCCAAGAACTCTACAACAACAGGATCAAGGACTATGTATTCGACTGGGACGAAGTCCTAAACTTTGACGGAGAAACTGGTCCTTATGTCCAATACACCTACGCTAGGGCTAAGTCAGTCCTAAGAAAGGCAAATTTTAAGGAAAATACAGAAATATCCTTTGATAAGATAACAAGTGATGAGGAATTCGCCCTAGTTAAAGCTCTAGGTAATTTCAAAGATGTAGTAGCTAAGGCAGCTGAAAAATACGAGCCATCACTAATTACAAGACATTTAACAGAAATAGCCAAAAACTTCAACAAATTCTACAATGCTTGCCAAATCAACGTAGAAGATGAGAAAATCAAGGAAGAAAGACTCGCCCTAACCCATGCGACATCTATCGTAATTAAAACAGGACTAGGACTATTGGGGATTAAGACTGTGGAGCAAATGTAATGAACGATAGAATAAAAGACTTCATCCAAGTCTCATCCTATGCCTTTAGAAATACCTTGATTAAGATGAGAAAGCTATATCTTGCCTTTATCTTCATATTTATTAGGATATTTCTAGAGGGGAAAAATGTCTTTGGCTTTATAGGTGGGGGAAGTTTTGTAGGAATCATCAACTACCTAATAGATGTTGTATGTATTTGTTTCATAGCTCAAAGCTTAAGATCTGTAGTAGTCTATGGAAATACAGGGAAGAAATCTATAGGAAATTCTGTATCCAATTTCTTCCAACCTCTGCTTAGTGCGATGTTTTACCTATACATCCTAAAACTATTTGTAAATTTATTGACTATGCAAACAACCCCTAAAGGAGAGCTTGTTGTCATAATTATAATAAAAGTCTTAAGCTCAGCCCTAATAGAGGAAGTCTATATAAATAACAAAACAGGACTAGATGCACTCAAATCCTCATTTAAGTTTGTAGTCGATAACCCACTAACATATGGAGTTTACTCACTTATATTCATAGTAATAGAAAGTATGATAAGCCTAAATCTAGGTGGAGCAAAGATTATTGGACTAGATAACCTAATTGCGAGCCTTATAGTAGGAGCTATCCATACATTCTTCTGTGTATTTAGGGGTCATTTATTCAAATATATAGACGAACATCCATATAGACAAAGAAAATTCATGAGAGGATGATAATTTGAGATTAGACGATTACTTTAGAAAATTTGTAGATAAACTAGGATATATAGAATTAAAGGATGAAGCGAGTTACGAAAAGCTAAAAGATTTTCCTCTTCCAATCTATCTTAAGGATATGAAAAAAGGAGTTGAAAATGGAGATATGGCTAATAAGATCAACCTAGACCTAATCCTTCAAGGCATGCTGATAAACATTGGGGCTGATAAGGACTTCCTTCATAATTACGAATATATCAATGTTTTAAACCATTACCTTAAGGAAGTAAGCGAATATGCTTCACAAAAGGCTATATCAGTAATGGAAGAAGACTACGACAAGGCCCTACTTATCCTAAGAGGGGCTTATATCATAGATCCAGAAGATAAGTTTAACGCCTATAATTACGCAAGACTCTTATGGCCGAAAGCCTATGAGGAAGATATCAAGGAAAAAGACGACTTCGTAAGAGAGGCTCTAAGAATCCTCCAAGAAATAATTGGAAAAGATGAAGACTTTGCCATAGCCTATTATGAACTAGGAAATATCTATGCAAATTTGGGAGAATATCTAAAAGCGAGGAACTATTACAATAAGGCTTTAAGTAAAACTAGCTCAGCTATAGCCCAGGATGAAGTAAGAGATAGGCTGAGAGAAATAAATGATAATGCAGACATAGAAGAAGCTCTTTATTTTATTGGAAAAAGTAACTATAACGAAGCTATTATAAAACTCACAGAAATACTATCCAAACATAAAAGAGCGGATGCCTATTATTATCTAGGGGTAGCCTATCAAAATCTAGGTCAATATGAAAACTCCATCATGGCCTTTTCTAACTCACTAAGAGAAGGAGCGGAGTTTAGAGAACTCTATAATGACTATGCAATTAGTCTTTATTTAAATAAGGAAATAGAAAAAGCCTTAACTCTTATTAGAGAAGGACTTAAGAAATATCCGGAGGATCCGAGACTATCCTACAACAAGATTCAAATTAATCTAAGCTTAGGAAATATGGCAGAAGCGAAAAAGGATATAGATAATCTCTTAACCTTCGATGACTTAACAGACGAAATAATAGAAAATCTCGCCATAATGAAAGAACAATTTCACTTATAAGCAAGCAGAAATCGCCGTTTAAAAGAAATCGGCGATTTTTTTAATAAAAAATTTGACAAAAGAAAAATAAGCGTGTATCATATTAATTGTCATTCGGGAGATGGCAAGCGAGAAAAGCTGAATTAAATAAAAAAATTCAAAAAAAGCTTGACAAAAGAAAATGACCGTGGTACTATATAAGAGTCAACGCGGTAAGCGAATGACATGAACCTTAAAAAAATAATATCAACGATCTATATAACTTTTAGTTATATAAGATATAAACGAAAACAACTAAAACCTTTAGTTAATTTCTTTATATAACAATGATTCTTATCCTTATATATAAGAGATAAGGACAAAATTTAAATCACGCATTTGATATAAGTCAGATGTAAATGAA
>JAQEDR010000011.1 GCA_027669155.1 Peptoniphilaceae bacterium AM52-5BH | reverse complement strand
CATAAAAATACCCTCCTTACTGGTTTGTCCAGTAAAGAGGGTACATATCAAAAAATCTTGCCTGTTTTTTAATTACTCAATATCTAGCTTGAGCTGGATATTATATTCGTCTTTTATCTTCTCAATAAGCCTTCTTGCAACTTCTTCTATATCCTCACCCCTCTGGATTTCTTCAGTCTTCACCTTATCATAAGGAAGCAACACATAAGATATCTTGCTGTTTTTGATGATTGTGGCATAACCATTTTCATCAGCCGCCCTCGTTATTTTCGAAAAATTAGAATTTGCCTCGGACATGGTATACAGATTTTCATCAGTAAATTTCATAAGTGCCTCCTATATACATTATATCCTATTTGCAGGGTATTTAATCAGCTAGACAAAGTGGGGAGTTGGAATTAAGCTAGTTCTATGCTATATTTCTTGTGTTTAGATAAGTATCTAAATTTTACTTACAATTATAAAATTGGGCAAGCAAAAAGCCAAAGGCATATGTGCCCTTGACTTAATAGAATTATTTATTTGCAGCATCTACAATAAGTTGTAGGTAGTTAGCTGTATCTTTTAGAGTTGCTCCTGTTACAGAATCAATTGTTCCGTCTTCGTTTTTGGCTGCGATAGCTTCTTCAATTTCGCTTGCAGTCTTTCCAGAAACGAATTTTTCGATTGCTTCAAAGTTGTCTTTGATTGAAACTGTTGATTGAGCTTTTTCTGTCATTAAAGCAGAATATTTATCGTTATTTTCAAGCTTAGAAACTAGAGCTTTGTTGCTATCAGCATAGCCTTGAGTGAAGTCATCTTCTGCATTTGTAATTCCTTCAGCATCTTCCATATATTGGAATTCGTCGAAGCTTGCAGCGATAATCTTGTCACCTTCCATAGCTAGGACGCAGTCAGCGAATGATTTATCTCCGTGAGGAGCTCCTGTTACAGCTTTGAATGTGATTTCCTCTGGATTTTCTGCATGACCTACAGATACGAATTGGTCATCTCTAGCCACAGTTACTACATGGTTTAGTAGGGCAGGAGTTGATTTAAATGTTGCTCCTGTTACAGCTTCGATAATTTCGTCTTCGCTCTTGTCTTTTAGGAATGTTTCAACTTCTTCGATTGTCTTTCCCTTTACGAATTCAGAGATTCCTTCGTAAGTTTCCTTAAGGCTTGTAGGAGATCCTGCTTCTTTCATTTCTGATGAGTATTTTTCTTCGTTAGCCATCTTTGAAATAAGCATCTTGCCTTCAGCTGTTCCTTCTCCGAATCCTTTATCAGAATTTGCTACAGCTTCATAACCCTTATCGTCACCAGCATATTGATATTCGTCGATTGATACGCCGACGATCTTATCTCCACTTGTTGCAACAACTATACGTGGGAAGGATCTAGCTCCTTCACTTTTTGGGTAGCCTCTGTGAAGAATTACATTGCCTTCAGCTTGTTCAGCATTTTCTGGCTTAACTTCTTCAACTTTTTCTTCTTCTTTGTCGGCTTCTTCCTTCTTGTCAGTAGCCATCTCGTCTTTGTTTTCGGTAGTTTCTTCTACCTTAGTATCTTCTTTCTTGTCAGCTTCATTGTCAGCTGTGTTTCCACAGGCGCTTAGGACAAGTGCTGTCGCAAGCATAAGAGATGCTATATTGAATTTTTTCATTAGTTTCCCTCCTAATATATTAAAAACATCTAACTTATATTATATTTTAATTAATTAAATTTGCAAGTTTAGTCAATGGTAAGCTTTTCTTTTGGCAGAAAATTTGGTATAATTAAAATATAAAATTAAAGATGTTGGCTGGGCTAATTGATTATAGGTAGTTTTTTGAGAAAGAAACTGCCTTTTTTTTAAGGATATTTAAGGAGAAATTATGAAAAATATCAACGTAAATAATGAAATCAACAAACTCAAGAAGGTTCTTGTTCATAGACCAGGCGATGAACTTCTCAACCTTACACCAAATGCCTTGGACGAACTACTCTTCGATGACATACCAGACCTAGATAAGGCCAAGGAAGAGCACGATGAATTTGCTAATATTTTTAGAAATGAGGGAGTGGAGGTAGTCTATCTTGAAGACTTGATGGCAGATACCCTAAAAGAAAATAAGGGACTAAGAGAAAAATTCTTAGACCAGTACCTCAAAGAAGCAGATATAGAAGATGAGATAGTCCTTAGTGAAGCGAGAAAGCTTTTGGAATCTATCAAAGACGAGAAAGAATTTGTCCTAAAGACCATGGCAGGTCTTACCTTAAACGAGCTAGGAATCAAAAACGATCACGTCTTATTTGACTACAAATACACAGCAATAAATCCCATGCCAAATCTTTACTTTACAAGAGATCCCTTCTCCACAATAGGCAAGGGAGTATCCATCAATACCATGTATTCTGTGACAAGATCAAGAGAGACAATCTATGCGGATTATATATTTAACCATCACAAAGAATACAAGGGGACTAGGAACTATTACGGTAGGGGCAAGAAATACCATATCGAAGGCGGAGATATACTAAATATCAACGAAAATCTCTTGATGATAGGAATTAGCCAAAGAACCCAACTTGCAGCAATCAAGGACCTCGCTCACAAGATCTTATTCGATGATGAGGCAAAGATAGAAGAGATTATTGCCATAAATATACCTAACGAAAGAGCCTACATGCATCTAGATACCGTCTTTACTCAAATCGATTACGACACCTTTACCTATCACCCTGGGATAATTTCTACCTTCCATGCTATTAAATTTAGCAATAAAGATGATAGGATTATGGAAGAGATTATAGAAAGCTCTTTAGATGACCTCCTAAAAGATGCCTTAAAGCTTGATTATATCAAGCTTCTCCCATGCGGAGGTGGAGATCCTATAGCAGCCCTCAGGGAACAATGGACAGATGGGTCAAACACCCTAGCTATTGCTCCAGGAAAGGTAATAGTCTATAAGAGAAACACCGTAACCAACCAAATGCTCGAGCTAAATGGCATAGAAGTAATAAAACTTGACTCATCAACTCTGACTGTAGGTAGGGGAGGACCAAGATGTATGTCCATGCCTCTTGAGAGAGAAGAATAAAGATAAATTAAGATTATGAATAGATAAATTAATAAAATCTGATTTGAAAATTAATAATATGGAAAGTATAATCAAGATATAGTAAGAAAGCCAACTAGGGTAGGAAGACTACTCTTTTGAAAATTAAAGAAAGAGGCAGAAATGTTTGATTATAAAAACAATAGAGGAAGAAAAGAAGAAAATACAGTAGGAAAAGTACTATTTACAGCAGCTGCAACAGTAGTAGGAGCATATCTATACCTTAAAAACAACAACAAAATCGACGAAGTTAGAGATAAGGTAGATGATATAAAAGACGAAATAATAGACGCAGTAAAAGGCGAAGACCTTTTGTAAAATTAGCCCATAAGACTTTGAGATCGGCAAATCCACTAAGTTAGGATTTGTCGATTTTTTATTTAGGCTATGTTGATAATTGAAAAATATACATAAAAAAGATTCAACTAATACTAGTTAAACTAGAATTAAAATGTTTACAAAAACTAAATTTAGAATTCTTTATGATATAATATACTTATCTCCTATTTTTCAAATATTTGTATTCCTTAGAAAATAATTCTAAAACTGCAAATAATCTTGAAGTTTCACAGTTTTGATTAAGTATGTTTACATATAAGATTTTACAATATAGAATAAATATTTTAACAAGTATATTAACCTTAAAGGAGTTATAATATGGATATAAGTGAGATTTTAAAAATTGATAACGATTTAGAGAGAAATGAAGAATTATATAAGGTCTTTGATGAAGATAAACGTCTTAAATCAAGAACTGGCCTTGTAGAAAAAATAACTACTTTAACAGAAATAGAAAAATCGATTTGTCAAAATTCCAAAATCCTTGATGTTGGTGCTGGAACTGGAGTCTACACCATACCATTAGCTCAAATAGCGTATGAGATAGTAGCCTTTGAACCATCATCTTCAAATTTTAAACTTTTAAAGGCTAAGTCAAAAGCCTTTGCCAACATAAAAGCCTATAATAAGTCCTCTTATGACCTAAAAGATATAGACTCAGATTATTTTGATATAGTGCTTTTATTTGGTCCAATGTATCATCTATCAAGGAAAGAAGATAGAATGGATGTGCTTAAAGAGGCAAAAAGAGTGTGCAAAGATGATGGTTATATATTAATATCTTTTATAAATCATGATGCGGTAATGATTAGCGAAACTATTAACTACAATACAAATATTTTTTCAAGTGATTCCTATATTAGTGATAAGCAGAGATTAATAGATAGACCTTTTGTATTTTTCAAATTAAAGGAAGCAAAAGAAATGATTGAAGAATCTGGCTTAACTATGAAAGAAATAGTTGCAAGCGATGGCTTTTCTGAAATTTTAAGCCAAAAATTGGAAGAAATGACGGAAGAATCATTTAATAATTATATAGCCTTCCACCTTAATAATTGCAAAAATTCAGAAACACTAGGAGCTAGTAACCATTTACTTTTTGTGTGTGAGAACAAAAAATGAAAAATATAAAATTATATATACCGAAAGAAAATGAATTAGATTTTGCCAAAAGTTTATTAAATGATCCTCTTACTATGGCTTACAACAAAGGATATGATCTGAAATTTGCTGGATACGATAAGACTACAGGGTGCATAAGTCACGATAGAAGCTTTCGGAAAAGATGGTATGATATTTATTTTTTCAATCCAGGTCATTATTTTTACGCCTATATCTATGATGAAGACTTAAAATCATTTGTAGGTGATGTAAATTTTCATCCTTCAAGCTTAGGATTTCTCACCAGAGATATAGGTATTGTAATTAAGAATGAGTATAGGGGACAGGGTTACGGCAAGGCTGGTCTAAAACTTTTAATCGATAAGGCTTTTTCCTTTAAAAATATAAAATATCTTCATAATGATTTTGAGAAAACACGAACATATGCTTATAAAATCCATACGGACCTAGGTTTTAAAATTATTGGGATAGAGGACAATATTGTCGAATTAGTTTGTGAAAAATAAATAGTAAGATAGTTAGTTAGAAATTTATTTTAATTATTTAGTTTGACAAGTTCCCTTTATTTTGCTACAATATCATGTGGAAATTTAGGGAGGTATTATGAAAAATTCTAAAAAAATCTACAAAGTAGAAGAAAAAGTTCCATTAAAATTATTATTACCCTTGTCGATCCAACATACTTTTGCAATGTTTGGCGCTAGTGTCTTAGTTCCTATTTTATTTGGTATTAATCCAGGTATCGTATTATTGATGAATGGTATCGGAACTTTATTATTTATATTAATTACTAAACAAAAAGCACCTGCTTATTTGGGTTCTTCATTCGCATTTTTAGCTCCAGGTACAGCTATTATCGCAAGCGAAGGTTTCCAATATGCTCAGGGTGCTTTTATTGTGGTCGGAATTCTCGGTTGTATCTTAGCTTATGTAATATATAAGTTTGGGACAAGTTGGATAGATGTCCTTCTTCCACCTGCAGCAATGGGAGCGGTTGTTGCCCTAATAGGCTTTGAGCTTGCTGGAAATACTGTAACTGGTGGAACAATCGGGGCCAATCTTATGACAGATACAGCCTCAAAGAAAGACTTTTTAGTTTTCTTTATAACACTATTTACAGCTATCATTGGATCAGTTGCCTTTAAGGGATTCTTCTCAACAATTCCAATCCTAATCTCAATTGTGGTAGGCTATGTTGCTGCTGTATTTTTCGGTATGGTGGATTTTACTCCAGTAAGAGAAGCTAGCCTTTTTACCATTCCAGACTTCTCAGCTCCAAAGTTTTCTGCTAGTGCAATTCTTGCTATGCTTCCGGTGATTTTAGTAATTACTAGTGAGCATATTTCTCACCAAGTTGTAACGAGCAATATCATAGGAAGAGATTTATTAAAAGAACCAGGTCTACACAGATCAATATTTGCCGATAACTTCTCATCAGCCCTATCAGGTCTAGTGGGTGGTGTTCCTACTACAACTTATGGAGAAAATATCGGGGTTATGGCTATCACAGGAGTCTACTCAGTCCAAGTTATTGGAGGAGCTGCAGTTATTTCAATAATCATGGCCTTCCTTGGACCTTTGGCTGCAATTATCCAGACAATTCCTGGAAATGTAATAGGAGGAGTAACCTTCCTACTTTATGGAATGATAGGTACAAGTGGTATAAGACTCTTGGTAGATCAGAAGGTAGATTATTCTAAATCAATTAACCTAGTTTTGACATCAGTTATATTTATAGCAGGTCTTTCAGGACTTTCTCTAAAGTTTGGTTCAATCCAACTACAAGGAATGGTCTTAGCCTCAGTTGTGGCAGTTGTCCTATCTGCCTTTATGACCCTTCTTAAGAAATTAAATCTAATTAATCAGTAGACAAAATAAAACTCCCCTTAGTCGGGGAGTTTTCTAGTTGATATTATTGTAAAAATAAGTGCTCTATTAAAATTTTCACTCCAAGACCTATGAGGATTATTCCTCCTGTAAGCTCTGCTATTTGCTTACTCTTCATGCCGAGTTTTGACCCAATCTTAAAGCCAACTACCGAAAGAAGGGCAGTTACGATTCCTATTGTAGATGCTGATTTTACTATATCTATATTTAAAAAGGCAAGTCCCACTCCTACTGCTAGAGCATCGATAGAGGTAGCAACTCCCATCTTTGATAGGGATAAGAAGTCAAAGCCACGGTTAACTTCACAATAGGCATTTCTCGATTCTTTTATCATCTCAAGGCCTAAGATTAAAAGCAAGAAAAATGCTATCCAATGATCAATTGCCTTGATAGCTCCTGCAAATCTTCTTCCTAACAAGAAGCCAATAACTGGCATAAAGGCTTGGAAAAATCCAAAACAAAAACCAACTGACAAACTGTTTTTAATAGAATGTGTCTTCTCAGATAAACCCTTGCAGATGCTTGCGGCAAAAGCATCCATGGCAAGGCCCACTGACAAGATCAATAATGATGCTGTATCCAAAAATCCCCCTTTATCTTCATTAAGTAAATTGCTTATATATTTAACCAGAAAGATAACTTAATGCAAGTATAAAAAGAAAAACCGGCCAGTTTGGCCGATCTTGCTTATAAAACTTATTCAAATTGGCTTATTATTCTTTCTGCTCTTGCTATAACTTCATTACTTCTTCTTATGAGGTCGTTTGCTCTTTCACCCATTGCACGAGCTATAGCTGGATATTCACTCATTATAAACTTAATTGATTTTATAGTAAGCTTGTGCTCATCAACAGTATCTTTTAATTTTTGGACTGCAAGTATTTTCTTACCATATTCTTTTATATTATTCTTAGCCTCATTAAGTCCTATTGTCGCATTTCTAAGCTCTTCATAGCTTGCGTCTTTGTTATTAAGGACTGACTTAGCATATTCTAAGGCCCCATTATATTCTGCCTTTAGACTTTCTTTATTTATTAGTCCATATGCTCTAGATGCGAAAATATTTTCGCTATCGTTAACTCCAAGTTGTAATTGTTCTCTTTGAGTTGCTATTTCGTCTTCAGCTGCATAACTTATGCTAACTGGAGATATAGTTTGAAAACCAGGTGCTATTGCTAGAAAAGCAAAGTTTATTGTAAATATTAGGGCTAGTAGTTTTTTCTTAAGCATTTTTACTCCTTTTTCTTATTTAATTCATTCCGTAATGTTCTAAGATTTTGTTAGCTCTCTCAATTACCTTAGCAGATTTTTCGAGGTAAGCTCTGATTCTATCGCCGTTATTCTTCTCTATGGCTGGGTAGTTTAAGAGCATCTTGCAAGCCTTAACTGTTATTTCATGCTCTTCTTTAGCTGCCTTTAACTCTTTTAGGGCTTTTTTGATTTTATCAGCATCTTCTTTTAGTTCAAGACCTTCTGTAGCTTCCTTTAAACTTTTTATGCTTTCTTCATATTCTTCAAGCTTAGAATTAGGATTGTTTTCTATTGATTTTGCGCTTGTTAGAGCAAGGTCAAACATCTTGTAGGTATTTTCGGTGTATTTGTCCTTGTTTTTAACAATTTCTTCTGTTTCTTTAATTTTTGTGCCTAATTCTTCTTTTGCAGCATTTTCCTTGACAGCTCTGATTATAGCTTCTCTTGCTTCTCTTATATCTGCCACTGCCTTTTCATATTCACCTTCAGATAATTTATTAGATCCTTTATTGAAAACTAGGTAACCATTTGTGATTGCAAGATCATAAAGGTCCTTTTTATCTTTTGGAGCATTTTTATAATTGGAATCATTTCTCACGAAATCTTGAGATTCCATCAATAATTTGGCTAGGGTTTCTGTATCAACACTTTCTCCGTCTAGCTTATCTTTTGCTTCATTTAGTAGGGACAATTGAGACATAGCTGTTTCTGCTTCTAGTTTGTATTCTTCATCACTAGTTAAAACTTTCTCTTCTTCTAGGTAAGCTTTAGTCTTTGTCATTATTCCATCAAAAGAAGCCTTTGGATAAGATGTTGAATTTATATAAGTGTAGTCATCATATAAGTTAAGGTAAGAATTGTAAGTATCCTTTAATTGTTTAAAAGAATCTTCGTACATTTCCTTTGCGCTTTTCTCTTGGCTAACTTCGTTAGCTGCATGTACATTTGTTAAGCTTTGTCCGCTTCCTAGAACGAAACTTGTAGCAAGTGCTATTGCTAGTATTCCCCTTTTAAGATTATTCTTTTTCATAAAAACTCCTTTTTCTAGTTTTGCTTTTCTTTATTATACCATAGAGCCGTTAAGCTTTCAGCATTTCTCTAATCTTTGCCGACAATTCATTTTATTTTTCTTCTTATATGTATTCTTACCCGTTTTGTGATATAGTATACTATATAAATGGAGGCTATATGAAAAAAATTGGAAAAATTATATTAGCTCTTGTTCTAACGGCAGGAGTTGGTTTTACAGGCTATGTTGTTGGCCTAAATCGTGATTCAAGCGCTACAAATAAGAGTGAAGACCAAGCGCATATCGAAGATATGCATATGCTAAAGAGCTTAATTGATAAGAACTTCCTCTTTGATTATGAGGAAGAAGATCTCTATGAAGGATCTCTTAAGGGTATGTTTGCTAATCTTGGCGATCCTTACACCCAGTACTACAGCAAGGATGAATTTTCCAAGCTAATGGAAACTCTCGATGGAAGATATAAGGGAATTGGAGTTTTGGTTCAAGCGAGCAAGGAAGGCTTTATCAAAGTTGTTCAAGTCTTCGACGGATCTCCTGCTTCTGAGGCAGGCCTTAAGGAAGGCGATTATATAATAAAGGTAGAAGGCAAGGAATATTCCGCAGACCAGATGGAAGAAGCTGTCGCTATTATGAAGGGTGAGGAAGATACCAATGTTAAAATCACTGTCAGAAGAATGAAGGAAGACGGCAAGAACTTTGAAGATATAGACATGGATGTAGCAAGGCGTGATGTCAAAGTCGATACAATTGATGAAAGTCTATTGGGGATAAGAGATAAGAAAATTGGATATATCCATATCAAATCTTTCGACGATGTAACAGGTGAAGACTTCGAGGATTCTTACAAGAAGCTAAAGGAAGCTGGAATGGAAGGGCTTGTCCTAGACCTTAGGAATAATCCTGGTGGCTCTCTAGATGTTTGCCTTGACATAGCTGATAAGTTCCTAGATAAGGGAGTTATAGTTACGACAGAAGATAAAAACGGAGAAGTAATTACAGAAGAAAGTGACGAAGAAAAAGACGATATACCAATGACAGTCCTAGTAAATGAAAACTCTGCCTCAGCAAGCGAGATCTTATCTGGAGCGCTTAAAGACAGAGATAGGGCTAAGATTATCGGCAAGAAGACTTTCGGTAAAGGAATTGTACAAAAACTTTTCCCACTAGAAGATGGATCAGGTGCCAAGATTACAATCAGTGAATACCACACACCATCAGGAGACAAGATCAACAAGGTCGGTGTAGAGCCAGATATCGAAGTAGAAAATAGTGAAGAAGGCCTTGAGATATCAAAAGAGAACCTCTCAAAGGATGATCAATTCAAAAAGGCCCTCCAAGTTCTCTTAGATCAAATGGGTGAATAGATGCAAAATTATGGTGATTATTCAAAAAGAGTAGAAGAATTAAATTCGCTTCTAGAAAAACGTGACGGAACCAATCTTTCCAAGCTTTTGAGAAGGACTAACCCAGTCGATATAGAAGAATTTATATCGACCCTAAGCGCAGAAGATGCCCTAATTGTCTTTAGGCTCCTCAAAAAGGATGATGCAATAGAAGTTTTTGCAGAACTTGACCCAGAGGATAAGGATAAGATTAAAAAGGGTCTAAACGATACCGAGTTTCATTCGCTTTTAGACCAACTAGATTTTGACGATATGATCGATACCCTGGAAGAGATGCCAGCTTCTGTCGTTCAGAAGATTTTAAGAAATACTGATACAGAAAAGAGAAAGAAAGTAAACCAATATCTTAAGTTTCCAGAAGACTCTGCAGCAAGTCTGATGACTCCAGAATTTGTAGAGCTTAAAATAGGAATGACTGTAGAAGAAGCCCTAAGGACTATAAAAAGGATTGGCAATAACAAGGTTACAGTCTACACTTGCTATGTTACAGATTCTACCAAAAAGCTCTTGGGCTATGTGTCCTTGAGAAATCTCGTCACAAGTGATGGAGATACCCTAATATCAACCCTGCTCTATGAGGATGTAATCACTGTTAGGACAGACGAGGACCAAGAAGATGTAGCAAGGACCTTCCAGAAATACGGCTTCACCGCCCTACCAGTAGTAGATAAGGAAGATAGGCTTGTAGGAATTATCACAGTAGACGATATCATGTGGATAATCGAGCAAGAAGCTACAGAGGACTTCCAAATCATGGCCGCTACCACACCAGAAGAGGAAGAATATAGCAAGATGAGCGTCTGGGACCTTGCCAAAAACAGGATTCCTTGGCTGATGTTTCTAATGATTTCATCTGCTTTTACCTCAACCATACTAAAAAGCTACGAGGCGGTTATCCAATCCATAATTGCCCTTAACATGTTTATACCAATGCTAACAGACTCTGGAGGAAATGCAGGAAGTCAGACCTCAACCCTTGTAATCCGCGCCATGGCCACAAAGGACATTGAACTATCAGATTGGGCCAAGGTCGTTTGGAAGGAATGTAGGATTGGGATGGTATGTGGCTTATTTTTGTCAGTAGTAGGATTTTTCAAATGCTATTTATTTGATAAGGTAGGCTTAGAGATTGCCCTTATGGTTGCAGTTACGCTTTTCTTTATAGTTGTTACTGCCAAAGTCGTAGGATCTCTCCTTCCTATAGTTGCCAAAAGGCTTGGAGCAGATCCAGCTATAATGGCAAGTCCCCTTATCACAACTATTGTGGACTCCCTGGGCCTTATAGTTTACTTTAACATAGCTCAAATGTTTATGGACGTAGCGCCTCTGTAGGGGAAATTATGAAGTATAAGAAAAAATATTCTATAGGACATTTGTTTTGTGACAGATATGGTTATTTAACCATGAGAAATCTTGCGGCTTTGATGTTTGATGTTAGTTTCGAACAAGCATCATTTGTCGAAAAGGATATTGACATGGATCGATACAGGTGGATTGCCTATTCATGGGAGATAGATATCAAAGGACACGCAAAGCTTGATGATGAGATAGAAATTACAACCATACCCACCCATATGGACAGGTTCTATGCCTATAGGGATTTTATAGTAGAAAAAAATGGAGAAATCCTTGTAGTGGCCAAGGCAGTTTTCTTATTGATGGACATAGAAAGACTTCGCCCAGTCAAAATCCTTGATGATTTAGTAAAGGCTTATGGCAGAGAAGAAGAAGTATTTTCGTCCAAAGATGTTAAATTAGAAAAAGATCTTGACCCAATAGGAGAGATTTATATTAGAAAGGCAGATATAGATACGAATTTCCATGTAAACAATGCAGTCTACTTCGACTATATCAATGAACTTTCAGATATTTTTGCCAAAGACATAGCTTATATCAAATTAGTTTACAGAAATGAAATTAGAAATAAGGAAAGCGTAAGGTCCTTAGGGGAAAAGATTGGAGATGAGTTTTCCTTTGCCCTAGAAGATGGGTCTTCTAAGACTTATGCTTACGGAAAGATAAGATTAGATGTATAAAGAAAGATTTGGGAATATTCCCAACAAGGATAAGATAATAGATTATTTAGAAAAAGCCTTTAAGGATAAGTCTGATAGGTGGATTATAAAATCCTGGCTTTGTGGGAAAACTGCAGAGAAGATGGCTAAAGACTTGGGGCTTGATCCAGATATAGCCCTGGCTTCTGCATCTCTTGCCCAGATTGGGAAGTCTTCTGCTCGTAAAAACGAGTTTCTAGAAGGCTTTAGGATTCTTAGGGCGGATTCTTATTTTTTTCCTGCAAAAATTGCCATAAGCCAAAGCTTTCCTTTAAAGGACCTAGAACTTTACAAGGATATTTATGACCTAGATTCCAAAGAGAAAGAATTTATAGGAAATTTCTTATATAGGAACGAGTACACATACTACGACTATCTAGTCCAATATCTTTATATGATATTTGATGAGACCTTCCTTGGACTTGAAAAAGGGATGGATCTTCACTTAGATGAGTCCTACCCAGAGGTCTTTAGGGAAAGATATTATGAATTAGAAGAATACTTCCTTCCTAAACTTAAGGGGGACATAGAAGATTATCTTATAAGAGTGAAAAAATCCAAGTTTCCCTACAAGCTTTTTAGGGACTAGGATTATTAAAATTTAAAGAATATACAAGCTAAATCTCGTTTGCAAAACTAAGTAACAGCAGTATATTATTAGTGAATTTATTTTACCAAACCCAAGGAGGCTGTTGCAATCTCGCAAAAGTCTCCTAATTTTTTTATAGGAGTTTTTATGAAAGTAAAAGTATGCAAAAAATGTTCAAACGTTGATATAGATAAACTGGAAAAACTAAGCGATGAATACGGCTTCAAATTAAAGACAGGCTGCATCGGCCATTGCAAGAAGGGGCAAACCGATTCTTCATTTGGAGAGATTAAGTCAAAATTTGTCAAGGTTAAAGACTCTGATGAATTTATGAAAAAAGTCACAAAAAAGGCTATCAAGGCAAATGAATCCAAGAAAAAGAAAAAAGACAAGAAAAAAGATAAAAAGAAAAAGAAGAGTAAGTAAATCTTTATGGAACTTAAGAATACTAAATACTATGACGACGATACTCTAAAAAGATGGATAGAAGATGAATCCCTCACAGAAGATCTTAACAAGAAGGCAGATGCTATTAGAAGAGAAATCTATGGAAATAAGGTCTTTGTCAGAGGTCTGATAGAGTTTTCCAATATATGCAAGAACGACTGCTACTATTGTGGGATAAGAAAGTCCAATGACAAGGTTGAAAGATATAGGCTTAGCGAGGAAGACATTCTCGCTTGTGCGGACCTTGGCTATAAGCTTGGCTACAGGACTTTTGTCCTCCAAGGTGGAGAGGATGGACATTTCACAGATGATATGTTCGTCGATATAGTGAAAAAAATCAAAAATCTCCACGACGATGTGGCTATTACCCTATCTTTGGGTGAAAGATCTTATGATTCCTACAAGAGATTATTTGAGGCGGGAGCTGACAGATATCTTCTAAGGCAAGAGACTTCTGATAAGGATCATTACTCAAAGCTTCACCCAGAAACAATGAGCTTTGAAAGAAGAAGACAAGCCCTGAGGGACTTAAAGGAAATCGGATTTCAAGTCGGTGGAGGCTTTATGGTGGGCTCTCCCTATCAAAAGACAGAAGATATAATAAAGGACTTGAGATTCCTAGAAGAGCTAGAGCCTGCTATGATTGGAATAGGCCCTTACATGACCCAGCATGATACGCCCTTCAGGAACTTTCCTAATGGATCATTTGAGATGACCCTAAGACTTGTATCAATCCTTAGAATTCTCTTTCCTTATGCCCTAATACCAGCTACAACCGCCCTAGGAACAATTAATCCCTTGGGTAGAGAAAGAGGCCTTCAAGCAGGAGCTAATGTCCTCATGCCAAATCTTTCGCCAACCATGGTGAGGGAGAAATACTCACTCTATGATAATAAGATTTGTACAGGAGATGAGGCGGCAGAATGCAGGTCATGCCTTGAACTTAGGATAAAAAATGCAGGATACGAAATCGTAACCGACAGGGGAGATGTCATAACTTACGATAAGAAAACAAGAAAATACTCATAAGAAAAGACCTAAAAGCCTTAAGTATAAGTAAAAGCTTTTAGGTCTATTTTAGTCTGGCAAAGATACGTCTTCGAGTATTCCCTTAAGATAGGCTATCGTTATGCCGTAGTTGGTCATGGGAATATTTCTTTTCTTCGCCTCATCTACCTTGCTTAGCATGGTAGTCCTATTAAACATACATGCTCCGCAAGATATAATTAGATCATATCTATCATAGTCGATAGGGTCATCGCCTCTGTTAAATTCTATTTCGAGTTTTGGATATTTTTTCTTTAACAACTTTGGAATCTTGACTGTTCCAATATCCTCATCGATTGGTGGATGGGTGCAAGCTTCTGATATTAGTATTCTTTCTAAAGGATTATCAAGTCTTTTTACAGAATCTATGAAATAGGCTAAGTCTCCCTTAAAGGCGGAAAAAAGAATAGAAAAGCTAGTTAGTCTCGTCCCCTCTTCTAAGATATCCTTCGTTTCCTTAAAGACTTGGGAGTCGCAGATTACAAGGTCTGGTTTATCCTTTAGGGCCTTTAGGGTATTTTCTAGGCTATCAAGGTCGCAAGCTATGGATGTAGCCTTCTTATCTATAAGCTCTCTTATAGTCATTACTTGAGGCTTGATAAGCCTTCCCTTTGGGGCTGCCTTATCCTGAGGGATTACTAGAAGAACTATATCACCGGCCCTAACGAGATTTCTGGTGATTGTTAGGTCTTCTTTTTTGTAAAGATTTTTTATCTTGGCGAAGATCTTTAGCCTATCGTCCTTATTTCTCACATCGATTGGGATAGGGGAGAGGGCCTGGTATTTTTCGCAAATCTTAGCCCCTTCAGCCCTATCTTGCTTGCCCGCAACATAGATTATTGGTTTGTTTTTCTTTTTTATTTCATTTAAGATTTCAAAATCTTCATCAAGACTTAAGCAGTAGATAAAGATATCGCACTTGTCTATTATAGCTAGACTTTTGGCAATTCTCTTACTACCAAGCGTACTTTTATCAAAGACTCCAGCCGTATCTATGAAAAGGACTGGGCCAAAGTCCGTTATCTCCATGGCCTTTCTTACTGGATCTGTAGTAGTTCCAGCAACTTCCGATACTATCGCAGTATCAGTCCCTGTCATATAATTTAAGAGGGTGGACTTTCCGGCATTGGTCCTACCGAATATTCCTATGTGAACTCTCTCACTATTTTGCGTTTTCATATTAGATATAAAGGTCTCTTTGTCCTTGTTTGATTTTTTCTAGATTTTCTCTAGTTGATTCACGGACTTCTGGATTTGGAATGTTGGCGAGCTCTCTTTGGATAAGGGCTTCGGCATCCTTGGCTGTCTTATCACTTGCATAATCTACTACATATTCTTCGAGAGTTGTGAGGGCGTTTGGATGGCAAATATTACCGATTCCGTGTTTTTTGACCATGCCCATAAAGGTCTCGCCAGTTCTACCCATCCTGTAGCAAGCTGTACAGAAGCTTGGAACGTGGTCTTTTGAGATTAGCCAGTCTATTATTTCATCTAGGGTCCTGTTATCAGATAGTTCGAATTGATCGCTTCCCTTTGTTTCATTTTCTGTATATCCTCCGACAGAAGTCTTAGAACCTCCAGAGATTTGGGAAATACCAAGATCTAAGAGCTTAGCACGAACCTTTTCGCTTTCCCTAGTAGATACGATCATACCAGTATATGGTGCTGCAACTCTGATGCAGGCTACGATTTTCTCAAACATTTCATCTGATAGGGAATTATCGAAGTCATTTGGATCTATATCATCAGCAGGTTGGATTCTAGGAACAGAGATTGTGTGAGGGCCAACGTTAAATCTCGCCTCAAGGTGCTCTGCGTGCATCAATTGGCCAACAAATTCATATTCATAAGAATCGAGTCCATACAATACTCCAAGTCCTAGATCGTCGATTCCACCTTGGAAGGCCCTATCCATAGCTTCGGTATGGTATTCGTAGTTAGATTTTGGACCAAACTTGTGGAGAGACTCGTATTTTTCCTTGTTGTAAGTTTCTTGGAATAGAATATAGGTTCCGATTTCTGCCTCGTGAAGTTTCCTGTAATTTTCAACAGTAGTAGCTGCGATATTTACATTGACCCTTCTTATAGCTCCGTTTTTATGTTTGATATTATAGATTGTATTGATTGACTCTAGTATGTATTCTAGAGGATTGTTTACTGGGTCTTCTCCAGCTTCTAGGGCAAGCCTCTTGTGTCCTAGGTCTTGGAGGGCTATAACCTGCTCACGAATCTCTTCTTGGCTGAGCTTTCTTCTTGGAATAGTCCTGTTTTGTCCGTGGTAAGGGCAATAAGAGCAACCATTTACACAATAGTTAGACAAATACAAAGGTGCGAAAAGCACTATTCTATTCGCATAGAACTTGTGCTTAAGCTCTTTGGCAAGGTTAAAGATCTCTTCGTTTAGGTCATCTTCCTTACAAGATAAAAGAACGAAGGCTTCCCTGTGGCTTAATCCCTTAGCCTTTTTTGCCTTATTTAAAATATCTATGATAAGCTCTCTATTATGGGCATTTTCTCTACCATAATCGAGAGTCTCTAAAATTTCTTCATGGTTAATAAATTCACTAGCCTTGCTAGATTTTGGATTATATACTACCATATTACCTCCCTTTATAAATTCATTTATATTATAATACTTATCGGCCTAAAATGAAAATTTATCTATCTTTTAAGGATAAATTTTCCCTAAAAATTATAAAAATCTGCTATAATTAGATTGTTATCATCCCTATACTGGTAACAGTTAGGAGGTGTTTAAGTTGGAAAAGTTGTATTCCCTTATCTTAACTATTACGGCAGATATAGTAAGCTACTATATCTGTAAGCGGCTAGATAGTAGAAGAGAAGATGATAATTAGCCCAAAATAAAAAGCAGGAGTGGTAGCTCCTGCTTTTTTGTGTTTAAGTTGAACTTATATTCCCTTGTTCATTGTTATTATACAAGGATGTATCACTATTTCAAGAGACCTATTTGATGCTTTAGGGCTAAACTTAGGGAAAAATATTAATACTTATACAAAATATTTTAATTTATTTGACAACGGAAAAATACATGGTATTATAGGATTATCAAATAAATAAAGTCTTGACACCATTTGAAAAGAAGAGTAGTCTAGAAAGATATTCTACAGAGAGCCCCGTTTGGTGAAAGGGGTGGATGTTGATTTAGATGAAGATGGCCTTTGATGGGATAGTTCGATATTAGAGCTATACGGGTCTTCCCGTTACAGAAGTAGAGTATGTCTGTACTTGATGAGTGCCTATGCGTGTGAACGTATATGAATTAAGGTGGTAACGCGAATTTTCGTCCTTAGTTTCCTTCGGGAAGCTGGGGACTTTTTTTATTACAAGTTTAGGAAGGTAAATATGATTGAGCTAAAGAATATTACAGTCGACTTTGATGGCTTCAAGGCAGTCGATGATGTAAGTATCAAAATTGAAAAACAAGATGCCTACGGGATTGTGGGCTTTTCTGGAGCAGGTAAGTCGACTCTAGTAAGGACTATCAACCTCCTCCAAAGACCAACTGAAGGAGAAGTTATAGTTAAGGGAGAAAGTCTCCTCGACTTATCTAATAAGGAATTGAGAAATAGGAGAAAAAAGATCGGCATGATCTTCCAACACTTCAATCTTTTGAATAATATTACAGTTTTGGATAATGTAATTTTTCCGATCAAAAGAGATAAAATACCAAAAGAAGAAAAAATCAAGAAGGCTAAAGAGCTTTTAGAGCTTGTGGGAATCGGTGATAAGGCTGACTCCTATCCAAGAGAGCTTTCTGGTGGGCAAAAGCAAAGATGCGCTATAGCCCGTGCCCTTGCCTCAGATCCTGAGATTCTTCTCTGTGATGAGGCGACTAGTGCCTTAGATCCAAAAACTACCAAGCAAATCCTAGCTCTCCTTAAGGAGCTTAATGAGAAGCTTAAGCTTACGATTGTAATCATCACCCACCAGATGGAAGTTGTAAAAGACCTTTGCAATAAATGTGCTGTAATGCAAAATGGAAGGGTTATCGAAGAGGGAAATACCTTGGACATATTCTCCGACCCAAAAGAAGAACTTACCCGAGAGTTTGTAGAAACTTCAACTAATGTCGAAGCTACAATCGAAGAAGTTAAGGAAAATATAGGAATCTTAAAGGAAGATGAAATCCTAGTCCAACTTAACTACAAGGGAGCAAGCACAACCGAGCCACTCATTAATGAAATCTACGATAAGTTTGGAATAAAGACCAATATACTTGCAGCAAATATAGAGTTCATCAGCCAAACACCAGTGGGTAACCTCATAGTAACATTTAAGGGATCAAATGGAAGCCTTGACGAAGTCCTTAGTTATCTAGAAGAAAGAGATGTAAGAATTAGAATTTTAGGAGGTAGAGATGGGATACTTTGATTATGCCCTATCCATATCAGATAGGATTGTAAAAGAAACTTGGGCAACCCTACACATGCTTGTCGTTTCTGCTATATTTGCAGGAATCTTTGGCCTAATACTTGGAGTAATCCTCGTAGTGACAGACAGGGGAAGAATATTAGAAAACAGAAAGCTTTACTCAGTGCTTGATAAGATAACCAACACCTTTAGGGCAATCCCCTTTGTAATCTTGCTTGCCCTAATCGCACCTATAACCAAGCTTATAGTTAACACCAGGATAGGTCCTACAGCAGCGATTGTTCCCCTAATATTTTCAACAGTGCCATTTTTTGCAAAACAAGTTGAACAGGCCCTAGCAGAAGTAGACCCTGGAGTTATAGAAGCAGCAGAAGCGATGGGTAAGGGACCGGTTGAGATAATCTGGTCAGTTTATCTTAGAGAAGGACTTCCTTCCCTAATCAGAGCCTCATCAATTACCCTAATCTCCCTACTAGGTCTTACAGCAATGGCAGGCCTAATCGGTGGAGGCGGAATCGGAGACCTTGCCATAGCGGTAGGCTACCAAAGGTACAAGGACGACGTAGTCCTAATATCAGTAGTAATAATCTTAATCATAGTATTTATAATCCAAGGAGTATCAAACATACTCATCAGAAAGACTAGCCACTAGGAGGAAGTATGAAAAAAATATTTGGAATTATATCGGCTCTGGCCCTCGCAGTTTTAATTACAAGCTGTGGTGGGGCAGAGAAAAACGAAAGCAAAGAGACTCTTAAGCTTGGTGTAGTAGGCGAGAGAAATGTCGAATACGAAGACGCCATCAAAAGATACGAGAAGGATACTGGCAAAAAGATTGAGCTTGTAAGATTTAACGACTACAACCAACCAAATGATGCCCTAAAAGACGGTGACATCGACCTATCGTCCTTTGCGACCTATATATTTATAGAAGACTATAACAAAAACCAAAATGCAGACTTTACTTATCTTGCAGATACAATAATATCTCCAATGGGAGTTTACTCACAAAAGATTAAAGATATAGGAGAAATTCCTGAAGGAGGAAAGGTCGCCATACCTGTGGAGGTATCAAACAATTCCAGGGCCCTATACATCTTGGAATCTGCAGGTGTGAATAAGATTAAGGAAGGAAGCGGAGACTTTATAACCCTAGATGATATAGAAGAAAATCCTAAAAACATCGAGTTCGTAGAGCTTCCAGCAGACCAAGTATCAAGAGCCCTAGAAGATGTGGATGCAGCTCTTATCAACTCTGACATGGCTATGGAATCAGGACTTTCACCAACAGAAGATTCAATCTTTCTTGAAGATCCAGAAAACGAAAGAGCGAAGAACTTCATAAATGTAATAGCAGTAAAAGAAAATAATAAGGATAATGAAGATATCAAAAACTTCATAGAAAACTATTATCTAACAGATGAAACAAAAAAAGTCATAGAAGACGAATACAAGGGAGCAGTAATCCCAATATTTAAACTAAGATAGGTTATTAAGATTTAAATCTTTAATAATATAAATGTAAATTATAGGAGGAATATGATGAAAAAATTTACAAAAATCGCCCTAGCACTTGCTCTAGTCCTAGGATTTAGCGCATGCGGAGCAAACAAGGAAGCAAAACCAGCGGACAGCAAAGAAGAAGTAAAAACAGAAGAAACTTCAGAAAAAGGAGACGGCACAATCAAAATTGGTGTAGTTGGTGAATACAACGACGTCCTAAATGAAGTAATCAAAAGATACGAAGAAGGAACCGGCAAGAAGGCTGAGCTTGTAATATTCTCAGACTACAGCCAGCCAAATGAAGCCCTTCTTGCTGGAGATATCGACCTAAACGCCTACCAACACTACAAATTCCTAAACGAATTTAACGAATCAAAGGGATCAGACCTAGTATCAATCGGAGATACAATGCTTGCCCCAATGGCCCTATACTCAAACAAGCTCAAATCAATTGACGAGCTAGAAGACGGAGCCAAAATTGCCATTCCAAACGACCCAACAAACGGAGCAAGAGCCCTCTTCCTACTTCAAGAAGCAGGCCTAATCAAAGTTGAAGGTGAAGCAGGCGACCTAATAGGATTAGACAAAGTAACAGACAACCCTAAAAACCTAGAACTAATAGAAATGGATGCATCTCAAACAACAAGAAGTCTAGACGACTGCGACCTAGCAGCAGTAAACGACACCTTCGCCCTAGACGCAGGACTAGACAAAGAAACAGCAATATTCAAAGAAGACCCAAAAACAGAATCAGTAAAACAATACATCAACCTAATAGCAGCAAGAAAAGAAGACGAAAACAACGAAGACTACAAAGAATTCGTAAAATACTACCAAACAGAAGAAACCAAAAAAGACATGGAAGAAATAACAGAAGGAGCATGGATACCTGCTTGGTAAGCGCCGCTGATGCGCCGCTATTTTGAAAAAATAGCGTAGTCTTGCTTGTTTGAAAAACAAGTAAGATACATATGAGCAAGAATTTTCCTAAATGGAAAATTCGCAGCGGAGTAAAATTCGGTCATATCCAATTTGACCCGCAGTAGCGAAGATGGTAACCTCAAAGAAAAAGTACTCTTTCTAGAGAAAAAGCCTATTATGGCCTGAACCCCAAAATCCGGAACACGGATGGAGGGGTTTTTTAATAGATTAACTGACAACTAAGAAGCTTATTGTATAATGGATATAAAGGAGAATGATATGACTAGTGTATATGACTTTACAGTTTTAGATAAAGATGATAAGGAAATCTCCCTTAGTAAATATGAGGGAAAGGTCCTTCTTATAGTAAATACAGCTACCCACTGTGGCTTTACCAAACAATACGACGCCCTTGAAGCCTTGTATGAGAAATATAAGGATCAGGGCTTTGAGATTTTGGACTTTCCTTGCAATCAATTTGGAAATCAAGCACCAGAATCTGATGAGGAGATAGATTCTTTCTGTGCCCTAAACTTTGGGACAAGCTTTGATAGGTTCAAGAAAATCGACGTCAATGGCAAAAATGAAGACCCACTTTATACCTTCCTTAAGGAAGAAAAGGCAGGACTAGGAAAGGCCATCAAGTGGAATTTCACCAAGTTTTTGATAGATAGAGAGGGAAATGTAGTAGCTCGCTTCGGATCAAACAAGAAGCCAGAGAATATGGAAAAAGATATAGAGAAATTGTTAGGATAGGAAAATGGACAAATATGTAAAACTCGCTTTCGATTCCTTGAATCATTATCTTGATACAGGAAAATATCTCGATAAATACGATGAGGAATTCGAAGATAACCACAACGGTGTAATCATAGAAATAAAAATGGGAGATAAGAGAGAAAGGGCAGGCTCAATATATCCCACCAGGAAAAATATAGCCCTAGATATAATCAATGAGACAGTCAATCTTGGTATTTTCAACAATGCCTTGGCTATCAAGAAAGATGACCTAGACGATATTTATATCCAAGTTCTTGAGATCAATAAGGTTAAGCCAATTGCAAAAATCGAAGACTTCGGAGTCTATCACGGCCTCTTACTAAATTACAACAACAACCCTGTTATAGTCTACAGAAATGACTACGAAAGTGATTATCAGATGTATGAAGATGCCAAGGATAGGGCCAATATAGATGAGTTCGATGTCTACAATCTAGAGAAGTTTAAGATAGTTAGACACATATAGAAGTTTATATTTGACAAAAAACAGTCTTAGTATTATATTATAATATAAATATGACGTTAAGAAGAAGAGTAACCCTCTATCAATCTAAAAGAGAGGCAGGTTAGGTGAAAGCTGCTAGAGGCGTTTTGGGCGAAGATCATCTTCTAGTCTAATAAATGAATTAGTAGTTTATTACGTTACAATTGCGTTAAATTGTCTATTAAAACGGTGGACCGTCCTTTTTAAGGACGGTTTTATTTTTTAGAAATTAAAGGAGTTATTGATGTCAGAATTTAAATCTTTAGACAGCAAAGATGTTAGGAAAAGAGAAGGAGAAGTCGAAAAGTATTGGCAAGAAATAGACCTACTTGATGAGACTTTCGCTACAAGAGAGGATGCCGAAGAATATATAATCTATGACGGACCTCCAACAGCAAACGGTAGACCAGGAATCCACCATGTTATCGCTCGTACCCTTAAGGATATGACAAGCAGATACAAAAACATGCAAGGCTACAAGGTCCTAAAAAAGGCAGGCTGGGACACCCACGGTCTTCCTGTAGAAATAGAAGTAGAAAAGACTCTAGGCTTTCATGACAAAAACGACATAGAAGAATATGGAATCGAAAAGTTCAACAAGCTATGTAAGGAATCTGTTTGGAAATACTCCGACCAATGGAGAGAGATGTCAGACAGGATGGCCTACCTCTACAACATGGACGATCCTTATGTCACAATGGATAACGACTATGTAGAAACTGAGTGGTACCTACTAGATAAGGCCTTTAAAAACGGCTACATCTACGAGGGAGCCAAGGTTATGCCATACTGTCCACGTTGTGGTACAGGTCTTGCAAGCCACGAGGTTGCCCAAGGTTACCAAATGGATAAGACCATCACCCTTACAGTTAAGTTTAAGAAAAAGGGAACTGACAACGAGTACTTCCTAGCATGGACTACAACTCCATGGACCCTTCCATCAAACGTGGCCCTATCAGTTCATCCAGAGCTAACTTATGTTAAGCTTTACGTAGCAGAGGAAGATTCCTACTATTACTGTGCTAAATCGCTAGCTGAAAAGCTTATGGGAGAAAGAGACTACGAAGTCGTAGAAGAATTCCCAGGTAAGGATATGGAATATTGGAAATACGAACAACTTATGCCATATGTAAATGTAGGAGATGATAAGGCCTTTATCGTAACCCTTGCCGACTACGTTTCTGCAGAAGATGGTACAGGTATAGTTCACTCCGCTCCAGCCTTTGGTGAGGACGACTATCAAATCGGAAGAAAATACGGACTTGCCTTTGTCCAACCAGTTGACCTTGAAGGATGCTTTACAGAAACTCCTTGGAAGGGCGAATTTATCTTCGATACCAACGAAAAAATCTGGAGACACCTCCAAGAAGAAGGCAAGGTATTTAACAAACAAACTATAGAGCACAACTACCCACACTGCTGGAGATGCCATACCCCACTAGTATATTATGCAAAACCATCTTGGTATATAGAAATGAGCAAGTTCTCAGATGCCATGGTAGAAAACAACAAAAGCGTAAACTGGTACCCACAAACTATAGGGGACAAGAGATTTGGAAACTGGCTCGAAAACGTAAAAGACTGGGCTATATCTAGGTCAAGATACTGGGGAACTCCACTAAATATCTGGAAATGTGACGAATGCGGCCACACAGATACAGTTGGATCAAGAGCAGAACTAAAGGAACGTGCAAGCGAAGACATATCAGAAGATATAGAGCTTCACAGACCATATGTAGATAATGTATCTATCAAATGTGATAAGTGCGGGGGCACCATGCACAGGGTTCCTGATGTAATCGACGTTTGGTTTGACTCTGGAGCAATGCCATTTGCCCAACTTCACTATCCATTTGAACACAAAGATGACTTTGAAGAATACTTCCCAGCAGACTTTATCTGTGAAGGAATTGACCAAACTAGGGGCTGGTTCTACTCACTAATGGCAATATCTACAATCACAACAGGCAAGGCTCCTTACAAAAATGTCCTTGTAAATGACCTTGTTGTAGATAAGAATGGCCAAAAGATGAGTAAATCCAAAGGAAACACCCTAGACCCATTCGCCCTCTTTGATAAATACGGGGCAGATGCCGTAAGATTCTACTCACTTTATGTATCTCCACCATGGATGCAAACTAAGTTTGATGAAAAGGGTCTAATCGAAGTTAAAAATAACTTCTTTAGAACATTTGAAAATGTCTACAACTTCTTCGGCCTCTACGCTGAAACAGACAAACTAAGTGCTGAGGAAATAGCAGGCTTTACCGACCTAAAACTTGAAAAAATAGATAAATGGCTATATTCCAAACTAAATACCCTAATCAAAAACTACACAGAAGCAATGGACGCCTTTGACTACAACAAGGTAGTTCACATGATTTCAGACTTCGTAGTAGAAGATCTATCAAACTGGTACATCAGAAGAAACAGAAAGAGATTCTGGAACTCAGAGCTTACAGATAGCAAGAAAGCAGTGTACAAGACTACATTTGATGCAATCCTTACAATATCCAAGCTCATAGCTCCAATCACACCATTTATAGCTGAAGAAGTCTACAGATCACTTACAGGAGAAAAGACAGTTCATACAAGTCTCCTTCCTAAGGCAGATGAGACAATGATAGATACTGAACTTGAAGAAAGCATGGACCTTGTAAGGAAAATCGTAAACCTAGGTAGGGCTTCAAGAGAGAAAGAATCAATCAAGGTTCGTCAACCTCTAGCCAAAATCATAGTAGACGGAGCCTACAAGGAAAAAATCTCAGACCTTACAGGCCTAGTTAAGGAAGAGCTAAACATAAAGGATGTCGACTTTGAAGACGACCTATCAGACTTCATGGACTACTTCCTAAAACCAGACTTTAGAGTAGTAGGAAGAATCTTCCAATCTAAGGTCAACGACTTCGCCAAATTCCTAGCATCCACCGATGCCAAAGAATTCATAGAAGCTGTTGAAGAAAAACCTCAAGAAATCACCCTAGGAGATGAAACCTACCAAGTCACAAAAGACTATCTAGATATAAGAATATCTGCCAAAGAAGGATTCGATGTAGAAATGGACGGCAATGTCTTCGTAATACTCGATACAGAAATTACCGAAGACCTCCGTGATGAGGGATATGCGAGAGAATTTACCTCCAAGGTTCAAAATATGAGAAAAGATAGTGGATTTGAAGTAACAGATAGAATCAATATCTACTACCAAGCAGACGAAGAACTAAACAAATCTCTAGAGAAATTCAAAGAAGAAATAACAAAAGAAACCCTAGCAGATAAGTTCGAAAGAAAAGACCTTGCAAGCGAAGAAATCGAACTAAACGATAAGAAAGTTAAAATTGAGCTTGAGAGATTATAAATTTAGGATGAGTTGCTCTTAAATATGGAGCAGATTCATTAAAACTGATTAAATTAAGTCGGCATAAAGGTATTAAACTTTGTGCCGATTTTTATATGTAGATCCCTATATAAGCTGAAATGGATCTAAATTGTTTGCGTATCCAATCATGTGTATATAATTTTTGTGTTTTTATAGTATTATTGAGATCTATATCAAAATAGATAAAGCTGATATTACCATGTAAATATAAATTAAAAATATTTTCAAATAGTATATAATAAAATAGATATATAAAGCTCTTTTTTTATAGGGCTGTTCTTTCTTTGATTATGAATGATATAATAATTCATAAGAAGAATATTAATTGACATATTCTAAAATACTTGGATTTGAGAAGTATAAAAATTTTTAGAAACTGACTACTTAAACTATGTGTAAACTGTAGTATTTACTACACTAGTGAATTAGAGTGTATTTATTAAATATTGGAAGGAATTTTGTGATGCTAGATTCGTACAGACTAGATAATAAAAATATATTAAAAGGGAAGCGGGCTATTTCTTGAAATGAGTTACTTTTAGATGATGGGATTCTATCTGATAAGGCTGTGTCGGGTAATTTAGAATTGAATAATGGAAAAATAACTTTAGATTTAAATGGAAGGTCAGAGAAAGTACAAAAAGTTTTAGTGTTTGAAACGTTTGAAAGAAAAAAGAAAAAGGAAAACTATATTTAATTTTATAAATAATGGAGAAAAATTAATTGAAGAAAATACTAATAATTGAAGATGACAAAAATTTAAATAAAGGACTTTCTATAGCTCTCAAAAAAGATTATGGAGTTTTTTCTGTAAGCACAATTAGCGAGGCTAAAAATTTTATTGGAGATAGTGACTTGATTTTACTCGATATGAACTTACCAGATGGAGATGGTCTTGAAATAATAAAATATACCAGACAAACTTCGTCAATTCCTATTATAGTTTTATCTGCTATAGATCTAGAAGCATATATAATTTCAGCCATAAATTTAGGGGCAGACGACTATCTAACAAAACCTTTTTCCTTGGGAATCTTAGAAGCAAAGATAAAAAGAGCCTTTGAAAAAATAGTGTCTAGTGATTTAAATCTTTATAAGAAAGATGGTCTAGATTTTAATTTCAATGAAAATACTTTCTATGTAGATAATAAAAACATAGATCTCACAAGGACAGAGACAAAAATTTTATATTATCTGATAAAAAACAAGTCTCAAGTTATTACTAAAGAATTATTATTTGATTTTGTTTGGGGAATAGATGATAAATTTATCGACCAGAATACTCTTAGTGTCAACATTTTTAGGATAAGAAATAAATTAAAACCCTATGACCCAATAGAAACAGTCTTTGGAGTTGGATATAAATGGCAGTTTTAGTAGGTCTTTTAGTTCTTATAATTGGAATTATTTTATATAAATATATTGTCTTGAGAAGTGAAATGAGTGAGCTCTCAGACTATGTTGATAGGGCTTTGAATGGAAATTTAGAAATTACAGAATTTGATGAAAAGGAATTATCTAAAATAAAATCAAAACTCATTAAATTTCTATATTCAAATCAAGTAAAAGAAAAGAAGATAAGTACAGAAAAAAATAAAACAAAAGATTTAATAGCAGATATATCACATCAAACCAAGACACCCATTACCAACCTTTCTTTATATATTAGTCTTTTAGAAGATGATCCCAAAGAAGAGTATCTTGAAATTATAAAGTATGAGCTTAATAAACTAGAATTTTTAATACAAAACCTAGTAAAATCTTCTAGGCTTGAATCCGATATTATTTCTTTACAAAAACATCAAGCAAATTTAAAAGACATAGTAGAAGATGTTTTGAGAGAATTTAAAGTAATATTGGATGAAAAATGTATAAGCATAAATTTAAAAGACGAAGACTTAATTTTCAATTTGGATGAAAGATGGCTTAAAGAGGCCATTCACAATCTAGTAGATAATGCTATAAAATACTCGCCAAATGGTTCTACTATTAATATTTCAGTTTATAAATCTTACCTAAACTATAATCTAGACATAGAAAATGAGTGCAAAGACTTATCAGAAGAAATTTTGCCAAAGATATTTGAAAGATTTTATAGAGGAAAAAATTCAGTTTCCAAGGATGGTTTGGGTTTAGGTCTATTTATAGCCAGAGAAATTATAGAAAAACATGGTGGAAATATAAGAGCGTCTTTGGACGAAAATAGAATAAAATTTTCAGTAGACTTCCCCTTGTGAGAAGTCTTTTTTCTTACAAAACTGTAAGAAGTCTTGTAAGTACTTTGTAAGATATAAGTGTTATATTAAATGTAAAGAGGTGATAGATATGTTAAAAGTAGAAAATTTAAAAAGATATTATAAAACAAATGACGTGGAAGTAAGAGCTCTTGATGGAGTATCTTTCGATGTGGAAAAAGGAGAATTTATTTCTATAATAGGAGCATCTGGATCAGGGAAATCAACCCTTTTACATTTACTAGGAGGACTTGATTATCCTACAAGTGGAAAAGTTTTAATTGATGATATCGACATTTATGCTTTAAAGGATGATGAGAGAACCATTTTTAGGAGAAGAAATATCGGTTTTGTCTTTCAAGCATATAATCTTTTGCCAATGCTAAATGTATATGAGAATATAATTATTCCCTTTGGTCTAGATGGGGATGCGGTAGATAAAAAATATGTTGATTCTGTAATAGATATACTTGAGATAGAAGGTCAAAAATATAAAATGCCAAATGAATTATCAGGTGGACAGCAACAAAGAGTTGCCATAGCAAGAGCCTTGGTTACCAAACCATCTTTAATTCTAGCTGACGAACCTACAGGAAATTTAGATTCAAAATCTTCTTCCCAAGTTGTTTACTTACTAAAAAAGATTAATAAAGAGCTTGGAAATACTATTCTTATGATTACTCACGATGATGCTGTCGCTCAAGCTGCAGAAAAAACTCTAAGAATAGAAGATGGAAGGCTGGTGGGAAATAATGAAAGTCAAAAATAAAGCTTATATAAGGGGTCTTGCAAAAAATATTTTAAATGCTAATAAAAGCAGGAGAAATATTCTCTTATTAGCAATTGCTTTGACTTCTATACTATTTACAAGTCTGTTTTCTGTAGCCTTAGGTTTAGGAAAAAGCATGGAAACCCAAACAATGAAAACTATTGGAACAATCAGCCATGGTTCTTTTAAAGATACTTCTGACGAAGATATAGAAATATTAACCCAGGATAAGGATATAAAGGATTTTTCAGTAAGAAAGAAAGTTGGGACCCTTGATGATGAAAAAGTAAGTGCGGAACTATCTTATATGGATAAAAAAGGATTTGAATGGTCTCTAATAGAAAAAGTTAAGGGGAAGTTTCCAGAAAAAGAAAATGAAGTTTTTATTGATATAGCCACTGCTAAAAAATTAGCTTATAAGGGTGAAATAGGAGAAGAAATAGAAGTTCCTTTTAAAATAGAAAAACCTTATATTGGAGAGATTATCGAAAAGAAAAGTGATAAATTTATTATATCTGGAACTTTTCAAAGTCCTATTGATTCCAATGTCGGTATAGGTCAAATCTATTTATCGAAAGCTTATGTAGAAAAATTATATCTTCCAGAAAATAATAATGACGTGGAAGTAATGCTAAAGAATTCCTTTATGATAAGGGATAAGCTTTTAAAAATTGCAGAGAGAAATGGTTATAAAGTTGTAGAGGACCCTGGAAATTTATCCGACAAGGAAATAAGGATCGGTGTAAACTTTGCCTATCTTTTATCTGGTGATAATAGTTTTGATTTTAATGCATTTCTACCATACTTAGCTTTTTTGATTTTGGTAATGGTCGCAGGATACTTAATAATAAACAATATTTTCAAGATATCCGTAAATGAAGATATTAAACTCCTGGGACTTTTAAAAACAATTGGAATGACAAAGCCACAAATTAAAAGGCTTGTTCATCTAGAGTCTTTAGCAGCCTCCCTTCCATCAATAATAGTTGGTGATATAGTAGGTATTTCTATCGGTAAAATTATTTTAAATAAAATATTTGCAAATAATGAGATGTTAACGGATGTAAAATTATCACCCGCAGTAATAATTTTAATTATCATATTTTCAACAGCATTTACTTTGCTTACAGTATTTTTATCAGTTATGAGGCCAGCTAGGTTCGCAGCAAAAGTTTCTCCAATTGATGCCACAAGATACAATGAAACTACGATAAAAAATAAATATAATAGCGAGGATATTTATCTAGGAAAGCTTGCTAGAAGAGAGGTTTTCTCCAATAAATTTAGATTTATATCGATAGTTCTTTCTATTAGCCTATCTGCAGTTATTTTAAATAGCGTTTTAACTTATACCGGCAATATTGATTTAGAAAAAGGGATTTCTGATGTAATCGTAACGGACTATAATATAGCAAGTCCAAAATATTTTAGGTATATGTATTTAGGTAGAGAAGAAGGAATTGACAAAAAGTTTATTGATGAAATAGAAAATCATAAAGGTTTCAAAGGTGGGGGATCCTTATACTACTACGGTTATGAGTACGATTATCAAGATATTAAAATAGAAGATCATAAAGTTGCTCCAATTCTATTTGGTATGGATGAGTTTCTAATAAATAAACAAAAATTTATTGATGGAGACTTTGATAAAGAAAAATGGCAAACAGGAAATTATATTATAATAGGAGAATATGGAGATAAAAAATCAGCATTTAAAACTGGCGATAAAATAAAGATAAATTTTAAAAACAAGGTAAAAGAAGTCCAAGTGATGGGAAAAGTTGAATATAATTTTTCCAATGGACTTAGATATTTCCCTGTAGTTAAGGAAGATATAAACGACGAATCAAGCCCTACTTTAAGTTTGGAATATATTTATATGAATCCGAATGAGTATAAAGAGCTCACAGGAGATCAAAGTATAATGTCCTACGGATTTGATGTGGCGGATAGTGAAAAGGTAAATTTTGATAAGTTATTAAAAACTTTTGAAAATGAACCAGGTTTTTCCTATGATTCAAGAGATCTTCAGATTAAATCTACAATGGAATTCAAAAACCTAATAGAATTTGCTGGTTACAGTCTATCTATAGTATTATTCTTAATATCTGTACTGAATTTTATAAATGTTATTGCTACTGAAATTTTGAGAAATATGGTTAACTTATCAATTCTTGAAGCAATAGGAATGACAAAGAAAAATATTAAAAAATATTTGGTGAAAAAGAATTTGATTTACTCTTTATGTGGCTTAGTATTTTCTTTCATCATTATGCTTCTTGTAGATAAATTTATCTTGATGGATTTTATGGAAGAAACTAAGTGGACTTCCTATAAATTTGTGATCATTCCACTTATCATTGTAAATTTTGTAAATATAATTATTGGGATAATATTTACAGGTAGATTCTATGAAAAGCACAGTCAAAACAGTCTTGTAGATAGGATAAGAAGTTTAGAATAACATCTTATGTTAAGTAGAAATAAAAAAGGCTGTGAGCATTCAAACTCATAGCCTTTTACCTTACCACCTAAAGACTTTCTAAATCATTTTCTAAAATCCTAATTCAATGGGCCTTATGGCCCAATTTTTTGTACAAACTTTTACTTAATTATAAATAACATATAATAATAAGAGAAGTTAAAGTTAGTGAGGGTTTATGCAGACTAGATTAATGAATATGGTTATGATTTGTGATGAAGAAAATGATAAGGTATTAGTTCTTGACAAGGTCAAAAAATATGGCTGGGAGGGGCTTACTTTTCCTGGAGGCAAGGTCGAGGAGGGGGAGAGCCTTACCGATTCTGTAATTAGAGAGGCCAAGGAGGAGACCAATCTCGATATCGAAAATCCTAAGCTTGTTGGTCTTATCACTTGGATTGTCGAAGGAAGGCGAGATATGGGGTTTCTTTTTAGGACAAGTGACTTTAAGGGAGAGCTTATCGAAAATAATAGGGAAGGTAGGCTTTTCTGGGATTCTTATGATAATATGAAAAAAAGCGATGGGCTTTCTGAGTCAATGGATAAGATTTTTGAGATTTATGAAGGAAAGTTCCAAGAAATCACCTGGTTTTATGATGAGGGAAGACTAATCTATCAATAGGATATATTGAAAAAAACCTTAGCTCCTGTTATAATTAAGTAAATGTATGGCTAGGAGCATAACAGTTATTTGAAGTGAAAGAGAGAGTAATATGATTTTAGATAAAAACAACAAGGACTTAGTTAAAAAATACAATGATTTTATCAAGAATTCGCCATATGGCAACTTTATGCAGGATATGCGCTGGGCGAATATCAAGGCTAATTGGGAAAGCGTCTACTTCTATGTGGAAGAAGATGGCGAAATCAAGGGAGCCCTTTCAGTTATATATATAAGAGATGGCAAGGTCGGCAAGAACTTCTTCTATGCTACGAGAGGACCTGTCTGTGACCTAAGAGATATAGAATTGGTGAAGGAATTAATCGATGAAGCAAGTGCTTTTGCCAAGGAAAACGACGGCTTCCTCCTTCGTATCGACCCATTAGTTCGTATGGATGAGGATTTAGTTAAGCTCTATGAAGAAAACGGAATTACAATCCGCCACGATAAGACTACTTCATCTCAACCTCTTCTTAACATGGTCCTAGACATAGACGGAAGAGATGGTGAAGAGATCTTCAAGAATTTCTCCAAAAATACTAGAAAACACACTAGAAAATCCTACAGAGACGGGATTGAGACAAGAGAAGTCGGAGAAGAGGGAGTGGATATTCTATACAAGCAAGTAGTAGATACTGCCGAAAGAGCTGGAATCAATCACAGACCTTACGAGTATTTCAAGGCTCTTTATGATAACTATAAGGATGAGATTAGACTTTCAGTTTCTTATCTTGACGAGACTCCACTTTGCTCATCTATGCTAATCTGTTATGGAAATAGGGCCCTTGCTCTTTATGGTGGTTCAAGTGATGAGCACAAGGATATGGGACAAAATTATCAGATAAACTACGAAGAAGTAAAATATGCAGCAGAAAAAGGCTATGACCACTATGATATGGGAGGAGTCTTTGAGGCTGATGATTCAGATGGACTTTATAGATTTAAGAGGAAATTTACGGAAGAAAATGTAGAAAATCTGATAGGAGAAATCGACATAGTCCTAGATGATAAGCTTTATGACGAATATATCAAGGAGAAAAATCCTCACTTCAAGAAAGAGGAAGAAAAGGAAGACTAGTGAGTCTAATAGAGATCAGAGGGCTCAAGAAATATTACAAGCTAGGCGGTAATATCATAAAGGCCCTGGATGGGATAGACCTAGATATAGAAAAGGGAGAGTTTGTAGCTCTTTTGGGAACGAGCGGTTCGGGTAAGTCTACCCTACTTAACATGCTCGCAGGACTTGAAAGGCCGACCAAGGGATCTATAAAATACGGAAATATCTCCCTAACCGACCTTAACGAAGAGCAAATCACTAAGTTTAGAAATCTAAACATAGGCTTTGTCTTCCAATCCTACAATCTCCTTCCTTATCTATCAGCTTGGGAGAATGTCTCCCTTCCCTTGACCTTTAAGGGACTAAGCAAAGATGAGAGAAAGAAGGAAGCCTACAAGATTTTAAAGGAAGTAGGTCTTTCTGATAGAATGGATAACAAACCAAACGAACTTTCCGGTGGTCAGCAGCAAAGAGTCTCCATTGCCCGTGCATTTGTCGGTCTTCCAAAGATTATTTTTGCCGACGAGCCAACGGGAAATCTCGATACCAAAACGAGCTTTGAGATTATGAATCTTATCAAAAAGATTACCAAAGAAAACCAGCAGACCTTTATTATGGTAACCCACGATGACGAGATGACCGAGTTTGCTGACAAGGTGCTTTTTATGAGAGACGGACGTTTAGAGAAAATTCACGAGAAATACACGATTGATGAGGTACTAGAAAATGATGGCAAATCTTAACCCAACAGAAACAACAAATACAGCTGAAACTTCCTCTGGCTTAGATAGCTCAGGGGCAAATGATGAAGGAAGCTCCCAAGGACCTATTAGAAATCAACCCAAGCTTATAATCTCAGATTACGAGCTTAGCCCATCCATAGCTGAAGCAGGGGAGAACTTCGACTTATCCTTTACCCTCTATAACACTAATAACGAAAACACTATCTACAATCTCAAGGTTACCCTAGAGCAAACCCTAGCATCCGCTCCACAAAATACGAGCACTGCCAACAATACCCTAGTATCGGACGGCTCAGTTTTTACGCCGGTTGATAGGTCAAATACCTTCTATGTAGCAGCCCTTTATCCATGGGATTGGACTAGCAAATACATAACAATGAGCGTCCTACCAAACGCAACTCCAGGTCCTTATGTGGTAAATCTTACCATGGAATACGAGGACTATTGGGGAAACCAATACAAGAGCACAGAAACTATAGGAATTCCTGTAGCCCAAAGGTCTGGGGTAAATTTCGGCAAGGTCAAATTGGGAGAATTAAACAGTGGAACTCCCGGATCTCTTTCTGTAAATATTTACAATACAGGAAAAGATAATCTCGACACAGTAATGGTAAGGGTCAAGGGAGATGGTTTTAGCGTAGATGAAAACGAGAGATTTATCGGAAACTTCAACGCTGGAAGCACAGAGACCTTCTCTTGTAATATAACTCCAGAATCTGAGGGCAAAGTTTCTGGAACTATAGAAATAATCTACGAAGACTCAAGGGGCAAGGCCTACAAGAAGACTAAAGACTTTAGCACTGAGGTAATGGGAGGATTTGAAGGAGAAGGTGGAATGATCGATCCTGAGACAGGAGAGATGATAGGAGAAAATCCTCCAATGGAAGAAAACTCATCAGTACTTTCGTCTCCATTTATCTGGATAGGAATCATAGTCCTTGCAGCTCTCCTTCTCATACTTTTGAGGAAGAAAAGAAAGGCCAAAAAGGACGAGGAGCTAATAATAGACGATGAAGATTAGTGACAGATTCCAGATGGCCCTAAGAAACCTAGTCAGGAGGAAGTCGAGGACAGTACTAACAGTTCTATCTGTAGTTATCGGAGCAAGCTCTATAATCCTAATGATTGCCTTCGCCTTAGGGATTAACCAACAACAAAAGGATATGGTTGAATCATTCGGAGGTCTTACTTCTATTACAATCCTTACAGAAAATAACGGCGGATCGACTAAGGTTGACCAGGCAAGTATCTCGAGACTTCAAAGCATAGATGGGGTCAAGGTCGTAGTTCCCTTCAAAAGCTTCTATAGCGAAATAAAAATTGAAGGAGAAGATGATTATAGCCTTGATAGCCAAATCCAAGTAATGCCAGATGATGTAATCGATAAGCTTACAGGAGATATGTTTAGTTCAGGTTCTAAGATGGCGAGGTCTGATGATAATAAGATTATCCTAGGATCTGAGGTTAGGCCTATGAAGATGGTCCGCGAAGGAGGAGGCTATTACGGAGAGCCTGTCGAAGATTTCGACTACAGGGGCCATAAGTATTTTATAAGGCTAGGATGGCAAGATGAAAATGACGACGGGGTCAATTTCGGAAATGAAAATCAGGAAAATGGTGAAGAGAAAAAGCCCACCTATGCGGATATTCCTGTAGAGATTTCAGGAACCCTAAACTCCAAGTCCTTTGTAATGGGCTGGTCATCAGTGATTAACGAAAGCCTCTACAAGAAGCTCCAAAAGGAAGATAAGAAACTAGAAAGTCCCCAACTTAACCAAAACTTCGGCCCAGACGGCAAGCCAGTAGAGATCAAAAATGATGGACAGATCAGCTATGATAATTTAAATGTTGTAGTAGAAGATGTTGAAAAGCTAGAAGATGTAGAAGCTGCCATAAGAAAGGCGGGCTTTCAGACCCAATCATCTGCAGGATCTGCCGAAGAAATTAAAAAGACTAGTATGATTGTAACCCTAATACTCGGAGGAATCGGATCCGTTGCCTTTATAGTTTCGGCTATAGGAATAATCAATACCATGCTTATGAGTATCTATGAAAGACAAAAAGAAATCGGAGTGATGAAGGTAATAGGGGCTTCCATCAATGATATAAGGTCCATGTTTCTAATAGAATCAGGATTTATAGGATTTTTCGGAGGAATTGTGGGACTTATCATTTCCATACTTATAGGAAGCCTGATAAATAAACTTGCCCAAGGATCGGGGATCTTTATGGGAGGGGGAGAAGATGCTAAAATCCTCCTAATTCCAATATGGCTAGCCTTAGTAGGAGTTGGCTTTTCATCAATGGTAGGAGTCCTTGCAGGCTACATCCCAGCCAGAAGAGCAACCAAACTATCAGCCATAGAGGCTTTAAGAGCAAATTAGGCAGAGAGATATAATAAGATCTCTCCGTGCATTCGTTTCACTCATACTAAAACCTGTAACAGCTAATTGCTTTATTATATATAGCAATTAGTTTTAGGGTTAAATGAGCCAGTTAAGGCGCATTTAACTAGTCGAGATAAGGGTTAACTAAAGTAAAAATATATTTTAATTAAATCGACTTTATCTATAAATTAAGCAGAGAAATCTGCTTTTTTTTATGCCAAAAATTTATCATTGGGTATAAATATAAAAAACGAGGAGGAAGAAATGACTAAATTAAGTACAGAAATCAAAAAATATCTTGATGAAAACAAACTAAGTCTGGACGATATTAGAGCTGACCTACAGACCCTAGACGTAGACCTTGTTGGCGAAATGCTTGAAGATAAGGAGAACACTTATGTAATTAAGAGGTCTGGAGCAGTGGAAAGATTTTCTAAGGATAAGATTGAAAGATCCATCAAAAACGCAGCAGGAGATGAGAAGGCAGCCATGAATACATCTGACCTTGCAATAATTGTAGACGATGTATTAGATATTCTAGACTCTGATCCTAGAAAGGTCTACAAGACTAGTGAAATTAAAAATTATATCAAGGATTCTTTGCTTAAGGAAGGATACTCAAAAGTATACGATTCCTTTATCTCTTACATCAAGGAAGATTAATGAATATAAAGATAGTCGCAGTAGGAAAGATTAAGGAAAAGTTCTATAGGGATGCTATAGACGAATATATCAAAAGGATGGGAGCCTATAACAATATAGAAATTATAGAAGTAGCAGATATTATGGCTCCCGAAAGCCTTTCTGAAAAGGAACTTGAAGAGATAAAGGATAAGGAAGGGGAGAAAATCCTAGCCAAAATCAAGGACGATGCTTTTCTTGTGACTCTAGAAATCCTAGGCAAGGCGATGACTAGCGAGGACTTCGCAGACTTTATCAAAGATGAGATGCTTATAGGAGGAGGGAGAGACCTGGTCTTTGTAATAGGAGGATCCAATGGTCTTTCCAAAAATGTAACGGGGCGTGCTAACAAGAAGCTTTCCTTTGGAAAGTTTACCTATCCCCACCAGCTTACGAGGGTAATCCTTTCAGAGCAGATCTACAGGGCCTTTAGGATAATAAATAACCATCCTTATCATAAATAAGAAGGAGTTTTTATGAATAAATTTTTAGTTTTAGTGGCAAATGGTAACGAGACAATAGAGATATTTACAGTAGTAGACTATCTTAGAAGAATTGGAGTTGAGCTTGATATAGCATCTACCGAGGAAAGTAAAGAGATTAAGACAAGCCAAGATATTTCCTTTAAGGCAGATATTAGCTTTACTGATATCAAGGAAGAAGACTATATGGGCGTCTATATTCCAGGAGGTACAAAGGGAGCCTATGCTATGAGGGATAATGAAAAAGTCCTAGACCTTCTAAGAAGTTTTAATGATGCGGGAAAAATCATAGGAGCAATATGTGCAGGTCCAGTAGTCCTCAATAAAGCAGGGATTTTATCTGACAAAAAAGCTACCTCCTTCCCAGATATGAAAGATGAGATGGATAATACTTACGAGTATATAGATGATCAAATCGTGGTAACAGATGGCAATATTACCACAGGAAGGGGAGCTGCAGTAACCAACTACCTTGCCTTAAGACTTGCTCATATAATCGGAGGAGATGAGGCAGTAGCCAAACTTAAACACGGAACCCAACATGAGGCTGTCGAGAAATATTTTGACTTTGAATTTTAAGATAATATAGAAAAATGAATTAAGGGTCGTCCTATATTGGGCGATTTTCTTTTGCCTTAAGTGATAGGGCTTTATATAACCCTTAGAATAATCTAATTGAAAGTACTAGAAAATATTAAGATCAATCTTCCTATACCATTCTTTGATAAACATTAGATTAGTATTTAGAGATTAGAAAGAAAAATTTATAATATTTGATATAAATATTTTACAAAAAAAAGGGGCTGTTGCAGAATGAATAAATCGTACCGTTATCGTTAGAAGAACCTCCACGGAAATTTTGCCTCCATCAGCCGGCAGGCACCACTGAAAATTACCTAAGAGAACCTTCTAACGATGGTACGATGATTATTCATAGTTTTGCAACAGCCCCTTCTTATTTTAGTTAAAAGATAAAATCAAGAGTCTTTATTTTAACCTTATTTATTTTCGATTTTCTTTATTAATTCATTTATATCTTTCTTATTAATCCTAGAAAGTCCAGAGTTTTCACTGTCAAACTTCTTGTTTTCTATAGGATGACCGTATTCGTCTTCCATTACTTCAAGGACCCTGTTTCTGCAGAAGGCTCCTTGACAAAAGCCCATGCCACAGCGGGTTCTTCTTTTGACTGCGTCAAAACTTGTAAGCTCGATACCTCTATTAAGTGCATCCCTAATAGTCTTCTCGCTTACTTGCTCGCACCTACATACCAGTCTTTCTGGATCTCCCAATGGGAGGTCGACCTTATCTTTTACTTTGTTAAAGTCTTCCAGATCCTTATACTCGATTATTGGCTTTCTAATTGGATTATAGTTTGGATCGTCTTCTAATTTTAGTCCAATATCAACGAGTATTTCTTCCACCATCTCTGCTATTGCAGGAGATGAAGTAACACCAGGTGATTGGATGCCGACAACATTTATAAAGCCATTAGTCTTGGTATTTTCGATTATGAAATCTCCAGTTGAAGAAGCTGGTCTAAGTCCTGTGAAAGATCTTATAAATTCCTTTAAGTTTAGGACATCTTCCTTTACGGATTTTTGGGCTAGCTTATAGATTTCTTCTAGCCTTTCTGTGTGGGTACCTAGGTCAATTTCTTCCTCATCTATAGCATCAGGGCCAATCAAGATATTGTTATGATAGGTCCTAGTTACGAGAATTCCCTTAGACTTAGGACTAGGTGTTTGGAAGAGGACCTGCTTGATGCGAGATCCCGTTCCCTTTTGCATGATTAGATATTCACCGCTTCTTGGGTGGATATCAAAATCAGTTTGAGTAATCATAGAAGAAACCTTGGCACCATTAAGTCCAGTCGCATTTATGACAAATCTTCCTTCGAAAGATTCGCCCTTATCTGTCCTTACTTTAAATATATCTTCTTCTTTTTCGATTTCTACGACTTCACTATCAAGTTTTAGCTTGACGCCGTTATCCATGGCGTTTTCTACTAGGGCTATTACATATTCATAAGGAGAGCAAACTCCTGCACCCTTACAGTACAAGGCACCTATTGCATCATCTGATACATTTTCTTCGATCTCGCGAAGTTTTTCTTGATCGATGATTTCTATATCATCGAGGCCGTTTTCCTTGCCCATTTGAAAGAGGACATCGAGCATTTTCATATCGTTCTCATCGAAGGCCAAAACAAGAGAACCATTGGCTAAAAAGCCAAAGTTTAGCTCTTCGTTGAGTTTTTCGAAAGAAATTCTTCCAGGATAGCATAACCTACCCCTAAGCTCCTTGCCGCTTTCGGCATAGCCTCCATGGACTATGGCAGAGTTGGCCTTGCTTGCGCCCATAGATACGTCGTTTTCTTTCTCGAGAAGGAGTATATCAAGTTTGTAACGGGATAGCCTCCTGGCAATGGAGGCCCCGCACACGCCTGCTCCTATTATAATTACATCAAACATAAATTCACTTCCTATTTTCTAATTTCTATAAATCTTATATAAAGATAAAGTTATAGATTACTACTGCTAGTAGACCACCTAAGATTGGTCCTACTACTGGAATCCAAGAATATCCCCAGTTAGGGTCTGCCTTGTTTTTGAATGGAAGTACTGCATAGGCAAGTCTTGGTCCAAGGTCTCTGGCAGGATTTATAGCATAACCTGTAAGTCCACCCAAAGACATACCGATAGAGACGATTATTGCAAATACTAATAACTTATCAACTCCAACAGTTCCTGCTCCGTCTACTTGAGAAAGACCTAGGATAGCAAATACTAGTACAAAAGTACCAATGATTTCTGAAAGTAGGTTTCTAAAAGTATTTGGTATGCTTGGAGCTGTACAGAAAGTTCCTCTTACAGTTAGTGGGTCATCGCTAGTTGCGTCGTAGTGGTCTTTAAAGAGAATATATACCAAAACAGCACCAACGAAGGCACCAGCCATTTGAGCTATGATATAAGCTGGCAAGTCAGAATAAGCGACATCTCCCTTAAAAGCTAAGGCGATTGATAAAGCTGGGTTAAAGCTTGCGCCAGATAGTTTTCCAAATATAAATGCAGGGACTAGTACTGCAAGACCCCATGCAAATGTGATTTGGATTGAGCCTGCACCTTTTTGTCCACTCTTGTTGAGTAAAACGTTTGCTACTACGCCGTCACCGAGTAGTATAAGAATCATAGTTCCGAAAAATTCACCCATTATAATATCTCTCATAAAATCCTCCTAATAGATATCTGATAAGTAAACAAAAAGCAACAAATAAAATATCTTGTTGCCAGGCTCTTCGGATATTAAATTGTGAAAACATTTACACTTATAGTATAGCATGGACCATCAAAAATTTCAAGTCTTTTCTTAAAAATTAATTAAAACATAGGAATTTGATAAAAGTTAAACTTTACCTACAAACTATGGACAAAATATGCAATATATTATATGATTATTATGTAACTAAACAAGCATAATTAGGGAGGAATATATGAAAATTAGTAAAATTATGTCTGTTGTTTCTGCACTAACTTTATCACTTGCGCTAACTTCTTGTGGAGGAGATAAAGCAAATGATAAGAAGGATGATAACGCAAAGGCTCCAGCTGAGACAAGCGAGACAGCTGAAAACAAAGCAGAAGAAAATAAAGATAGCGAAGCTGAAACTCCTACTGGCGAAACAGTAAAAGTAACTATGGTAACTGATGAGGGTGGAGTTAATGATAAGAGCTTTAACCAATCAGCTTATGAAGGACTTAACGCTTACAAGGATGAAGGAAAGTCTGACTTCGATTATATAGAATCACACTCAACAGCAGAGTACCAACCAAATCTTGAATCTGCCCTAGACAGTGAATCAGACCTAATCCTAACTGTAGGTTATGCTTTATATAACGATACAGTTACTGCTGCAGAGCAAAATCCAGATCAAAAATACGCTATTATCGATAATGCAAATATCGACAAGGTAGAAAATCTACTAGGAATTACCTTTGCTGACCACCAAAACTCATTCTTAGCAGGTTATATAGCAGGAATGAAGTCAGAATCAAACCACGTAGGATTCGTAGGTGGACAAGTATCAGACGTAATCGATAGATTTGAATATGGCTTCAAGGCTGGTGTAAAACAAGCTGCTAGAGAAAAAGGTACTGACATCAAGGTTGATGTCCAATATGCAAACAGCTACTCAGACCAAGCTAAGGGCAAAAACATCGCTAACCAAATGTATCAAGAAGGCGCAGATGTTGTAATGCACGCTGCTGGTGGAGTAGGTATCGGAGTAATCGAAGCTGCAAAAGAAAACGACAAATGGGTTATCGGAGTTGACCGTGACCAATCAGAAGAAGCACCAGATCATATGCTAGTTTCTACAATCAAGGGTGTAGGCGATGCAGTTAAACTTGTAGTCGACGGACTTAACAAGGGTGAATTTGAAGGTGGTACAACAAAAGAATTCACACTTGAAGATGGAAAAGCAGTTGATATTGCTTATGCTAAAAACGATCTAGTTAGCCAAGAGGTTAAAGACAAGGTAGAAGAATTGAGAAAAGAAATCGTTGATGGAAAAATCGAAGTTCCACAAAACGAAGAAGAATTCAATTCTATGGGATATGATAAGTAAAATTTAAAATTAGCAGACTTGCTCCTGAGTATTCGGGGGTGAGTTTTCTGCTTTTTTTTTATAATATTTTTTAAATTTGTGATATGATAAAGGTAGAAAGTTATTAAGGGGGAAACCTATGAAAAAATATTTTGATAAGGCCCCAGTTGTAAGTATGAGAAATATCACCAAGCGCTTTGGCTCTAAGGAAGTCTTGACAGATATAGACTTCGACCTTCACAAGTGTGAGGTCCATGCTCTTCTTGGAGAAAATGGCGCAGGAAAGACAACCTTGATGAATGTTCTCTACGGCATGTTTCCACCAAACGAGGGAAGTATTACAATTAATGGCAAAACTTTTGCTTCTATGACACCGAAAAAGGCGATAGATGCAGGAATCGGTATGGTGCACCAGCACTTTATGCTTATAGAGCCCTTGACTGTAACAGAAAATATCATCCTTGGCTATGAGAAATCCAAGGGATTATTCCTCGATAGGAAGAAGGCTTACGCTGAGGTAGAAAAGATAAGCAAACAGTACAACCTAACAATTGACCCAAAGGCCAAGGTCGAAGACATATCAGTAGGTATGCAACAAAGAGTTGAGATTCTAAAAGCCCTATATCACGGAGCTGATATCCTAATCTTCGATGAGCCAACAGCTGTTCTTACTCCGCAAGAGATTGTGGAATTTATAGAAATAGTCAAAAGACTTACCGAGCTCGACAAGTCAGTCATAATTATAACCCACAAATTATCCGAAATTAAGGCAATGGCTGATACCTGTACTATAATTAGGAGAGGTAAGTTTATTGACAAAGTCGACGTCAAAAGCGTTGATGAGAACATTTTGGCTGAGAAGATGGTAGGTCGTGATGTTAGCTTTAATGTCGACAAAAAACCAATCGAAAAGGGCGGAGTTGTCCTAAATATCGAAGATTTATGGGTTAAGGATAAGAGAGGAATCGATACTCTAAAGGGCCTTGACCTAAAGCTACACGCTGGAGAAATCCTTGGGATTGCAGGAGTCGATGGAAATGGACAGACAGAATTAATCGATGCCATAACTGGAATGACTAAGGCAAATAGGGGAAGCGTAAATCTAAATGGAGTTGATATTACCAACGCTTCTACGAGAAAAATCCTCGATACTGGTATGAATTCTATCCCAGAAGATAGGCAAAAGCGAGGTCTTATCCTAGAATATCCTATAAAGGACAATCTAATACTCGAAAGAGTAGGGCAAGAACCATTTTCTACAAAAGGCAGGCTAAACTTCAAAAATATAGACGATAATGCCAAAGATTTGGTAGGAAAATTTGATATTAGACCAGACGATATAGAAGAAAAAGCGATAAGCCTTTCTGGTGGTAACCAACAAAAGGTAATAATCGCAAGAGAGATTTCAAACAATCCTGACGTCCTAATAGCAGCCCAACCTACAAGAGGGCTCGATGTAGGAGCTATAGAATTTATCCACCAATATCTAGTGGAGCTTAGAAATCAGAACAAGGCAGTCCTTCTTATAAGCTTCGAGCTTGATGAGATAATGGACTTATCAGATAGGATCCTCGTAATCTATGATGGTAAAATCGTAGGAGAAAAAGATCCTAAAGAGACAGACGAGTTTGAAATAGGAAGACTTATGGCAGGAGGTATCGATGACAAATAAAGTAAATAAAAGAAAAAGCTTAGGCTCATCCAAGATACTTTTTACCATAATATCAATACTCTTAGGACTTTTGGTAGGAGCCTTGGTCCTTTTAATAGCAGGATTTGACCCGATCGAAGGATTCAAAAATTTATTCTTGGGAGTATTTAAGAGCCCAAGGAATATGGGATGGGCAATTGTAACATCGACCCCGATTATTATGACAGGTCTGGGTGTTGCCTTCGCCTTTAAGACTGGACTTTTCAACATGGGAGCAGAGGGCCAATTTATAATTGGAACTATAGTAGCTTTTCTTGTAGGCTACAATCTAAATCTTCCTCCAGTTCTACTACCTATAGTTGCCATAGTCCTTGCCATGGTTATCGGAGCAATTTATGGAGCTATAGCAGGTTTCGTAAAGGCGAAATTCGGAATACATGAGGTAATTTCTACCATCATGCTCAACTGGATTGCCTTTTACTTCCAAAACTTTGTAGTTTATAGATTTAGGCAACCAAACTCAATGAGTTCCTTTGATGTGGCAGATAATGCAAAGATTACCCTCTTTACTGATGCTGCTAAGAGATTCGATGGATTTTTCTCTAAATTCTTTAGGGCTCCAATCCACTGGGGAACTATTATAGCCATAGTTGCTGTAATTATTGTTTGGTATATTCTAAATAAGACAACCCTAGGTTATGAGCTAAAGGCAGTGGGTCTTAATAGGGAAGCCAGTGAATATGGAGGAATCAACGCAGGAAATAAGATTATCCAATCAATGGCAATTTCTGGAGCAATCTGCTCACTTGCAGGTGTGACTCAAGTTTTGGGCTTTACCTACAATCTATCGATCCTATCCTCTATGCAAAACTTTGGTTTTGATGGCTTAGCCGTTTCTCTTCTTGCGTCCAATAATCCTATTGGAGTTATATTTTCAGGGCTCTTCTTCGGATCTTTGAAATATGCAGGAGGCAACCTCCAAAGAACTATGGGAGTTCCAAGCGAGATAATCTCAATTATTATAGGAACTATCATCCTCTTTACAGCTGTGCCTTTGGTATTTAGAATCATCAAGGCTAAAATGAGAAACAAAAAATCCCAAAAAGGAAATGAAAAAACTGCTGTAGACATGTCTTATGTCAACAAAGAGATAGAAGAAGAAAAGAAGGAGGAATTATGATTAATCTTACAATCTTAGCCCTAATCATAGGAAATACCTTCTCAAACGCTGCCCCAGTTCTACTTACTGGTCTTGGCGGAATGATGAGTGAAAAATCCGGTGTTGTAAATATCGGTCTTGAGGGAATGATGACTATAGGAGCCCTAACTGGAGCTGTCCTAGGTTACTATGTAGGAAATCCTTGGCTAGCCTTCTTAGGAGGAGGGCTTGCTGGAGCATTTTTTGGCCTAATCCACGCTTTTGTTTCTGTAAGTCTTGCTGGAGATCAGACTATATCAGGTATAGCAATAAATACCCTTGCTCCTGGTCTTGCACTTTTCTTATCTAGATTGTTCTTTAGTGGAGCGACCCAAACTCCTTCAATTCCGCTCGAAAATAAGATACCAAGACTGTTTAGGGGAATATCTTCTAACCAAGTCTTTAATAATATCTTTGGCCAATATGCGACAGTTTATCTATCATTGATCATGGTAGTAGTCTTGTATGTGGTTTTATATAAGACTAAGCTAGGTCTTAGGGTCATTGCTGTTGGAGAGCATCCAAAGGCAAGTGAAACCTTAAATATCAATGTAGTAAAGGTAAGATATCTGTCAGTAATATTTTCAGGCTTTATGGGTGGACTTGGAGGAGCGAGCATGTCTCTTGCAGTAGTATCATCCTTCTCGCCAACCCTGATTGCAGGTCAAGGCTACATCGCCCTTGTTACTGTAATATTTGGTAACTGGAAGCCACAGGGAGTGCTTATAGGATCCTTATTCTTTGGTTTGGCCCAAGCTATTGCAACCTATCTAGGTTCAACCTCAATTGGCATACCAATAGAATTTATTTCTATGATCCCATACATCGCAACCCTCCTTATCCTAATAATATTTAAGGGAAGAAGCTATGCACCAAAGTCAAGTGGTAAGCCTTACTTTACAGTAGAAGATATATAATAAGAAGTAGAAAAGACGGGCCTCCATACGGGGGCCTATTTTTAGGAGATAGTATGAAATGTAAAAATTGTAATAAAGAAATAGATGAAAACTCCAAGGTCTGCCCTTTCTGTGGCGAGAAAATTATCCCAAGTGACGAAGATTTAGAAGATATTCAAGAAGAAAGTAAGGGAGAGGCTTTAGAAGAGGTTGACGAAGATTTAGATTCAGAAGACAACTTGTCGGAAGAAGATTTGGTAGACGATGATGACTACTATGACGATGAGGAAGAGATCTATAAGGACATCAACGACCTCTTAGAAGAGCTAGGTCCTCCAAAGGAGAATAAAACCAAAAAGCTAATCGCCACTGGTCTTCTTGCTATCCTTGTGACTCTCGTGGCATTTTTTGGCTTCAAAAAATACAAAGATTCCCAAATAGAAGAACTAAATATCGACCTAAACTACTATCTAGACATCAGTGCTGTAGGAGAAAATGGCGATGGTGGACTTGATATCAAATATGATAAGGAAAGCTTCATAAACGACTACGAGGGAAGAATCTATGACAAAAAAAGCAAGGAGCAAGTCTCAAGTGCAAGATTAATAGATGAATTGGAAAAAAACACTAGCTTTGGCGTAAGCAAGGAGCATGGTCTAACTAATGGAGAGATCGTTAATATTACAATATCTGTTAATTATGACAAGGCAAGTGACTTCAATATAAAATTTACCAATCAAGCTAGAGACTACGAGGTGGAAGGGCTTAAGGAAAAAGAAGCAGCTCTTAGCCCAGATGACAATCCTCCAGCTGAGGAAAATAAGGAAGAGGATAAGGAAAAAGAAGAAGACAAAAAGGAAGAGGATAAGGAAAAAGAGGACGACAAGGAAGATAAGGAAGAAAATAATCAAGCATCCGACGATAAGAAGGATAAGTTCAGCAAGTATATAAAAGATCATATAGGGGGAAGTGAATTAACTTCAGTGACTAGCCATGAATTTATGGGCAAAGCCTTAAGAAGTGGCGAGGAGATTTATGTCTATAAGATTAATAGCAAGGAAAAAATCGGTGATATGACTAAGGCCTTTGATTATTATATAGGCCTAATCGATAAGGATTCTGGCATAGAACTAGTAAGAGACGGTCTTATTCATAGGAGCTTGGACGATAAGACAGATACCTATTATGATATATCCTATGAAGGCTTTGCATTAGTAGATGACCTTCTAAGTTATCTAAATGATGGCGATCTCAAAGTCGACGGCTTGACCTACTACGATAACTTCAAGGCCAAGGAGGAGCCTGCAGGCTACTATTTCCTCGAAGGCTATAGCTTGTTTCTAGATAATGACAAAAATGTAAAATTAGCAACTGGCTCTACTGTCTATACAGGAAAGTGGTCCAAGGATAATAACACCCTAACCCTAGATATCAAGTCCTTTAGCAAGGATCCTATAAAGGCCAACATAGTAGATGGAGAATTGGAATTTGATGCAGATGTATTTGGATAAGAACAGGCTCAATTAGAGTCTGTTTTTATTTATAAAAATTTCCCAAAATCTTTCTTACTTTGTTATAATATAGGAAAGGAGTTTTTATGTATTTTTTTGTTAATGATTATAATTCGATTTGCTATCCAGAAATCCTGGATGCTTTAAAAGAAAAAATAGACGAAGCTAATATTGGTTATGGCTTCGACAATCACTGTGAAAAGGCCAGAGATCTTATTAGAAAAGCCTTGGATGACTCTAGTGTAGATATTCACTTTCTCCCAGGGGGCACTTCTTCAAATATCGTAGGCTTAAGCCTTGATATGCGCCAGCAAGACTCAATCTTTGCCCTAGAAACCGGCCATATCAAGGGCCATGAGGCAGGATCAATCGAGGCGACAGGCCTTAAGGTCGAGCTTTGTTATTCTGATTCAGGAAAAATCAGTAGCCATATCCTAGAAAAAGAGCTAGGAAAGTTTGACACTGAATTTAGCACAAGACCTAAAAAGGTCTACATATCAAATACCACTGAGCTTGGAGAAGTCTACACCAAGGCCGAAATTATGGACATATATGATTTCTGCAAGGCTAACGACATGTATCTTTTCATAGATGGAGCAAGGATTGCAGCTGCCCTTGCTAGTGAAAAGTGCGACTATAGTATGAAAGATTTGACCTCTATGTGTGATATCTTCTATCTTGGAGGAACCAAGGCAGGATTTCCTTTTGGCGAGGCCTTAGTTATAGTAAATGATAAGCTCAAAAAAGATGCCCTAAAGCTAATCAAGCAAAAGGGATCCATGCTTGCCAAGGGCTTTATTTCTGGAATTATGTGGGAGAGGATCTTCTGTGAAGATGACTTCTACCTAAGAGGAAGCAGGAAGGCCTACGCCATGGCGAAAGATCTTGCCAAGGGGATTGAAGCAAAGGATTATAAGCTTACTTATCCATTCGAGTCAAATCAGATATTTGTGAACTTATCTGATGAGGACCTAGAAAAATGGCAAAAGCTTGCCCAATTCGAAGTGATGGAGAAGGTAAAAGATACAAATATCGTAAGGCTTGTGACGACCTTTAGAACAAGTGAGAATGATGTTAGAGGATTTTTGGAAGAGATTTGATATGGAATATAAGAAGTTTTTAGAATATTTTGCCAAATTCTCTCTAGGAGTCTTTATCCTCGGAGGAATCTATACCATAGGAAGGCCAAAGAGACAATCTGTCACAGATTATAAGCTGACTGAAGATATTTCCTATACCGGCGATCTCTACCAAGGGAAGTTTCAAGGAAAAGGGGTACTTGCGGCTAAGGAAGGAATCTATAAGGGAGACTTTGATAAGGGAAGAATCGGAAAAAATGGAGTCTATATTGGCGATAACTTTTATTATATAAAAGAAAATGGTCAGGTAAAAATTAAGTTTAATGATGGAAGAATTTATAAGAAGAAAGACGGAAAATGGGAGGAAGTAGAAGATGAGAATTAAGGGCTTAGATTATCTCCGTGTCTACGGAATATCTATAATTTTAATCTACCATATCTTTAAGGAAATCCTTCCAGCAGGATTTTTTGGAGTAAATATAATGTTTGTCCTCTCGGGCTTTCTGGTAAGCTTCCATCTTTTGGATGAAGTCTATAGGGATGAAAAAATTGATCTTGTAGCCTATTACAAGAAGAGATTTATAAGGATTTTCCCTGGAGTTCTTTTTATGATCTTTGTAGTAAACCTTATGGCCTTTGCTATAAATAAGGACTTCACAGTTTCTTACTTCGACCAATTTATAGCAACAATGTCCTTTACTAGCAATTATTATGAGATACTTTCTGGAGGAAGCTACGAGTCCCAATTTGTCAAGCACCTCTTCCTCCACACTTGGTTTTTGGCTATAGAAGTCCACTTTTACCTACTTTGGCCCATACTTACCAACTTCATATATAAGATGAGCAAGGGGAGTAAAAACGTAAAGAAGACCTTCTCCAATAGGTTTTTCCTAACAAGCCTAATCCTCTACATCCTAAGCCTAGGGCTTACCATAGGGATGACTGCTCTTGATAAAAACAGATCTTTTGTTTACTTTTCTGACTTTACAAGGTTATCATCCTTCTTTATGGGAGCCTTTGTGGCTTGCTTTGTCAAAAGATTTGGCTACAGGAAGATCCCTTACAAGGAAGCGAGTATAGGGGCAGGGTTAATTATTCTAATCATGTCCTTTGCCCTATCTTACGATATGAAGATTACCTATATATTAGGATTTTTCCTAACGGACCTTCTTACAATTATTGCAATCCTTGCCGCTGTATCTAATGAAGATATAGAAGAAGTAAGACCAGTTAAGAAAATCGCTCCATACACCTATTCGATCTACCTCCTTCACTGGCCAGTCTTTGTCATAATGGAAAGTGCCTTTGACAAGCCAACAGCCCTTCTTATGACCATAATAGTAACTGGAATTCTCGTTATGATAAACTATCATATCTTCGAGCCAATCTTCAAGGGAGAGGCACTTGATTTTAGGGTATTAAAGATAAATCCAAGCACAAGGGCAAGGATAATAAGTCTCGTAAGTGTGATGGTAATTTCTTTTGTAAGTGCCATAGGCTTATCCTACGCTTCAGATGATATGGTAAGTCTTGAAAAACAAATTTGGATTTCATCACTTAAACAAGACTTGGGTCAAATAGATAAGGACAAGAAAGAAGTCGACAGACAAATCTACGAGGAAGAAAACCCTGACGAAATCATAAAAGACGAAGAAGTAACTACGACAATTCTTGGAGATTCTGTGCTTTTGGGAAATAGAGAGTACATTGAAGAGAAAATACCGGGGACTTCTGTAGATGCTGAAGGATATAGGCTCCTAGAGTCGGCTCCTGATATCATCGAAGAATACAAGAAAGAAGAAAGACTTGGAGAAATTGTGGTCTTATCTCTTGGGACCAATGCCGTAGAAGACCCAGAAGCATCTCTCGAAAGAGTAATCAAGGCCCTTCCAGGAAAGACTAAGCTAATCCTTGTCTCTTGTTACGATAGCAGATACGAACAACCCCACAGGGTAAGCAAAGCTATGAAAAAAATCGCTGATAAGTATAAATTCGTAACCTACATGCCTTGGGAAGAAGAAGCCATGAAGCATCCTGAATACTATGAGGGAACAGACGGAGTCCACTTCTACGGAATAATTGATGCCTACGATGCTTATAATAAATTACTCCAAAAGGCAATACTTGAAGCAAGCAAAAAGGAAGGAAAGTAGATTTCCTTAGAATATATTAATAAAAAACAATAAATTTAAAAAAAAAAAGCAAATCCTTTAGGCAAAATTATAAGCCGATTTTAGGATTTGCTTTTTTTATTAGCAAAATTAAGAAATCAAAAGCCCTCTTCTAGGAGGGCTCTGGATAAAAATATTTATCACACACTTTTATTATACTTTAATTATTCAAAAATTCTCTTTATTACAAATGGATTGTTGATTGGGCTTACTATAACTCCCTGGCCTGGGCTTGCTGCATGGACCATATTGCCCATACCGTCTGCTATTCCTACATGGTAGATATTGTCATAGCTTGATCCGAAAAATACCAAGTCTCCTGCCTTCTCTTCTCCAAATTTAACAGTCTCCCCGTATTCTGCCTGGCTTTTGGCAAGGTGAGGGAGGGCGAGGCCGAAGTTCTCGTAGGCTCTAAGGACTAGACCAGAGCAGTCGATTCCGTTTTCCTTGGATACTCCTCCAAATACATATGGGCTTCCTACGTAGTCTAGGGCGTAGTTGTAGATGCTCTTACCGATTTGTGAATCATCACTTTTTATGACTTCGCCATCATCGTCAGTAAAGTAGGTCACATAGATAACTTCATAGACTACTTCATCTTCCTGACTTTCTTCTTCTTCGAGCTTTTTGTATTTTTCCTTAGTTTCGTTGAGCTTTTTATAGTTTTCCTTAAGTTTTTCTATATATTTCTTATCTCTTTTCGATAAGTCGAGATTTGAAAGCTTAACGAAACCTATCTGCTCGTCCATATCTACGTCTTTATCTTTTAGCTTGTCATTTTCATCTATATTTATCTTTTTATTCTTAGCTTCTGATGGATTGTAGGCTACTTTTACATAGTCGCCTCCCTCCACGAAGTCTAGGATAGTAAGCTTAGTTGGGCTAAATAAGCTGTAGGTATTCTTGTTTTCGGCATTTTTATCTGGAGCAGTTTTTAGATCACAGGTCTTTATGACTTTGACATCCTTTAATCTATAGAACCAATCCTTTCCAACGTAGGACTTTTCTCCTTCAAATTCTATGGTATACCAAAACTTATCTTCTGCCTTTATTTCATATCTCTTGAAGTCTTCTATACCTCCTAAGATTTCAGCATAGTTTGACTTCTCACTTCTTACATTTACTCCTTCGGTCTTTTCCCTATCGAGCATTATGCTATCTGCCAAAGCTGTTTTTGGAAAGCTCAAGATAAGGCCAGCAAGGATAAGGCTTTTTGTTAATAATTTCTTCTTAAAATTCACGAATATTCTCCTTGAAATAATCTCTATATCTATTATAGCATAGATTGCTAATTAATTAAGGAGAAATTTAGAAGTTCTCATAAAACTCATAGGCAAAGTCGACTAGGCCTTTGGAAAATTCATTTCTTAGATAGGCTGGGTCAAGGTGATTGATCCTAACTCTGTCAAGACCGTCGGCGTCCTTGAAGTATTTGGCAAGGACTTTTGCTCTATCGAAGTCGCTTTCTTTTACATATTCTCTTAGGGTCTCATCCATTATCTCATCTTCTCTGGAGTGGGCAGCTATTACTGCCTTTAAGATATCTTGGTCACTTTCCTTAAGGTCGTGAGCATAAGGGGTAGACAATTCGGCAGCCCTTTGACCATGCTCTGTATCCCAGCCATCGTTTTGTCTTTGGGTATCGTGTAGGCTTGCTGCATTGATCAATACATAGGTATCGTCATCATCTAGCTTGTAGGCATAGGCTAAGAGAACTGAGTAAAAGACTACCCTTTCTATGTGATTTCTCCCGTGAATATCTGATACAAAAAGTATATCGTAATTTAGTTTCTCATAGGCTTCTACTAACTTTCCATAATAAGTTGATGTCATAAAGCCTTCATAAAAATCGTATTTTCTTATCCATTCATCATTATTTAAAATATCTATAACTCTCATAATAACTCCTTTATTACATTGTACAACATAAATTCATCTTGATAAAGGGTATCATGTATTAGAGGTGACTTATGTTATATAATAGAGAATTAATTTGTGAGAAATTAAAAAATGCAATCGAAAAAAGTAAAGACTACATAGGAATGGGAGAGCCAGCAAGCTATATACCAGAGCTTTTGAATGTCGATAGCGATAACTTCGCCTTCTCCTTGGTTACGACTAACGGAGATGCCTTTAACTTCGGCGATGAGAATATAGTTTTTTCCATCCAATCCATATCAAAAATAATCGATTTAATCATAGCCCTAACTGATAATAATCCCCAAGATGTTTACGAGAAGGTAGGCAGTGAGCCAACCAAATACGAATTTAACTCTCTTGTACCAATAGGAGATAGGGCAGCCAATCCCTTTATCAATGCGGGAGCTATTACTACCACTTCTATGATATTCGGCAGGGATAATGAGGAAAGATTTGATAGAATTCTAAATTTTTATCAAACAATATCTGACTTTAAAGAAAGTAAATTGATGGAAGATGTCTTCGATTCTGAGATGAAGACGACAGATAGAAACAAGGCCATAGCCTATTATCTTAAGAGTAAAAATATTTTTACAGCAAATCCCGATGAGGTCCTAGAGCTTTACATCAAGTCTTGTTCCATAAGCTCTAACATCGAAGGTCTTGCTACTATGGGGGCAGTTCTTGCCAACAAGGGCTATGCGGTAAAAAATAGGGACATGCTAGTGCCAGAATCTATCGTCCAAATCGTAGTTAGCCAAATGGCCTCCTGCGGCATGTACGAAAACTCTGGCGACTATTTGATGAATGTTGGTATCCCTTCCAAATCCGGTGTAAGTGGAGCGATAGTAGGAGTTGTTCCAGGAGTGTGTGGCCTTGCAGTTTATTCTCCAAGACTTGATAAGACAGGAAACTCCGTCAGGGGCAAGGAGCTATTTAAAATCATATCCCAGGACTTGGGCCTAAATATATTTGTTTAAATTATTCCCCTTCTGTTGACCTTAATATATTCGTAAAAATACACTAGGAAAAGGAAGAGATAAATTAGAGAAAATCCTAAAAAGGCTTGGGTCAAGGACTCAGTGCCCATGATTTTGTTGACTATAAATAGGAAGGCTGGGCTTATAAAGCCTCCTATATTGCAACCTATAAATATTAGATTATTTATAATCCTATTCTGACTTCCCCTGGCAAATCTCATGGCCTCTGCGAAAATATAGGGGAAAGCAATGGACCCACTTGCTGCACTTATGAGCATAGCTGCCATAAAGACATACATATTACTTCCCCAAAAGGCTACGACCATATTAGCTAGGATGTAGTTAAGGAGAGCAAAAAGTATGGTCTTTTCCCCTAGGGCCCTGTTGATATAGCCAAAGGCAAAGCCTGCGGCCATGCCCGATAGGGGAATTATAATCATATAGGCGTTGATATTGGCATCCATTCCCTTTTGTAGGGTCGCTATGGTTGGAAATCTTATGCTAAGAGAAGTTATATTCATAATCATAACCCCTGCAAAGAAAATGTAGAAGATTACTTGTTTATTTATGAAAAATCTCCCCTTCCTTTCCTCTGGCCTAATGTCTTCGACGTATTTACTAAAGAAAAGAAATACGAAGATTGAGAAAGTATAGCAGAGAAAGGCTAGGGGCCATTTTATTTTGATTAAAAATCCTGCGATCAAAAGGAGAGCCATCTGGCCAATATATTCCATCGAGCTTCTCATCCCATGGAGGAAGGCGGCCTTCTCTCCTTCGAAAAGGGCACTGATATAGTTTGCCGAATGCCCATTAAAAAGTCCAATCCCAAAGCCTAGGATGATTCGAGATAAAAGGATGGTCTGGTAAGATGTATGAATTATGGGTATGATACCACTTATAAATACCAGGATTGTACCAAGTTGGACGCATTTTTTCATGCCAATAAGGCGAGTTATAGATTCGCTTAGGGCAATGGAGATGATCGTAGCGATTGATGATAGAGTGATTACAAATTCGGAAGCCTCTCTTGTTATGGCAAATTCTTTTTGCATAAAAACAAGGATGCCGGAAATAGCAGAATTTCCAGCAGTGATTAGGATCAAGACAGGATGGCTGCTTCTCTTAATTTATTATCTCTTAAAGCTTTCATTTAAAGCTCTTCTAAAATCTAGGAATATCCTTGACTTTGTACATATTTTTAAGATATAACTACTATTATGACAGAAGGAGATAAAATGAAAAATAATTTATTAAAATCTTATTTTAAATACTTGATACCGACTATATTGACTATGATTTTATTTTCCACCTATACTATGATAGATGGGATCTTCGTAGGTCAGGGAGTGGGGGCAGAAGGAATTTCTGCGGTAAACGTAGCTATGCCTTTTGTAACCTTGACCTTCTCACTTTCGATTTTGATATCCATAGGAAGCTTAAATCTTATCAGCTACCAATTGGGCAAGGATGACAAGGAGAAGGCGGATGAATTCTTCTCGATTGGTCTTGTCCTATCCCTATTTGTGGCTATTTCCATATCGGTTATTACCTACATCTTTATGGATCCTTTGATCAAAGTTTTGGGAGCAAGCCCCGAGATAAGTCATATTGTAAGAGATTACTTGTCTGTGATAATATTTTTCACTCCATTTTATGTCATGGCCTATGTCTTCGAGATCATGGTCAAGGCTGATGGTAAGCCAATAATTTCTACTATTTTGATGATATTATCAGCCCTTACAAATATTATTTTAGACTATGTATTTATCTTTCACTTTCATATGGGGGTTAGGGGAGCGGCTATTGCTACAGGAATCGCCCAAGTCCTACCGACTATAGGCTATGTGGCCTACTTCCTATCTCCTAAGGCCAAGCTTAAGTTTAGAAGATTCAAGCTTAAGTTTTACAAAATTAAAGAAATCATATCCTATGGATTCCCAGCAAGCCTTAACGAGCTTTCTTCTGGTTTTGTGATTCTTTTGTTTAATAATGTAATCTCAAACTATTACGGAACGGAAGGACTTGCAGCCTTTTCTGTGATCTCCTACATTATGATATTTGTTGTAAATACTATGATTGCAGTTAACCAATCAAGTCAGCCCCTTCTTTCTTTCAACTTCGGTAAAGAAAGCTATGAGGATGTATTAAGGATAAGAAAGTATATGCTTAGAACAGTTGCTCTTTTAAGCATTATGATCTTTACGATTATAGAGCTTAAGCCAGAGTTTTTTGTAAATGTATTTATAGCAGATTATGAGGAAGCTTTCCTTCCCTTTGCGGTAAGAGCCTTGAGGATATTTGCCATATCATATCTTATCATGGGCTTTAATATCATAAATGCAGGCTATATGACTTCTGTGAAAAAACCTCGCTATGACTTCTATATAACTATGGTAAGAGGTTACGTCCTAATGGCAATTTTAGTCTACGCCTTGCCCCTAATCTTTGGAAGAGAAATAATCTGGCATGTGGCGACTATAACAGAGCTTGTAACTTTGATTTTTTCTATATTTTTGATCAGAGATGAAATAAAAGAAATCCATAAGCTAGAAAGAATTCGTGATAAAGCTATCAAGAAAAAATACCAATAAAAGAAGAGTGCTCACGGTATAAATCCATGAACACTCTTTTAAGATTGAGGACTATCTTGCATCGACGTCCTTGTATTTTTCATCTTCGTCGAATTTCTTTACAGCATAGGAGCAGATTGGAAGAATCTTCTTATTATTTTCCCTAGCAGCAGCAACTACTTCATCTAAGAGCTTTCCAGCAAGGCCTTGGCCGCCGTATTCTTTATCTACAACTGTGTGAGTAATCTTGTATAGGCCATCACTTTCTTCAAATTGGCAAAAACCAACCTTTTTTCCATCGTCTATAGCTTGAGCTTCTTTTTCTTCTTTATTAAAAATAATTTTCATATTATCACCTCACATATTTCTTACCCAATTGTTGAAATTTTAATAAAAGCTTCCTCTAAGCTACTTTGAAAAGTGGCGAAAAATTTAGTATAGTAAGGTCAAAGTGAGGTATTATGCAAAAAGAAAAAGCATTTTTATATATAGATACAAATTTCTCAAATGACGAGGCCTTGATGCTCGATATGGCCTTTAGGTCCTTTAACTTCGAGCTAGTAGGCCTTTCATCAATCAGAAGTCAAATGACAGCAGAAGCTGGAGCAGATAATATCCTAGGCCTTAATGAAAGTCACGAGCTCTTCCTTCCTATAGCAAAGGGCTATGAGGAAAATCTCAAGGAAGATAAAATGGCAACTAAAGCAGGAGACATCTTCCACTATAACAATCACAAGGATTATCTGGAAGAAATGGATGTAGAAGATCAGATCTATGACATAGCTCAAGATTGTGGCAAGATTGATATCATCGCTACAGGCCCCCTAACTAATATAGCAAGGGCCCTAGACAAATACGAGGACCTAGAAGATTATATATCCCATATCTTTATAAGCGGGGGCAATCTCTATGGGACTGACTTTAATTTTAAGGAAGATCCTCAGGCCATAAACAAAATCCTAAATTCATCTATCGATATCTTTATCCTAGCCAAAAACCTAGCAGATGGGATAGAAGTAACAGATTCCTTCCTAGAATCTCTTTATAGAGATAATAAAAACAAAGAGATTATAGAAAGACTTAAGGATGATAAGGATAAGAGATTCCTATACGGCCCCCTCCTACTTTACCTAGTAGAAAAGCCAGAAGCCTTTATTTTTGAAGAAACAGGCGTTAAGGTAGACGATGAAGAAAATGTTGGGGAGATGATTAGGGTTAATTCGAGAAGAAAGGTATATCTAGCCAACAGAGTAAATGAAGAAAGCTTCTTAGAATATATCGAAGGCAAATTATGCAAATAAAAAAACCGGGAGCAAGGATCATAAAAACTGGCCTTGCCCTATTTCTATCAATGATTCTTTCCAACCTAAGGGCAAGCGGCCTACCTTTTTATAGTGGGATTGCAGCGATAATTTGCATGCAACAAGACGTAGCTTCGACCTTTGTAAAGGGGATTAATAGGGCGATTGGAACTATAATTGGAGGACTAACAGGACTAGTCTATTTACTATACATAGGAGGTGCTAAACTCCCTCAGCAATTAAACATTCTTCTTCTTTCAATCGTCGTAACTATTCTTATCTGGGTGCTAGCAAGTTTTGAGAGAAATCTTGCCATAACTATTGCAGCGATTGTATTCTTATCAGTTACTATCAACCACGCTCATGACGCGGCAGGACCTGTCGCCTTTGCCTTAAACAGGATAATCGACACTATAATAGGAATATTTACAGCGCTTTTTGTAAACTGGGTGGACTTTAAATTTAGAAAAGGAGAAAGCCATGGCTAAAATATCAAAGATAAAAAGACCGGGCCTTAGGATAATAAAAACAGTCCTCGCAGTCTTTTTCTCCATGGTAATATCAGAACTAAGGCCTGGAGAGGGCCTTCCGATAAATTCCTCAATAGCAGCGATAATCTCTATGCAGACCAACCTAGTAGATACAAAAGACATAGGGATAAATAGGGTAATAGGAACAATCCTTGGAGGTATCATAGGACTAATCTATCTAATAGTGATCCCAGATTTTAGTGAGCCTTACATCCTAGACTTTTTCCTAATGAGCCTAATAGTAGGCCTAATAATCTGGATCATGGCCCATCTAAAGCGCTACAACGCCCTAACAATAATGGCCATAGTGTTTTTATCAATCACATTAGATAACGTAAACCAAACTACAGACCTCCCAGTCCTTTTCGCCTTCAATAGGACTCTGGATACATTGATAGGAGTTGTAATCTCGATAATAATAAACGGAGCGGAAATATCTTATAGAAAAAGAAGGTTCCTTAAGAAAAATGGGATAGACAGGTGGGAGAGGTAGATATTTTTCTAAAATATCTTTTACTAAAAATATTTTGATATAGTTATCTGAACAATCTAGTTATTATTATAATAAAGTTAATATCTTCGTTCTCTAGGGGACAGCCTAAGGGGGCGGCAGAGGCCCCCTCCAGTCTTTCCCCTAGAACCCCTTTTCCCCTCACCCCCTCTGCTCCTTAGCGGAGTGCGAAACTAGATGATTGGCTAACGCCAATCTTTTTTTGTAGGCAGAACCCTTCGTTTTAATTTGTTTAGCAGCTGGGGATTCCTAATCATCATTCGCTAAAAATTTATAACTCGCTACGCTCAAACAGATAAATTTTCTTAACGCTCATTCTGATTATACATGCAACCCGGTAAAGGTTATTTATAAGATATGCAAAGTATATAGTTTATTCTTATCTAAACAAACTAGAAAATTCCTCGTAGCTTCGCTACATCAGAATTATTTTTAGGTAATATGTAAAATATAAAAAACATGACACGCTTTGCCAAAGGCAAAGCTTACTTCTTTCCTTACTCCATAGACGGGTAGAAATGTCTAATCAAGTCTCTCGTTAAGAAAATCGATTTGTTTGAGCGTTAGCGAGTTATCGATTTTTAGAGAGACGAAGATTAGACATTGTTAAACCCAAGGACAAGTAAAACAAGGATATCCCCCTACCAACAAAGATTTGCGAGGCAAATCGACCTTTTCCGCACTCCGCTAAGGAGCAGAGGGGGTGAATGAAAAGAGGGTTCAGGGAGAAAGGTAGAGGGGGCCTCTGCCGCCCCCTTAGCTGTCTCCCTGAGGTTCGAAGGGTCCAACCTTGCATTAAGATTAATTTTAATATCCAGATATACTACTATCTAAAATATTTAGTCTCAGATATTTTAAAATGTCTCCTTCCCAATTTTAATATTCACTCCATCCAAAAGCTCAGCCTTAAATGGAGTATTTTCTAGAAATCCTTTTATAAATTCGTATCTCATTTGATGGTATTTGGATTTTTCTTTTTTATTTTCTACTCCACTTACTTTTCCTATTTCAAATGTCTCGTGGCTGTCGTGGTCGTGGCCTCCTTCGCAGCTGTCTGTTAGGGAGTCTTCTGGGTTTATTGCTTCATTTTCGTATTGTTGGTGGAGGTTGGTGTCTGTGATTAGAAGTAGATTTCCGTCCTCGTCCATTCCTGCTCTAAGTGCCCTGTCACATGGCATGCCGTCTAGAAGTCTTAGGTTTAGTTTGTCGAAGACTTCTTCGAAGCTATCAAGTTTTTCCTTACTTCCTTCGATTTTTCCTAGTTCGTAGAATTTTTCTACTGGATTTTCTGCTAAGTTTATAGCCCTTGCTAGTCTATTTTCGACCATGTCGATTCTAGAAGATAGCCAGCCGTGGATATTTTCTTGATCTAATAAGTCTTCTAGGGGATCTGTCTTTACTTTTGGAAAGTCCTTATCGATCTCTTCTGTCTTTCCTTCCATTATATAATCTGTTATTTTATCTTGAAATTTTATTTTTTCATACATAATGTAATGTATTGGTCCTAAATTTTTACTCATTTTATCACCTCTTATATTTTTACTTTACAATTTGTGTTATACTATAAATGAAATATTTTTCGAGGAGGTTTTATGAATAAAAATTTAACAACCAAAAAGCTGGTTTATGTTGCGCTTTTTACAGCCTTAGTCTACATATTTTCCAGATTTTTTCAAATTCCAGTTGTGACACCTTTTGGTCAGACTAGATTTCATCTAGGAAATGTATTTTGTCTTTTGGCAGGAATCCTTATGGGGCCGGGCTTCGGTGGACTTGCGGCAGGACTTGGCTCTGCCTTATTTGACCTATTCGACCCAGTATATTTTACTTCAGCACCTATAACTTTCGTTACAAAGTTTGCCCTAGCCTTTGTCGCAGGAGCAATCTATAGGAAGAGAAATGAGCTTGTCGATAAGAAAAGACTAGTTATTGCTGCTATCTTAGGTCAGCTTACCTACGTATTCTTGTACTTACTAAAGACTTATATTACAAATAAATTTGTGATGGGCTTTACCAATGAAGCTGTTATGGCAGAACTTATACCAAAGGCGGGAGTTTCTTTATTTAACGCCCTAATTTCTATAATCATCGCCTTTATCCTTGCCATGCCTTTGCTTAAATCAGTAAAGTTTGAATAAAATAGGGGGATTTTGGGTATTTATTAACTTAGAAAGAAAAATGAAGGGGTTATTATGAAGGAAAGATTAAAAGAATTTCACATGACCTGTCCTGAATGTGGTCATGGTTTTGATGGTGAATTTAATACAGCAGTTTTTGAAGATTCAATCGAAAGGGAAGAAATCCTAAAAGGGACTTTTGCTCAAGCGACCTGCCCTGAGTGCGGACATGAATTTGTCCTAAACTATAGATTTGTCTACACAGATGACTCTCTTAAGTTTATGATTATCAACGACCCAAACTTCGTAGATGTCAAAAACAGGATTGCCCTAAGGTCTTCCTTCAAGCTCCTCGATGCAGTAAGGAAAAATGAAGCTGAGAAGTTTGAAGTGATCCTTACGACAGAGATAAATGATTTAAGAGAAAAGATTATCCTAATGGAAGCGGGACTTTCTATAAGAGCAACTGAGCTTATGAAATATATCCTTCTAGAAAGCGATGACCTAAGCCTAAGTCACGACCAAGTAGCAAGCTTTCGATACGGCTTGGACGAGTCCTTTGATATCCAAACTAGAGGAGGAGATTCTATGAAGCTTCCTTTCCTAAGAGAAATCTACGAGAAAATCTACGACCAGTACAGCCCATATTTTGAAGAAAAGGCAGAAGTTATAGATGCTGCCTGGGCCTTTGATTTTCTCAAAAACATCAAATAAGAAGCTGCTAGGGGCTCTTAATTAGGGATTTATTTCCTTAAAATTTAATCGGCATTAAGGTATTAACCTTTGTGCCGATTTTTATATGTCAATTTTCCCTATGAAGTTACAATAAATCCAAATAGTTTGTTTCTTTAAATTTGTACCTGGAACTTTTTCTGATTGTACTAGATAAATCTTATCTACAAGAGTTCTAATTATTTCTGGATCAAGTTCCTTTATATCCTTGTACTTGCTCACAAGTTTTATGAATGATTCCACATTAAGTTCTTTCTCTTGTGATTTTGTAATAGTTTCCTCAAGTTAAGCTATTCTATTTTTATGTAGGTTTTCTTCTTCAAAACTAAATCTACAAATCATCATTATGGTCATTTGTAAAGGCTGTAACTTCCCTAATCTCCCTCAGAAAAATTTCTTCAACTTGAATATTCTTATTTTGATGGGAAGTACATTTTCCTTTTTGCTTTCTATAGGATGCACAAATGAAGTATTCTTTATCATCAGACCATCCTTTACCTCTTACTTGATATAATTTTGATCCAAAGCCTCAACAATAGAGCATACCAGATAGTGTAGGCATTTCTCCTAAATTGTTAAGAACTCGTCTTGTTTTTCTTATCCTTTTTGCAATATCAAAGGTTCCTTAATCAATAATCGGCTCATGAACATTATCAAATAGTGCCCATTAAAAAGCACATTCATGATCCTAAGACTAGTGGAATCACCAAAAACCTTAAAAAGATTGCCTAAACAAATGATATATCCTCATCTTTGATACTTGACATTGTCACCTCTGTTTATATGTATATAATTGCTCATATGGAATTTTTTCAATGGAGACTTTTGTTAAAGATATTTTACAAAATAAGCTTAATAACTGGGTAAAATGGTGACTAGGAGGCGGATAGTGAATAATTTACTAGATATTAAAGGGCTGAGTGCTTATTATACAAAAGATAAGATAATTTTAAACTCATGTGATTTTACTATAGGTCAAAATGAAGTTGTGGCTTTGGTTGGTAGCAATGGTTCTGGAAAAACTACCTTTATTAAAACTATTATGGATATACATCCGAAATATGAAGTATCTGAGATAGGATTTATGGGCAAGGGCTCTGATTTCAAAGATCCATATTTTAAAGAAAATAGGATAGCAGTTTTTTCAGATGATACAGCCTTTAGGTATTGGAGTTTTTGGGAATATACGGAATTTCTTCACAAGATTTATGGCAGAGAAATTGATGAAGCTTATATTAAAAAACTGATTGATGGATTTAATTTTAATAAATATGAAGAATATGTACTCAAAGATTTGTCTATGGGAAATGCCAAAAAATTTTACATAATAGCAGCTCTTGGGCTTAAACTTCCCTTTTTAGTCTTAGATGAGCCTGTAGATGGCCTAGACTTTGAATCAACTGTATTTTTGTATCAAGAATTAAAAAAATACAAGAAATATGGTTCGGTTTTTATGTCTACTCACATACTCGAATCTATAAATGAAGTTGCTGATTCATACATACTCCTTCACAATGGAAAGTTTAGTGAGAAAAAACAAATTGTAGAAAAATTAAGTTCTGATGAGATTATGAAGTCATTTGGAGCTAGCAATGTTTAAACTTTTTGTCAAGGACCTTTTTGATAGACAAAGACTTATAAAATATCTAATCTATGCCATAGTTGTCTATGTCAATTTAGATATACTTTTAAATAACAGGCAAGATATAGTCTTTAACGAAAGATTTCTAATTTTTGTAGCCTTTGCTCTTGCTGGATCAATTTTTTACTATATCAGAGGATATGTTGCAAATGACAGGATTTTATCCTATTATGCCTTGCCAGTTAGTAATCAAAGTTTAAATAGGAATGTTATCCTAGCTATAATCATAGATACTATTTTTAGTAAGCTAGTTTTAGTTTTTATAGCTCTTTACCTATTAAAAACTCCATTTGATTTTTACATCAAAGTGATTTTAATTATGCTAGTTATAACTTTTTTTGCTGCAGCAAGTAATACCTTAAATCTATCCATAGGAAAACTTTTGATTATCCTAGCCCTATCGCTTCTTACCCTGTATGTGATCATAAATTATAGATTTTTTTATGGGGGTATAGCTTCTCTAGTTGATATTGCAATAGTTTCAGTATTGCTAAAGAATATATATTTCTCTACAAGAACTAATAGTAAAATTAATAAAGTTCATATTAAAAATTATTTCTTAAAATTTGCCTTTGCTGAGAGTGTGTACATAATAAACTCTTTAGCAATTATAATAATGATTTTTTTTGCATCCTTGGCTCTGCCAGGCGACATTGGTGTTGTTATTGCATGTGCAATAGGGGCTGTAAATGCACCGCTTTTGACCATGTTTTCATCAAGTGAAGATTTGAGAAATTACGGAAAGATGTTTCCAAATACTAAGGCTAGTTTGCAAAAAGATTATATTAAAGTTCTAGCCTTATATTTTCTAGTCATCAATGCCATGATTGTTGTGATTAATTTTAATAAAATTGATCCAAGCTATTTACTTATAGTAAATATGGTCATCGTAACAATAGTTGAAGTCTTTGTATCTCATAAGCTTGAAAGTCTAAAGCCTATAACAAATACAAAGACACAAAATGAGATATGGAAACATCCGAGAAAGTATATCCTACCAATAATTGTCTTTGTGATTAGTTTTTTGCTACTAATAATGTGTAATACATTTTAATTATAAAATTTGATAGAAAGGAGAGAATAATGACTAATAGTTCTAAGGCTATAAGAATTATAGTTGGTATAATTTGGTTAATAGTTGCATATTTTACATACAAGCAAGACCAAGCAACTTATTCAGTGATTACTCTAATTTTAGGGATCTTATTTATTGTCACGGCATTTAGAAATCCATCAGATAATTGCAGGTAGCACAAAGAGAAATAGAACAAAAAATTTCTTTTAAATATATGCTTTATAAAACTCCCGTAGTGGGAGTTTTTTGGGCATAATCTTAGTATATTAGTAAATTTATATGTACTTATAAAATAAGAAAGAAACATCTATGGATAATAATTAAATTAAAAAATATTGGTATTATTGTTATGTTGTTTTCTGTATACATGTTCTTTGACAAATAGGTGGCCTAGCATTTATAGTCCTAATCATAGGTGCCATTGTGTGTGGTCTAGGCAAAAAGGACGAAAATGATAAATACGTACCGAAAAACTAAAAAAGCCTTCATTCGCCGCTTTTTTTATTGGCGGAAATTCTAGTATAGTATCCTTATGAAATTCTATGTCGCAAATAATAAGAAAAGAAAACAAGTTTATGATATATTAAATATCTTTTATGACCATGATGACTTGGTCTTTGATGAAGATGCTAGGCTAAAAGTTTATGATGGGGAAATTATATTTGTAGAAGAGAAGATATCCTACGAGGATAATAAGCTTAAAAGAACTCTCTACGAACTTCTCGTTAAAGAGACAGGCTATAGGTCTCCCTGGGGTTATCTTACAGGATCTAAACCATCCAAGCTCTTAGGGAAGATGAGTCCAGCAGACCTTAAGGAAAAGTATTTAATAAGTGATAAGAAGCTTAAGCTCCTTGAAGATGTCAGGAACTTACAAGAATCCATGTCTTTTGATCCACAAGACTTCTCCCTTTACATCAATATTCCCTTCTGTCCTACGAGATGCAAGTACTGCTCCTATCCTACTATTGTGGGAGATAGGAAGGAAAAGGGCGAATATATTTCATCTCTAATCTACGAGATAGAAAATATAAATCTTCCCGAAAGCTTAGACGCCATATATATCGGCGGGGGCACTCCTTCCTTTATAGACGAAGATGACCTAGCAAGGCTCCTTTCTGTAATAAATAAGAAATTCTCCTACAAGGAATTTACCTTCGAGGCAGGGAGGGAAGATACCCTGGATACAAGAAAGCTAGAAATCCTTAAAGAAGGAGGGGTTGGTCGAATTTCCCTAAATCCCCAGTCCTTTAACAAAGAAATTGTCGAAATGGCAGGGAGGACTTATAATTACGACCACTTCCTAGAAATCTACCAAAAGGCGAGAGAGCTAGGCTTTATAATAAATATGGACTTTATCATAGGCCTTATTGGAGAAAGTAGCGAGCTTTTTAGGAGAAACTTCGAAGTTCTTGAGAAACTCAAGCCCGACAATATCACCTTCCACGCCCTAGCCATGAAGGTAGGAAGTAAGTATTTTGAAGGAAAAGTCAAGGCCGAAAGGGGAGAGAGCCTTAAGATAAGCCAGATGATAGAAGACTTCGTAGAAGAAAATTCCTACAAGCCCTACTATCTTTACAGGCAAAAAAACATAGTATCCAATCTCGAAAACGTAGGATACCAGAAAGGCTCTACTTCCCAAAGATATAATATTATAATCAATGAGGAGAAAGAATCTATCATAGGTCTTGGTATGAACGCCAATACTAAGCTTATGAATGGGAAGAAATTTAGAAATTCTAGAAACCTAAGGGACTATTTCGCCAAGGTCCAAGAAGAAATTAGGGCTAAAAATGAAATGATTAATGAGTATAATATAAACAAACATAGGAGGAATTATGGAAATTAAAAATATAGAACCAAAAGAAGTATTTGCTAACTTTTATGAGCTAAGCAGAATACCAAGAGAATCAGGAAATGAAAAGGCAGTATCAGACTTTCTTGTAAACTTTGCCAAAGAGAGAAATCTTGAAGTAGTCCAAGACGAGGCCTTAAATGTAATAATTAGGAAAGAAGCTTCCAAAGGCTACGAAGATAGACCTACAGTTGCCCTCCAAGGCCATATGGACATGGTTTGTGTCAAAGAAGATGATTCTGACCACGACTTTGCCAAAGACCCAATCGAGCTTCTAGTAGAAGACGGCTGGCTTACAGCAAATGGCACAACCCTTGGAGCAGATGACGGAATCGGAGTTGCCTTTATCATGGGAATCCTAGATGATGATAAGCTAGAACACGGACCAATAGAAGCCATCATTACAACAGGTGAGGAAACATCCATGGTAGGAGCTAACGCCCTAGACCTCTCCCAACTTAAGGCAGACTATCTAATAAATATCGACTCTGAAGAAGAGGGAGTTCTTACTATAGGATGTGCTGGAGGACTTGACCTTGAGATAGAATTTAAGAAAGAATATGAAGATATAGATGGAGACTTCATAGAAATTGACTTATCTGGCTTTGAAGGCGGCCATTCTGGCATGGAAATTGATAAGTTTAGAGCTAATGCTATTAAAACCCTAGCAAGACTTCTACACAATATTGAAGGCGTACAAATCGCTGACATCAAGGGCGGAGTTAAGAGAAACGCCATCCCAACCACAGCCTACGGCCTAGTAGCAGTTAAGGATAGGGATAAGGCTATGGAAGAGATCGAAGAAAGAATTAAAGATATACTTAATGAATACAAAGACTCAGATCCAAAGGGAAAAATCACTGTTAAAAAGGCAGAATATGATGGCAAAGTCCTAAGCCAAAAAGTAAGTAAGGACATCCTAGATGCAATATTTGCCCTACCAGACGGTCTTTACAAAAAATACAAGGACAACATAGTGACATCATCTAACCTAGGCCTATTAGAAAACAGGGAAGATACCATAATGTTCCACTCAATGATCAGATCTGAAGTAGACTCTGCAAAGCTTAACAGGGCAGAAATCGCCATGGCAATAGTAGAAAGATTCGGTGGATCTTACGAGATAACCAACCAATACTCAGGATGGCAAAGAGAAGAAACTCCACTAATAGATTTAGCAAACGAAACATGGAAATCAATCCACGGAGATGACCTAATAGTAGGAACAACCCACGGTGGACTAGAATGTGGCCTATTCAAAAAAGAAATCCCACAAGTAGAAATGATCTCATTCGGTCCAGAAATCCAAGGAGCCCACTCACCAGCAGAGAAATGCAACATAGAATCTGTAGCTAATAACTATAAGTTCTTGGTTGAGCTTTTGAAGAAAATAAAATAGATATAAAAAATTAAAAACTACAAGACTGAATAAGGATTAATATAATCCCTCTCTACTGAATTGAGCAGTAGGGAGGGATTTTTGATGAAAGATTTATAAATTTTGCTAAAGTTATATACAAATTGCTTAAAATAAAAATAATAAGACATGTAAAGCCCTCTATTTCAATCAGTAAGCAAATACACAATTGCCACAAAAACTTGCTTTTTCATGCTAAATAGATTATAATATCCCTAGAAGTAATATATTCATTAATTTTAAAATTAGAAAGGATATCCAAATGAAAAAAAGCAATATTTTGGCATTAGCATTAGCAGCTGGCCTTGTAATGGGCGGTAGCAAAGCATATGCAGCAAACGTAGTAGAAGATACTACACCAAATACAAACGTTTGGGAAGATACTACACCAAATACAAACGTTCAAGAAGACACAACACCAAACACAAACGTATGGCCTGATACCACACCAAATACAAATGTATGGCCAGACACTGATCCAAATCCAAATGTAAAACCTGACACTGACGAAACTCCAGAAGTTAAACCAGATGAAAAGCCAGAAGTTAAACCTGAGGATAAGCCAGAAGTTAAACCAGAAGAAAAACCAGAGGTTAAACCTGAAGTTAAAGAAGAAAAGCCTGTTAAAAAGAACGATAACCCAAAAACAGGCGTAGCAGGTATGTCTACAGTAGCATCTCTTGCAGCAGTATCTCTTGCTGGAATCGTAGCTACAAGAAAAAAGAATAACTAATATCACAAAAGAAAATATTACTTGAAGCTGACCCTTAGGGGTCAGTTTTTGTGTGGAGATATTTTTATAAATATCTGGGACTAAAATATTTTTGATATTTGGATATCTGGATATCTGGATATTGGAATATTCTTATTTATGAAGGTGTCCCTTCGAACCTTTGGGGGAACGCTAAGGGGGCGGCAGCGCTCTAAGTGCCGCTTGGGCAAATGCCCCCTCCACCTTTCCCCCTGACCCCCTTTTCAATGGGCCCGTCGGCCTTAAGAGACCACCCCCTCTGCTCCTAAAGCGGAGTGCGGAAAAGGTAGATTTGCTACGCAAATCTTTGTTGGTAGGGGGATCCCTTCGCTTGAATATTTCTTGGGTTTAACAATGTCTAATCTTAGTCTCTCTAAAAATCGATAACTCGCTAACGCTCAAACAAATCGATTTCCTTAACGAGAGACTTGATCAGACATTTCTACTCGTCCACGGGGTAAGGAAAGGGGTAAGCTTTGCTGTCGCAAAGCGTATCATATTTATATTTTAGAAATTACATATTTATATAATTCTGATGTAGCGAAGCTACTAGGAATTTTCCAGTTTGTTTGGATAAAGATATACTATATACTTTAGTATATCCTACAAATAACCTTTACCGGGCAGCATGTATAATCAGAGTGAGCGTTAAGAAAATTTATCTGTTTGAGCGAAGCGAGTTATAAATTTTTAGCGAATGATGATTAGGAATCCCCAGACTTAAAGTAAACTAAAACGAAGAAGTTCTGCCTACTAAAAAGATTGGCGCAAGCCAATCAACAAATTCCGCACTCCGCTAAGGAGCAGAGGGGGTGAGGGGAAAAGGGGTCCTAGGGGAAAGACTGGAGGGGG
>JAQEDR010000010.1 GCA_027669155.1 Peptoniphilaceae bacterium AM52-5BH | reverse complement strand
AGGTCCAAGGTGTAAGTGCAGTAATGTATTAAGCTAATGGATACTAAACTTTATATCTTGACTGGAAATATTTTTTTAGAGACCTAACCCGATTTGTGAAACAAATCGATGGTAGGTCCTAGTCGAGAGTTCCCCAAGGTTTCGAAGAAAGCTTGGCTAGGAACTTACGGACCAATCTTAAGACTAAAGTTAGCTTAGTTTGGGAAGTTTAACTCGGCTGCTATTTAGTAAACTTAGAAGGTTCAATAATAAATTAATTTAGACTGAATGTTCAGTCTTTTTTTGTGCTTATTTTTACATAGTCGAGAGTTTCCGATGGTTTCGATTTTATAAAATCTGTTAGAAATAAGATAACCAATTCTAAACTTTACGATAGTTTATTGTAGAAAAGTTTAGCTTGACTGATAATTAATGATTAAAATTGATTGTTCAGTCTTATTTTTGTATTTATTTTAAAAATACAGAAAATATTTTAACATTGTTATTGAATAAATCGTTAACTTATTATATAAGAAAAATAAATAAAGGGGGGATTATGAAATCTAAAAAATCTATCGGAATTATATTAATAATCTTTATAGTTGCATCAATAATATTTATACCTAGAATCTATCAAGCAAATGATGGTGTACCGACTAACAAGGAATTTGTAGAAGCATTAGATAAGTATATTGATAAGGATCAAAAAGATATATTAGAGGAAGTCTTAGATGCAAAGTATAAGCCAGGTTTATATCTTTATGAATTTAGCCAAGAAGACCTAAATTTCAAAATATATAAATTTATTTCGCCTGACAATAGAATTCTCACTTATGATGGATCTGATATTATTACTATTACAGATGGTAAGTATAATTACTTTGCATCTCAAGTAAGGAAAAATTATATAAAAAGGGACCTTAAAGATCTTAAGGATTTTAATAGAAATATAGGTGTGGACAATGATTTATCTATAAGTCAATTTATAGATCCCCACAATGAATTCTATCCAGACCTAGATATAAGAAAAGATGGGGATTATACAATCATAGAAAATGAGAGATGCTTTTATAAGTTCGACAAAAATGGAGTTCTCGTGGAAGCTAGAGGATTAAGTGGAGGTGAAGACTACACACAAAGGCTGGTTCAATATGATGAGGATTTTGATAAGTATTATGATAAATATTTAGAAGAAATTCTTTCATACGAAGAGGTAAATGATATAGGAGAAGTTTCACCAAAGTAATAGTGAGGTCTATATGAAAAAAATACTTACTTCAATTATAATAGCTTTTATAGCCTTTGTGGCTATAGGCTATTATAGGGTAAATCAAGATAAGCCCCAAAATATAGAAATAAAAAGCTATAGCATAAATGAGGATATAAATTTTGATGGATTAGAAATTAGATTAACCGATATAAGTAAGACAGATAATGATAAGGGAGAAAATATTAGCGCTAATAGGATAAAGGCAACTTATAAAGTTAAAAACAAAACTGATGAAAATTTGGATGCATTGCCTTATATTTTGTCCTTAACCTATAATAAGGGTCTTGATGAATCTTTCGGTCAGAATATTATTGATTCAGATAAAGAACTAAAAAAGATGAATAAGTTATCATATGATACCTATTACTTGCCTGAGGATTTTATTATAAATTCAAGGGAAGAAAAAACATTTGAAATTTATTATAAGGATACTTCATCTAATGATTATCCATCTTGTTTGCTATTTTCTAACAAGCTCTATATGGATAAGTACAAGGAAAAGTTGAAGGCAGGTGTATTTTATTACGAGTTAATAGATTTGGGAGATGAGTCATGAAGTTTTTTAATATGAGAACTCTTAATAAGAAAAAAATAGCTTTATTTGCTATTTTTCTTGTTCTAATCAATTATTTGTCTTTAACCTCTTATCCTATAAGAGATAATTTTGACATGATGAGCTTGAAATCACCTTGGGTCGAAAATATTTTGTGTAGCAATTCTACTGCTTCCTATATTTATATACTTTATGTCTTTATTTTTTCAGGATTTATCTATGCAGATAGTCTGGTACTAGATAAAGAGAGTGGACTTTTGAATATAATTGCCTGTAAAATTGATTACAAGACATACATTGTAAAAACCTTAGTATATAATTTTTTTATAGCAGGTGTATTTGCAGTAATTCCTGCTATTGTGAATTTGTGTTTGTGGTTTACGGTAAGGACAAATGTTCCGCTTGTATATTTTAATATTATGAATATGCATCCTGACGCATTATTTTTAGGAGTATTTTTAAAAAGCCACCTAGCCTTCTACATCTTGCATTTTATAAAAATATTCTTATGTGGAGGCATAATTGCGACTTTTGCTATTTTCATAAATACTAGCTTAAATAATAAGTATATAGGTATGGTTGTTACCTTTATTATGGATATACTTTTGTCTTTAATCTTGGTTCGAGTAATGCCAAATGTAGAAGTTTCCTTGTTCATTTTTGTATCTAGTCTTATGGAGCCAGATATTTTAACTATGATAATATTTTTAGTATTTCTTCTACCTAGCATTATTTATTTTGCTGTAAGGATAAAAGAGCGTGATATATTATGATTAAACTTATTAACAGAGATTTAAAGTATATATTTTCTAAGGCAAAGAAGCTGTTTTTGATTTATTTTTTGCTGATAGGGTTAAGTCAATCTTATATCTTAACTGATACTAGGAAGGTTCCAATTGAACTTTTTATAGAATTAGTTGCGGATGTGGGATATATAGAAAGTATGGATGGTTTCGTACCAGCTTTCTTTTGGTTTTTATTTCAGTTAGTGCCAGTATTTTTAGTCTTGTATGCTACATATTCTGACCATGCTGAAAATTCTTCCTATCTTATGGTAAAGACAAAATCAAGGGGGAAGTATTTTTCTTCTAAATTCGTAAGTGGATTTGCTATGATTTTCTTAATTAATCTTGTACTATTTATAATAATAGGAGGAGAGACATGGATTTTTAAGAGCTATGATAAAGAGGTTTTTAAGATTTTTATAAGATTAATATCGTCATATATAATAACAGAGTTTATCATGTTTGCAATTTCTTTTGCAATTGCTATAAATTTTGGTTATAAGTTTGGAGTCGCAACGACCATGTTTTTCTTGATAATATCTATGACTACTAATTTTAAATATTTTTTAGGTCAGCAAAGCCTAATAATGAAACAAGATGTGGTAGGAGGCTATATAAGTTTTAATGATAATTTAAAAACTTGGCTAATTTATCTAACCATAGGCATTTTGATCTCATTTTTCACTTTTAGAAACTACGATTTCTACGGAGGTAGCAATGATTAAAGTAAGTGGAGTTAATAAAAATATAAAGGGAGCGAAGATTCTTAAGGATATAAATCTTAAACTTACCGAAGGTAGGGTTTACGGCTTTCAGGGAAGGAATGGTTCGGGTAAGACCATGCTCTTTAGGGCTATAGCGGGGCTTATTACAGTAGATAGTGGAGAAATCATAGTAAATGATTTAAAGCTTGATAATAAGTATTTCGCGGAAGATTTGGGTCTTCTCTTAGAAAATCCTTCCTTTCTGAAAGACCTATCAGGATACAAGAATCTCGAAATGATAGCGTCTCTTAGAAATGTAATTGGCAAGGATAGGATAGAAGAAATCCTAAAGCTTGTAGGTCTTTATGAAGCTAAGGATAAGGACTTCGGCAAATATTCTCTTGGTATGAAACAAAGACTTGCCATAGGTCAAGCCATTATGGAGTATCCGAAAATCCTTATGCTAGATGAACCAACTAACGCCATAGATGAGGAAGGAATAGTTGTACTTAAGAAGATTATCAAGGAAGAAAAGGCAAAAGGAACTATAGTTTTACTTGCAAGTCACGAGAAAGAAATTATAGAAGAATGTGCAGACGAGGTATTTGTCATGAAGGAAGGAAGTATAGTAGAGACTTTTGAGATTGAAAGGGGATAGAAATATCCTCTTTTTTTGTTTGAAATCTTCTAAGATGACATTATTTACTTAAGTAAAGAAATAGAAAGTGGATATATGAAGGTTTACAAATAAGGCATATTAGCCTATTTTAATACAGAAATTAAGTTTATTTTGCCCATGGTGAAAAACTCCGACATATTAATGGCACCATGCGATGATAAACTAATATAGATCTAATATCGATTTTTACCAAAAATTGAATAATTTAATAATAATTTTACTGAATGTACTCTGTAGTAAATGGTACAATTTACTTTAGTCTTATTTATTATACTATCTCAATTTAAAAATTATATATATTAATATCTATTCTTCTAATCGCGTATAATCCTAAAATTAATACAAGCAAATCAAACCAAGCTCATAATTAGTATTTTGTAAAATAAAAAATAAATACAATTGAGATTTTACACATTAAAAAATACTTGACAAGGTTAGTTTACAATGGTAAACTAATTTTAAATAATACGTTTACGATTGTAAACAACAAGGAGGAAAAAAGAATGAGTACACCAGTAGCTAGTACCCATATAACTGATGCTGAATGGGAGGTCATGCGTGTAGTTTGGGCAAATGATCGAGTAACTAGTAAAAAGGTTATTTCCGTATTGAAAGAAAAAATGGATTGGACACAATCCACTATCAAAACGATCTTAGGTCGATTAGTTGAAAAAGGCGTACTGAATACAGAGCAAGAAGGTAGAAAGTTTATTTACACTGCAAATATTGAAGAGAAAGAAGCCGTAAGGGAATATGCAGAAGATATTTTTAACCGTATTTGCAATAAGAAAGTCGGGAATGTAATAGGAAACATCATTGAAGATCATGTCTTAAGCTTCGATGATATAGATCGACTAGAAAAAATATTAGAGATGAAAAAATCTTTCGCAGTAGAAGAAGTGGATTGCAATTGTCCAGAAGGACAATGCGAATGTCATTTACATCATCATTAAGCATAAGGAGGAATTTAAAATGAACAATAACAACAAACATTCATCCCACAGTCACCATAATCATGGCGACATGGATCATTCAAAACACAACAATAGCAAAATGGAACAACATGGAGACCATAAGGATCAACATCACGACCATCATGCCCACCATGACCACGGTGGGCACAGTGGGCATGAGCATCATCATCACGGTAACTTTAAGGAACTTTTCTTAAAGTCATTACCACTAGGAATCATTATTATGCTCTTATCCCCTATGGCTGGGTTTGACCTACCATTCCAGTTTACTTTTCCATATTCTGATATTGTAGTAGCTATTTTATCTACTATATTAATTATTTATGGTGGACGTCCATTCTATCAAGGGGCAGTTGACGAATTTAAACAAAAAGAACCTGGAATGATGGCTCTGGTTTCTTTAGGATTGATTGTTTCATATGTATATAGTATTTATGCTGTCATCACTAGATACGTGACAGGTGGCAACGTGATGGACTTTTTCTTTGAATTTGCTTCATTACTATTAATCATGTTATTAGGTCACTGGATTGAGATGAAAGCTATTGGAGAAGCAGGAGATGCACAAGAAGAGTTGGCCAAGCTAGTACCAAAAGATGCTCATGTAGTATTAGATGACGATTCAATAGAAACACGACCAGTTGCTGACTTAAAGGTAGGTGATTTAATTCGTGTTCAAGCTGGAGAAAATGTGCCAGCTGATGGAACTATCGAGCGTGGAGAATCACGTCTAAATGAAGCTCTTTTGACTGGGGAATCTAAATCAATTAAAAAAGGTCCTGGCGATGAAGTAATCGGGGGCTCAACAAATGGGGAAGGGGTTCTTTATATTAAAGTACTTGAGACAGGTGATAAGTCCTTTATCTCTCAAGTACAGGATTTAATCAGCCAAGCTCAAAGTCAACCTTCCAGAGCAGAAAATATTGCTCAGAAAGTTGCGGGATGGCTCTTCTATATTGCGGTAACTGCCGCACTAATAGCTTTTGTAGTATGGACACTTATAGCGGACATCCCAATGGCAGTAAAATTTGCTATCACAACATTAGTTATAGCTTGTCCTCACGCTTTGGGTTTGGCTATTCCATTGGTCACCGCCCGTAGCACAAGCTTAGGAGCAAGTCGTGGCTTACTAGTAAAAGACCGTGAGGCTTTAGAAATAGCTCAAGATGCAGATGTAATGATTTTAGATAAAACAGGTACTTTAACAACTGGTGAGTTTAAAGTATTAGATGTAAAACTTCTTAATAACAAATATACAAAAGAGGAAATCACTGCCTTATTGGCAGGTATTGAAGGAGGATCTAGCCATCCGATTGCTCAATCAATTATAAGTTTCGCTAAGCAGCAAGATATACGCCCAGTATCTTTTGATTCGATTGATGTGATTTCCGGTGCTGGCGTAGAAGGTAAAGCCAATGGGCACCAATACCAATTAATCAGTCAAAAAGCATACGGACGTAATCTAGATATGGATATTCCAAAAGGAGCAACCCTCAGTGTCTTAGTAGAAAACGATGATGCCATTGGTGCTGTATCTTTAGGGGATGAATTAAAACCAACCAGTAAAGAGTTAATAGAAGCTCTTAAAAATAACAATATAGAGCCAATTATGGCAACAGGTGATAATGAAAAAGCAGCTCAAGGAGCGGCAGAAGACTTAGGGATTGAATATAGATCAAATCAATCTCCACAAGACAAGTATGAATTAGTAAAAGCACTTAAAGATGAAGGAAAAAAAGTTATCATGGTAGGTGACGGTGTCAATGATGCCCCTTCTCTTGCCATGGCAGACGTTGGTATAGCTGTCGGTGCTGGAACTCAAGTTGCATTGGATTCAGCAGATGTCATATTGACTCAATCTGATCCAGGAGATATTGAATCATTCATTGAATTAGCACACAAAACAACTCGTAAAATGAAACAAAACCTCTTTTGGGGAGCCGGTTATAACTTTATAGCTATCCCTCTAGCTGCAGGAATTTTGGCTCCTATTGGTATCACATTAAGCCCTGCATTAGGAGCAATTCTAATGTCTGTGTCAACAGTCGTAGTAGCAATTAATGCTATTTTATTAAGATTAGATCCAAATTAAAATGATTGTTAGTATATAGAATGTTTAAAAACCCTTAAATTATAAATAATCGATAGTTTTACAAGAAAGGAAGAGATGTAAGTACCCTGGAAATCATCTCTTTCTTTTTATTCTTTCAATTGTCAAATTAACCTAGACAGAATACACTAAATTCATAAATTCTTCTAACGGTGTTTTGTAGTTCAAAGACTTTCTTGGGATATTGTTTCTGTAGCTAGCTATAGAAACAATATCCTCTTCTCTTTTTAGCATAAAGTCCGTTTGTTTTGTTAATCCATCTTTTCTTAATAACCCATTCGAATTTTCATTTAACCCCTTTGACTTGGGCAGTCTGAATCTGCGAAGAATATTGATATATCATGCTTATTACATATATTTTTCCAATTTGGAAATTCTTTACTAAAGTCAAATGTTATTGATTTTACCAATTTTATTGGCATTTGTTCTAACCATTTATATAATCTTTCTTCGATACTTTTAGCTGTCCTATTTTTTGCTTTAGGTTACTATTGCCTTGGATTCTTTCTCAACTAGGGTTATTAAACAACTTTTATGATCTTTCCCTACAATTGTATCTCCCTCAAAGTAACCAAATTCAGTCGAGAAGTTTGGATAGTATTTTTTCTATCATGGATGCTTCTTTTAAAGGCTTGTTTTCCTCTTTTTTCAAAACTACCATTCTTTTTTCTTTTACCCTTCATTGGTAGAAGCTTTGCTTCCAAAGTTCCATCTTTGAACCTTCTGTAAAGTGTTCTTGAACTCATTGATAGTTTTATTTCACCTCTGCCTAATATTACATCAGGAGTTCATTCTTTACTTAATTTATCAAGAACATAATCATATTCTTTACCGCTTAATTGTTTGGTTTTGGCTTCATATTTAGACTTATTTTTATTGTGGTTTCCATGGTAGTCTTGTATACTTAAACCTTTTTTAGCTAATTTATTACATTATATATGGTTCGTCTTGCTATTTATAAGTATTTTGCTATATTTATAACTTTTCTCCAGATTTATAGTATTACTCTACCCAAATTAACTCTTTTATGGTGAGATGATATCAAATATGTGCTCGATAGATGCGTAGATACAAAATACACAAGAGATATATTATCAACACAAATTCCAGATTTTTTTGATGTAACATTTGAGTAGAGTAAAGGGGATAGAAATATCCTCTTTTTCTTGTTAGAAATCTTCTAATATGATATTATTTACTTAAGTAAAGAAATGAAAAGAGGATGTATGAGAATTAATAAAAAACTTGTAGGATCTGCCTTAGCCTTGGCCCTTCTAGTCCCAGATATAGCCTATGCTGCTGAAATTGTAATGTATGATGATTCTAATATAGATGAGATCTTTGAAGAAGTGGAAAGACCTAAGGAAAATATAGAAAATGGAAATAGTGGAAATGCAAATTCCAATATAGAAAAGCCAAAAGAAGAAGACAATAAGGATGAAGAAATAATAGTTAGTGAAGAGGAAGTTGATAAGATCGTGGAAGAATTAAATCCAGAAGCTCAAAATAGCTTAGATGAGTCTGATATCTATCCAAAAGTTGCCGTCTATGAGAAGGTAGTTGATATGAGTGAGTATCAAAATCCTAAGAATATTGACTATGATAAACTTGCAAACTCCATAGATGGAGCAATCCTTAGGACATCTATTAGACAAAAGGATAAGAGCTTAAGTAAAGATAAGAAAATAGAAACTCATTATGCCGAGCTTAATAGAAGAGATATACCTCTGGGCTTCTATCATTATTCAAGGGCGATAAATGAAAATGAAGCCATAGAAGAAGCAAACTACGTCCTAGATATAGTAAGAAATAAAAAAGTTTCCCTACCAATTTATATAGACATAGAGGATAATGACAGACAGGCTAAGGCTAGCAAAAAAGATATTACTGCCGTAGCGGATGCCTTTACCAAGGCTATCAGGCGAAATGGCTATGTAGCAGGAATCTATTCTTATCCATGGTTTGCCAATAAATACTTGACTAAGGAAGTAAGGGATGAGAATGAGTTTTGGATAGCGGAATGGAAAAAGGATGCCCCTTATCCAAAATACAAGGATAGCCATTACGATTCTTGGCAATATTCATCCAAGGGAGGAGTCTATGGCTACAAGGGGGATTTGGATAAAAACATCCTCTACAGAGACTACCCACTAATAATGACGGGAGTATCTTCCAAAGGCTTCGTCAAAGTAGCAGAAGAAGTAATAGCCGGCAAGTGGGGCAATGGTAATATTAGAAGGAAAAGATTGGAATATGCTGGATACGATTATGATGTAATCCAAAAAGAGGTAAATAGATTATTAAAATCTAGGAGAATTTAAAGTAAGTTATCATATTAGATTAAAGCCAAGATCTCAGATAAGACTTGAATAAAAGTAAGAATACTATAAAATAATACAAGAGTATTAATTAGAAAATATTATAGATTGGAGATAAATATGGCGGGAATTAAATATGATATAGTTGAAAATCTTGGCGTTCTTTCAACCAATGCCAAGGGTTGGACCAAGGAGCTTAACCTTGTTTCTTGGAATGAAAGAGATCCAAAATACGACATTCGTGATTGGAATGAAGATCACACAAGAATGAGCAAGGGCATAACCCTTACAACAGAAGAGGCCGAAGTTCTTAAAAATATTTTGGCTGATGAATTTCATTAAAGAATTCCCTCATTGGATGAGGGTTTTTTCTTTGTTTGCTTTAAATTTAGCCGATTTAAAGTATATTTAGAAAATAGGTGGTAATATGATTTATTTAGACTATGCAGCTACTAGCTTAAAAAGAAAAGAAATAATAGAAGAGATAATGGATGATTTTAATTCCTTCGATGCCAATCCTGACTCAACACATGCCTTAGGCAGGAAGGCTAAGAAAATCCTAGAAGAAGCTAGGGGAAAAATTGCAAATTCCATTGGAGCAGATCCTAAAAGGGTGATATTTACTTCAGGAGCAAGCGAATCCAATAATACTGTAATTAATGCCTTTAGGAATAGCGAGATTATCTCAACAAATATAGAGCACGACTCTATCCTAAATACCCTGGAGGGGGAGAAAGTGACCTACCTTGAGGCTGATGAGGAGGGTCTTGTAAGTCTTGATGACTTAAAGAGTAAGATAAGCCCAGAAACCAAGCTTGTTATAGTTATGTTTGTAAATAATGAGCTTGGGACAATTGAGCCAGTCAAGGAGATAGGAGCTTATCTTAAGGATAAAGATATTCATTTTCATGTAGACGCTGTTCAAGCCTATGGCCATGTCGATATAGATATCGATGAAATTGCTTGTGACTCGCTTTCCCTATCAGGACATAAGGTTGGTGGAGTAAATGGTTTTGGAATTTTGTATTTGAGAAATGACCTAGAGCCTTTTATCAAGGGAGGCGAGCAGGAGAAAAATAGACGAGCAGGAACTTCCTTTGTTATGGGAGCCTATTCAATGGGCATCGCTTTTGATAAGACAATCGAAGAAAGAGAAAAGATAGGAAAGTTAAAGAAATATTTCCTTAAGGAGCTTTCTTCCACAGGGATAGACTACGAAGTAAATGGCAGCATAGAAAATTCATCAGATCATATAATAAATATTTATTTTCCAGACTTTAAGTCGGATTTTCTATTGACATATCTAGATATTAAGGGAATTTGTGCATCAGCAGGATCTGCTTGTAGGGCAGGAGCCCTTGAGCCAAGTAGGGTTATAACAAATATATATGATGAAGACAGGGCCCTTCATTCGGTGAGATTTTCCTTTGGCTTTAAGAATGAACTTTCCGATATAGACTATCTAATGGAAGTTTTAAGAGAGGTGATTAAGTGAAAGACAAAAAAGATACCAAAGTAGTAGTAGGAGTAAGCGGGGGAGTAGATTCTTCTGTAGCAGCCCTATTACTAAAGGAAGAAGGCTACGATGTAGTAGGAATCTTTATGAAAAACTGGGATGATACTGACGAAAATGGAGTTTGTACGGCAGAAGTCGACTACGAAGATGCGGTAGCAGTATGCAATCAAATAGGTATTCCCTACTATTCAATAAACTTTGAGAAAGAGTATTACGACAGAGTATTTACATATTTTCTTGATGAATACAAGAAGGGCAGGACTCCAAACCCAGACATAATGTGCAACAAGGAAATTAAGTTTAATGCCTTCTTAGACTTTGCCAAGTCCCTGGGAGCAGATTATGTGGCAACTGGTCATTATGCGAGAGTGGATAGGTCAGGGGATGAGACAGTCATGCTTAGGGGCCTAGATTCCAACAAAGACCAGACCTATTTTCTAAGTCAACTTTCCCAAGATCAAATCAAAGACGTGCTTTTTCCTGTAGGGGAGTTACAAAAAAGCGAAGTAAGAGAAATAGCTCATAAGTACAAGCTAGCTACAGCTGATAAGAAGGATTCTACAGGAATTTGCTTTATAGGAGAAAGAGACTTCAATGAATTCTTGTCAAACTACCTACCAGCCCAAGCTGGAGATATAGTAGATACTGAGGGAAATGTTCTTGGAAAGCACGATGGACTTATGTTTCACACCATAGGCCAAAGAAGAGGACTTGGAATAGGAGGAGAAGGAGAGGCTTGGTTTGTATGCGGCAAGGACTTAAAGAAAAATGAACTCATAGTCTGCCAAGGAAAAAACAATCCCCTTCTTTTCTCAAATAAGTTATACGCAAGTGAGTTTTCGACCTTTACTGACAAGAAAATTCCAAAAGAGTTCGACTGCACAGCCAAGTTTAGATATAGACAAGCTGACATCAAGGCCAATGTAAAGGTCCTAGAAGATGGTAAGGTAGAAGTAACTTACGATAGGACCAAGGCAGTAACTCCAGGTCAAGCAGCAGTCTTCTATCAAGGAGAAGTTTGTATAGGATCTGCAATAATAGATGAGGTCTACAATGATGGAAAAAAATTATTGGTTTAGGAGTAAAATTTTGAAAAAATACTTACTGGCTTTTGCTTTATTAATAGTAGGTTTAGGAATAGATGAGTCTTATGCTTCTGATGTCGTTTATTATGAGGATTACGATCTAGACATCATATTTGAGGAAAATGACAAGGAAAGCACGGAAGATTTTGAGGAAGACGCAGAAAAAAACGATAGCTTAGAGGAAGAAGATAAAAACGATAAGTTAAATGAAGAAATATCAAATATTATAAAAGAAGAAATGGATAAGGTAGAAGGGTCTTATCAAGTCGCTGTAAAAACCCTTGAAGGAGATAGCGATGTTGACCTTGATTACAGAAATACTAGTGACTCTCTTCCTTCAGCCTCAACTATCAAGGTCTTTATTGCTATCAGTGCCTATGAAAATATTGAAAGAGGAATTTTAAAAGAGACAGATTCCTTAATTAATGATATCCACTCAATGCTTAATAGGTCTGATAATTACGCCACAAATAGGGTTATAGATGCTTTAGGAGGATTTTACCCAGTAAATAATACAATAAAAGAGCTTACTGGATCAAATAGAACTTCCTTAAACAGGAAATTAGCAAAACCTGGCAAAGAAAATATGACAGATGTTACTAATCTAATACTGGCCATGGAAGAGTTAAATGATTCTATGCTCATAAGCAAAAGAAGTGCAGAAAAAATAAAAGAATCGATGACTAATACAAACACTAAGTCAAGCAAATTACTTGCAAATCTTCCACCTTACGCTAGAGGAATTAATAAATCAGGAGAAAATCCAGACAGGGGCCAAGAATTAGATGTTGCTGTAATTGATGTAGGCTCTTCTAGATTTGCTCTAGCTGTAGCAATGAAAACAAATAAATCCTATGACAATGAGAATGAACTAAGAATATTGAGAAATATGGGTGTGAGAATCACTGAAGCCTTCTATAGCTTTGAGAGTTAGATATAGAAAATTTGATTAGTAAATAGCGTCGACAAAGCGCTTACTTCTCTATATAAAGCCTATATTGGAGAAAAAAACTAATTATTTAATTAAAAATTAAACTATTAGCTAATATTAGAAACAATTATCGGTATATTTATATGATGGAGTAGACATAATGTTAGAGAAAGAATTAAATATATGATTTTAAAGGATAATTACAATTTTATTGGCTCTGATCTAAGAAAGATTAGGGAATCAAAGGGTATTAGCAGGAAGGAAATTGCAGAAAAAGTCTATGTTTCTGAAGAGACTATTCGTCGAATAGAAAAGGGAGAAAACGACCCTAGGCTTTCTACCCTGATACCTATATGTAATTGTTTGGGGATCGAGCTTGAAGATATCATCAATTCTAGTGGCTTCGAATATAACAATCTCCTATCTTTGAGAAAAGAAATTAATTATCACTTAAATAATTCATCAATCGATAAAGCAAGACTATTAATTTCTAATCTCGATGATATTAATATAAAGTCAGATTTAGATTTTGAAAAAGAGTTTCAAGCGACTAAGCATTATTTTAAGGGGATTTTGGCTCTAAAATCCACAAAGACTATTGGCATAAGTCTAGTAGAATTTGAAGAGGCCCTATCATCATTGGAAAATCGTTTTACTATCAACAGATTTAAAAACTATAAATACGATAGTTTTTCTCTAAGAATTCTTTTGGCATTAGCTTTAGCGGAACAAAAGTTTGGTAATTATCAACTTTATGAAGATATAAACTTAGAAATTAGTAAGTATCTTAGATACTCCTTAGAGGATTATTTCCTCTTTTCGTACAATGTAGGCGTCTACTACTATAGGGCGGGTAAAATAATTGAGTCTTTGGACTTATGTAATACTGCTGTTAATAATGCGAAAAAGCTAAAGGAAGTACCATATCTAAATATGGTTTATTATTTGAAAGGAGTAAATCATTTAAGCCTTAACCAATTGGAAGAAGCCAAGCTTAGTTTTAATTATTGCTTAGCCTTGACTAATATTTTTTCAGAACAGCCATTAGCTGAAAAAATTAAATTACAAATAGATAATTTACTTGTAAATTATAAACAATATCTTTGATATCCAACCACGTAAATGTGTATTTATTTTATAAAATGACCATGGTATTATATAGACAACAAGGAGGTGGGATGATGAAATTCAAGAAAGCTATATTATTTGTATTCTTATTAATGTTATCTCTAAGCTCAAATATTAATAGAGATAGGAAAGTAGCAGGAATTGATTTAGATCCAGACGATATAATAATAGATATGTTTTTTGTAAAAGAGGATGTATCACTTATCTAATTGCCTATAAAAATATAGAGATTGTCTAAATTTTTAAATCAGAGTCGGTCCTATGGATTTATAGAATATTTACTAAATTTTGAAGTATTATATAAAATTATTGATACATCTATGATCTAATTAGCATATTTAAGCGGATAAAAAGTAAAACAGAACTTATAAAATAATACACATTCAAGGGAGTTATCTATGAAAAAAAGTCAACTATTAGCAGCAACATTGTCAGTTGCATTATTATCAAACACAGTCGTACCTTGCCTAGGATCAATCGCAAAGGATGATTCAAAGCTTTCTAGCGTTGCTTATGCAGCAGAAGAAGGAAGCGCAAAAGATCAGGCAATCGATAAATTAGATTACCTAGGTGATTTGATTAAAGGCCTTGAAAATATAGCAGGTGGCCTTGCTGGTAACCAACTAGACTGGCTAAAATCTTTAAAGAATGCTTATGATTTTGTAAGCAAAATTGTTAAAAATGGTCTCATCGGAGCGGGAGAGATAAGAGAGAAAGTAATCCCAAGAATTAACCTACTAATCAATGTAGCTGAAACAATCACAGCAGATGCAACTGAGCTAGTAGATAGTGAGCAACAAGCACACGTGATTATAGGTTTTTCTGTAACAAGAGCTCTTCTAAAAGCTACTGATATTTTCGAAAACGCTGATGGATTGAACAAGGCAAGCAAAGACTTACTCAATTCTTTAGAAAAGGCAAGAAAAGTACCAAAACTAACAGAGGATTCAAAAAGAACCCACTACACACTAGAAAAACTAGATAGGGCTATTGCGAATGCAAGGGAAGTTAGAAATAGAGAATTGAGATTTAAACTAGATTCTGTAGCCCTCGCTGACGTAGATTCTGCAATAAAGACTGCAGTAGAAGTTAGAAGAAATAACCAAGCTACAGTAGGCCAAGTACAAGAAGCAACAGATAAGTTAAATGCAAAAATATCTGAAGCTGTAGCTTCAATTCCAGATGAAGATAAGACTGCTAGCGCAAAAGATAAGGCAGCACTTGGAAAAAATATCGAAGAAGCCAAGAAGGTCCGTGATTTTGAACTAAAGGGTAAGGTTGATTCTTCTGTAATTAGAGAATTGAATAGAGCAATTGCAGATGCTAATAGAATCTTTAGAAACAACAGAACAACTGTGAACGAGGCAAATGTAGCTTATGAGGAATTACTTCAGGCAATCGAAAAAGCTAAGGCAAACTTAGTAGTAGAAGAACCAGCAGAAGAAGTAGAAGAAGTTCCAGTTGAAGAAAAAACTGATGAGGAAATTTCTGAAGATGAAGTAGATGAAGAGCTTCCAGAAGAAGAGACTAAGGAAGGTTCAGATGAAGAAGCATCCGAAAAAGAAGTTCCTGCTGAAGAAACAGTAGAAGTTGAAGATAAGGCAGAAGATGAGAAAGAAGATAAGATAGAAGAAGGCGAAGCAAACGAAGAAGACCTCGAAGAAATAGCTGAATAATAACCTCCCCTAAATTTCAGCTTAGTATAATTTTAAATCTCCTGATTAGTAAAAGCTATGAAGGAGGTTTTCTATTTTATAAAATTTATACAAATTTAACATTATTTTTGTTATTATAAAATAAAAGGAGACTCTTATGAAAAAGAAAATTATAATTACAAGTTTAATACTCGCATTGGCTATGGTAAACAAAAATCCTAGTCTTGCAGCAAAGACTGAAGCAGGACAAACTGAAATCAAAGAAAATATTAAAGATGCGGTAAAAGAAACTTATGTCATCAAAGAAATCGGAGATGAATCTGTAATACTTAACAAAAAGGGACAGGATTCAGATTTGGTTTCAGTCCCTAAGGAAGATTTTAAGTATATTGAACTAACGATAGGCAAAGAGGTCAATATTACTAGTGACGGGATTAACTTGTTGTCAGATCCTGGACAATTTTCTAAGATTTATAAAATAGAAGAAGTCGGTGACTTAGAGGATCAAGATAAGATTTCTGAAAAATTTATAGTTAAGGAAATAAATGAGGAAGCTGTTACAGTTGAGAAAGAGGGATCTGAAGGAGAATTGTATACTCTAGCGAAGAAATACTTTGAAAAGGACCTAAGTGTGGGAGATAGGTATGAGATTAGCCATAATGATATAGTTATGAATTCATATCCTGCCCAATTTAATAAGATCTATGAAGTGAGAAAGTTGGAAAAAGAAGATGAGAAAATAAATGAAGCAAGCGATAAGGGAAATACAAAGGCAGATAAAAATCCTAAGACGGGAATAAGTCCAGCCATCCTGAGCTTATCAGCTCTTACTGTATCACTTGCGGGGCTAAAAATAAATAAGAAGAAATAAAACTAAGGATAGGCGGTGATTAAAATCCAGAGCCTATCCTTTTTGTATAAATAATAGGAAGTGATAAAGTAAATTTTACATAAAATAAGAGTAGAGTTTCTCAGTTGCAAGTTTTTCGTCTTTTTCGTCTACAAAGAGGAATAGGGAGTTGTTGGAAGCTCCTTGGATGATAAACTCGATTTTAATATCTTCTTCATTCAAGGACTTACTTATAAGATAAAGGGCTCGGGTCATGTCATTGGTAAGTCCTTCGCCAACTATAGCAATTGAGGCCAGATTATCCTTGATATCAAACTTGTTGTAGGCAAAGTTTTCGTCTATTGCATTCTTTAGGCTTTGCATTTCGGATTCGCTTTTGATATGTTCTTTTCTAATAAGGATTGACAAAGAGTCGATTCCTCTAGAGATGTGCTCGTTGTTAAATTAATTAAATCCAGTTTCTGTAAAAGAAGCGATGAGACTTCTAGGCATTTATGATAATTATATGAGACTTCCCCTAAGTCCAGTAAACATTGAGATAACAGAGATTTTTGAATATGAACTAAAGAAACTAGGCGCTCTATGATTAAAATCCTTCTAGTAGGGGCAACTGGCGCCATGGAAGAGACTATGGCAGAGCTTTTTAGTAAAAGTAGTGAATATGAAATAGTGGCAGGCATTACAGCAAAGGAAGAGGACAGATATTTTCCAATCTATAATTCTTTTTAAAAATAAAAAAGGGCAGATGTAATAATAGATTTCTCTTCAAGAGATCTATTAGGTCTGAGTTTGGAATATGCCACAGGAAATAATATAAATCATTAATCAGAGTAAATGTTTGCTTGGATTAGTATTTTTATGATTAAAATGTTGACTTTCTAGGAATTATTGTCTATAATAAAATTGTAAGCGATTACAAATATTACAATGGAGGAAATTTATGGACTTATTTATAGGTATAATTTTGATAATAACCTATATAAGCCTTGCCATTTATGCTGCCAAGAGCGGAAACCTTATGACAGGATTTTTCGTCATGGCTGTCGTTTGGCTAGGACTTAGTATTTGGGGCGGCAAGATCAGCTGGGCTGATGGGATGAAGGATATCCTACAAGGTGGACCAGAATCTTGGGGAGCGACCGCCGTTAATGTTATTTTTGGTTCTTGGTTTGGTAAAATCCTAGTTGATACGGGGATTGCTTCAAAGCTTATCAAATCTGTTACTGAATTAGGAGGAGATGATCCACTTATAGTTACTGTTCTTCTTTCCCTAGTTACTGGAGTTATTTTCACAGCAACCTTTGGTGCAGGAGCAGTAGTTGCTATAGGAGTTATAGTTCTACCAATCCTTTTATCTTTGGGAGTACCAAAACGTTTGGCTGTAACTAGTTATCTTATGTCTGTAGCAAGTGGTATGTATCTTAACCCAGTTTTATTTTCACAGATGCAAGCGATTTTTGAAGATATGACTTTCTCTCAAGAATACATAAGCTGGGCCTTTGCTGCCATGGCTGTTCATCTTCTTCTAGTAGCTATTATGCTATTTACTCATATGAAGATTTTTTCTAAGAAAAGAAGGAAGAAAAAGGCTTGGGACATTGATTTAAATGAGGAAAGCGATATGGAAAAGGTGCCAACGATTGCCCTAATCACTCCAATCATTCCTACATTTTTATCTATAGTATTCTCCTGGGCAAGCATACCTGCCTTTATAGTGGGATCTGTCTTTGCCCTTGTAGTTTGTGGGAAAATCGGCAAAAGCTGGTCAGAAGCAAGTAGGGTCATATCCTCTACCTTCTACGATGGTGTAATAGATGTAGCAGGTCTATTGGGATTCTTGTTTATACTTCCTATGTTTAACAAGATTTCTGGAGTAGCGGCACCGTTTTTTGATCCGATCCTAGGAGATATTTTGCCAAAAACTACGCTAGGTTTGACAATCGCCTTTATGATTATGGCTCCTCTAGGTCTATTCAGGGGACCTCTTACAATCTTTGGAGCAGGAGCGGCTACTGTTGGAGTATTAAATGCACTTGGTTCTTATTCGACACCATTTCTATTTACACTCATGTATGTACCAACTATAGCTATGAACTTGGCGGCTTGTCCTACCCAATCTTGGAACTTGTGGGCACTTAACTACTCTAAGGTGAGTGTTAAGGACTTTATGAAGACAGGTTTAGTTTGGGCGTGGATTATAACAGCTATCAACTTGTTCTTAGTTTTTGTATTCTTTGGTAGTTAGGAGGAAGTATGAAAAGACAAATTAGAGTAGGTATAGATGTCGGTGGTACCAATACCAAGGCGGTTGCCATTGACAATGCCACATACGATATAGTAGGTATGGGAATTATCCCTACAACCCACGACCATGAACTTGGCGTAAGTCAAGGAGTTATAGAATCATTTAACAAGTGTCTTACTGAAAATAATATTTCAGCAGATGAGGTTACTTTCATAGCCCATTCTACAACCCAAGCGACTAATGCCCTAGTTGAAGGAGATGTGGCTAAGGTTGGAATAATAGGTATAGCTAATGGTGGTTTTGTAGGATTTCTATCTAAAATTCAAGGCCATATCAAAGATATAGAGCTTGATGATTCTGGTAAGAGAAAGATTCAAACAGAATATAGATTTATCAATAGGAAAGATTTCACAGAAGAAAATGTAAGTAGGATAGTCGACGAATTGATAAATAATGGCTGTGGAGTAATAGCAGTATCTAAGACCTTTGGAGTAGATGGAAACAAGGAAGAGCTCCTTATCAAAGAGATGGGAAAGGCTAAGGGAGTAGAAGTATGTGCTGCTTCAGAAATTTCCAAGCTTTATGGCCTATCAAGAAGGACAAGAACCGCCGTAATCAATGGGTCAATCCTTCCAAAGATGATTGCTACAGCAGATTCGACTGAGTCAGCTGTTAAAAAAGCAGGAATCAGCGCTCCTTTAATGATTATGAGAGGCGATGGGGGAGTAATGGACATAGAAGAGATGAGAAATAGACCAGTTCTCACCATGCTTTCTGGTCCTGCTGCTTCAACTGTCGGAGCCTTGATGTATCTTAAGGTATCTAACGGGATATTCTTCGAAGTCGGAGGAACTACAACCGATATTGGAGTTATCAAAAACGGAAGACCAATGATTGACTACGCTGTAGTTGGTGGCCAAAGGACCATGGTTAACTCCATGGATGTCCACACTGTTGGAGTTGCTGGTGGATCTATGATAAGGGCAGGAGGGGGCAAAATCATAAAAGTCGGACCAAGGTCCTGTCATATCGCAAACCTTCCTTATGTAGTCTTTACCGACCCAAAGGAATTTGAAAATGCAGAAATTATTCAAATTTCTCCAAAAGAGGGCGATCCAAAAGATTATATAGTAGTAAGGGCCAAGGATAAGGATTATGCTCTAACCACAACATGTGCTGCCAATGCCCTAGGCATAATTGAAGAAGGAGATTATTCTTATGGCTATCCAGAAAGCGCTCAAATATGCTTTAAACTTTTGGGAGACTTCTTGGGAATGACTATGGAAGAAGCTGCTAGGGCTGTCCTTAGAGATGCTTCAAATACAACCAATGAAGTGATCCTAGACCTAATGGATAAGTACAAGGTAGAACAATCTCAAACTACCATTGTTGGTGGAGGTGGAGGAGCCAAGGTTCTCTTGCCATTCGCTGCAAAGAAACTAGACGTACCATACAAACTAGCTGACAAAGCAGAGATTATATCTTCTATTGGAGTTGCTCTTGCTATGGTTAGAGATGTAGTAGAAAGAGTTATCCCTCAACCAAGTAGAGAAGATATCATGAAACTAAGGGCTGAGGCGACAGATCAAGTTATAAAATCAGGAGCTAGTCCAGAGTCTGTTGAAATCCAAATCGAAATTGACCAACAAACATCCAAGGTTAGGGCGATTGCAACAGGATCGACTGAAATAGCAAGCCAAGATTTAACTAAGAAGGTTACTAAAGATGAGGCGAGAGAGCTTGCCGCAGAGAGCCTTCTAGTAGAAGAAAATCAAGTAGAAAACCCAGTTTCAAACGAAAACTTCAATATATTTATAGCAGAAAAGGGCAACAAAACTGAACTTCGTGCTATCGATAACAAGGGCTTTATCAAGCTACAAAGAGCTGACGCCAAGGCAGTAAAGACCACTGCAGGCGGAGTTAGAACTGTAGCTTCCAATATGTGGAAGGACCTTGCAGTATTTAAGTCAGATATCAAACTAAACCCAGACCTCTACCTCTGCCTTGGTGGAAAGATTGTTGACTTCGAGGGCCTTACTAGCCTTGAACAACTCAACATGTTAATAGACTCAGAACTTTCCCTAAGAGAAGGTAACGAAGATGTTATTGTAATCGGGGCTAAAAACGACCTATAATGGAAGATAAAAAACTAGAAAAGCTTATTTCCTTATCAGATGAAATATTTGCCAAATATCTCTTAAGAGAGGATCTCTTCTACGGAAAAATAGAAAACAAGGCGAAGATAATACGTGAAAGCCTAGAGCTAGGGCGAAAAGTAGGAAGGGATAAGAAAAATATCTTTTCTGATATCAATCAGCTTAGAGACTTTTATGATTTGGATATAAAATATGAAGAAGAAAAAAGCGACTTTGACTACTATGAGCTAGCTTACTTTGAAGATGAAAAAATCATCTTAAACAATGAAAATATCAGAAAAATCGAAGATATGGCAAGTTTAATAAACTTGCCTATTTTTGAAGAAATAAAGATAGAAGATATAATCCTCGCCCATGAGCTATATCATAAGATCGAAGAAGATGAGAAGCTTTTTACTGATAGGGTATATATTACTTATAAGAAAATGGGCTTTATATCAAAGAAAGTTAAGCTTAAAGCTTCTTCAGAAATAGGAGCCATGGCCTTTGCGAAAAGCTTCCTTGATTTAGGCTTCAACCCTCTTATAATCAACTATCTTCTGGCAAAGGCCTTTGATAAGGAAGAGATACTATATAGAAAAATATATAAGGATATAAAATGAAAGTAACTTATGACAAATTAAAAGATACAATAAAAAACGCCCTTACTGCAAGTGGAGTTAGTGAGGAAAAATCAGAGATCATGGCAAAAGTCCATGCTGATTCAACCCTCAAGGGAGTCAATTCTCACGGGCTAAATAGGATACCAAGGCTAATTAATTTTATAAGTAAGGGCTTGGTAGATATTGATGCGGAAATGGAGCTTGTTAAGGGCTTCGGTTCTGTCGAAAACTACGATGGCAATCTCGCTTTTGGTGTGATCAATGCCCTTAAGGCGAGTGACAGGGCGGCAGAGCTTGCCAAAGAGCATGGTATAGGAATGGTAACTTTAAGAAACACTACTCATTGGATGAGGGGAGGAGCCTACAGCGAAAATATTGCAGATAAGGGAATGATTGGCATGTGCTGGACCAATACAGAATCCCTAATGCCTGTTTGGAGCTCAGATCAAAATAGTCTGGGCAATAATCCAATAGGGATCGCCATCCCATCAGAAAGTGGGAATATATGTCTTGATATGGCAATTTCTCTTTACTCTTATGGTAAGCTTGAAACAACAAGGCTTAAGGGAGAAAAGCTTCCATACCCAGGTGGTTTTGATAAGGATGGCAATCTCACAGATGATCCAAAACTTATAGAAGAAAGTCAAAATCTCTTGCCTGTAGGTTACTGGAAGGGGTCAGGCCTTGGTATATGCCTTGATACTATGGCGGCCCTTTTATCAAACGGCTTGTCGACCTATGATATGGATGATAGAGACGCTTTTAACTGTACATCTTGCTCACAGATTTTTATAGCTATGAATCCAGAAGCCTTCTCTACTAAGGAAGAAAACGAGAAGACAATAGCTAAGATGAAAGAAAGAGTAAAATCTGCCCATGCCAAAACTCCAGGCACAAGTCCTAGATATCCAGGCCTAGGCCTTCATACCAGAAAAGAAAAGGGACTAAGTGAAGGAATTGAGGTAGATGGTGAGATTTTTAAAAAAGTAGAAAGACTTGGAGAGATGTAGTTAAATTAATCTTATGAAAAGAGAAGTTTTAATTTATCTAATATCTATCAACATACTTGGAATAATCCTTACAATTTATGATAAGATAGCAAGCAAGAAATTTAGGAAAAATCGCGTAAGGGAAAATGTCCTCTTACTGATAGGGGCTCTGGGTGGGGCAGTTTCTATGTATATTACAATGAAGCTAATAAGACATAAGACCCGTCACAAGAAGTTTATGGCAGGCCTCCCTATAATTTTCTTCTTGCAGATGGCTTTTATAATTTATAGGATAAAATTTACTGGTTAAGAAAAAATTTAATATTTATCAAAATTAAAAGACGAGGAAAGGTAATCTATTTCCTCGTCATTTTGTATTTAGTTCATATATATCTTTTAGCCCTAAGAGACCTAAGTTTGAGAGAGATTTGATTTTATAGTCTTTGTATTCTATAAAATCAGCGTATTCGCCACTTGTTATTATATCAGTATTATCCTTATCCAAGTTATTTTGTCCAATAATTTCTTCGATAATGGCTTCTACTGACTTTTTGTAGGAATAATATATGCCATTTTGCATGGCCTTGGTCGTAGATTTGCCCAAGATTTTTTGCCCTCTTACAATTTCTACCTGGGGAAGCTTGGCACTTTCCCTTACTAGGGCTTCTTGGAAGAGGTCTATGCCAGGCATTATAGCTCCTCCAAGAAATTCCTTCTTGTTATTGATATAGTCTATAGTAGTTATTGTGGACGCTTGGACTATTATAATATTTTTATCAGACCTGTTTTTACTTCCTACTGCCCTTATGATCCTATCGCTTCCTACGTCTTTGGGATTGTCGTATTTGATATTAATTCCTGTCTTAAGGCCTGCAGACACATAGTAAGGTTTTTTCTTTGAAATTTTATAAGCAATATCCATATAGGTCCTATCAAGTTCTGGGACGACTGAAGAAATTATAATATCAGATATATCAGAAAGCTTAATTCCTTCGTCTAGCAAAAGATATTTGATTATAAGGGAAAGTTCGCTCGCTGACCTATCTTTAATGCTAGACAGGCTAAAACTTGCTTTAAGTTTGTCCTTATCAAAGACTCCAAAGTCCGTATTTCTATTTTCTATATCAATAGCTAAAAGCATTTTATCTCCTTGATGATTTGAGGGCCTTGATTACTGCTGTTGAAAGTATAACAGAAAGTATGGCCTCTGGTATACCACTTGTAATTGTTACTCCCAGTATGGCTGACCTTGCGCTATCCATTGGTAGGCCTAGGGTTTTGACATAGCTTTCGGCATAGATTAAGTAAATTCCTCCAAGAACTAGGATAGTGTTGGTCATAGAACCTACGAAAGCGCCAATAGCTATTGGGAAATCTTTCTTAGATTTTCTAGAATACATGAATAGGCCTATAACGAGAGCTAGAAGAATTATTACAAAGATAATATTTAGAAGGGATTTTTCCTCGCTAATATTCTTATAGAGTAGGTAGATAAGACCTATAGAGATAGCAATCCACAAAATTTTGGAAAGATTCTTTAACTTTTTATCTCCTATATTCTGACAAGCCTTGTAAGCATAGTAGCTAGTAATTCCAATTAGAACTCTTGGAAGAACTGAAATTAAAGGATTGTAGAAGACAAAAGAAACTGGACTAGGATTTCTTAGTAGGGCGTTTAGTAAAGACGAAACACCAAAGATTAATCCTACTAGGGCTCCTACTACAGGACCTTCAGCTATTGCTCCTATGATTACAGGTATGTGCATGGTTGTCGCATTGATAAAACCTAAAGGGATTAGACCGAGTGGAGTTAGGCTAAGTACTATGGTGATTGCACCGAGCATTGCCGCCGTCACAAGCTTTCTGCTACTGATTGATTTTTTGTTCATAATTACCTCCGATACGGTTCATATAGATACCGTTCATTTGCATCAATGATGCTAGAAACATTCTTCACTTAAACTCTTTATCTAGTATCCCCATTTGTGAGATCTAGGACAGAGATTAAAGACTACTAGGATTATAACTATGTTTTTATATAAAGTAAAGAGTAGAGATATAAAAAAGAGCAAAATTTGAAATTTTGCCCTAAGATTCAACCTTATTTACATTTAATATTTTCCTTAAGATCAACTCAGCATAGTCGCTACTTCCCTCGACATTTGGATGGACCCTATCTACTGCTAGAAGATCATCTCTATCCTTTACGAAAGACCTCCAGTCGACAAGGTGTGCCTTATCATGGCTATCGGTGAAGGCTTTGATATTTTTATTTACCTGATCCATATAGGATTCAAGATGGCTAGTATTTACAAAATAGACATCCCTGCCGTCAGTTATGTCCATTATAGCCTCCATGTCTGAATCATTTGCAGATCCGTTTGAGCCAAGTCCAACTAGGATTATATCATTTAAGCCTATATCGTTTTTGATTGCCATAAGTCTGTCCGCTCCCTCAGGCATATCCCTACCGACTTCTCCATCGAGGTATAGATTTGGGACGTAGTCTCTTAGGTAGGAGTCGATATTCATAAGGACAGAATCTCCAACTGCTGTTATAGAAATTGCCTTAAGGTAGGAAAGTTCCTTATTTGTAAAATTGAAATCGTCGTAAGCTTTTTCTTTAAAGTTTGGATTTTCCTTTTCCTTACTGGTATTTTTCCCGGAATTAGTTTTTGATTTAATATTTTTTGCATCTTCATTTCTCTTTTTGATTTCTTCTTGATTTTGAGAGAAGTTCTTCTTAAACTTATCCATCTCCTCTTGCTTTTTATTGCCTATAGCAAGGGAGATAATATTTAATATTATAATTAGAACAAGACTTCCTATAAGTTTCTTACTTCTAAACTTCTTACTAGCGAAACGAACTTGATAGGAAAATTCTGCAATTATGACAAGGACTATAAGCTCCAAGAAATAAAATAAAAATCTATTTTCAATCTTAGTCCTTAAAAAGTAAGTGAAAAATACTTGGACTATATACTGCCACAAATAATAGTAGTAGGACCTATCGCCTAGCCAAATCATAAACTTAAAGAAAGGTCTTTGCTTCCTATAGGCTATGTGATTTTTTATTTCCATGTCGTAGATTAGGAGCAAAAATAAAGCTACTATTAGCTCATAGGCAAGGAAAAATGTTCTATAGATCCAAAGGCTTTTCCCGTTGATAAAGAAAAAGGGAAGGACGATTGGAATTAATAAAATCCTTGCTAGCTTCTTATGATCTATGCCCTTTATCCTAGCTTTATTTTCCCTGTAGAGGATATTCGCACAAACTCCAATAAAAAATGCTGAGATTCTAGTATCTGTCCCATAGTAAATTCTTATTATAGGAGCCTTAGTAAAGGAGAGATAGTAGCTAATCATAGTAGATATTAGCGTGCCAGCAGCAAAAATCGTAAGCCTTTTATCTTTAAGGTCAAACTTATTTATTAAATAATCTATAAGATAATAAATAATTACGACCTGAATATAGACTGAGATATACCACAAATGGGTAAAGAGATTGAAATTACCGCTCCTATCGAAGTAGGAAATCCCCTTAACAATAGCCCTGATGTTTTCTACTGCAAAAATCGTAGAAAGAGAGCTTAGGATACTGTCATCGAAGACTTCTCTTGCAAAAATTAAGGCAAATAGGAGAGATACTGCTACTATAGTCCAGAGGGGCGACATAATCTTTAGGATTCGTGCCTTTATTTTCTTAAGATAGACTCTGATATCAACTTCGCCATAAGACTTGACGGATGCCCTTTCAAGGAAAAATCCTGATATGATCATAAAAATAATCACACCAAGAAAACCTCCGGAAAGCCTATGGCTTAGAAGATGGTAGATTGAAACGACTATAAGGCTTAGGGCCTTAAGCATAGTTACATTATACAAATTCTTTTTCATTACTAACTCCATTCTTAACTTAATAATTATAGCACAAAGTAGTTAAATTTACATTAAGATTAAAAATAAAATCCTAAAATAGAGATGTTGAGAAATTAAATCTTTATTGTATAATATTACTAATTGAATAATGCGAAGAAAGGCCCTAGTAGCTAGGAAAGGCAGACAGAGAGGAGATGGCTGGTGGAAATCTCTTGACCGGAACTAGTGAATCTAGCTTTGAGCATATATGAATTAAGGCAAAGATATTTGCATAATTTGGGTGGCACCACGAGACCTTCGTCCCAATTGGGGAGGGTCTTTTTTTATTGTTTAAAGGAGAAATTATGATTGATATTAAATTACTTAGAGAAAATCCAGAACTTGTAAAAGAAAACATCAAGAAGAAATTCCAAGATGAAAAGCTAGTCCTAGTTGACGAAGTCTTAGAACTTGACGAAAAGCTTAGATCTTTCAAGACTGAAGGAGATAACCTAAGAAGCGAAAGAAATAAGACAAGTAAAGAAATCGGCGCTCTAATGGGTCAAGGCAAAAAAGATGAAGCAGAAGAAGCTAAAGCTCACGTTAAGGAAATTAACGACAAGCTAACTGATATCGAAGCCAAGACTGAAGAGTACGGCAAAGAAGTTAAAAAGAGAATGCAAGTAATCCCACAAATCATCGACGATAGTGTACCTATAGGAAAAGATGATACAGAAAATGTCGAAATAGAAAAATTCGGCGAGCCTGTAGTTCCTGACTACGACGTACCTTATCACATCGACATCATGGAAACCTTCGATGGAGTTGATCTTGATGCTGCAAGAGATACATCAGGAGCAGGTTTCTACTATCTAAGAGGAGATATAGCAAGACTTCACTCAGCTATTCTTTCTTATGCGAGAGACTTCATGATCGATCGAGGATATACCTACTACATTCCACCATTTATGATTAGATCTGATGTAGTTACTGGAGTAATGAGCTTTGCTGAAATGGAAGATATGATGTATAAGATCGAGGGAGAAGATCTCTACCTAATCGGTACAAGTGAGCACTCAATGATTGGTAAGTTTATCAATACAATCAATGAAGAGGACAAAATGCCACTAAGAATGACTTCTTACTCACCATGCTTTAGAAAAGAAGTAGGAGCTCACGGTATAGAAGAACGTGGAGTTTACAGAATCCACCAATTTGAAAAACAAGAGATGGTAATAATCTGTAAGCCAGAAGATTCCAAAACTCTTTACAATGAATTATGGAAAAATACAGTAGACTTCTTTAGAAGCCTAGAGATTCCAGTAAGAACTCTAGAATGTTGCTCAGGAGACTTGGCTGACCTTAAGGTTAAATCATGCGACGTAGAAGCATGGAGCCCAAGACAAAAGAAATACTTCGAGGTAGGAAGCTGCTCAAACCTAGGAGATGCTCAAGCTAGAAGACTTGGTATTAGACTAAGGGGAGAGAACGGAACTTACTTTGCTCATACCCTAAATAACACTGTAGTAGCTCCACCAAGAATGTTAATCGCCTTCCTAGAAAACTTAATCCAAGAAGACGGAAGCGTGAAAATTCCTGGGCCACTTCAAATGTACATGGGCGGTAAGGACAAAATCGAGCCAAAAAATAAATAGAACTATAATATCCGTGGTTAAGCTAGCTTATCTGCGGATTTTGATGATTAGAATTTTTAAAATTCCTTATAAGGCTAATTGCTATCTTCATGTAAGAAAATTCAAACAAGGATAGATGATATTGTAGCCTTATCCTTAAGCTAAGAAAGTTTTGATGAAGATAAAAAAATATCGATATTAACAAATAAAAATCGTCCCAAATCTTTGGGCTTACTATGATTTATTAAATCTAGATTCCCAAGAGGGACGATTTTTCTTATTTAATTTCAAGCATTATTGGTGTATGATCTTGTCTATCGCCGGAATCTATGATGGTAGAATCTATAACATCTTCCATTAGCCTATCAGATACAAGGAAGTAATCAATCCTCCAGCCTGAGTTGTTGATCTTACTTGTCTTAACTCTTTGGGCCCACCAGGTGTAGGCTCCCTCAAGGTCCTTGTTAAGATGTCTAAAGGTATCTGTAAATCCCCTATTTAAAAGATTGGTAAAGCCTCTTCTCTCTTCATCTGTAAAGCCTGCTGACATGTGGTTGCTATCAGGGTGAGCAAGGTCTATTTCTTCATGGGCAACGTTAAAATCCCCTGTGGCTATAACTGGCTTATTCTGATCAAGCCCAGCGAGATAGTCGGCAAAAAGCTTATCCCATTCTTCTCTTAGAGGAAGTCTCTTAAGCTCGCCACCGGCATTAGGTGTGTAGACTTGGGTGAAGTAGAAGTCCTCAAACTCTAGGGTAAGAATTCTACCCTCAAGATCCATCGTATCTGGTGCGCCAATTTCTGGGAAGGACTCCTTTACATTGAGGCCCTTTTTGTAGAGGGTCATAGTTCCCGCGTAGGATTTTCTAGCAGTTGGCCTTGAGGAAATCCATACATAATCATACTCAGGGAAGAATTCACTAAGCTTTTCGATATGCTTTTTGCTAGGTCCATTTGCTGGAAGCTTGGTCTCCTGCAAGGCTATTACATCAGGGTTTTCGTTTTTTATAGTTAATAGAACATCTCTAGTCATTACTGCTCTTTTGGAATCGCTGGTTAGGGCAGCATTTAGAGAATCTATGTTCCAAGAAATAAATTTCATTAAGTCTCCTTTACATTTTCTTTTACTAAGATAATTATAGGATAAATCCCAGTATTTGCAAATAAAGCTTTTTTATAGAAGGAAAAAGAGTATATTACTCTGTTAAAACAACAAGGTTTTATGGTCAAGAAGGTTGTCTAATGAATTTAATAGAATTTCTAAATGTGATCATTTTGATACTTAATATTTTTAAATTGATCATAGAAATAAAAAATGAACTGAAATAAAGATAATCCGTTGGCTGTAACTTATGATTTTAAAGTTTTTGTATGGTTGGGTATCTCAGCACCTCCTGAAAAGAAAAATCAGACCATAAAGAACTAATAGTTGTCTTTAAAACCATTTACTTTTACGCTGTTAGCGGTAAAGTATTATTACAACGGATACAAATTCATTAGATCCTGTTAGAGAATAAGCAAACTGAGAAATGCTTATTGATGAATTGAGAATTAGTACCCCTCCATATCATCTTAATCTCGAGAAACCCGGGCAAAGAGGAGAGCAGTTAAGCTCTCCTTTTTATGTGCTTATTTCTAATTTTTAAATAGTTTAAGAAAAGTACCTTAAATGATATAATATTAATATGATAATGATTGCAGATGAAATAATAAGAATTGATAAGTTTATATCTGATGAACTAGAGGAGATCCCTCGTGAGAAGATTAAGGACTTCATCAAAGATAAAAAAATAAAAGTAAATAATTCTTCCGTAAAGCCTAGCTTTAAGCTAAGTGAGGGTGATGAGATCGAAATTGACGACTCGCTTTTCCATGTACCAGAACTTAAGGCAGAAGATATGGATCTTAAGGTGATTTTTGAAAACGATGATTACGCCATTATCGATAAGGATAGTAATGTCATAGTCCATCCAGCAGGGAAAATCATTACAGGAACTCTAGTTAATGGCCTCCTCGGTAAATACGGCTACGATGGGCTCTCTCATATTGGCGGAGACGATAGGCCAGGTATTGTCCATAGGCTCGATAAGGATACTACAGGTCTTATCGCTATAACAAAAACCAATGTAGCCTATAAGTATTTCAAGAAAATGTTTGAGACAAGAAAGGTCGACAAATACTATTACGCCATAGTTTTCGGTAATTTCAATAAGAAAAAGGGCACTATTGATAATTTTATGGATAGGGATGTCCACAACAGAAGGAAGATGGCTGTAAGAAATACTGGAAGAAGGGCCGTAAGCCACTATGAGGTCATAAGCGAGGTGGAAGGCTTTTCTCTTCTTAGAATAAAGATTGAAACAGGAAGGACCCATCAGATAAGAGTCCATATGACCCATATCAACCACCCTATTCTGGGAGATCCTATATATGGCAATGTCAAGCATAATTTCAATCTCGACCACCAGCTCCTTCATTGTGGAAAGGTTGGTTTTATAAATATGGAGGGAGACTATGTGACTTATGAAGCTATCCCTCATGAAGACTTTTTGAAATATCAGAAAATATTAGGATTAGGTGATAAAGATGTATTCGAAAACTAACACGACAACCCTTATCGGCCTTGATGGCAAACTTGTAGAAGTGGAATCCGACATAACATCAGGCCTTCCTTCCTTCACTATAGTGGGTCTTCCTGACTCATCAATTAAGGAATCAAGAGACAGGGTGAGAGTCGCCCTAATTAACTCCGGCTACAGATTTCCAGCAGGAAGGATTACAATCAATCTTTCCCCAGCTGACTTAAAGAAGGAAGGAACTCAACTAGACCTACCAATAGCTATTTCTCTTTTAGGATCTATGGGCGTAATTAACTTCGATTACGAAGAATACATAATCCTAGGCGAGCTTTCCCTAGATGGAAGAATAGTTCCTATAAGAGGGGCCCTAGCCATGGTTATAGCCATGCGTGAGCTTGGTTTTACGAAATTCATAATTCCTTATGATAATAAGGACGAGTGTGCCATAATTTCAGATATAGAAATCTACCCTTTCGATAAGCTAAACGACCTTGTTGCCTTTTTGAACAAGGAAAAGCAGGTCAAAGCCTACGAAATAGATTTAAGTAAAATCACTGAAGAGAAAACTTATGATTACGACTTCAAGGACTTAAAGGGCCAAGAAAGCCTAAAGCGTGCCCTTCAAATAGCAGCTGCAGGCAATCACAATGTCCTAATGATCGGAGCTCCAGGCTCTGGAAAGACATTTTCTGCCAAGCACCTTCCTACAATCCTTCCAGACATGAGCTTTGACGAGAAGGTAGAAGTAACCAAGATCTATTCCATTATGGGCCTCCTCGATAGTGGTCATCTAGTAAACGAAAGGCCCTTCAGGGCACCTCATCACACATCAAGCGAAGTAGCACTTATTGGAGGAGGTCACTCCGTCCCAAGGCCAGGAGAGATTACCTTAGCCCACAAGGGAGTGCTCCTTTTGGATGAATTTCCAGAATATAAGAAAAATGTAATAGAAGCCTTAAGAGAGCCCCTAGAAAATAAGGAAATAAACGTAGCAAGGTCCCAGGCTTCAGTGAAATACCCGGCTGACTTTATCCTAATTGCCGCCATGAATCCTTGCCCATGTGGTAACTACGGCAATCCCTTGAAGGAATGTACTTGCTCCTTCAATGAAATAAGGAGATACCTCAACAAGATTTCATCTCCTATACTTGATAGAATCGATATACATATAGAGATAAAGCCTGTCAAATACGAAGACTTAAAGGATGATAGTAAGTCCAAGTCATCAAGTGAGCTTAAGGAAGAAGTTGTAAGAGCAAGGCTTATCCAGGAAGAAAGATACAAGAACGAGAAGATTTCCACAAACTCAGAGCTAAATACTAATCAGATGAAAAAATATATTAAGCTATCAGAGGATGTAGAAAAAATCGCCAAAATGGCCTTTAATAAATACAATTTCTCAGTTAGGTCCTTTAATAAGATAATAAAAATGTCAAGGACGATAGCAGACCTTGAAGGAAGTAAGGAAATAGAATCCAAACATCTCCTAGAAGCAATCCGCTACAGATCCTTGGATGACAAATACTGGAGCAACTAATGACTGATGGAAGAGCTCTTGGAGTAAATATAGATAAATTTATCAAAAATCTAATAAAAGATGCTATTAAACTTAGGGCAAGCGACATCCATATCGAAGCCTTCAGCGATTATTCAAAAATAAGACTTAGGGTAGATGGAGATCTTAGGGAATATATGAGGATTAATCTTTCCCAATACGAAAAGCTAGTAAGCAAGATCAAGCTAATGGCAAAGATGGACATCTCAGAGAAAAGACGTCCCCAAGACGCCAACCTAAGACTAAAAGAATTTCAAGGAATAGACTTCAGGGTATCGAGCCTAAATACAGTAAATGGCGAAAAGATAGTCCTAAGAATCCTATCAATAGATGAGTTTAAGAAGACAAGTAGGCTCTTGGGATTTACCGAAGACTCTATAGGAAAAATCGACCAAGTCCTAAAGAAAAGATCCGGAATGATTATTTTTACAGGGCCAACTGGATCTGGGGCGGATAGTATAATGATGACAGATACAATAAATTAGTGAAAATTAGAGCTTCCACAAAGCATTGAATTTTCAGATTATATTAGTATTCCATTTTTAATAGGTTGAAATTTTTTAGTATATTTTATTTATAGCTTATAACACTCTAATCATGATATAATTATAAATAATAACATGATTAGAGTGGAGGGTATAGGAATGGAGATTGTCAAGAAATCCGTAAATATTATCAATTATGATAAAAGAGAAATTGAAGATCGAGATATAGGCGAGAACTTTAATGCTTATATTGAAGAGCTGATAAATTATTTTAAGTTGAATGAATCAACAAGAAAGTATAAAAGTAGATCGCTAAATACAGAAGTAGTAAGTTCTATATTGGGAATTGTCAGTAATCAAGATGAGTTTGGCAATCTAAACAAGAATATTTCTCGTAGATTATTAAAAGAAGAAATAAAAGTGCAAGAAAAAATTTCAAACATGGGAGTAGATATACAAAAAGGTAGTTTAATCCAGGCTGTTGTATTAGATGATACAGATAATTATATGTATGTTATTGCAAAAGTTGAACATGAGAAATTTGTTGATGATATAGATTATAGCTTTAAAAGTGGATTTTCAAGAGATAAACAAAAAATATGGAAAACATGTATCTTTGAGTCAATTAATGAAGATGTAGGTTCAATAGAGTCAAAAATATTTCTTAATAATAAAGCAAAGTATTGGACTGATAGTTTTTTAGAACTAGATGAAGTTAGAAATGATGAAATTAATACAATAAGTGCTTTTAAATCAGTAGATGCTCTTTTGAGAAGAGAAGTAAAGAAGTATTCAGAAGGAGACTACTTTATATTAAAGAATTCTTTAGTAGGAGAATTAAGAAAAGAAACATTAGTAGATTATCCTGAAATGGTTAAAAATCTAGTCACAGGATATAAAACTGATAATAATAATATTGATATAAATAAATTAAAAGATTCTCTTCTGGAACTCCCCAAAACTCATAATTTTGATAATCAATTTAACTCAATACCAGAAAGTTTAAAAAAAGCTTCGGAAAGGATATTTAAGGTAAGTGACAATATAGAACTGAAGATAAAGGGTCATATTGATCCTAATAAAATAAGTATGCAACGAGAATCTGATGGAAGATTATACGTAAAAATTGAAACAGATAATGAAAGGTTGATTAATATATTTAATAATTAAAGTAAGGAGGTAATGTTAAGTATGTTAACTACTATTTTTATAGAAGCTTTAAAAGAAATAAAAGAAATATGCGAATATGAAGTATCAGAAAGAGTTAGCATACTAGCGGTAACTGCAAAATTTAAAGCAAACGAAAGATTAAAATTTGATGATATAAAATGTTTGTATGATTTAAAAAATGCAAGAGATGATTATGAAGAGTTTAGTTTTAAAAATGAAAATGAAGAAGAATTTAATTTTAACGGTGATAGCGTAGAGAGTTCATATAATAAATTTATCAATAATACTTTAGTAGATCAAGAAATAACGTTAAAAATCAAAATCAAAAAGAATATAGTTAAAAATACAATGACTATATATGATTTAAATAAGTTTATCGAAGATATATGCTCGCTTAGTGTTAATGAAGTCATGAATGCTTTTTCAGATATATTGAGTAATGTTTCAAATAGTATAATTTTTGAGACACAAGAAAGTATAGTTGGATTTAATACAGAAACTATGTATTTTATTGATAATAGTAAAAATTTAAATTTAAAAAATAGTATAAATAGAAGTAAACTGATGGAGAAGCATAGAGATATAACATCTATAATTAATTCGGAAATTTATAACCTAATTCCTGATGATTTTAATTGGGTGAATGCTAGCACAAATGCTAAATTTCAAAGTTTATTCGATAGAATAAAATTGATTTTGTCTATATCGTTTATTTCTAATTCTGTAGTTATTGATAATGAAAATATTGTTGGTAACATATCTGGACAAAGAAATATAGAATATAGAAGTAGAATTTTAGACTTGAATGAAAATGATAACTTTTATAGATTATATAGTTGGATATATAATGATGGAAGTCATGTAGATAAATGTACAATAGCTAGAAATATAATATCAATTCATTGTAGGTTTTTAAAATTATTTGATTTAAATGAAGATATAGTAAGATTAATTTACTCCAATTATAATTTGTATTTAAAATCTAACGTTGATAAGTTTATAGAAGCTAAGTCGCAGATAAGTAATACCATTATAAAAATAGTTTATGAATCTAGAGAATACGCAAATAAACTTTTGTCTAATATAGTGGCAAATATTGTTGCTGTTTTTGCATTTATGATAACAGTTGTACTAACTAATGTTACAGAAAATGTTCCTATTTATAATTCAATACTTAATTCGGATAGAATTAAAATTTTTGAACTTATAGGGATTGGTTCAATTTTCTATGCTATTTTGACAAAAAGCAGTGTAGATAAAGGATTAGAAGAGTTGTTTGATACTTATGAGTTTTTAAAAATATATTATACAGATATATTCTCAAAAGTAGAATTAGAACAACTATTTGAGAAATACAAAATTGATGATAAAAAGAACAGAATTGATAAAGATAAGAATAAATATTTTGGTATTTGGATTATATTAATAATAATCTTTTTTCTTGTAATAGAGTTATCTAGCGATTATTCAATATTACACTTGATATGTTAAGGCTTAAAAATTTAAGAATTAAATAGAGTATTTTTTAAAAGAGATAGCAAATTAAGATATGCTGTCTCTTTTTCTGTGCCAAGAAAGGGGGTGTAAGATGAAAGAAATAGTAGAATTTGAGTATTATTATGGCAATGAAGCAGAGCAATATTCATTTTTTAGAATTCCAAAATCTTTATTTACTAATCAATATTTTAATAATATGTCAGTAGAAGCTAAAGTCTTATATGGAATTTTATTAGATAGAATGAGTTTGTCACTAAAAAACAAATGGTTAGATGAGTCAAACAAAGTATATATCATCTACACCATAGAAGAAATTATGGAAGTGTTAAATTGGGGTAGAAATAAGTCCGTTAAGATAATGAAAGAAATTGAAGAAATAGGACTATTAGAAAAAAAGAGACAGGGACTTGGCAAGCCAAATCTACTTTATGTAAAGAACTTTATATACACAGGAAACAATAAAGCTACAGAAGTTTCAAAAGTAAACTTGCAGAAGTTTAAAAATCAAACTTCAAGAAGTTTCAATAATAAATCTCAAGAAGTTTTAAAAGAGGACTCTAATAATACTAATATTAATAATACTGATATTAGTAATACTGATTTTAATAATTCCACCTCCATAGCATTCTTAAAAGATGAAGAAAAAAATTTAGATGGAACAATTTTGGAGGAGGCAAAATTAAAAGAAAATATTAAAAATAATATATCTTATGAAATATTTGAAAAATCAAGGATAGAAGATAAGAAACAAGTAGATGTAATTATAAATGTTTTGGTAAGAGCATTAAATAATTCTAAAAGCATTCACATAGGTGGGCTGAAGATAGATCATAAAAAGTTAAAAGAAAAGATTCTAAATCTAAACTATAAACATATAGATTATGTATTGACATATTTAAAAGAAAACGCACCCAAAGATATAAGAAACATAAACGCTTACTTGCTTACACTCTTATATAATGCAGATGAAAATATTAAAAATATGGAAATTATAAAAGGCAGTAATAATAACAATAAAAAATATGACTATAGTAGAGATGAAGATATATGGCAAGAATTTTTAAATATGAAATAGGAGGTGAAATTTCTATGGAATCAATTAAAGATATTTTAGAAAACAATATAGAACCATTAGAAAAAATATATTCTTCAAAAAAAGACAATAATGAAAGTTATATAGATCAAAAAACAGGACTAAAATATTGCTTACATTGTAAAAGTCCAATGGAAAAAGAAATTGACTTTTTAGGAAAAAGAAAAAAAGTACCTATTTTATGTAAGTGTAAACAAGAAAAACAAAAACAGCAGGAAGAAGAAAGGCAGAAGATTAATCATCTTTTAAAGATTGATAGATTAAAAAAAGAATGCTTTGATGATCCTATACTTTTAAATTGGAACTTTGCTAACATGGATAAAGACAGCGAATATGAAGAAGTAGCAAGAAATTATGTAGAAAAATTTGATGATATATATATAAATAATATAGGTTTAATTTTAACAGGAGATGTAGGATGTGGAAAAACTTATCTTGCAAGTTCCATAGCTAATAGTCTTTTAGAAAAAGAAATAAAAGTTAAGATGACAAACTTTTCAGTAATTTTAAATGATATGACAAACTTTGAAATTGACAAAAGTAAATATATTGAAAAGCTAAATAATAAGCAACTGCTTATTATAGATGACTTTGGAATGGAAAGAGACACAGCTTTTGCAGCAGAACACATCTTTAATATCATCGATAGTAGATATAGAGTAGGTAAACCTCTGATTATAACTACGAATTTAAGTATATCAGTCTTAACAAATCCTCAAACAATAAAAGATAAAAGAATTTACTCAAGAATACTTGAAATATGTAGCCCGATCATATTTACGGGAGAAAACAGAAGAATAGAAAAAATGAAAGAAAAGTCGAAATTAGCCTATGAAATATTAAAAAGTAAATGAAAGTAGGTGAGTAAATGCAAAATGACGATATAAATAGTAGAACGATTGCCATAATGAAAAAAGCTGGAGTAGTAACAGCTAAGCAAGTTATAAACTTAATGAAAAAAATATTAGAAATAAATAAGCAAAAAGCAAGCTTAGAAAAGACAGGGGCAATTAGTAAATTTAAGAAAGTTAAAGTAAAAGATCTGGTAAAAAAAGGAAAAGTAGAAACCTTAGAGCTTAATGATATAGATTTAAAGACTTTAAAAAGAGAATTAAAAAGATATGGAGTTAAATTTTCAATAAAAAAAGATTTAGAAAGCGGAAATAATATTATATTTTTTCAAGCAAAAGATGAAAAGATAATGGAACAAGCCTTTAAGAAAACTGTATATAAATTTACTCGAGAAAAGTCCATGAAAAAAGAATCTGTTATAGAAAAATTAGCTAACTTCAAAGAGAAAGTAAAAGCTACAACGGATAAGGATAAGGTTAAGCATAAACATCAAGAGCAAAGTTTATAAGGGAAAAGATTGACAATATAGGATATATCCTATAAAATGAAAGTGAAAAGATAGAATGAATCAATTTATAGTTGAATATTATGAAAAGGAAGATGGAAGCTATCCAGTAGAGGAATTCCTCTTATCTTTGGATATAAAAATGAGGGCTAAAGTATTTAGAAACTTAGAACTCTTAGAAATAAAGGGGAATCAACTTAGAGAGCCATATTCAAAACATTTAGAAGATGGAATATTTGAGTTAAGAGTGAAACTAGGAAAAAACATAACAAGAGTTTTATATTTTTTTGTCATAGGAAACAAAGTGATACTGACTAATGGATTTATAAAGAAAACACAAAAAACACCAAGGTCAGAAATTAAATTAGCCAAGCAATATAGGGAAGATTATCAGAGAAGGAGTTATAAAAATGAGTAAAAATTTTAGAGATACCTTAAAGGAAGAAATGGAAAACCCCGAATTTAAAAAAGAATGGGATAATTTAGAGGTGGAATTTCAAATAATAAAGGCTATGATAGATGGAAGAAATGAGAATCACCTTACTCAAAGAGAACTCTCAGATATGACAGGTATTGCCCAAGGGGATATTAGTAAAATAGAAAATGGTAATGCTAATCCTTCTATTAAAACCTTGGATAGACTTGCAGATGCATTAGGAAAGAAATTGAAAGTTACCTTTGAAAGTAAAATATAACATATAAGTGTATGAAATGAAGAAAAATGTTTGTCCTAGATGTAAAAGGGAAATGAAGCAACAGTTTATAGATTTATTACATTGTAAATGTGGAATGAGTTATCATAAAGATTTAGGATATTTTGAAAGAAGTGAAGATATGATTTTTGCTTTGGAAAGAAAAAGAATAGGTAAAAAGGTAAAAAAAGTTCCAGTAATAAGGTATAAAAAATAAACAAAACTGATAAAAGAGTTATTAATTTTTTAGAAAGGGAGTGAACAAGACGAAAATACTTAATGAAGTAATGAAAGATATAAAGAATGTATTTCACATACGAGATAAGAAAAGATTTATTTTAGAAAATCTTCCATATCTCGTATTTTTTTATATAGGAAATATACTAGCTAGTCATATAAACTCCTATGAAGGAGGAGATATATTAGATAGAATTATGGTAGCCTTTAGTCAGATTGATAGTTTAAATTATTTTCTTTCATTTAAAATAAGAAATATATTAGCAGGGTTAATACTAGCATTAATTATTAAATTGGTTTTAATACAAAAGAAGAAAAAAGCAAAAAAATTTAGAGAAGGTAAAGAGTATGGATCTGCAAGATGGGGAAATGAAAAAGATATAGAGCCATATATTGATAAAAAGTTTGAAAATAACATTCTACTAACTCAAACAGAGAGACTTACAATGAATAATCGCCCTCAGAATCCTAAATATGCAAGAAATAAAAATGTGCTTGTCATTGGTGGTTCTGGTTCAGGAAAGACAAGATTTTTCGTAAAGCCAAATCTCATGCAAATGCATTCGTCTTATGTAGTTACTGATCCTAAAGGAACATTAGTATTAGAATGTGGAAAAATGTTAGAAAAAAATGGATACGAGATAAAAATTTTAAATACCATTAACTTTAAAAAATCTATGAAGTACAATCCATTCGCTTACATTAGAAGTGAAAAAGATATACTCAAATTGGTGCAAACAATTATTACAAATACAAAAGGTGAAGGAGAAAAGTCAACTGAAGATTTTTGGATTAAGGCAGAAAAGCTCTATTATACTGCCCTCATCGGTTATATTTACTATGAAGCACCAAAAGAAGAACAAAATTTTTCAACCTTGTTAGCTATGATAGATGCATCAGAAGTTAGAGAAGAAGATGAAAATTTTAAAAATGCTGTTGATTATATGTTTGAAGCTTTAGAAAAAGAAAAGCCAGATCATTTTGCAGTAAAACAATACAAAAAATACAAACTTGCTGCGGGCAAGACTGCTAAATCTATTCTTATCTCTTGTGGAGCAAGACTTGCACCATTTGATATCGAAGAATTAAGGGACTTAATGAGCGAAGATGAATTAGAGCTTGATAAAATTGGAGATAGAAAAACTGCTTTATTTGTAATAATATCAGATACAGATGATACCTTTAACTTTGTAGTATCAATAATGTATTCTCAGTTATTTAATCTATTATGTGATAAGGCAGATGATGAGTATGGCGGAAGATTGCCAGTTCATGTAAGATGTCTACTTGATGAGTTTAGCAATATAGGTCAGATTCCAAAGTTTGAAAAGCTAATTGCCACAATTAGAAGCAGAGAAATATCAGCTTGCATTATTTTGCAAGCTCAGTCTCAACTAAAAGCAATTTATAAAGATAATGCGGACACCATAGTAGGAAATTGTGATTCCACATTATTTTTAGGTGGTAAAGAAAGGACAACCTTAAAAGAACTATCTGAAAGTTTAGGCAAAGAAACAATAGATTTATATAATACGTCGGAAACTAGATCAAATCAAAAAAGTTTTGGTTTAAATTATCAAAAAACTGGAAAAGAATTAATGAGTCAAGATGAGATAACTGTAATGGATGGAGGTAAATGTATTTATCAACTAAGAGGAGTGAGACCATTTTTATCTGATAAGTTTGATATAACTAAGCATAAAAATTATAAATTACTTGAAGATTATGATAAGAAAAATGTGTTTGATATAGAACAATATTTTAAGAAGAAGGATGGAATTAGATTAAAAAGTGATATGGAAGTTGAAGTTTTAGAGGCATAAAATTAAAATTGAATATTGTCTAAGGTATAAATAAAGTTATTGAAGATTTAAAAACAGCAAGAGAATTAATTATTACAAATTTAAAATTAATTAATGAGTTTTATCAAGTATTTAATTAATAGAGGAACTTTGGAAAGGAGGAAGTTTTATGGAAAAATATTTAATTAATGATTTAAACATATCAGGATATAAAAAGATAATAACATTATTAGATTATAAAGAAAAAATTTCTACTTGCTTAAAAAATATAAAGCTACTTCCTTCATCTGAATATAAGGTTTTAATCGACACTGCTTTAGTTTCAGGAATAAATAGTTATAGGTTTCTAGAAGTAAAAATTAATAAAGACGGGACAATAAACTTAAATAAATATTCATATCCCATAGTAGATGAAAATATAATTAACAAAGCTAATTCTATAATTAGTAAAGAGCCAATATGGCTAAAAAACTCAATTTTAACAAATTCTCAGAAAGAGTTAATAGCAACATTTTAAATAAAAAAACATAAAATATATAAACACCTAAAGAATATAAAAAACTTTAGGTGTATTTTTTTATACTAAATGGGAGGATTGCATGAAGATATACAATGAAAGAGATTCTCCTTTAAAAATTAAATAGCTATAGTATCAGGACATCTAACAAAAATAGATGTTCTTTTTTTGAAAAAACCATAAAAAAATCAAGGAGAAAATAAGATATGGAAAGAGAAATGATAAACATAAATGGAAACTTAGTTGGAGAAATAAAAACAACAACAATAGATACAAATGAAGGAAAAAGGGAAGTAGCAAATTTTACTGTAGTAAATAAATTTAAAGAAAATGGAAAAACAAAAAAAGAATATATTTATTGCAATCTATACGGAGAAAAAGTAGAGACAGTAGAGGATTTCGAAAGCGGTGAGTATGTTCATATATTTGGATATTTTAAAGAGGTAAAAAAAGAGGAGAAAATATTCAAAAATTTTATTGTAAAACATATTAATAGAATAAATAAAGAAGAAAAAGAGGAGGAATAAAAAATGGAGTTTTTCACACAAGCAGTAAATGTATTAAAGGTATTAGTAACAGCGATTGGAGCTGGACTTGGTTCTTGGGGAGTAATTAATCTAATGGAAGGTTATGGTAATGATAACCCTGGGGCTAAATCTCAAGGTATTAAGCAACTTATGGCAGGTGGAGGAATTGTACTTATTGGACTTAAATTAATTCCACTTTTAGCAAATGTACTAAAATAAGATGTTTAATATAGTAGATAAGATCAAAGAGTTTTTTTCGGAGATGCTTATAGATATGATCAAGGAAAATTTAAGTGGAATGCTTCTTGATATAAATGATAAAGTATCTACGATAGCAACAGAAGTTGGAAAAACTCCGAGTGGATGGAACTCGGAAGTTTTCCACTTTATAAAATCAATAAGTGAAAATGTAATACTTCCTATAGCAGGTCTTATCATAACTGCAGTTTTATGTATTGAGTTAATTCAAATGGTAATGAATAAGAATAATATGAACGATACAGATACATTTGATTTCTTTAAATATATTATAAAAATGTGGATAGCTGTATGGTTGGTATCTCATGCTTTTGAATTTTCTATGGCAGTATTTGATGTAGCTCAAAGTTTAATAGGAAAAGCAGCAGGAGTAGCTAATGTGAGTTCAAAAGTTTCACCAGGTGACATAGCGGCTATGACAGAAACATTAAAAAATGAATCGATAGGAAAACTTATGACAGTAGTAATAGAAACCTCTATAGTAAAAATGATAATTCAAGGAATATCGGTATTAATAACGGTAATACTTTATGGAAGAATGATAGAAATATATATCTATACCTCTGTTTGTGCTATACCTTTTGCCACTATGGGAAACAAAGAATGGGGGAGCATAGGAACTAATTATATTAGAGGACTTTTTGCTCTTGGACTACAAGGGTTATTTTTGCTTATATGTGTAGGTATTTATGCAGTTCTTGTAAAGACTTTAAGTATAACAGATATACACAAGAGTATTTTTGAACTACTTGGCTACACATTAATACTTGGAATTACGATGATGAAATCTGGAAGTATTGCAAAATCAATATTAAATGCACATTAAAGGGAGGAGAAATGTTTAAAGGAATAAATAAAAGAAAGAATGAACTTAAAATTAAAAGGTTTGGAATAATAGGATTACCAATAATTATAATTGGATCATATATAACAAATAAAATAAGAAAAAAAGAAAGGGAAGATGAGATGATAATTTATAGAATAGAGGAAATAGAATAATGGCATATGTAAATGTTCCAAAAGATTTAACTAAAGTAAAAACCAAAGTAGCATTAAATTTAACAAAAAGACAATTAATTGGATTTACAATAGCAGGAGTAATAGGCTTTCCTATTTATATATTATCAAGAAAAAATCTACCAAATGATATATCTATGCTTATTATGATAGGAGTAGCATTTCCTATTATTTTCACAACACTTTATGAAAAAGATGGTCTGTATTTTGAGAAGTATCTTAAGTACATGATAGAAAAAAAGACTCAACCAAGTATTCGACTATATAAAACAGATTGTATTTATGATATAGAAAGAAAAATAAGTAAAATGAAAGAAGGGAGAAAATGAATCAAATACAAAAAAGACAGCAAAAAAAATTAAATGCAGAAAAAGAGAATTTAAAAAAGCAGAAAGAAGACTTAAAAAGCATAGGTAAAAGTCAAAAGAAAATAGAAAATTCAAAGAAGTACAAAGGACAAAGAAAGCAAAAGAAAGAGCTTTCTTTTTTTAAAGGAAGAAAACAAAAGAAAAAAAGTGTTCAAGATACAATTCCTTATTTAAGAATGCTTAGAAATGGAATTTGTCAAATAGAAAAGAATAAATTTAATAAAATGATAAGATTTTTAGATATTAATTATCAGCTTTCGACAGAAGAAGATAAAGAAAGTATTTTTAATGAATTTTCTAACTTTTTAAATTACTTTGATCCAAGTGTAGATATTGAACTCTCATATATTAACAGAATAGGGAAAAATGAAGAAATAGAAAAAAATATTAATATCCCATATAGAGATGATTCTTTTAATGAGATAAGAAAAGAATATAGAGAGATGTTAAAAAATCAAAGTGAAAAAGGGAACAATGGATTAAGTAAATATATGTATATCACTTTTAGCTTAGAAGCACAGGATATAAAAGAAGCTACAATTAGACTTGAAAGAATGGAAATGGATATACTAAATAATTTTAAGAAAATGGGAGTGAAGGCTTATGTGCTAGATGGATACGAAAGATTAAAGGTGATTCATGATATTTTAAATAAAGATAAAAAATTTACTTTTTCATATGATGATTTAAAACATAGTGGTTTATCCACAAAAGATTATATTTCTCCGACTTCTTTTAATTTTTCATCTATAAATCAGTTTAGAGTAGGAGAATACTTTGGAGAAGTAAATTTTTTACAGATTCTTGCACCAGAATTATCTGATAGACTATTATCTGAATTTTTAGAAGTTGAAGAAAATATGATTGTAACCTTTCATATAAACTCTATCGATCAAACAAATGCAATTAAAATGATAAAAAGAAAAATTACAGATCTAGATAAGATGAAAATTGAAGAAAATAAAAAAGCTATAAGATCGGGATATGACATGGATATATTACCTTCAGACTTGATCACTTATGGAAATGATGCTAAAAGACTTTTATTAGAGCTTCAAAATCATAACGAGAGAATGTTTGTAATTACCATTTTATTTACAAATATAGAAAAAAGCAGAAAGAAATTGAGCAACGTAATTTTTCAATTAAACTCTATAGCAGGTAGACATAATTGTGTATTAAAGAATCTTAATTATAGGCAAGAACAAGCTCTTATGTCCTCATTGCCCATTGGAAAGAATGACATTGAGGTGAAAAGGGGACTTACTACAAGTTCTACAGCGATCTTTATTCCATTTACTACAGAAGAATTGTGTTTAGAAGGAGAAAGCTTATATTATGGTTTAAATGCATTAAGTCGAAATATCATAATGACAGATAGAAAGCTGTTAAAAAATCCTAATGGTTTAATACTTGGAACACCAGGGTCGGGAAAGTCTTTCTCGGCTAAAAGAGAAATTACCAATGCCTTTTTAATTACACAAGATGACATTATAATATGTGATCCTGAATCCGAATATGGGAATTTAACTAGAGCATTAGGAGGAGAAGTTATAAGGATATCACCTACTAGTAGAGACTATATTAATCCATTAGATATAAACTTAGATTATGCAGATGAAGATAATCCATTGTCATTAAAGTCTGACTTTATACTATCATTATTTGAATTAGTAGTGGGAAAAGAAGGACTGAGTGCAGAAGAAACTTCTGTTATAGATAGATGTCTTCCAATCTTATATAAAAACTACTTTGATAATCCTATACCTTCTAATATGCCAATTTTAGAAGATTTATATAACTTACTTTTGGAACAAGAGGAAAAAGTAGGGAAAAAACTTGCGGTAGAAATGGAAATATATGTTAAAGGAAGCTTAAATGTTTTTAATCATAGAACTAATGTAGATACTAAAAATAGAATACTTTGTTATGACATCAAAGAATTGGGAAAGCAATTAAGAAAAATTGGAATGCTTATTGTTCAAGATCAAGTTTGGAATAGAGTTACAATTAATAGGAATAAGAAAGAAACTAGGTATTATTGCGATGAATTCCATTTATTGTTAAGAGAAGAACAAACAGCAAGTTATTCAATAGAAATTTGGAAAAGATTTCGTAAATGGGGAGGAATACCAACAGGGTTAACTCAGAATGTCAAGGATCTTTTAGCTAGTCCTGAAATAGAAAATATATTTGATAATACAGACTTTATATTGATGCTAAATCAAGCCTCTGGGGATAGAGAAATATTAGCAGATAAACTAAATATATCACTTTACCAATTATCATATGTAACCAACTCTAATGAAGGAGAAGGGCTTTTGTTTTATGGGAATACCATTGTTCCATTCGTGGATAGATTCCCTAAAGATACTAAGCTATATAGACTAATGACAACAAAACCAGAGGAGTTAAAAGAAAGTTATGAAGAATAAGATAAAAAGTAACTATATTATTAATTTAGATGCATTAGTAGCCTTAAAAGAACTACCTAATGAGATATTTGATTGCTGTATTACTTCTCCTCCTTATTATGGATTAAGAGATTATAAAGTTAAAGGTCAAATTGGAAGAGAAGAAAGTCCTGAAGAGTATTTAAATAAGTTAGTAGAAGTATTTGACCAAGTAAAAAGAGTATTAAAAAAAGATGGAACTTTATGGATTGTAATAGGAGATTCTTATGTTGGTACTGGAAGCAAGAAAGAATACAAAGACCAAAAAAATAAGAATGGAAGGACAGGTCAAAAAGTTTCTGTAACGAAAAAATTAAAAGGATATAAGACAAAAGATTTGATTGGAATTCCTTGGCAACTTGCATTAAAACTAAGAGAAGACGGTTGGTATTTAAGAAGTGATATTATATGGCATAAAGAAAATGCTATGCCAGAATCATGTAAAGATAGACCATCGAGATCATACGAACATATTTTTTTACTCTCTAAATCAAAAAAATATTTTTATAACTATGAAGCAATGAAAGAACCTATGAAAGAGATAAGTAAAAAAAGATATATAAGGGCAAGGGGAAAAGACAATAAGTACTTAAAAGAAAATACAGGTGCTAAAAGACAGAGCATAAATGAAGCAAGAGAATATGGAGAATATATAGGAGATAATGTTCCTCAGTTTAGAAATAGTAGAGATATTTGGACAATAAATACTAATGCCTTTAAAGGAAAACACTATGCAGTATTTCCACCAAAATTAGTAGAAATTTGTATAAAAGCAGCTTGTCCTAATAATGGGTTAATATTAGATCCATTTATGGGATCAGGCACAGTTGGAATGGTTGCTACTAAAATGAATAGAGAATATATAGGAATAGAATTAAATGAGGACTATTGCAAGATGTCTAAAGAAAGGATTGAAGAGAATATGAAATAGGAGGCGTTTATGAAAAAAGAAAAGGGCAAAATAAATCCTAGAGATGTACCAAAAAGTAAACTTATATTAGAAAAGAAAAATATAAGTAACAACACTATAAAAAATAAAAAAGATTCACCCATTTTATTAAACAAAAATTCTGAAAGAGAAAATAGCACTTTTATGAATGAAAAAGATAGCTATAGACAAGTTTCTGAAGTTGAGAATTATGATAATATAAAGAAAAATTCTAGCTACTTTCAAGAACTAGATAATAAATATATACCTAATGTTAATGAAAAATCAGATAAGGGAAAAATACAAAGAAAAAGACAGGAGAGAGTATATAGAGAAAAATATAAAATACTTGATAACTTGAAACAAGATAATGAAGTAGAAGATAAAATTAGAGAAGAAAGAATCAAGAAAGAAAATGATAGAGTATATGAAAATAGGATAAGTAATTTCAAGAAGAGTACTAATCATATATCTAAGAATGTAATAAAGAATAAAGATAAGTTAGAAGTTTATGACCCATTGTCTAAAGATTTAGATAATGATGGAGTAATAGATCGTTATGATATGGACTTTAGAGATAGTAATATTTCTTATAGAGATACTAGTGATGATGAAAAGTATTTTCCAAAGTATAGAAATAAAAGATTTCTAAATGACTTTAGAAAGAATAGAGAGCAGTATCAAAGTGACAAACAAGAAAATTCGTTTCAAAATAAGTCCATTTCAACAAAAATAGAAAGATCTAATGTAAGGGATTATAAAGGTAAGAAGTTTAGAGCAAAAAGTTTATACTTAACAGAAAGTAAAATGGAGAATAAGAATTATCAGAAACTAAAGGCTGATAAGAACTTGAAAGGGAAGTGTTCTGTAGATCTAAACAATAAAAATAAAATTATAGATAATAACAAAAAAGAAGGTAAAAGAGCTAATTTTAATCTAAATGAAAAATATACAAGAACAAAAAAGGAAAGTTCGAATGTAAAAGAAGGACAAAATAAGTTTAAAGAAGATAAATTGAAGGTAGAAGATAAGCTTCAAAAAAATGAAGAAAAGATCTCAAAATTACACTCGAAAAAAGCAAAAAAAGAAAAAGACTTAGTTAAAGATAATAAAAAAGCAAAAAAAGGAGGATTAGAAAATCCTTTAATTCTTGCAAGTGCAATGGCATCAAACTATCTTTATAGCGGAAAAGAAGATAATGCAGGAATAGATGCATCATATAAAGTAAGCAGAAGTACAGAGCTTATTGGAAAAAATATTAGACGTAATCGTAGAAAAAAAGCTTTAAAAACTAAAAGAAAATTAGAGAAATTAGATAATAAAATTCATAAAAAAGAAAGTAGATTATTATTTGAAAAAGATTTTGAAGAATTAAAAAAATCTAGAGCCTATCAAAATACAAATAAATTGAATCGATTTTTTATGAAGAAAAAATTTCAGAAAGATTTCAGAAAAAAACAAGAAGTAAGCTTAAAAAATAGAATAAAAAAGTCTATTACAAATATGAGTAAAAAGACAGCAGAAGTTCTAAAAAATAAGGGATATAAAAATATTTTTATTGTCCTTTGCATTTTAGGACTTTTTTTCATGCTGTTTAAAGAAATAAGTAATATTGGAAGTATTACTTCAGGTATTACAAGTAATGTTATGGCTACAAGTTACTTATCAAAAAAAGAAGTGCTAAGTGATATAAATAATGAATTTTCAAGTTATGAATATGCTTTGCAAGATGAGATAGATAGCATTGAAGAAAATTATCCAAACTACGATGAATATCATATAAAAGGAGATCCAGTAGGTCATGATGTTCACGAGCTATTTAGTTATTTAACAGCAAGATATGGAGAAATTAAGTCGACTGATGAAATAAAAAAGGAGCTAAAAAAACTCTTTAATCAGATGTACAAAAAAGAGTATACATCAAAAACTATTACTAAATATGATAAAGATGGAAATTCATATATCTATAAAATATTGACTCTTACCATTACCAAGAAAAGTATTGATAAAATTGCAAAAGAAGAGTTTGCAAATTATGAAACTAATATGGCTCACTACTTATCATTATTAGAAAATCAAGGAAATATGGGAGATTATTTTGGTTCTAGTTATGGAGATTTAGGGGATATAGTAGATAATCCAAATTTTGGAAATCCCGGTATAGAGTTTGATGATGTAGCAGTAAGGAGATTATTTGGAGAAGCTGAAAAACATATAGGAAAAAGATATGTTTTTGGAGCTAGTGGACCAAGGAATTTTGACTGTTCAGGATTTGTATGTTGGTCATTTACAAAATCAGGAGTAAAGAATATGCCAAGAACAACAGCTTGGAGAATATATACTGATTATTGTAATCCTGTATCGCCTAGTCAAGCAAAGCCTGGAGATATAATTTTTTTCAAAGGAACATATAATTCTGGAACACCAATATCTCACGTAGGAATATATGCAGGCAATGGAATGATGATTCATGCAGGAGATCCTATTCAATATGCGAATATTAATACAAGATATTGGAAAGAACACTTTTATGCCTTTGGCAGACCAAAATAGAAAAGGTGATAAAAAATGAATAAAAAACTAATTAAAAATATAGAAAAACAAAAAAAGTTAGTAAAGAAAAAAGAAGATATTGAGTTGGAACTTCAAATCTTAGAAGAAGAACAAGAAGAATTAGAGAATATGGAAGTTATCAAAGAGTTTCGTAGCAAAAAAATATCCCTTGATGAATTTTTATATATAGTAAGAAAAAATAAGGAAGAAGAAAGAAAAGAAAAAAGTATATGTCAAATTAATGAAGGAGAAGAAAAGTAATGAAAAGAATAGGAAATAGAGTTTTAGCTTTTGGAATAATACTAGCAAGTGTTATAAATATATCGCCTATGAGTCATATATATGCTAGTTCAGAAAAAAGTTTACAAAACACAAATAAAATTGAAGCTGAAATGGTATGTAGCAATGTAGAGAATTTAGAAAAAGAAATTACAGACTTACAAGAGAAAATTAAAAACTTAAATAAAGATAAAGAGATAAATAAAGAACAAATAAAAAAGCTTCAAGAGAAATTAGATTCATATAAAAATAAGGAAGATAATTTTTTAGAAGATAAGAAATGCCTAGAAAATCAATTATTAGAAAAAGAAAGAGTAATTAAAGGTCTAGAAGAAAAAATATGTGCCCTAGAAAGTAAAGACAAAAAACAAATAGCTGAGCTAGAACAGCTAAGAGATGAAGTAAAGAAACTTCAAGAAGAAAGTGAAAAATTAAAAGAAGAATTATCTTCTGCAAAATGGGAATTAGAAGCTAAAGGTGAAAAGGCAGAAGTTAATAAAGAAAGTTTTAAAGAAACAAGAGAAAAGATTGGTCAATTAGAAAAAGAGATTAAAGAAAAGGATCAAAATATAGAATTAAAAGAGGAGAAAATAAAGGAAATAGAAGATACTTTAAAGTCAAAAGAAGAAAGATTAGAAAAATTAAAAGATCAAGTAGATAAGGCAAAAGAAGATAAAGAAAATTCTTGTGAGAAAGTAAAATCTCTTGAAGAAGAATTAGATGAATTAAAATCTAAAGCAGAAAAAGATAAAAAAGAATTACAAGAACAGATAAAAAGCTTGGAAGATAAAATAGAACAACAAACAAAAGAGTTTGAAAATCTCCAAAATGACTTAGACAAAAAAATAGAAGAATGTAATAAAAGAATCAGTGAACTAGAGAAATACCTAAAGAAAAACAAAACAGGGGAAAAAGAAAAAGCTATAAATGATAAGGGAAAGCTTGAAAAAACTCTGGATAATCTTAAGAAGAAACAAGCAGAAATAGAAACAAAACATGATAAAGATGTAGAAGAAAAGATTACTAACAAAGAAGTAGTAGATACTAAAGAAGTTATTAGTAAAAGAGAGGATAATATAAAGCCATGTAGTAAGAGTGATGAATTTAGCGTGTTTCAAGTAGGAAAAGATTACTATAATATCATAAAAGATGGGAAGAAAACTACTGTGTATATGGATGTTAAGGCATACATTCAAGATGATCATATTATGTTACCTATAAGATATACAGCCTATACTTTAGGATTTAACGTTGAATATGATGACAACAAAAGAGAAGCTATATTTTCCAATAAAGAAAATATCGTTCTTCCAAAGAAAACATTGAGATTAAATATAGACACAGGAGTCATGAAAGATAGTGACGGAAATATTTATCATTCTGATACTAAGCCAGTAATTATAAATGGAAGAGTTCATGCTTCTATTTCAAATATTGCAAAAGCTTTTAATGCAACTTGTGGAGATATAAAAGACGGAAAAGATCAAAGCATTGAATGGGATAATAACAAAAAAGCAGTATATGTATTTAAAAATATAAAATAAAAAAGGAGCTAAAGATGAAGAAAAGCGGAATAAAAGTAGCCTTAGCGTTACTCTTTATGTTTACAATAATACCAAGTATATCCATGGCAAAAAGTAATGAAAGTGAAATAACGAGTCAACTAAATAATATATATACTCCAGAAAATAATAAAGAGTTAGAAAATTTATTTGATGAAGATGTATACAATCCTTCTGATGAAAAACAAAAAATACCCTATCAAGAAGTACCTAAAATACCAGATAGTAAAAATGTAAAAAGTGAACAAAAAGAAAGCTCTATTAATTCGTGTCAACCAGTAAAGCCTGTAAAAGGAGGGAATACAAAAGCGATTAATTCTTTAGCAACAAAGGAGAATAAAGCAAGAGGGACAGTATTGGAAAATGTAGATGAAAGTGGAGAAGATCTAACTCCTAAAGTTGGAGATAATGAAGTAAGAAAAGAGGGCGAAGAAAATCCTGTAGACGTTAGACAATTTTTGACTTTTCAGACTAAATCAGGCAAGACAATGCACCTTATTATAGATCATTCACAAAACCAAGAAAATGTTCAATTATTAACAGAAGTAGGTGAGCAAGATCTTTTAAATATGATCGAAGGAGAAAGTGATACTAAATCAAAAGAAGAAAAAGTAGTTAGAAAAGAAGAGCCTATAAAAAAGGAAGAACCACAAAAAGAAAAAGAGAAAGAAAAGAAGTCAGGCGTAGGATTATATATTTTTATAGTTCTTATAATGCTAGTGGGAATAGGTGCAGGATATTATTTTAAAGTTTACAAAAAAAGAGAAGAGGACACTATTGAAGATGATGAAGATTATGACGAATTAGAAGATGATTATGAATATGATAAAGAAAATGATGAAAAAGAAAGTATAGAAGATACAGAAATTATTCCAGAAGAAGATGATTTTTAATAATGAGAATTTTTTGAAAAGATGGGAAGTTTATTCGAGAAAAACATATATGCGAAGGATATAACATTTGAAGAAGTGTTAAATAATGGAATAAAAATTATAAAAATATAGAAACATTCAGATATGAAACTCAACTATCGTATAACAAGAAGAATCTACGATAGAAAAGTATACGGTTTTTAAAATTTATATTAAAATCTAAAATAATTTGTGAAACTAAGAGAAGATAATAGTTTGTTAATAAAAAATAAATAAGTGATGTAGTAAAGGCTATGATAAATTGCGAGCGAAGGAGAAATCTTTCGCTCTTTTTTTATAAAAAATTAAGGAGGAAAAATGAAATTAGTTATAGCAGAAAAACCAAGCGTTGCAATGTCAATAGCAAAAGCTATAGGAGCAAAGAACAAAAAAGATGGATATTATGAGGGAAATGATTATAGAGTATCTTGGTGTGTAGGTCATCTAGTTCAGATGGCAAATCCTGATAGTTATGATGAAAAATACAAAAAGTGGAGAATTGAAGATTTACCTATTATTCCAAAAGAATACAAGTACGAAATTGTAAATCCCACTAAGAAACAATTTAATATTCTTAAAAAGCTGATGAATAGCAAAGAAGTGGATACGATAATTAATGCTTGTGATGCAGGAAGAGAAGGAGAAGCTATATTTAGACTTGTGTATATGAAAGCAAATTGTAAAAAGAAAATAGAGCGTCTTTGGATTTCATCTATGGAAGATTCTGCAATAAAAGAAGGATTCAACAATTTAAAAGATGGAAAATACTATGATAATCTTTTTGACTCAGCAAAGGTAAGAGCTATAGCCGACTGGCTTGTTGGAATGAATATGAGTAGACTTTACTCTTGCTTATATGACGAGAATTATAGTATAGGGAGAGTTCAAACACCAACATTGGCAATGATAGTAGATAGAGATTTTGAAATAGAAAATTTTAAAAAAGAAAAATATTATACAGTAGAAATAGAACTTGATAAGTTTATGCTATCCACTAATAGAATAGATAATAGGGTGATAGCTGAACAGCTGATAAATTTAATAGGCAATACAATAAAAATTACAGATTTAGTAAAAAAAGAAAAAATAACGAAACCAGATTTACCTTTTGATTTAACAACACTACAAAGAGAGTGTAACAAATATTTTGGATATAGTGCAAAACAGACTTTAGATTATGCTCAAAGCCTTTATGAGAAGAAATATATAACCTATCCAAGAACAGACAGTAGGTATTTAACAGAAGATATGATTGTAAGCACAATAAATAATATTTTGGGGAAAAATGATTTTGATACAGAGCGTATTAAAATTGTATTTAATTCAAAAAAAGTTAGTGATCACCATGCAATTATACCTACAGTAAGTTCGTTGAGTAAAGATATATCTTATCTTCCAGAAAGTGAAGCTAAGGTGTATAGACTAATATTAAATAAACTAAACGCAAGTGTTGGATATCCACTCGTTGAAAATACAACAAAAATTGTAGCTATATTTGATAGCTTTGAATTTACAAACACTGGCAAAGTAATTAAAGATGAGGGCTTTACAAAGTATTTAAAAGAATATACATCGAAAAAGAGTGAAGATACGATATTTCCTAATGTGAATATTGGAGATGAACTTGAAATAAAGGAAAAAAATATTAAAGAAAAGTATACTATACCCCCAAAACATTTTACTGAAGATAGTTTACTTAAAGCTATGGAAATAGCAGGAAATGACGCTTTAGAAAAAGGTGTTGAAGTAGAAAGAAGGGGTATAGGGACTCCAGCCACTCGTGCAGGAATAATAGAAAATCTAATTTATAAAGGTTATATAAAAAGAGATAAGAGAAATCTTATTTCAACAAGAAAGGGCTTAAACTTAGTATCAATAGTAATAGATGAATTTAAATCACCAAAGACAACAGCAGAATGGGAAATGAGATTAAGTGAGATTGCAAATGGAAAAGAAGATAAGGAGATATTTTTAAAAGAAATTGAAGAAGAAATCAAAAACACCATTTGTAGATATTGCAAATAAATTGATTATAAAAACAGAGAAAGATAATAGTATATATAAGTTTTTTCAAAAGCAAGGATATAAAGGAAAAATAGAAAAAATAGAAGAATGTCTTTGATGAGCATTTTCTGATTTATGAAGTAATTTACCATGGGAAAAGTAGTTACTAATAAAATGCATTTCCTGCACCCCAAAATATATAATTTTAGGTGCAGGAAGTTTTATAAATGATACAAAAAACAATAAAGCTTAATGGCTAAGGAGGTATAGAAAATATATCTTCTTTTTTATTACTAAAATAAGAAAATATAGAGTGCCAAGATATTATACAGTAGATTTAAGTAAATCAATATATCTTGCAAAAGAAGAATTTAAAGAAAAGTGCAAAAATTAAATGTCACCCAATTGATTTTTTGCACCCAAAAGTATATAATTTTAGGTGCAGGAGGTATTAGAAATGGAATCAATAAACAAGAAAATAGAAGATATAATGACAAGCAATACAGGAGAAATTTTTTCTATTAATGACTTCTATGGACTGGGGACAAAGAATACAATCAAATCCGTTTTATACCGATTAAATGAAGAAGATAAAATCACAAGACTTATAGATGGATTATATACAAAGCCTAAGTATAGCGAAATCCTTAAAGAATATTCTTATCCAGATGCAAACGCCTTGGCAGAAAAGATAGCCGATAAATTTTCTTGGACCATATCTCCAACAGGAGATACAGCTTTAAATTATACTGGATTATCTACACAAGTTCCAAACGAATATATATATATTTCTGATGGACCATATAGGCAATATGATTACAGAAATAAGAAAATACTATTTAAACACACAAGTAATAGAAACATTACGTCTTATTCAAAAGAACTATCTATTTTAGTTCAAGCAATTAGAGCTTTGGGAAAAGATGGAATAGGGGAAGAAGAACTCAAGAAGTTAGCCGTATTTGCCCAAAATATTAAAGAAGACTTAAAGCGTGATACCTTAAAGCTACCATTTTGGATACAGGAAATATTAGAGAAAATACAGGAGATTAATAATGAAAAAGCTATTAGAAATATCAAATGAAGAACTTGAATTAGTTATACAAAATACATCAGATAAATTGAACTTGTCAAAGGCAATTGTGGAGAAGGACTTATGGGTCTGTATTATTTTGAAATATCTATTTAGTGATTTTAAATATAGGGACTATATTGTCTTTAAAGGGGGCACAAGTTTATCTAAAGTATATAAATTAATAGAAAGATTTTCAGAGGATATAGATCTTGCTCTTAATTGGCAACTCTTGGGCTATGAAAAGTTAGAGCCTTATGAAGAGAGGAGTAAAACAAAGCAATTAAAATTTAACGATAAACTAAATGAAGATACAAAAAAGTTTATACAAGAAGAATTTTTGCCAACTCTGCAAAAAGATTTCAAAAAATTATTAAAGAACAGAAAATATAATTTTTATATTGATGAAATAGATGGACAAACTATTGCCTTTGATTATCCTAAAAATTATGAAGATAACTCCATACTTCAAGTCATAAGATTAGAAATAGGAAGTTTAGCAGAACCGATTCCATCAAGTAGGAAAAAGATAAAAACCTATATAGAGGAAACTTATCCAGAGGTATTTAATGAAAATATAGAAGTTGTATCTGTAAATAGTTTAAGGACTTTTTATGAAAAAATAACTATACTACACAGAGAGGCTAACAGAATAAATGGAAATTATCCTACAAGGTATTCAAGACATTTTTATGATGTATATAAAATGCTACTTACTGACATAAAAGAAGAAAGTTTTTCTCAATTAGAATTATTAAATTCTGTTATTCAATTTAAGAAAAAGTTTTATGCCAGTAATTGGGCGAAATATGATGAGATAATGGAAGGAAGAATAAAGTTAATTCCATCAAAAGAAGGAGTGGAGATTTTTTCCAAAGATTATGATAGTATGAAAAATATGATATTTGGAGAAAAAATACCATTTGAAAAGATAATTAGCGAACTAAAAAAATATGAAGAGAGTTTAAATGAAAAAATAAGGGACAATAAAGCTTAATGGTTAAGGAGGTATAGAAAATATATCTTCTTTTTTTATTACTAAAACAAGGAGGGATAGAATGCCAAGATATGATACAGTAGATTTAAGTAGATCAATATATCTTGCAAAAGAAGAATTTAAGAAAGATATAAAGAAATATGAAGAGTATTTAAAGGTAGTAGGTAACAACTATAAGTATCCATATATACACCAAATATCTATTTACAATATGGATACCAAGGCTACAGCTTGTGCGGAATTTGATTACTGGAAAAGCATAGGCAGGAGTGTCAAAAGAGGAGAAAAAGGAATACCGCTTTTAGATATAGAAAATGGAAAGATAAAATATATCTTTGATATAAGACAAACGGTAAGCATTGATCACAACATTTCTGAGGTGAAATTATGGGAATATGATGGCAAAAAACATTTAAATTTATTAGATGAACTAATAGATAAGTTTAAAGAAAAAGACAGCCAGCTTTTATTGAGTCAAGGAGATAAAATAGATGCCTTAGCAGGAAGTTATGTTCGAAGAAAATTTGACGAAACATTAGAAGGTCTATCCGATGAAAGCCTGAAGGCTATTCAAAAGATAGATCTTTTTAATTTACTGAAAGAATCTGTAAAAGTTTCCGTAAGTGAGAGAATGGGAGTTTCCTATGAACTAAAGGAAGAAGATTTGTCTATATTATCTAAAATATCAAGTGTGGACATAGATAAAGCTTTAAACTTTACATCTAATATAAGTAAAAATATTTTAATTGATTTAGGAAGAGAAATAAATAAATTAGAAATTTCAGAGAAAGTTCAAGAAAGAAAAAATTGGGAGCAGACAAAAGATTCAAGGGAGCGTTATAATGAATTAACGGATAATATAAATAAAGATATAGAAGAAGATTACAATAAATTAGAAGAAGGAGGCTTAGAAGATGAAAGAGAAAGTAGTATTAGCAGACAAGGAATATCTAGTAGAGGAAGGAATTTACACACCGGTAATCAAGGAGAACCCATTCGAGATACATGGAGGGACTTACAAGATGGAACTGATGAATCAAGAAGTGGAAGTTTTAGTACCAAATATGGAAATGCCGAAAGAAGTGGATATAGGAAAGCTCAATTATTGGGGAAGGATGAGGTTGAACTTTCTCAAGGAAAGCAAAAAAGAGGACTATCAGATAATGTATCTACAGGGGACATTAATGAGTCATCTACTATCCAAGGAAGAAGAGATAGAGGAGTTTATCAGTCGAGAAGAAGTCAAGATGATGGAAGCTTGGGGACTGACAGAAGAATTGAAGGAAAAGGACTATCTGAAATATATAGGACTGAAGAAGAATATGGATATGCTCCTACAAGAGATGGGAGAAAAGGAGATTATCCTAGTTTAAAAAATGAACATGAAATTAAAGATATAGGGGAAGTAGAGCTTACTTCCTTTTTTTCTGCCAATAATCAGAAAGAGCAGACATTTATTACAAGTCCAATAAACCAAAGAGAAATAGATACATTTTTAATCTATGGAGGAAATAATCAAGATGGTAGATTGCCAGTAATAGCAGAGTTTTCTAAGGGAAAGTCCTTGAAAGAACAAGCAAACTTCTTAAAAGAGACATATATAGGAGCTAATGGTTTTGAAATAGATGGAAGAAGAATTTCAGCTTGGTTTGGAGAAAAAGGTGCAATTTTTAAAGAGGGAGATGGAGCAAGAGATAGGGATGGTCAAATAGTTTCTTGGGAGGATTTAGCTAGTAATATTAATGATTTATTAGATAGAGGAGAATTTGCTACTAATGTAGAATTAATAGAAAGTTCGTCTTATGAAATAGAAAAAATAGCAGAAAAACTATGGTATTTAAAAGAAGATTTTTCCGATGAAATAAAAGATAGTTATCTTACAAGTCTAAGTGAAATAAAAGAAAAAAACTTCCAAGAAAAAACAGAAAATTTATGTAGAAAACTAAAAGAGAAGAATTTTAGAAGTAAATTAAGAAAAGAATATGAAATATTTTTGGAAGAATACAAGAGTAATCCTAATATTTTACGATTTAATCACCATAAAGTAGATAGAATTTATCAGGACCTTAGGGACTTAGAAATAAAAAGAAAAGTATACCAGTCAAGTTTGACGGATATTGAATCTATCTATAGTTTTATTACAAAAGATGAAATAGATGAGAATTTACGAAAAGGTAGTGGATTTTCCGATGGGAAAAAACGAATATATGACTTTTTTAGGAAAGAACATACTTTAAAAGAAAAGGCAGATTTTCTAAAAAATGAATATGGAATAGGTGGTTCTTCTCATGCCCTATCAGGAGCAATGGGAAGTGGAGAATGGCACGATGCAAAGGGAATAAAATATAGTAAGGGAAATGCTGAAGAAATTAAGTTATCTTGGTCTGATGTTGCAAAAAGAATTAATGACCTTATTAAAGAAAATAAGTATATAGAAGAAAGTATTGAAGAGGATAGGGAGAAAAAAGTTGACCATGATATAAATTATGTAAAAGATATAAAAGAAGAAAGTCAAGAGTCTATAAATTATCAAGATGATCTACCTCCTACAGATGGTGAGGTTTATACAGAAAAGATAAATAGTATTTCTACCTACTACTATCAAGGGCAATCTGTAGCAAGTATTGGAGAAAATGGAAGACTTGTAATTTATGATGACTTTATGCCAAACTCTTTAAAAGAGGACTTATACTCATTAGCCTATGAAAAACAATTAGATTCATCCTTAGACCATTTAGAAGATGGAATTGTTCTTGAGGGAATAGAGGACACATTTTATATTAAAGATAAGGAAGAGATAGAAGGAAAAGAATATTATCTTTTAGAAAGTCAAAGTCAATATGATGACATTCCAAATATCATAGTAAATTCCGATAGGGAAATTATAGACGATGATATAGTAAATGGTTTTGAAGAGTTTAGGGAATTTTACATTAGTAAAGATAAAATAGACTTTAATCAAGATAATCTTATAGATAATGAAGAAGATTATTGGATAGTTGAATTTAATGAAAGTTCAAGTCTGATAGAAAAAAATTATGAAGGTCAAAGATTAACTAAGGAACTATTAGATGAAATAAAGGAAATAGATAAAAAGATAAGACTTCAAAATAAGGCATTTGAAGAAGATAAATATCCACAGATTACTGATGAATGGGTAGGATATTCCAAATTCTATTTTGATCATATAGTAGATGGGAAAAAGGTTGATTATTACAGGATAGACATAGGTGATGGAAATGAGGCTAATCAAAGGGGCTTCGATTTTCTGTATGAACAAATAGGAAGAAATCAAAAAGAACTTAATCAAGCTAGTGAAGAAAGTAAGATAGATGAAAAAATACTTTCTATAAATCAAATTGAAGATAGACTTTTCGATGTATTAGTTAAGGATAAAAATTTAGAAAAAGAAATTATAAAAGCAAGAGAAAATTTAGGGAATGATACCCTAGCAAGTTTTAATTCTGTATTTCAAAGAGAATATGCAAAAATAATGAGAGAAGTTTCCCATAAACAGGACAATCTTCCAGATGATATGAAGTCTATAGAAAGCGTTAGAAAATTAAGTATTAGAATCCAAAATAGATATAGAGAATATTTAGATAATTTATTTAAGAATTATGTAGAAGCTGATAAGAATATGGACTCTATAAAAGTAGGGGACATAGTTAAAACAGAAGATAATAAGTATTTAAAAATAAAAAATCTTTCTAATGCATATGATGAGAATGACAATCCAATCATTTATTACTCCTATGATGCCTATTTTGATAAGAACTTAAAACTATTCTCACATTCTTTTAAAGAAAGAAATTTAAAAGTAGTAGAAATACTAAGAGATAGCACAGAAGAAGAATTAGCAAAAGAGATTTTAGAAGATAAAATAGCAGTAAAAGTAGGTTATTATTATGCTCTAGTAGATAGAGAGAAAACAAAGGATATAGAATTAGAAGAAACAGGAAGTAGAGTTTATCCAAGAAAGGACAATCCTCAAGGGAAGGTATATACCTTATATAAGGGTAAATCCTTTGAAGAAAGCAGAAAAGTAGATAGCTTATTTGATGAAATGGCTATCAAAATGAAAGATGTAAATCTTAGAAATTTAAATGATGTCTTTACATTGGAAAGGGAAGGCTTATTTGAAATATCTGATGATGAAGTAACAAAATTTAAAGAAGGTTATGACATAGATATAAAAAGTTTTGGTCAGCAATTTCCAGATTACTATGATGATATATATGTACTAAATAAAAATCTTGAAATTAATGGGGCCTATCAGAATCTTGCTTATATAAATAGAGAAAATGAAATTATTTTTAATGTGGATCTATTTCAAGAAGAAAAAACACAAATTGAAGAAATAAGAAATAAAAAGGAAGTCATATCTAAGCTAATAGAAAAGGATACTAAAGAAAAAAAAGAGTACTACTTTGATCCTCAAAATGAAGAATATTTACTTTTATCAAAGAAAGTAGAAGATGGACTATTAAAAATTCCGGATAGTATTAAAGACACTATAAAGGGAAAAGAAGGCTTTGAGGTTGAGTTAGTTTTAGATACAAAGAAAAAATTCCTTAAACAAAATCTGCGATACAATGGATATATTTTGAATACTAATTCAGCTATAAAATATAAAAGCTATAAAGACTTATTAAATAGTGTCCCTTATTTATTGGATGATAGACACAGGGAAGTACTTCTAGAGGGATATTTAAATCAGCAAATAGAAAAAGAAAAACAAGAAGAAAAGTCTTTTACAGAAGGCATTAATGTTAGATACCAAGGTAGAGAATATACCATATCTAATATTAATGATAAGACAAATCCTAAAACTATAGAACTAGAAGATAATACAGGACTAATGAATGGGTTTATTACAGGGAGTGAAATAATTCTTTTTAATGACTATAATGACCTTGATTTAGAAGTTATAGGAAATAAAGAAGTAGAAAATATAGAGTCAGTAAAGCAAATTAGCTTTGGAGACTTTGCGAGAGATCTTAAAGAAGAAAAAGCCGATAAGAAACTTAAAATCAAATATAAGTTGGAAGAACAACAATCTATTCAAGAAAAAGAAATAGAGGAAGTTTCCCTAGAAAACTATAAAATCTTAAATGAAGAAGAAAACTTACCGCCTTCTCAAAGGCTAAAGAATAATATAGAAGCTATTAAACTTTTAAAGAATCTAGAAAGAGAAAATAGATTTGCAAAAAAGGAAGAACAGGAAATTTTAGCAAAGTATGTAGGCTGGGGAGGACTTGCTGATGTATTTGACGAAGAAAAGGAAGGTCAGTGGCTTGATGCGAGAAATTTTTTAAAAGAAAATTTAACTGGTGAAGAATATAATAGAGCAAGAGAATCTACCTTAACAGCTTTTTATACTCCTAAATTAGTTATAGACTCTATATATGAAACTCTTTCTAATTTTGGATTTAAAAAAGGTAACATCTTAGAACCAAGTGCTGGGACAGGAAGATTTATAGGAAGCCTACCTGAAGAAATGAATGAGTCAAACTTTTATGGAGTAGAGTTAGATAGCATTAGTGGACAAATTGCCAAAGAACTTTACCCTAGTGCCAATATACAAATAAAAGGATTTGAAGAAACCAATTTTTCTAATAATTTATTTGATGTGGCCATAGGAAATATTCCTTTTGGAGAATTTAAAGTAGCAGATCGTGAGTATGAAAGAAATAACTTTCTTATTCACGATTATTTTTTTGCTAAGTCATTAGATAAAGTTCGTGATGGAGGGATTATCGCATTTATTACATCATCGGGAACAATGGATAAAAAAAGTGAAGACGTTAGAAGATATATATCTGAAAGAGCAGAATTTTTAGGAGCTATAAGATTACCAAATACTACTTTTAAAAGACAAGCCGGTACAGAAGTAACCTCGGATATAATTTTCTTAAAAAAAAGAGATAGACTTTTAAAAATAGATGAAGATTGGGTTAAGTTAGATAAAGATGAAAAAGGATTAAGTTACAATAAATACTTTGTTGATAATCCAGATATGGTAATAGGGACTATGGAAGAAATATCATCAAGATTTGGAACAAGTCTTTCCTGTATAGAAAGAGAAGATATTTCCTTAGAAGAAGGATTAAAATTAGCCATAAAGAATATTAAAGGAAAATATGAAGAAGTTCAAATGGATGAAGACTTGGGAGAGAGACTAGTACCTGCCGATGATAGGGTTAAAAATTATTCATTTGCTCTAGTAGATGATGAAATATATTTTAGAGAAAATTCTATTATGCAAAAAGTATCCTTAAATGAAAAGGATAAGGGCAAGATAGAAGAGTATTTAAAATTAAATGCAAGTCTAAGAAATGTAATCACTTTTCAAAAGGAAGATTACTTAGATGAAGAGATAAAAGAAGAACAAGAAAAACTAAATAGCCTATATGATGAATTTTCAAAAAAATATGGGAGATTAAATTCAAAAGCTAGTAAAAAGTTATTTAGAGAAGATTCCAACTTTTCCTTGATTTCAACCTTGGAAAAATTAGATAAAGAAGGAAACTTTATAGGGAAATCTGATATATTCACGAAAAGAACCATAAAAAAAGCTGTAGTTATAGATCATACGGATAAGGCGATAGATGCTCTTGTACTATCTATTAGTCAAAAAGGAAAAGTTAATTTTGATTATATGGAAGAATTAACAGGCAAGTCGAGAGATAAATTAATAGAAGAGTTAAAGGGAGAAATATTTTTAAACCTAGATTCGTTTGAACCTAATGATATAAATCCATTTAAGTCTGCTAAAGATGTAGGAGATTTTTCAAGATTTTATGTAAGTGCTGATGAATATTTATCAGGAAATATAAGAGAAAAAATGGAAGTGATAGATTCCTATATTAAAAATATTGAAAAAGAGCTAGAAAAGAAAGAAAATTTAGCAGATAGAGAGTTATTAGAAAAGGAATTAAAAGAGTTACACTTTCAAAAAACAAAGCTAATGGAAGTTGTGCCTAAAGAACTTGATGCAAGTGAAATTACAGTTCGAATGGGTGCAACATGGATACCAGAAGAAGATTACAAAAAATTTATGTTTGACTTATTAAAAACATCAGGATCTGCAAGATGGGATATTGATATTAAATATTCTGACTTTACGGGAGAATTTAGAGTTGAAGGTAAAAGCAGTGATAGGGACAATGATCTTGCCATCTATACCTATGGCACAAATAGAGTAAACGCCTATAAATTAATAGAAGATATTTTAAACCTGAGGGATACAAAAGTATTTGATCAAATAGAAGATGGTGACGGAAAGAAAAAATCTGTTTTAAATCAAAAAGAAACAATGCTTGCAAGAAGTAAGCAAGAAATAATAAAAGAAGAATTTAAGAACTGGATATTTGATGATGTAGAAAGAAGAAATAGGTTGGTAAAAGACTATAACGAAAGATTTAATTCCATAAGATTAAGGGAGTATGATGGCTCTAATCTTACTTTTGAAGGAATGAATCCTGAAATTGAACTTAGAGTTCATCAAAAAGATGCCATAGCAAGAGGTTTATTTGGTGGAAATACTTTACTTGCCCACGAAGTAGGAGCAGGAAAGACCTTTGAAATGATAGGTATAGCCATGGAGTCAAAAAGACTTGGTATGAGCAATAAGTCGATGTTTGTTGTACCTAACCATATAGTAGAGCAGTTTGGAAGAGAATTTAATGAACTTTATCCAGGAGCTAATGTATTATGTGCAACAGAAAAAGATTTTACACCAGATAGGAGAAAAAGATTTTGCAGTCGTATTGCTACAGGAGATTATGATGCAGTTATTATAGGGCATTCTCAGTTTGAAAAAATTTCTATATCAAAAGAAAGACAAGAATATGAATTACAAAGTCAAATTGATGAAATTATTGACTATATAGATGAGTATAAAAGGGAAAGAGATCAAAGATTTACTGTAAAGCAATTAGAAAAGACAAAGAAAAAGTTAGAGACAAAGTTAGAAAAACTAAGTGCTGACTATAAAAAAGACGATGTAGTAACTTTCGAAGAATTGGGAATTGATAAGTTATTTGTAGATGAAGCCCACGCTTATAAGAACCTATATCTTTATTCTAAAATGAGAAATGTAGCAGGTATTACTTCTACAGATTCACAAAAGTCAAGCGATATGCTTATGAAATGTCGCTATATGGATGAAATAACTAATAACAAAGGTCTAGTATTTGCTACTGGAACACCTGTAAGTAATAGCATGGCTGAACTTTATACTATGCAGAGATATTTACAATGTGATGAATTAAAAAAGATGAAGTTACAACATTTTGATTCTTGGGCTTCTACTTTTGGAGAAACTATAACAGCTATTGAACTTAATCCAGAAGGAAATGGTTATCGAAGTAAAACGAGGTTTGCTAAGTTCTATAATCTACCGGAACTTATGAATACAATAAAAGGATTTATGGATATTAAGACAGCAGATGTATTAAATTTACCGACTCCTGAAGCTTGCTATGAAACTATAAAGACAAAGCCTACAGAAGAACAGAAGAAAATACTTGAAACTTTTTCAGAAAGAGCAGATAAAGTTCGTAATAAACAAGTTGATTCTAGTGTAGATAATATGTTACTAATTACAAATGATGGAAAGAAAATGGCTTTAGATCAAAGATTAATAAATACTCTACTTCCAGATGATCCAAACAGTAAGGTAAATACTTGCATCAAAAATGTATTTAGTATTTGGGAAAAATATGAGGATAAAAAATCGGCACAATTAATCTTTTGTGATATGTCTACACCAAGTAAGGAGTTTAACATCTATGATGACATTAAACAAAAACTTATGAATTTAGGAGTGCCTGAAAAAGAGATAGAATTTATCCATAATGCAAAAAATAATAGGGAAAAAGATGCAATATTTGACAAAGTGAGAAAAGGAGAAATACGAATATTACTTGGCTCTACTCAAAAGATGGGAGCAGGTACTAATGCTCAAGATAAATTAATCGCTATCCATGATCTTGATATACCATGGAGACCTGCCGATCTTTCTCAAAGAGCAGGTAGGATTGTAAGACAGGGAAATGAAAATAAAAAAGTTTATATTTTTAGATATATAACAGAAAACACTTTCGATGCTTATCTTTTCCAAACTTTAGAAAACAAACAGAAGTATATTTCTCAAATTATGACTTCAAAAACGCCAGTAAGAGTAGCAGAAGATGTAGATGAGGCAACTTTAAATTATGCAGAGATTAAGGCACTTGCAACGAGTAATCCTCTAATCAAAGAAAAGATGGACCTTGATGTAGAGGTTTCTAAACTTAAAATGTTAGAATCAAACTTTAAATCTAATCTTTATAAGATGGAAGATAAGGTAGTAAAGTTTTATCCAAAAGAAATAGATAGATTAAAGGAAAAAATAGAGAACATAAGAGAAGATATTAAGAATACTGAGCCTTATAAAGAAGTAAGTAAAAATACAAAAGAGGAAAATAAATTTACCTCCCTAACCATTGATGAGAAAAAGTATACGGATAAGAAAATTGCAGGGGAGTTTTTGTTGAATAAAATTAAGGGATTGAAAATTAATGGAGAAATGGATAGAGAAGGAATAAAAGTAGGGAAGTATAGAAACTTTGATCTGTCTATAAAGTATGATTCTTTTTTTAATAAGTATAACTTTATTTTGAAAGGAAAAGAAGATTATACGGGAGAGTTTGGAACAGACGGATTAGGCAATATTACAAGAATGGATAATATACTAGATAAATTACCGGAAAGACTAGAAGATAATATATCTAAACTAAAAGATACAGAAGAACAATTCCAAATAGCAAAACTAGAAGTACAAAAGACATTTCCACAAGCTGAGCTTTTGAAAGATAAGTCTCTAAGGCTTTCAGAAGTAAATAATCTTTTGGATATGGGAGATAGTGAAGATATACAACAAGATAATCCATTGCTTGAAGAAGTAAAGGAAGAATTAATTAATTTCTTGAATAGAGAATATGAAGAAGATAACAAAGTAGAAGATTTTGATAACCTATTTCCTGATTTAAATGACATAAGAATAGCTTATGCAACTACACCAGATGAAAAACATGAGATACAAATTAGTTTAGATTTGGAAAATTATAAAATGAATACCTATGTAGATAACACTTTAATTGACAGCTTTCAGTACACCTATGATCCTTTGGATGCAAGCAATTTGAAAGAGTTAATACAAATAAAGACTGCTATTGGCTTTTGGGATTTTAGTGAGCTTGTAGCAGTTGATGAAAAAAAGTTAAAGGAAATTCTTGGACTTGAAATAGATGATGAAGGTAATTTTTATGATCCATTAAATTTAGACTTGGATAATGATGGAATTCCTGATAGATATGATAATGACTTTAAAGATTCTGATTATTTTGAATCTACTTATGATGTTGAAGATAATTTTCATGCTAAAGAAGAAAGAAAATCTATCATAGATAAGTTACAGGAATATAAGAACGACTTAGCAGAAGACAATAATATAAAAGAAATAGATAACTGTGAGCCTTATGGTAGATAAATATATAAGTAATATTGCTAGAGGAAGAGAATATGAGATTTGATAAAGAAGGATTTAATGAATTTATACAAAATGAGTTTTCTTTTGATGGAGCAACTCAAAGAATAATTAATAACTTAGTGGAGTATGGAATCAAAAATTTAGGAGATTCAGAGGATAAATTAGTAGACTTTATTCAAACTATAATTAATGATCCGACAGTTGAAGAAATAAAACAATTTGTAATTAATGAAGAAAAAGAAGAATTAATAGGAGGAATATTAATGGATGTACGAAAAGGAAATATAATTAATACAGAATTTGGGGAAACAATGGTACTTGATGTGAAAGATAATCAAGCTACACTATTTGATGGTAATCAATTTATTTTAGCTACAGGAATTAAGTTAAATAAGAAAAGCGAAAAGTATGAATGGGAATCAGTAAGGTATGCCAGCGATATAAAAACTATAGCAAATATGCAAAATATTGATTTTAAAAGTATGAAAAATACAATAGACTTTCTAGCTGAATATAATTATAAAGAATTTGTAAAAGGGATCGTATCTCTTGAAACAGGAGTGTTAAATGAAGAGGTTCTTAATGTTGCCTATGATAATTATATGAGTGATTCAGTAATGGGACTTATTGATGAAAAGTTTATGGATCATATAGATGAGCAAGGATTAGAAGAAAATTTAGAAATTAATCAAGAACAAGTAGATAAAGAAAGTAAGGACATATTAAACATAGATGGAAATTTAGCTAGTGATATAGAGATCAAAGATTTAAAAGCAAAAGATGGAAGAAGCTTTAAAGTTGCTTCCTTTTCTATAGCAGAAAATGACAAAGAAGGAAATGTAAAGTTTACTGATTGTTATGCATATGATGATAAAATTAGTCAAGTCGATAATATGAAGAAAGGTGACTTTGTACATTTATTTGGTAAGGGAAAAATCAACAAAGGAAAGGATGGAAAAGAATATAGGAGTATAAAGATATATTCTGCCAAGTTGTTAAAAGCAAAGGAGCAGACTAAGGATAAGTCTTCAACTATAGAAAAATTAAGGGAATTTAAAAACAAGAAAAATATAGAAATAGAAAATAAAGGAAGAAAAGATAATACTGTAGAAAGGTAGAATGAAGTAAAAGCTGATATTGCAGGATAAATTTATTTATTCTGTAATATTAGTATATTATAGAAAAACAAATGTGATGAATCAGAGCTAACAAGAAATGTAATTGATAATATAATATTTTTTAAGTCTTAGCTTTATTCTATTTGCTGCACATAAATAGAATAAAAGAGATTTTTTCTTTAATTTAGTATAGATAAACAGACTAATGAAATTATGTATCTGCGTTTATCAAGAAAGTATAGATTAATTTGAAAAAAAGATTATAAATCTTTATACAAAGCGAGATCTGTTCATCCTTACTAAAAAGTATATGAATGTTAGCCAGCCAAATGTAAAGTTTGATAAATTCAATTGAAAACATAAGGAATAAATTTTTATAGGGGGATATATAAATTAATAGTTTTTAATTGCTTTTATTTTTTATTAGCAATAAAATATATACAAGAGTTGAAAGTAAGCAAAAATTTGAAATGTGTGATACAATAGTAAATCAATATACGGTGTTTGTAAGAGGAGTAGGTAGTTAATTTTATGAAGCTATAATATGTAAGAAGAGAAGATATATTAAACAAAAAGATAACAAATTTGATAAATTCAGGAATATATAAGGATATTATAATTGTTTTTAGTATGATAAAGGATGTCTATAAGATAAAGATGAACATGAATAGTTTGTATTTTTAGAATTCATTTATATGAAAATTAAATTCTTATTCTGATTGAATTATTTTAACAGAATTAATAGATCTAAAATGGAGGAAAGATAATTATGGATTACTCTATATTAGTAGTAGAAGATGATGAAAAAATATTAGATTTAATAGAGATATATCTAAAAAATGAGGATTATATTATAAAGAGAGCTACATCTTCAGAACAGGCACTCAAATATATTAAAGAAAAGGAATTTGATTTAGCTATTTTAGACATTATGTTACCAGGTGAAAATGGATATTATATATGCGCCAAGATTAGAGAATCTTATAATTACCCAATTATTATGCTTACGGCAAAGGATGATGAATCAAGTAAAATCAAGGGTTTAACTTTTGGAGCGGATGATTATGTAACTAAACCATTTTTACCTGGAGAGTTAGTTGCTAGAGTAAAGGCTCAATTAAGAAGATACAATAATTATAATTTAAAAACT
>JAQEDR010000001.1 GCA_027669155.1 Peptoniphilaceae bacterium AM52-5BH | reverse complement strand
GTATGAGTTTTCTATTTTATTCTAGTGTCGCATTTAATTTTACAACTTATCTTATATAAATTTCTCTTTTTTGAATCTATCTAAAACAAGTTTTAAAGCTAATTTTCCATGGAAATAATTTAAACCGCCTTGCAAATACACTACGTAAGGTTCTCTTAGTGGTCCGTCGGCGGATAATTCAGAAGTAGCTCCTTCAACAAAGCCTCCAGCTGCCATTATTACTGGATCTTCATAACCTGGCATTGGGAAGGCTTCTGGCACGAAATTAGAATCAACGCTACATGCTTCTTGAATTGCCTTACAGAATACTTTTACCTTTTCTGGGTCTTCTAAAATAATAGACTGAACTATATCAGACCTTGGATCATCAATTTTTGGGATTACTTCGTATGATAAGTTTGTAAAGGTATGGGCAAAAAGTAAGGCAACTTTCATTGCTTCCTTTACAATGTGAGGTGCGAAATACAATCCTTCTGCTACAAGCCTGTTGGTACCAAAACTCAAGCCTTCGTCCTTTCCTATACCAGGAGCAGTTAAGTGATTGGCACAATATTCTACTAAATCTTTCTTACCACAGATGTACCCACCTGTAATAGCTATGCCTCCTCCAAGATTTTTGATTAATGATCCAGCGAGAATATCAGCGCCGACTTCGATAGGCTCAATTGTTTCGGTAAATTCGCCATAACAATTGTCAACAAAGATTATAGTATTTGGATTAGCCTTTCTTACATAATCTATTGCCTTTTTGATTTCCTCTATAGTAAAGGCTCTTCTTTGGGTATAGCCAGTTGACCTTTGTATAAGTACAAGCCTTGTTTTATCGTCCACATGATTGCCAATTTTATCATATTGTATTCTATTGTATGAATCTAGTTCAAGTTTATCATATTTGATTCCTCTTTCAATAAGATTTCCCTTTTTATTTCCTGCAATACCTATTACCTGTTGCATAGTATCGTAAGGATCATCTGTTATAGCAACCATCTTATCTCCTGCTTTTAGTAGGGCAAATAAGACGATTGATAAGGCATGAGTTCCGGATACAATACTTGGACGTACCAAGGAATCCTCAGCCTTAAATATATCTGAGAAAATAGCTTCTATTTTATCTCTTCCTGTGTCTGCATAACCATAACCTGTAGATTGCATAAAATCAGAGGTTTGTAGATCATTGCCTTTAAAAGCTTTTAATACTTTTAGCTGATTGTATTCTGATATTTCATCTATTTTTAGAAATTTATCTTGTAATTTTTTCTCTATTTGTTTTATTTCTTCGTCAAAATCATTATCTATTTTAAAATTTTCATATATTTCTTTATAATTCATATACTTCCTTAACAACACTTAAAATTATATCACTTGCGTCTTTTTTATTTAATTCATCCATTTTGATTTCATAAGTAAATGGATAATTCAAGTATTTTTTCATCCATGTTATCTGTCTTTTAGCATAATGTCTAGTGTTTTTTTGAATTAAATTAATCATTTCATCTAGACTTATATCATTATCAATATATTTTAATACTTCTTTATAACCAATTGCGGACATAGACTGGGACTTACTATCAAGCTTAAATCTATAAGTTAAATCTCTAACTTCGTCAACTAATCCCATATTAACCATTTCTAATACTCTTTGGTTTATTCTATTATATAGTATATCTCTATTATCGTAATTTAAGAAGAAAACTAAGGGGTCTACCTTATCGTTTAGCCTTCTCTCACCAGTTCTAATCTTTGAAGGAATATCACCACTGACCTTATATATCTCAAGGGCTCTTATAACCCTATTAACTTCATTATGGTGGTATCTTTTGCTAGTTTCAGGATCAAGGGATTCTAGCTTTTTGTAAAGATATTCGTTCCCCTTTTCTTGTGCAACTTGCTGTAGTTCATCTCTATAGGCTTGATTTTTTTCGACTCTTCCATAATTCATGTCAAAAATCAAAGAATCGATATAGAAGCCTGTACCACCTGTAACTATTGGTATTCTCATATTTTGATTAATTTTTTTTACAAGAGATTTTGCTTCTTTGGAGAAATCTTCTACCGAAAACTCTTCATTGGGATCAACTATATTAAGCATAAAATGATCTACATCAAAAACATCATTAATCTTATCAGTACCTATGTCCATATAGCGATATACTTGTTGACTATCAGCCGATATAATCATTGAGTCGAGACTTTTCGCCAAATTTATTGCTATATCGCTTTTACCACTAGCTGTAGGACCCGTAATTACAATTAATCTATCTTTCAAAATATTTCTCCACATCTTTTTCATCAATCTTTACAAGAACTGCCTTACCATCATAGGTTGTGTAGGGATTTTCTAATACTTTCAACTTACTTATAAGTTCGTATGCCTCTTCTTCATTTATTTTGTCTCCTTTTCTAAAGGATAGGGAGAGATTTAATTTCCTAAGCTTCTTATATAAATAGTCTGTATCTCTGCTGTAATCCAAGTCTAATAAGTCGTAAAAGAACTTATCCTCTTCGGGTATAGAAAAAATGAAAGGAACTGAACGAATTATTATTGACCTATCTCCTATGATTTCCGCATCAAATCCCAGTCTATTTATGATATCTTTCTTTTCACTGAATCTATCAATATCAAATTTACTTAAGTTTATTATTAAGGGATCAATGAGAAGTTGTTCATCTATCGTTTTATTTTCAAACTGATTTAAGAACTTGTTAAAGTTAATCTTTTCTGTAGCTCTCCTATGATCTAAGATGAAAAGTTTATTCTTCCTTTCAAATATAGAGTATCTAGCAAATATTGAACATTTATAGTTTAAATATTCAAAATCTTCAATATAACTATTTTCGTCAAATGTTTTTTCTATAATCTTGCCCTCATTTAGTCCTTCTTCTACATATTTTTCTTCCTCTTCAAAACTTAATTCTGTTTTACTATTAAAAAAGCTATTATCTTCATAATCATCGTAAGACTCATTTTTATCTGTATCATATATGTTGTCAAATGAACTTTCTTTTACAAGAGATTGTGTATTATTGTAGTTATTTAGGATTTGAGCATAATCAGAAAAATCCATAAGATCATTCTTATTATTTTCTTTAATGCTTATTTCTTTTACTCCATAAGATGCATTTATAAATTTACTGATACTTGAATCTATAAGATCGATCAATTGATCTTCGTAAGAAAATTTAATAACTCTCTTATTTGGATGGACATTGATATCGATATTTTTAGGATTAGTTTTTATATAAAGGAAGAAAACTGGGAATCTTCCATTAGGTATGTTTCCTCTATAGGCTATTTCTATCCTATCTCTGATTAGTTCACTTTCAACAAGTCTATTATTGATGTAAATGTACTGTAAGGATCTATTTCCTCTATAATAGTTGTTATTGGATATAAATCCATCAAGATTATATATTTCATTGTTATCTGAAATTTTGATTAGATGATCTTCGAGCTTATCATCCAAAAGCTTTGCTATCCTTATTTTTATATCTTCATTTTTTATTGTTGAAAATTCAATATTCTCGTTCTTAATGAATTTAAAAGAAATTTCAGGGTATCCTATTGCTATGGCATACATAAGTTTACTTATATGATTGGATTCGACAATGTCTGATTTTAGAAATCTCCTTCTGACTGGTATATCTCTAAATAAATCTTTCACTACGATGCTGGTTCCTACATTTGTGGCAATGCTTGTAAGAGTTTTCTCTCCATTGTTAAAATTAATCTTAGTACCCACCATCTCATCTTTTGTCTTACTAATAGCTGTTACTTCACTAACACTAACAATACTTGCCAAGGCTTCTCCCCTAAAGCCAAGGGAGTATATATCATATAAGTCATTAAAGTCGCGGATTTTTGATGTCGCATGCTTACTAAAGGCAAGCTCTATTTCATTTTTACTTATGCCTGAACCATTGTCTGTAACTCTTATATAAGTCTTGCCACCGTTTTTAATCTCCACTGTTATGCTATCGGCCCCTGCATCTATAGAATTTTCTACTAGTTCTTTGACAATAGATACGGGAGATTCTATGACTTCACCAGCAGCGATTTTTTCGATTGTTTTATCATCTAGTTTTAATATAGTCATCAAAGCTCACCAATCTTATTTAATAGATTACTTAAAGAATTTATTGCTTCCATAGGAGTCAGGTTATTTATATCAATATTTGATGCTTCTTTCTTAACTTCTTCTAGTTTTTGCTTAGAAATCTCCTCCATGGATGTTGATATTTCTTTTTTCTTGTCAAGATCATAGAAATCATCAGTAGAAAGTTTATCCATAATTACCTTGGCATTGTCGATTATTTCATCTGGAAGACCACTTAATTTAGCAACCTCTATTCCGTATGACCTATCAGACTTACCTTCGCTTATCTTTCTTAAAAATACAAGATTATTATTCTCTTCTAATATTTCTATTTTAAGATTTTTCACATTGGCTAGCTCATTTTCTAGCACGGTAAGCTCATGGAAGTGTGTTGCAAAAACAGTCTTTACCCTTTTGTTCTTGCTTAGATATTCGACAATTGCCATAGCTATACTTAATCCATCATCAGAAGAAGTTCCCCTACCTACTTCGTCTAGAATTACAAAAGAATGTTCTGTAGCGTTCTTAAGTATATTACTTACTTCATTCATCTCAAGCATAAATGTGGATTCACCTTTTGAAATATTATCACTCGCCCCAATTCTCGTGAAGACTTGATCACAGATTGAGATTTCTGCAAAAGTTGCTGGTACAAAGCATCCCATTTGAGCAAGTATAATAATGATAGCCATTTGCCTCATATAGGTTGATTTTCCCGCCATATTAGGTCCAGTTATTATCTGTATTAGATTATCATCCTCGCCTATATCAGTATCATTTGGGATGAATTCATTTTCTTTAAGATTTCTTTCTATAACAGGATGTCTACCGTCCTTAATTTTAATTATGTTATCTTCACGTATCTTCGGTCTAACATAAGAATTTTCCAAAGAAATCTTGGCAAAAGTATTTAAGGTATCTATCGTAGCAAGAATTTTAGCTAATGCTTGGAGTTTGATTGTATTTTTTAAAACTTTTTCGCGAATATCTTGGAAGATTTTATACTCTAAGTCATTTATCTTATCCTTACCACCTAAAATCAAACTAGATATTTCTTCTAACTTTTCGGTTGTATATCTCTCCTGATTCTTTAAGGTTTGTTTTCTTACGTAAGAAGCAGGTACTTTATCTAGGTTTGATTTAGTTATCTCTATAGAATATCCATTATTTTTATTAAATATGATCTTATAGTTTTTAATACCAGTTTTCTCTTTTTCCTCATTTTCGTATTTAATCAAAGAATTCTGAGCATTAGCTGATGACTCTTTAAGTTTATCAAGTTCATCATTGAATGATTCCTTTATTATGCCTCCTTCACTTATAGCAATAGGAGGATCCTCTAATATAGCCTTATCTATTAAATTAAATATATCGCTAACTTCTGGGATGTTTTCACCTATATTACTGATATTTGTATCCTCATAAGATATTAACATTTCCTTTAACTGAGGAATGTTGGCAATAGAGTTCTTAAGAGAGATAAAGTCACGTCCGTTAGCTCTCCTATAAGAAATTTTAGCTATTAGTCGTTCTAGGTCATAGACGTCTGATAAAAGATTTGATATATTATTAGCAAGAATTCTATCGTTAAATAGTACTTCTACAATATCCAACCTTCTCTCTATTTTTCCTTTATCTATTAGAGGTCTTTCTAGATATTCACTTATCATCCTTGATCCCATTACAGTATCAGCCTTGTCTATTATGCTTAGAAGTGAATTTTCTTTAGTATTATTGTTTAGGTTCTTACTTAACTCTAAGTTTTTACTTGTACTTGCTTCTAGCTCCATGTAATCATTTATTTCAAGTATATCTATATTATTAATATGAACTAGATTATCCTTATGGTATTTATAAATGTAATCTAGAAGATTGGCTAGAGAAAGAATAGATAGCCTCATGTTCTTGATCTTTTTAAGATTATCATCTCCCAAATGATCTCTAATAAGATCAGCCCTATTCATATAATCTTTAGGATTTTGTATATAATTTACAAATATTTCTTCATCAAGAAAATATCTTCTTAAACTCTCGTCATTAAAATCAGAGTTTATTAGAATTTCTGATGGGTTAATTTTCTCTATCTGATCTATTGCTTTTTTACCTATAGAAGAGCTTAATCCTTTTATCTCAAAGCTAACAAGCTTTCCAGTAGAAATGTCACAATAGCTTATGGCCAGTCCATATTCGTTTTGAAAGATTGAAAGAAGATAATTATTTTTTCTATTATCTAAAGACTCCATATCAGTAATTGTACCTGGAGTTATAACACGTGTTATAGCTCTTTTTACTAGACCTTTAGCTTCTTTCGGATCTTCTACTTGATCACACAAAGCAACCTTATATCCTTGTTTGACAAGTTTAAAGGCATAATTATCTATAACATGATGTGGAACACCACACATAGGAGCTTTCTTTTCATGGCCACACTCTTTGCCTGTTAGTGTAAGAGAAAGAGCCTTGCTGGTAATTATTGCATCATCAAAGAAAGTCTCATAAAAATCTCCCACCCTATATAAGAGTATTGCATCTTTGAAATCATTCTTAACATCCACATAGTGCTTTAACATAGGAGTAAGTTTATCGTATTTAAATTCGTTTTTCATTTGAACTCCTTCTAATTAATCTATAAATAAAATGAGACTACTGCAAGACCAACCTCTTAACTTACAATATTTTTTAAGGCTTTGTTTGAGTCTTATAAATTATGTAAGTTTGAACTAGCTGATTTTAATTTGCAATAGCCTTATTATTTAATATCTAAAACTTTTACATCCTTTACCCAAGATTCTTTATTATCACTAATAGTATCTATCAATGAAAGTGCTCCCATAGCATCATCATAATCTTGATTTGGCTTGTTATTTATCTTATATACTAAGAGAACTCTATCAACTTCTAGGGCTACAGACATAGGAAACGTAGTATAATTACCTTCAGAGTCTTCTATTATTAGATTTGGAGATTCTTCTAAGTTGTATCCTAAATCTCCCAAGAGCCTCTCCAATGCTACTCCAGTTAGCTCTACTTCTTCTAAGCCCTTTTCAAGCTTAACTTTTTTCTTGATAGATTTTATTTTTCTTATTTCTCTTAAAGTATAAGAATGTTGATTATTCTCACTGTCTTTAATGATTACAATTTCCCTATCGTGCTTTCTCAAATTGTAATCAGCAATTTTGTTTTTTACAAAGAAAGTCATAAGCAAAATGAGAAAGAATCCTATCAAAGCTAAATAAATATTATATTTATTCTTTTTAAATTTCTTTAGTGCATCTTTTTTCATTATCTACCGGTAGAACCGAATCCATCCTCTCCTCTAGCAGAATCCTCCAAGCTATCAACAAGTTCTATATCACACCTTAAGTATGGCTGAATAACTAACTGAGCTAGTCTATCGCCGTTTTTGATAATCTGTGTTTCGTTACCATAATTGTAGAAAAACACCATTATTTCTCCCCTATAATCAGAGTCAATTACCCCAATGGTGTTAGCAAGCATCAATTGTTTTTTTACTCCCGTAGAAGATCTTGGATAAACTCCACCGAAATAGCCTTCTGGGATTTCTACCTTAACTCCTGTATGAACTTTAATGGTTTCTCCTGGCTTAACTTCTATATCCTCTTTTGTGTACGAATATAAATCAATACCAGCTGCATGGCTTGTACCATAAGCTGGAACTTTATCTTCAACTATCATTTTAAGTTTTTTATTATTCATAATCCCACCTTTTCCTTAATTAATATACCAATTTTCGTTAAATTTACAATCATAAGAGTATAATAAAAGAGAAAGAAGGTGCATTATGGATAATATAACAAAAAGATTCCTTAAATATATATCTTTTGATACAAAAAGTGATCCTGAGTTAGGTAATACACAAAAACCATCAACTCCAGGACAATTGGTGCTTGCAAAAGAACTAAAAAAGGAACTAGAAGAACTGGGCCTTGAAGCTAGCATAAATGAAGAAGGCTTTGTATTTTCAAAATTAGCTTCAAATACTGACAAAAAAATACCTGCAGTGGGATTCTTATCCCATATGGATACATCACCTGAAATGTATGGTAAGATTGATAATCCTCAAATAATTAAATACGAGGGCGGAGATATCAAGCTAAATGACGAGAGATCTATAAAGGTGGAGGAGTTTCCAATCCTTGATAAACTTAATGGCTTAACTCTTATCACAACTAGGGGAGAAAGCCTACTAGGTGCTGATGATAAAAGCGGTATCGCTTCAATAATGAATGCAGTTGAGTACTTCGTAAACAATCCTGATGTAGAGCATGGAGATGTTATGATTGCCTTTACTCCAGATGAGGAGATTGGTACTGGATGTGATACTTTCGATGTAGAAACTTTCGGAGCAGACTTTGCTTATACAGTTGATGGAGGTTATCTCGGAGAATTAGAGTATGAATCTTTTAATGCTGCTAGTGGAATAGTAAATATAAGAGGTAAATCAATCCATCCTGGTTCTGCAAAAAACACCATGGTAAATTCAATTAGTCTTGCCCGTGAATTTGATAACTTACTAGGTGATGTAAGAAGACCAGAACATACCGAAGGTTACGAAGGATTCTTCCATTTATTAAGTATTAATGGCGACATAGAAAATACTAAAATGGAATATATTATTAGGGAGCATGATAAGAATAAATTTGAAGCTATGAAAAAAGAATTCGCCGATAATGCTTCTTATTTAAACAAAAAATATGGAGACTTTATAAGTGTAGATATTGCAGATTCTTATTATAACATGGGCGAAATTATCAAGAAAAATATGAAAATTGTTGAATATGCCAAAACTGCTATGGAAAACCTTGAAATTGAGCCTATCATAGAACCAATCAGAGGTGGCACAGATGGATCTAAACTTTCGTTCATGAATCTACCTACTCCAAATATATTTACTGGTGGTATGAACTACCATGGAGTTTACGAAATCATACCAATAGAGCATATGATAAAGGCCAGCGAAACAGTTATAGAAATAATTAAGATAATTGCAAACGATAATTAATGAAATTTTTTTAGAAATCTGTTATAATATAAATGTAAGGAAATTTGAATATATAAAAGGAGATTTATATGACAAACGACAAAAAAGTATCTAATGAAAACCAATACAGAGGAAATGCCGAACTTGACAAAAAAGTTAGGGAAGAAAACAAAGAAACTGGCGGAGAATCATTAGACAAAAAATTAGGTCCAGACCAAGAAAATCTTAGAAGTATTAGTGATGAAGCTGATGAAAACTCAAACGTTGGTGTAGAATCACGTAGAACAAGAGCAGATTTTTCTGAAAATCCTTCAGAAGACTAAAACATTACATAAAACCCAGGTTATTAGGCCTGGGTTTTTAGATTACTAATTTTCAATTTTTCTTCTAAGCATGTCGCCCTTTTCAAGAGGAAGGTCTGTCTTAATCACTATCTTCTCTTTTGGCTTGTTAGCAACTTCTATGTCCTCTCCTTTTGTATTTTTCATATTATCAATTTTAAATTCATAATAATCAGGAGAGTTTGAGAATATCTCTATACTATCATTTAAGTAAAATCTATTTCTTTGCTCAATTGTTGCAATTTTACTTTCCTTATCATAATCAACAACCACACCTATAAAATCGTAATTTCTTATATAAGAAGAATTTTCATATATTTGATCATTACTGTCAGGTTTTTTATAGAAAAATCCTTTTGTAAAATGTCTATGACTTGCCTTGGTTATTTCATCATAATATTTTTTAGCTACATCTTCATTGAACTTGCCTTCATAATAGGCGTCAATCGCCTGTCTATAGCTTCTAATTACTGTTGCCACATAAAAGGCCGTCTTCATCCTTCCTTCGATTTTAAAGCTATCTACACCCGCTTCTATAAGCTTATCAATTTCATCTAAAAGGCAAAGATCCTTAGAGTTCATGATAAATGTTCCACCCTTGCCGTCTTCTTCGATAGGATAGTATTCACCAGGCCTTGTTTCTTCTTGAATGGAATATTTCCACCTACATGATTGGGCGCAATCTCCCCTATTAGCGTCTCTTCCTGTCATATAATTCGAAAGCAGGCATCTTCCTGAATATGATATACACATAGCACCGTGGATGAAACATTCAATTTCCATATCTTCTGGAGCATTTTTCTTAACTTCTTTAATTTCTTCTAAAGAAAGCTCCCTAGCAAGTATTACTCTCTTAGCCCCCATATCGTGCCAAAACTTAACTGTTGCTGAGTTAGTTACTGAAGCTTGGGTACTAATATGAAGGTCAACATTGGTGTGCTCTTTTGCTAAGGCGAAAATGCCAGGGTCAGAAATAATTAAGGCATCTACACCTATAGAATCTAAAAATCCTAGATATTCAACAAGACCCTTCATATCTTCATCATGAGGCAAGATGTTCATTGTAACATGGACTCTTACATTATTATCATGGGCATATTCTACAGCCTGCTTTAGTTCATCTTTGTCAAAATTCTTGGCATTAGCTCTTAAGCCAAAACTGTCTCCTGCAAGAAAAACTGCATCCGCACCGAACTTAATTGCTGCTTCTAATCTTTCCATATCCCCTGCGGGAGCTAATAGTTCTACTTTTCTATCTTTCACTTTTCCTCCTTAATACTAATACTTATTCCATCTCCTATAGGTACAATAGACGTTTTATAATCATCTCTTAGGCTAATATATGCTAGGAAATTCCTAAGTCTTTTTACTATAGTGATCTTTCTTTTCTCAACCAAATCATCATTACAAACCTCGCCCCTAAATAAAATATTATCAGCTACGATTATACCTCCGCTATTTAGGAGATGTTTATCTACATAGTCAAAATAGAACTTGTAATTAGATTTGTTGGCATCTATAAAAACAAAATCAAAGCCTTGATTTAATTTAGTCAAGGCTTTTTCTGCGTCATCATTTATTAAATTTAATCCTACATTATATTTATTAAAGTTTCCCTGAGCAATTTTAGCCATATCTTCTGATAACTCAATTGTTGTAATATTGGCATCAGTATACTTATCAAATACTAAAGAAGAATAGCCAATAGCAGTTCCTATTTCTAATATTGACTTTGGTTTTTTTATAGCTAGCAAGATCTTAAGAAATTCCTTTGTCTCTAACTTCATAATAGGAACATTTTCTACTTCAGCATATCTTCTTAACTCAAGGAAATCTTTATCTATAATCATTTCTTCAATAAAAGATGAAATGTATTCATTATTTATACGATTCATTACTCTCCAACTCTGATATAACTGGTAGTATCATTGGATCACGACCTAACTCATTGTAAATATAAGATTTCAAGTCTTCTCTAATCTTGTATTTAATTTGGCTTATAGCTCGAATTTCCTTATCTGCACATTTCTTAATTGATCTTAAAACAACGTACTTTGCATTTTCAATTATATCTTGATTTTCTTTAACATAAACAAAACCACGAGATACGATATCTGGACCAGCTAGTAATTGTTGAGTATGTTTATCGAATGTTATTGAAACAACAACTAACCCATCTTCGGATAAGTGTTTTCTATCCTTTAGAACAATATTACCAACATCACCAATTCCGGAACCGTCTACTAGGATATTTCCTGCCTGAACTCTACCATTGATTGCTCCATGTTTTTTTGTAAATTCAAAAACATCACCATTTTTACCAATCAAAATATTTTCCTTAGCTTGACCCATATCTTCAGCAATTTCAGCATGTTTTTGTAATTGTCTTACTTCTCCGTGGGCTGGTATTAGGTATTTTGGTGTTACTAATTGATACATCAACTTAATTTCTTCTTGGCAAGCATGCCCAGAAGCGTGTACTTTCGCAAGGGATGAATATATAATCTTACAGCCTATTTTTGTTAGATTGTTTATAGTATTATTTATAGCCATCTCATTGCCTGGAATTGCAGATGATGATAGGATTACAGTGTCAGTTTCATTTAGGTTTATTTGTTTATGTTCTCTATTAGCCATCCTAGTCAAAGCAGATAGAGGTTCACCTTGGGTTCCTGTTGAAAGAACTACAATCTCATCATCAGCATAGTTTTTGATGTTTTTCATATCAATTAAAGTATTACTTTTGATTTTTAGGTATCCTAATTCACTCGCAATTCTTACGTTATTAAGCATAGACCTACCAGATAGGGCTACCTTCTTATTATATCTTTCTGCTGCATAGATGATTTGTTGAACCCTATGAAGGTTTGATGCGAATGTAGCAACTATAATTCTTGACTTAGCCCTTCCAAATATTTGAACAAAGGTATCTCCTACAGTTTTCTCACTTAGTGAAAATCCTTCTCTTTCAACGTTTGTACTATCGGCAAATAGAGCGAGTACTCCTTTGCGTCCTAATTCTGCAAGTCTTTGAATATCTGTAGGGTCATTATCAATTGGAGTGAAGTCCATCTTGAAGTCACCAGTAAATATGACTGTTCCTACTGGAGATTTCACAGCTATTGAGCAAGCATCTGGTATTGAGTGGCTCACTCTAATAAATTCAGCACTCAAAGATCCAACTTTGACAGTATTATTCACATTTACCATTTTAATTTTGTTAGGATTTAAGCCGTGCTCTTTAAACTTATTTTCTAATAAGCCCTTAGTTAATTTAGAACAATACACGTTGGTATCGATGTTTTTAAGAAAATAAGGTATAGCACCAATATGGTCTTCGTGACCATGCGTTACAAAGATTCCTCTTAATTTATTTTTATTTTCTTCTACATAGGTGAAATCTGGAATTACAATATCAACTCCTAGCATTTCTGCATCGGGGAAGGTCAATCCACAATCTATCATGATCATATCATTTCCATATTCTACCAATGTACAGTTTTTACCTACTTCTTGTAACCCTCCAAGAGGGATTATTTTTAATTTTTTGTCATTTTGCATTATTACTCCTTGTTTTTTTGACAATCGGAGCAAGTACCAAAGATTCTCAATGAATAGTAATCTAAATCAAAATCAAATTCCTTTTTTAAAGATTCTTTCATTTCATCTTTAGATAGAAATTCTTCTTCTATAATTTTACCGCATGAAGTACAAATAATATGATCGTGGTGATCATTTTTAGGATCTATAAGTTCGTAGGTATAAGCTTGGTCAGTAAATTCTTGTTTGTTGACAATTCCTAGTTCTTCAAATATATTTAAAGTCCTATAAATTGTAGCTATTCCTACTTGCTTATGTTCTTGATGTACTATTGAAAAAAGTTCTTCTGGCGTAATATGTTTTGCCTCAGAATTTTTCAATGCGTTAAAGATAATCTCTCTTTGTTTAGTAAATTTTTGGTTGTTTTCTTCAAAAATTTTTCTAATTTGATCAGTATTCATTAACATCTTCTTTCATTTGTTCATAAATATCGATAAGCTCATCTAATAAGTCCTGATCTTCTATAGACCTCAGTTCGATTTCATTATTTATCTCAATAACTTCTACTATTAAAATAAGCTCATCTTCTACTTGTTTTAAGGCAGCATAATTTGCCTCATCTACTCCGAATGTATCTAATAGTTCAAATTCGACTTCATTATTTTCTTCATCGAGCAAAATAATATTATCCATTTTTTCTCCTATCCAAATATGTTTGAAGTATGAAAGTTGCAGCGATTTTATCTATATATTTTTTACGATTCTCACGTCTCACTTCCATATCCATAAGAACAGCTTCTGATTGAATAGTAGTCATTCTTTCATCTTCATAGACAACTTCGACATCTACTTGCTTTTTTAGTAAATCTACAAAACTTATAACTCTCATAGCTTGTGGACCTATAGTATTGTTCATATTTTTAGGTAGGCCAACTACTATTAAATTTACATCGTTTTCTTCAACTATTTCCTTAATTCTTTCGATGTCTGTACTCGCCTTTTTTCTTTTAATTGTTTCTAGAGCATTTGCTAATAAAAACATAGGGTCACTTAGAGCAACCCCAATTGTTTTATTACCTACATCTAGACCCATTACTCTACTCATTAATATACTTCTCTAGTAATTCTTCGAGTATACGATCACGGTCTACTGTTCTTATTAACTTTCTAGCACCGTTATGGGCAGTGATATAAGTTGGATCTCCTGATAATAAATAGCCTACTATTTGACCTGTTGGTTTGTATCCTTTATCTTCTAGCGATTTGTACACTGTTGTTAGAATTTCTCTAATATCTTTTTCTTGGTCCTTATCTGCCTTAAATAGCATGGTCTCATTGAAGTTATTTTTATCAGCCATAATATCTCCTTTAAATTATTTCACTGACTTTTCCTAAAGCTTCTTCAAGCTTAGAAATATCTTTTCCTCCGGCTTGGGCAAAGTTCTTCTTGCCTCCACCATTACCTCCAGTAATTTGGGCTATTTGTCTTACTATTTTACCAGCATTGTACTTATCGGTTAGTTTATCATCTACAGAAACTGTAAATACAATCTTATCACTTACTGAAGCAAAAACTATAATAAGATTATCAATTGATGACTTTATCCTATTTTCATAATCTCTTAGCTCATCCATTGAAGCATTATCAAATTTCTTAACTAATAAATTTATACCCTTAATTTCTCTTATATCTTTTTTTAGTTCGCTAACCATATCAGAGCTATTAGTAGTTTTTAGTCTACTAATTTCTGATTTTAGCTTATCAATTTCATTTTCTAGGCTATCTATTCTATTAGTTATGTTATTGGTGTTTGTGTTTAATCTATCTGCTACTATATTTAGTATATTAGCTTTGTCGTTGAGATACTCAAAAGCTTTTTCGCCTGTAAGAGCTTCGATTCTTCTTACTCCAGCAGATACAGATGATTCTTGTTTAATCTTAAAAATCAAAATATCACTTGTATAGTTTACATGGCAGCCACCACATAATTCCTTTGAATAATCACCCATAGAAACAACTCTAACCTTATCCTTATATTTATCTTCGAATAGGCCAATAGCTCCCATTTTTTGAGATTCTTTGTAATCTACAATTTCTTTTGTAACAAGTTCTTGATTAACAATTTCTCTATTAACAATATCTTCAACTCTTTTTATTTCTTCTTTTGTCAAAGCCTTGTTATGTGAGAAATCAAATCTCAACTTATTTTCATCAACCAATGATCCCGCTTGTTTTACATCTTCACCTAAAACATCTCTTAGAGCTTGGTCAAGTAGGTGTGTTGCAGAGTGATTTCTTTGTATAGCTAGTCTCTTATATCTATCAACCTTAAAGTTAGCCTCATCACCAACTTTGATAGCTCCTTCAACAACTTCAATATAGTGGAAATAAATATCTTTTTGCTTTTGTACGTCGATTACATGAGCCTTAAAGGAATCGCCTAATATTAGTCCTGTATCAGCTACTTCACCGCCGCCTTCCGCATAAAATGAAGTCTTATCACTTATTACTATACCGTTATCTCCCTCACTTAGCGAAGAAGCTTCGGTGTTTTCTTTGAACAGGTTTAATATTCTAGCTTTTATCTCTAGATCTTCATAACCAACAAAGCTAGTTTTCTCGATTCCATCAGTATTTATATTATCGAGTGTCCAGCCTGCATCTTTCTTTCTAGCATCTCTAGCTGTTTGCTTTTGAATCTGCATTTGCTCGTTAAAAGTTTCCTCGTCGACATCAAGATTTTTCTCTTCTAGTATCTCTTTAGTTAAATCTAGTGGGAATCCGTAAGTATCATAGAGCTTGAAAGCTTCTTTACCGTCAAGAATCCTTTCATTTGTTTCACTCATTCTTGCGATTAAAGATTCGAGTCTTTCTAGTCCTTGGTCAATTGTTTTTTGGAATCTTTCCTCTTCATCTCTTATTACAGATTTTATTTTTTCCCTATTTATGTCTAATTCGTCGTATTCTACTTTGTAGGTATCTATGACTTTTTCAACTATATTTGTTAAGAATTCGCCTTCTATTCCTAAAAGCTTACCATGTCTGTAAGCTCTTCTTATTAGTCTTCTTAGTACATATCCCCTTTTCTCATTCGAAGGCATAACACCATCTGAAGTAAGGAAGGTCATAGCCTTAGCATGATCTGCAATTACTCTAATAGATACATCATCTTTTTTATTATCTTTATATTTTTTGTTTGATAATTTTTCAATTTCTGAAATTATCGCAGCCATTACATCTACTTCAAAGATATTGTCTTTATCTTGTAATACCATGGCGATTCTTTCAAGCCCCATTCCGGTATCGATATTCGGATGAGAAAGCGGAGTATAATTTCCTTGGCTATCTTTGTTAAACTGTGTAAATACCAGATTCCATACTTCCATAAATCTATCGGAATCATCGTTTCCTGGTTTATTGTCATTCTCATCGATAGCCCTATGAGCTCCTCTATCTACAAATATTTCAGAACAAGGACCACAAGGGCCAACTTCTAATTCCCAGAAGTTATCTTCTTTACCTTCTCTAAGGATTCTTTCGCTATCAAGACCTATTTCATCACGCCATATATTATAGGCTTCGTCATCTTCTTTAAACACTGTAACCCAAATATCGTCTTTGGAAATCTCAAGTTCTTTGGTTAGGAATTCATAAGCCCATGTTATAGCTTCTTTCTTGAAATAATCACCAAATGAAAAGTTACCAAGCATTTCGAAAAACGTTCCGTGACGTTCGGTCTTTCCGACTCTCTCTATATCCGCTGTTCTTACGCATTTTTGTGAAGATGTCGCTCTATTATTTTTCATCTTCTTCTCACCAGTAAAATACTTTTTAAGCGGCGCCATTCCTGCATTGATTAATAACAAAGAATCATCATCAATAGGAATTAGTGAAAATGACTTTAAGAGAGTATGTCCCTTCTCATTTCCAAAAAAATTCAAATATTTGCTTCTTAACTCATTCATCCCTAAGTTTTTCATTCATTTACCTCAAACTTCCTGATTTATCATATTTTTTAAACTAATAGAATCAACTGCTTCATTTATGACCTTATCTATTCTGTCAAATACATAATAAGCATCACATTTATCATCACAAAAATGATCTCCGCTCACACAGTCGCTCATGGTTATGTTGCCTTCGAGAACTCTTAGTACCTCACCAACAGAAATCTCATCTAGATCTCTTGTGATTTTATATCCTCCCTTTGGCCCTCTAGCAGAAGTGATTAAGCCATCCTTTTTTAATAGCCTTATCAACTGTTCCAAATAATTCTCTGATAGATTTAGCTTCTCACTCATTTCTGATACAGAGACATAGCCCCTATCTTTATTGCTAGCTAGATAACACATAGCCCTTAGTCCATACCTGCCTCTTGTCGATAGTTTCATTATATTTTCACCTATATTGTAATCAAATCTTTTAAAGCTTCATAAAATTTATCGCCTATTCCAGTAACATTCTTAATATCTTCTATTTTCTCAAACTTATTTGCATTTCTATATTCTATTATAGCATCTGCTCTTTTATCACCAATGTTAGGTAAAGTCATAAGTTCTTCTTTACTGGCGGTATTAATGTTAATAAGTTCAGTTGTCTTACTAGGACTTTGACTTGCAGACTGATTAGGATCAATATTTTCTAATGAATTCTCTTCATCTATATTAGGTATGTAAAATTTCATTTGATCATCTAGTCTTTGTGCAAGATTAAGTGTTTTATCACTTGCCTTATCAGTTAAGCCACCAGCTTCGTTAATCAAATCCTCGAGCCTATCTCCATCTTTAATTTGATATACTCCAGGTTTGTTTATCTCGCCTGATATATAAACTTTTTTGATTGAATCATTAGTAGATTCTTCTGTATTCGAGTCGATATTATTATCTTTGTCACTTAAATCACCCTCATCTACTAAGGTAATCTTTTCAGATTTATCAAAAATTCCACCTATATTATTTGAATAGGCAAAGTTAGCTATTAAGATAAAAACTGCTATTATTAATCCGTAAATGATTTTATCTTTTTTATCATCAGACATAAAATACTCCTAGACATCTATGAGAGCTTAATTCTCCCATAGATTATCTAAATCATAAAATTCACGTTGTTTTTGAGTGAATATGTGTACAATTATATCTCCAGCATCTAAGAGGATCCATTCTCCTTCTCTTAGACCTTCTTTGGATAAAATACTATATCCCTCTTTTTCTAAATCATCTTCTATATAATCGGCTAAAGCTCTAGTTTGATTGATACTTCCACCACTAGCTATCACGAACTTGTCAGCAATAGACGAAGAGTCTAAATCAATAACTTTTACATCTTCAGCCAATTTATCATCTAATGTTTTTAAAATAATTTCAAGTTTTTCCATTTTTCTCCTTTATCATGTAATTTCTTGCCTTAAGTGTTAAAGGATCAATAAAAGCATCAATATCTAATAGGTATCTTATGTTGTGGTTTAAACATTCCAATACCCCAGTGTCAAGGTCATTAAATGCCTTTTTTCTAATTTCCTCTACTCCTGGATATGATCTTTTCTCCTCTATCGCGTCTGCTATGAAGACAATTTTTTCCAAAAGATTCATATTTTCCTTACCAGTTGTATGATATTTGATAGCTTTTAATATCTCCTCATCTTTAACATTATACACTTTTTTCGCAACTTCTGCTCCTAAAAAAGAATGAAGAACAGATTTTGATAAGTCTGGATCAATCTCGTCGAAATGGTCTATATTAAGTTCTCTCATATACCTTTCTTCGTTGTATTTCGCGCAATCATGTAGGAAAGCTGCAACTTTAACTTTTTCCTTGTCAACTTTCTTCCCTTCGCTTAATCTTTCAGCGCACTCCATAACTCTTAGACTATGTTTATATCTCTTCTCTCCAATATCTGAAATTAATCTGTCCTTATATAGTTCTATATCAAACATAAAGGCCCCTATTTTCTATAATATATCTAACATTATCTCTAACTAAGTATTTGATACTTAGATTATTCTTTACCAAATTTCTTATAAGGGTTGAGGATATATTGATATTAAGGTTATTAATTAAAAATATATTAGGATTATCTTTTTTAATAAGTTCAACCTTTTTTACTAGCTCACTATCTTCATCGATATTACTTCTAGTAAAAACTATGATATTTTCATCCAAGATATCATCATAATTTCTCCAAGTATCAATAGTTAGAAAGGAATCTTCTCCCATTATATAAAATATATCATCATTTTTGAATAATTTCTTGAAGTATCTTATAGTTTCATGGGTATATCTGACTTTTTCGTCTGTAGATTCAAAGGTTGATAGGACTATCTTATCATTATCTTTGATAGCCTCACTAACCATCTCAACTCTTATATTTGTATCTGTCTTCTTCTTGTGCTTTTTGTGGGGAGGATTTGAACTAGGTAAAATTATTACTTTATCAAGATTCATAAAATTAATAGCATTTTCTATTACAATCAAATGCCCTACATGAATTGGGTCAAAAGTCCCCCCATATAGTCCTATTCTCATTATAAATCGTATTTGTTATCGTCGTTTTTTCTGTAAATTGTAAAGATAGACCCCAGATGAGAAATGAACTCAGCCCCTGTCTTTTCAATGATTGTATCGATAATTTCTTCTTGATCATCCATATTGTTATTTAGAATTTTAATCTTGATAAGCTCGCGTGCTTCTAAAGCTTCATCTATTGCCTTAATCAATTCGTCAGTAACTGAAAACTTTCCAATATTTATAACTGGTTTGAAATCATGTGATTCTTGTTTCAATCTAGCTCTTTGCTTACCTGTTAACATATATCCTCCTATTCATAGTATTCAAATACTAAATCTCCGAAGGCTACACTATCACCTTCTTGAATTCCCATTTCCTTTAATTTATCAAAGACTTCCATTTCTCTTAAAGTCTTCTCGAAATACATCTTGCCATCATAATCTTCAAGGTCAACTTTTTCTAGTAACTTGTCAACTCTTTTTCCATCAACAACAAAAATATCATTCTCTTTCCTGAAGTTTAGGTCATATTCAATTTCTCTGTCGTAATATTTGTCCAAGAATTCTGTATCGACTTCTTCCATTGGATCAAATTCTTTGATATCGCTTTTCGCTAATAACTCAGATATTGCATCTACTAATTCCTTGATTCCCTCGGTTGTGGCAGCAGATATCTTATATATATCATACTTATCAGAGAATTCTTTGACGAATGCATCTGTGTTATTATTAAAGTCAAGGTCAGACTTATTCATGGCGATGATCATTGGTTTTTGAGCAAGCTTTTCGTTGTAAAGTTTTAATTCTTCATTAATCATTTTGAAATCTTCAATAGGGTTTCTCCCCTCAATTCCAGAAATATCCACAAGGTGAACCAAAACTCTACATCTTTCGACATGTTTTAAGAAGTCATGACCTAGTCCACTGCCATCACTTGCTCCTTCAATTAGACCTGGTATATCGGCAACTATAAAGGATCTTTCGCTATCAATATTCACAACCCCAAGATTAGGATCTATAGTAGTAAAATGATAATTGGCAATCTTTGGCCTAGCCTTACTTATCACTGAAATCAAAGTAGATTTTCCTACATTTGGAAGTCCAACAAGACCAACGTCAGCTAGTATTTTAAGCTCGAAAATAACTTCTATTTCCTGACCCTTTCTACCTAGCTCTGCAAATCGAGGAGCTTGACGTATAGAGTTTTTGAAGTGGACATTTCCTCTTCCGCCTCTTCCACCTCTTGCTATAACATATTCTTCCCCGTCTTTGTTCATGTCTTTTATTATAACTTCACTATTAGCTTCTCTAACCAAGGTTCCTACAGGGACTTTTATTATTAAATCGTCACCCTTTTTTCCGAATTTCTTTTTCTTGCCACCAGCTTCACCATTTTGAGCCTTATATTTAGTTTTATATCTAAATTCATCAAGAGTTGATAGATTTCTTGTAGCCTTTATAATTATAGAGCCACCGTTTCCTCCATCACCACCTGCAGGACCGCCATTTGGTTCATATTTTTCTCGTCTCCAGGCAACAGCTCCGTTTCCTCCATCTCCTGCCTTAAGACTAACTCTTGCATAATCTATCATAAATAAATCCTCTCATAAAAAAAGGCTTGCCAATTGGCAAGCTCTGACTTCTAAGCAATGTCTGCTTCAGCGTAAACAGAAACTTGTTTTTTGTCTCTGCCCTTTCTTTCGAATTTAACAACACCTTCACATGAAGCGTAAAGAGTATCATCAGCACCCTTTTTAACATTGTTACCTGGGTGGATTTTTGTTCCTCTTTGTCTAACTATGATTGTTCCAGCGTTAACAAATTGTCCATCGCTTCTTTTAACACCTAGTCTTTTAGCATTGGAATCTCTACCGTTCTTAGATGAAGAAACTCCCTTCTTGCTTGACAATCTTTGTAAATCTATGTTTAATATCATTTCATGTCTCCTTATAATTTAATTTTACGTAATCGCTATAGTTACCTAACAAAGTTTGTATTCCAGTTTCAAAATAGGTAAATACAACATCAACTTCCTTTGATATTTCAAAAGTTTTAAGCTTAAGTATATCACCATCATCAAGAAAATCAACATCCGTCACATACTTATCTAAAGTATTGATGCAAGTATATGCTAGAATTGTAACTGCAGAACAAACAATGTCTGAGCCATGCTCAGCAAAATCAGCATGACCTCGTATTTCATATCCTACTGTTCTTCCTTCTTTGATTAATAAATCAACATTAATCATTAAAGGCTAATGCTATCAATTTTTACTAAAGTATAAGGTTGTCTGTGACCGTGTTTTTTTCTGTATTGTTTTTTAGGTTTGTATTTGAATACAACAATTTTCTTATCTTTATTTTGATCTTCAACTGTTGCTGTTACTTTTGCATTTTCGATTACCGGAGAACCAACTTTAACTTCATCTCCAGATACTAAAAGTACTTGGTCAAATTCAACGGTGTCACCAACTTCGTAAGGAAGTTTTTCAACTCTTACTAAGTCACCTTCTGATACTTTGTATTGTTTTCCACCTGTTTTAATTATTGCGTACATGGAAACCTCCTATTACTAAAATTCTCGCCAGTGTTGGGGATCAGCACCCGGACTGAGCGGTTTACTTGATTATAATACTATCTTTCTTTTATATGTCAAGCAATTTCTATAATTTCCATATTAGCTATAGCCTGATTTTCTAATTCCTCTATATCTAGGTTTTCTTCAGACTTTTTTATATATTTTAGTTTTGGCTTTGTAACCGGTGAGTCAGGTGCAAAAATCGAACAACAATCGTCATATGGCTCGATTGCCTTATCGTAAGAATCTATTTTTTCAGAGATTTCAATAATATCTTTCTTATCCATGGCTATAAGAGGTCTAAGTATTGGAAGCTTACTAGAGTCATTAATAACAGAAACTGATTCTATCGTCTGACTTGCAACTTGGCCAAGACTTTCCCCTGTAATTAAAGCCTGATAAGAATATTTTTCTGAAATTTTATTTGCTATTCTCATCATAAATCTACGTGATAGTATTGTAGTTTCTCTTCTAGGACAATTTTTGCTTATCGCCTTGTATATCTCAGCAAGATTTACAGAATATACTGTCATTTTACCAGTATAGGCCGATAAGATTTTTGCAAGATCCATCGCTTTTTGATGAGCTCTTTTGGATGTAAAAGGATAAGAATGGAAGTGTATAGCGTTAATATTCATTCCTCTTTTTGCCATAAGAAATCCTGCTACTGGTGAGTCTATTCCTCCAGATAATAATAGTAGTCCTTCTCCACCAGAACCAAGAGGAAGTCCTCCAAGACCTTCAACTCTATTTATATAGATATAGGCTTTTGATTTTATATCGATAAATACAGTAAAATCAGGCTTATGTATATCTACTGATAAATCATTGTATTTTTCTAATATATCTCCTCCTATTTTTGCACTTAATTCAGGAGATTTTAGAGCAAATGATTTGTCTGTCCTCTTGGATTCGACCTTGAAGGTCATGTCTTTATCAAAATTATAATATTTAATTAAATCTATGCTGGTCTTACTTATATCTTCAACTGTCTTCTCGCATCTTACAACTTCAGAGATATATACAATCCCAAATACTTTTTTTATTTCTTTTATCAGTCTGTCAAATTTATCTCTATCAGCTTTGATGTATAGCTTTGATGACTCTTGGAACATATCATCATAGCCAATATCTCTGATATTTCTCTTAATATTGTTGATTGCTGTTTTATAAAAGTTATTTCTATTTCTTCCTTTTAGAAATATCTCTCCAAAACTTACCGCTAGAAACCAATCCATTAGAACACCTCCCTAATCATTTCAATTCCTTCTTTTAATACACTAACTGTCTTGTTAATATCATCCATACTAGTATCACTTGAAAATGAAAATCTAATAGCTCCATCTATATAGTCTTTATCAATTCCTAAAGCTGTTAGGATCCTATTATCTTCTCCTTTAGAGCATGCGGATCCAGATGATACAAATATTCCATTATCTTCAAGATAATGAACCAAAACTTCTGATTTTATATTCTTAAAGCTAACGTCTAAAACATAGGCAGAAGAATTCTCCTTAGGTGATATTATATAATAATCATCTATACTTCTCTCAATTGCATTTCTAAGAGCTTGATTAAGATCTTCAATACATTGATACTCATTAGATGTAATCTGCTTTTCTAGAGCAACACCTGCGGCAGAAATCGCAGGGTGATTGACGGTTCCAGATGATACTATCTCTTGTCTACCACCGTAAATAACAGGTTTAATCTTAGATAAAATCTTACTTCTTACATAAATAACACCGACACCCTTTGGTCCGTGGAACTTGTGGGCGCTAAAACTCATCAAGTCTACGCCAAGTTTATCAACATCACAAGAAATCTTTCCAACAGCTTGGGTAGCATCTATATGCATGCAAATATTTGGATTATAAGATTTTACAAGCTTTGAAATCTCTCTTATGTCCTGTATTGTTCCAATTTCGTTATTTACATAGATAATAGTTACAAGTTTTACATCATTATCTAACTTTTCTTTTAAATCTTCTAAATCTACAAATCCATATTTATCATTTTTCAAAAATACTACTTCTTTGTAGTTATTATTTATAACAGCGTCATATATAGATGAATGCTCTATACTTGTTGTAATGACTTTATTATCAACAGATGCAAAAGATGAAACAACTATATTGTTAGATTCACTAGCTCCCTTAGTAAAGAATATTTCACTTTCCTTAGCATTTATTGCATCTGCCATTATATTTTTACTTTGTTTTATTAAATTTTCAGAATCCATGCCAAATGAATGAATTGATGAAGTATTTGCATAGTAATTTTCTTCTACTTCAACCATTTTTTCGATGGCTTCTCTGTACATTTTTGTAGTTGCTGCATTATCTAAATATATCATAGACTACTCCTTAACTTATTCATTATATTGTAAGCAGGTCTAATTACAAATTATAGTATAGTAATTATATGATTACACTAAAGAAAAGATATGAAGCCAAAAATTTAAAAGAAGATGAAATTATTTTAGACATAGAAACAACAGGCCTTGATTCTTCTATTGACAGCCTTGTTCTATTAGGAATTATTGAAAAAAATAACAATAAAGCATACATTTACCAGTATTTTGCCCAAGATGATAGTGAAGAGCTAAGATTACTTGATATATATAAGACTAAAATATCGGCTAAAAAAGTAATTACCTATAATGGAGATACATTCGATATACCTTTCTTAAATAATAGACTTATAAAATATAAAGACTTCCCCATTCTACCACAAAGCATAGACTTACTTAAAGTTATTAGACCTTATAGTAAGTTTTTTGATTTTGAATCTCTCAAGCTTAATGATATAGAGAAACTCGTTGGTTTCTATAGGAAGGATCCTTCACGATATAAAACATTTAGCAAATTGACTAATGATCTAAAAAAGCGTACAAATCCATACCCTATCATGAAACATAACGAAAATGATCTGATTGCTACAGAAAAGATTTTGGATATAAGAAGAACTTTTGATGAAAAACTATCCATAGAATCAACTTTATCTCCCATAAACTTAATAACATGTAATATTAATAACGATGTCGCAAGATTTACTCTAAGGTCTAAAAAGCTTCTAAAGGAGTCTTATTTTACTGGACAAAACTATGAATTAATTATAAAAGATGATCTTATAATCATAAATCTGCAAGTTTTATACGGAATTCTTAATGAAAATATGAGGGGTTATGTAAGTATAAACAACTTCAAACTTGATAATAAGTCGACAATAAATATTGACGAGCATTTCTTGATAATAAGGGAAAACTTCAAATATAATTACAAAAATATCTTATCTTTGGCAAAAAAAATAATCGAGAATCATCTCTGATTCTCGATTTGCCAGTCAATTTCTTCCATGTGATTTGCTCTTAGGAACTCATTTGTCTTTGAAAAAACTTTTGATCCAAAAAATCCCCTGTAGGCTGATAAGGGAGAAGGATGGACTGATTTTAAGATAAGATGATTTTTATTGGAAATTAATCTCTCCTTTGATTTTGCATTTGCTCCCCAGAGAATAAATACCATCGGCTTGTCTCGTTTGTTCAAAAGTTCTATTATCCTATCTGTAAGTATCTCCCAGCCTCTTCCCCTGTGGGAATTTGGAGATTTTTCTCTGACTGTAAGGACTGTATTTAATAGCAACACGCCTTGTCTAGCCCACTTGGTCAAATCTCCATTGTCTGGTATAAAAAGTCCTAAATCATCATGGAGTTCTTTATAAATATTTAGCAAGGAAGGTGGTATGGGTACATCCTTTTTTACAGAAAACGAAAATCCATGAGCTTGACCCCTACCATGATAAGGATCCTGCCCTAAAATTACAACTTTTGTATCATCATAACTTACATATTTAAGGGCATTAAACAAATCATACATATCAGGATATATATTATAATGCTTATATTCACTAATCAGAAACTTTCTTAGATTTTTATAATAAGGCTTATCCCGCTCCTCTTTTAGTAAATTATCCCAATCATTTCCAATATTTACACTCATTATTTATCCCCATGCAAGATAATATATATAATCATTAATGCACAACCCACTGTTACTAAAATATCAGCAACATTAAATACCGGGAATTTCACAAAGGAAAACTCTAAAAAATCTACTACATATCCTTGGATAAGTCTATCATAGAAGTTACCTATGGCTCCAGATATTATCATAGCTAGTGATAAGTTTAGTATCATTGGGCTTGTCTTTATATTTTTAACAAAATAATAAAGTAAGTATAATACAATAGCCGTTGTAAGTATTATAAATACCCGTCTCTTATCTTGTAAGATTCCAAAAGCTGCTCCCCTATTTTCAAGATAGGTCAGATTAATTAACTTGCCATCTATAGATTTTTCCATAAAGTTATTAACCGCATAAATCTTTGTGAGCCTGTCAACTACAAGGCCCAATATTATAATTATTAAATATATCATACTAATTTCCTATATTCTATGTGATAGTTTCCCTTTTTGCTAAGCCCTTTTATCCTATCAAAGATAAATCTTCCCTCTTTTCTGATAGATATCATAGCGCCTTCATCTATATTATAACTTGGGTCTGTTATAATCTGATGATCAACCTTAACAAGCCTATTGTTTATCAAAGTCTTAGCCTTAGCCCTAGAAGTATTTACGAGACTAGCTACAATATTATCAAGTCTTAATGAAGAAATAAAGCTAGTAGACAAAATATAATCTTCTTTTTCTTTATTTAACTTACTATCTTTTTTTATTTCGATATTTATTCCTTCTCTTTTTATCTTATTTAAATTGTATTTTATAAAATTCGCTTCTTCTTCCAATACTACGAATTCTACAGAAGAATCTAAGATAGATATATCGCCAATGCTATTTCGATCAATTCCCATATGTATTAAGGCGCCTAATACATCAGGATGCTTTATATCACTGCTATTAAAACTAAGAACCTTTATATAATCGCCCTCTTCTAAAGGTAGGTAATAGTAATTTGCTACAAAGATTTTTCTTTCACATTCATCATTTCCACCAATAAATACGATATCTATATTATTCTTTCTGGCAATATCTTCTATAACTTTCCTCTCAAATGGATCAAGAAAGAAACTTGATACTTCTTGATTGGTATAAAATCCTCTCTCTAATACAGAGATAGCCTTCTTGATGTTAGATTTCTTAGCCTTGTCCTTAACAAAGTTCAAATTGTATTCTAAACTCATAAAAAAGAAAGATCGATTTTTTAGATCGATCTATAATTGATTATAATTTCCTTCAGATATTTGGTCGGTAACAGCTGGGTCAATTTGTATACCGTTCGGGCTTATAACAAATATTCCTTTTGTAACCTTCTCCACAGTACCGCTTAGAGCATAGACAGCACCGCTTACGAAGTCAAAGATTTGTCTTCTTGTATCTGATTCAACCATTTCTAAGTTTAGGACAACAACTTTTTTGTTAAGTATATCATCTATAACTTTAGGTGCGTCTGTTTCATAATCCAAAGGTTCTTGAATAGAAATTCTCATTGAATTTGATCCGGCAAAATTTTTATCACTCATTTTAACTACATTATCTCCTCTTCTTGATGATCTAGAACTCTTAAATGAAGAATTGTTCTTAAAGCTGTCTGCAAATGAAGACTTGTAACTTTCATCACTTTCTTCGCTCTTATAGTCTGAGTCTGAAAAATATGATTTATATGTTTCATTCTTCTCAGCCTTATCATTTTCTTCCTCTTTTGTTTCCTCTTCTAAATCGTCGTAATACAACTGATCTTCATCGTAATCATCGTATTTGTCGTCAATACCTATAAATTCTTTAAACCTATCTAACATAATTACTTCCTTTGCGTTTTTTATCTCTCTCTTACATTATATCTTAATGAGAAGAATATTTCGAATTTAATATTCATTTTTTAGGTCTCTTCCCATCAAATCTTTAACAGATTGGTGAGCTGACTTTCCTTCAAATAACACCTTGTAGAGTTCTTCAGTAATAGGCATTTCAATATTTTTTTCTTTAGAAAGTTCATAAACTGCACGAGTAGTAGGAATACCCTCTACTACCATCTTTACCTTATCTATGCTCTCTTCAATACTATATCCCTCACCTACAAGCCTACCAGCTCTGTTATTTCGTGAAAGATTGCTAGTAGCTGTAACAATGAGATCTCCAATTCCTGCAAGTCCATTTATTGTTTTCTCATCTGCTCCAAAACTTTTCGCAAATCTTTCCATCTCGTGGATGCCACGTGTTATAAGAGCAGCCTTAGAGTTATCCCCATAAGATAAGCCATCTGCCATCCCTATACCAAAGGCAAGTATATTCTTAATACTTCCTCCAATCTCTACACCAATTACATCTGTTGATGTATATACCCTAAAATATTCCCTATTAAAAATTTCTTGAATATCTTTAGCGATTTTTATGTCATTTGATGCACAGACTAGGGTAGTTGGAATTTCCTCAATTACTTCTTCCGCATGGGATGGACCACTTAGGATAGCATAATTGATATCTCCTAAAATATCTTCAAATATTTCTGAAATTCTATAGTGAGTATTAAGCTCAAGTCCTTTAGATAGATTGATGATTACTTTACTCTCATCTAAGTAAGGAGCAAGATTTTCATAAACACCTCTAATACTTTGAGTTGGAATTGCATTTACTATATAATTGTTTTTGAAAAGTTCACCAACATCCGCTGTAGCTCTTATGTTTTCTCTTAACTTCTTATCAGGAAAATATTTACTATTAATATGATTGTTATTAATAGAATTAACTACTTTTAAATCTCTGGCATACATCAGAACATCTTCATTTTCGCTTAAAAGATTTGCTATAGCAGTAGCCCAAGTTCCTGAACCTATTATCGATATTTCCATAAGACTCCTTAAAATATTTTCTTCTCTTCACCTAGTTTAAGCCTTTTTATATTATCCTTGTGTTTGTAAACTACCAAGGATGCTATCAAAATAATAGCTAGAGTAATATAGCTTAACTTGTAATTAAAAACTGCAAGCACTGCAGCTATTACTGCGGTTATTATAGATGATAAAGAAACTATCCTAAATATAAGTACCAAAACAATAAATATAGCTAAAAGAGTTAAAGCGAATCTATAATCTATTGCAAGAAGCGCTCCAAAAGATGTGGCAACACCTTTACCAGACTTAAATTTTAATATAAAGCTATACATATGGCCAATAACTACAAAAAACATAGCTACAGCTTGACCAGCCTCTCCCCCGAATTTTTCTCCTAAGTAACAAGCTAGGCTACCCTTTAAAAAATCAAAAAGGAAGGTTGTAAAACCTGCAAGTCTACCAAAATTTCTTAAGGCATTAGTGGCTCCTACATTACCTGAGCCGAGTTTTCTTAAATCTGTTTTAAAAAAGACCTTTCCTACAATGAAACCAAAGGGTATTGAGCCTAATATATAGGATAATAAAGCGATTAATACAAGCATTGTTACTCACCTTTTTGTTTAAAAACAAAACTGAATGGTACGCCGACAAGGCTATAATTTTGTCTGATTTGATTCTCTAGATATCTCGTATATGAGAAATGAACTAGGTCCCTATCATTTATTGAAAGCATAAACTTAGGAGGTGCTGTTGATACCTGTGACATATAGTATATCTTAAGTCTCTTCCCCTTATCTTGAGGAGGTGGATTTAATAATATTGCATCTTGTAGAATATTATTTAAGACACCCGTTTTAATTCTTGTATGGTAATTGTTAGAAACTATTTCAAATAATTCTAATAATTTATCAATTCTTTTATTTTCAAGGACTGAAATAAATACTATTGGTGCATAAGGAGCGAATGAGAGTGTTTCTCTAATGTCTCTTTCTAAATCTCTCATAGTATTTGTTTCTTTATCTACTAGGTCCCATTTGTTTACAGCTATTATTATTGCCTTTTTTTGATTGTGGGCATATCCTGCAATTTTTGCATCTTGCTCGGTTACACCAACATTTGCATCTATTAGAAATAAACAAATTTCTGAACTATCTACAGCATCAAAGGTCCTCTGATTTGCATAGTATTCTACATTTTCCTTAACTTTTGATTTTCTCCTAAGTCCTGCTGTATCAATCAAAACATAATTATGATCATTATATTGCCAGTAGCTATCTACAGCATCCCTTGTCGTTCCAGCAATGTCTGTAACTATCATTCTCTCTTCATTTAATAAAAGATTGACTAGGGATGACTTTCCAGCGTTCGGCTTACCAATTATAGCAATCCTTGTTTCGTCTTCTATTTGCTCAAAAGAAGAGAAGTCTATAAATGAAACAATTTTATCTAGTAAATCTCCTAATCCCTTGCTCTGCTCAGCAGAAATCATTGACATATCATCAAATCCAAATTGATAAAAGTCATATATATCATCAGGGATTTTGAATGAGTCTAGCTTATTTGCAACTATTATAACTGGCTTGTTATATTTTCTTATTTCATTTGCTATATCAACATCGTAAGGATTGACTCCCTCTTTGCCATCCACAACGAATAAAATCAGATTTGTTTCTACTAGAGCTTTTTCTACTTGGGATTTAATCTCAGTATTCATTACTTCTTTATTGGAGATATCGAGACCACCAGTGTCTACTAGCAAAAACTCATTGTTTTGCCACTCAACCTTATCTACAATTCTATCCCTTGTGACTCCAGAAATGTCTTCAGTTATTGATTTTCTCTTGCCTACAAGTCTATTGAATAAGGTGCTCTTTCCAACATTAGTTCTTCCAACAAGAGTTACTATTGGCATTTTCATATTACTTCTCCATATATTGGGAATTTCTTAGTTAGATTTTCTACTTCTTTTCTAATATTTTCCACAGTATCTTCTTTCTTTAAAGTTTTCTTAATCAAGTCTACTATAGTTTCCATTTCACTTTCCTTCATTCCCCTAGTTGTAACTGCGGCAGTTCCTATCCTGAGTCCACTAGTTATATTAGCAGATAGTTCTTCGCCAGGAATAGTGTTTTTGTTAGTAGTTATATAGACTTCATCAAGTAAACTTTGGGCTTCTTTTCCTGTTATTCCCATATTTCTTAAATCTAAAAGCAATAGATGGTTATCAGTTCCTCCTGAAACTAAGTCAAAGTTATTCTTTTTAAGGGATATTTCCATTTGTTTGGCATTAGCCTTTATCTGTTTGGCATAAGCTAGCCAGCTAGGATCTAGATTCTGCTTAAATCCAATAGCTTTTGCAGCTATAATATGCTCTAGAGGTCCTCCTTGAAGACCAGGGAAAACTGCCTTGTCTATTTTCTTAGCCCATTTTTTCTTGCAAAGTATGATACCTGACCTAGGCCCTCTTAGGGTTTTGTGTGTGGTAGTTGTCACTACATCGCAATAATCTACTGGTGACATGTGCTCACCGCAAACAACAAGGCCCGCAATATGGGCAATATCTGCCATTAATAGAGCTCCTACATCATCAGCAATTTCTTTAAACTTTCTAAAATCTATTTCTCTAGGATAGGCGCTAGCTCCACAAACTATAAGTTTAGGCTTAATGTCTCTAGCAAGATCTAAAACATGGTCATAATCTATTAGGCCTGTTTTTTTATCAACCCCATAATTATAAAAGTCATATCTCTTACCTGAGTGATTTACCTTAGAACCATGGGATAGGTGACCTCCTTCGCTAAGATTCATAGAAAGTACCTTATCCCCATCTTCTAAGAGCGCAAAATAAGCTGCAGAGTTTGCGTCAGATCCTGAATGTGGTTGGACATTAACATGATCTGCACCAAACAACTTTTTAGCCCTATCTATAGCAAGCTGTTCTATAATATCTATATTCTCACATCCGCCATAGTATCTTTTCCCTGGAAGACCTTCAGCATATTTATTTGTAAGAATACTCCCGTCGGCCTCAAGGATTGCTTTTGGAACATAGTTCTCAGATGCAATAAGTTCAATATTTCTTTCTTGTCTTCTAAGTTCGTTTATCAAAGCATAATAAACATCAGGATCAAATTTTTCTATTTCTTGATAATTCATTATGCCTTTCTCACTCTCATCATATTTTTATTCTTTACGTTTTTATCTAGCTTCTTAATGAAAATCATAGATATGGCAAAGAATATTACTACTGATAATAATGTCAATAGGTTAATATCCATAGTGGTATTTTTTAGAAAAATATTAGGAATAAGGGCTCCCACCAACATCATAGCCACTGGAACTATATAAACAGTAGCTGTCAATTTGCTTACTTCGCTAGAAGAACCTTCAATTATAACTCTATCTCCTTTTTTTAAGTCTTCATAAGAGAAAAGTTCAATTTCTGTGGTTTTCTTCTCAGCACAAGAGCCTTTAGCAGCACATGCTCCACAAGCTCCATTTCTAAAAATCTGTACTTTTAGATTGCCCTTGTTATTATCGATTACTATTCCTTCTTTTCTAACTGTGTCCATAAAACCTACCTTAATTTTATATTTAGTTCTTCCAAAGCTTTCTCATCAACTACACTTGGTGCTTCTGTCAATGGACATGTAGCAGATTGTGTCTTAGGGAAAGCAATTATATCCTTTATATTATCTGTTTTAGCAAAAAGCATGACAAGTCTATCCAATCCATATGCTAGACCTGCATGTGGAGGTGTTCCATATTGAAGAGCTTCTATGAAGAATCCAAATTTATTCTTTATATCTTCATCACTTAACTTAAGCGCTTCAAATACTTTTTCTTGGAGGTCAGAATTGTTAATTCTTACAGATCCTCCTCCCATTTCATCTCCATTTATGACAATGTCATAAGCTTGAGTTCGTACTTTTTCAGGTTCTGTTAGAAGTAAATCTATGTCTTCTTCGTTTGGCATTGTGAATGGATGGTGTTGGGAAACGTATCTGTCCTCTTCTTCGCTATATTCGAACATTGGGAAGTTCACAACCCAACAAAGAGCGTATTCTTTTTCAATTAAATCATTATCTTTTGCTACTTTTCTTCTAAGAGCTCCCATAGCTTCAAGTACTGTCTTATCCTTATCAGCACCGATCAAGATCAAATCTCCATCTTCCATATCAAGTTTATCCTTAAGTCCTGAGATAATGTCATCTGTTAAGAATTTCTTGATTGAAGATTGAATTTCCTCAGAATATTTTATATAGGATAAGCCTTTTAGACCATAATCTTTAACAAAGTCAGTTAATTTGTCTAATTGTTTTCTTGAATAGTTAGCTGCAATATTTTTAAAGTTAATTGCTCTGACGGACCTACCATCATTTGTATTGTCAGCAAAGACTTTGAAGTCACTATTTTCAAATACACTACTTACATCATTAATCTTATAACCATATCTTAAATCTGGTTTATCAGATCCATAAGATGTTATAGCTTCTGAATAATCCATCCTATCAATAGGAAGCTTTAAGTCATAGTCAGTGTATTTGTCGAACAATTCCTTCAATAGGCCTTCGTTCATCGCTATAACGTCATCTTGATCAGAAAAACTCATCTCAAGGTCAAGTTGGGTAAATTCAGGTTGTCTATTAGCTCTTAAGTCCTCATCTCTAAAGCATTTAACAACTTGGAAATATCTATCCAAAGATCCAATCATTAGGATTTGTTTTAGAAGTTGTGGGGATTGAGGAAGAGCGTAAAACTTTCCTTCATTGATTCTTGAAGGTACAAGATAGTCCCTTGCTCCTTCTGGGGTTGGCTTAGTTAGGAAGGGAGTTTCTACTTCAGTAAAGTCGTTATCATACATATACTCCCTCATTGTCCTAACTATATCACTTCTTAGCTTCAAGTTTCTTTGTACACTTGGCTTTCTTAGATCAAGATACCTATATTTTAATTTTAAATTCTCACTAACATCATCATCATCTTTAATATAGATAGGAGGTGTTTTTGCCTTGTCTAAAATATTTATCTTATCTACTATTATCTCGATGTCACCAGTTCCAATATCAGGATTTTTTGATTCTCTCTCGTTTACTGTCCCCTTAACTTCCAAGACATACTCTTGTGTTATTGATCTTGCCTTTTCATAATTATCCTTATCATCTTCTCTTACCACAATTTGGGTAATGCCTGTTTTATCCCTTAAATCAATAAAAACTAAAGATCCTAAGTTTCTTTTCTTGGCAACCCAGCCCATCAAAACTACAGAATCTCCAACATTTTCAATTCTTAGGTCACCACACATATTTGTTCTTTTAAATTCCATACTACCTCCTATGCTAAAAATGGATTGTTAGAAAGTTCATAGCCTATATATGTTTCATCTCCATGACCCGGATAGACTATAGTATTTTTATCAAATCCACCTAATTTGTTTTTTATTGCATCAATTATTTGAGGATAACTTCCCCCAGGAAAGTCGGTCCTCCCTATTGATAGCTTAAATAAAGTATCTCCAGAAAACATCATATCATCTACTTTAAAAGACATCGAATCAATTGTATGACCTGGAGTCTTTATCGCTTCTATATTATACTCGCTAAAGACCTCTCCATCTTTTAAAAATTCATCGATATCAACTTTAAGATCGTATGAGTAAGCTAAATTATAGTCTTTATCATTGGCAATGCTTAATGAATCTTCCGAAGCGTATGCCTTTACCTTATAAAGATTTTTAAAATGCTCAAGACCTAATACATGGTCAAAGTGAGTGTGGGTCTGTAGGATAAATTTAATCTTAATATCATTTTTCTTTATATACTCTTCCACAGCCTTACTTGGATATGCACAATCAACGATGAAACCTTCATTATTTTCGTCGCTAACCACATACATATTGGTCATAACTGGTCCTTCAATAAATCTTTTAACCTTCACTAAAGTATCCTTTCGCTATCTAAAATTATTGTTACAGGCCCATCATTTACAAGGCTTACTTGCATATGTGTTTGGAAAACTCCAGTTTTTACATTGAAACCTTCTTCCCTAAGCTCGTCTATTAGTATTTCATAATATTCTTTTGCTTTTTCTGCCTTAGCCGACTCAGTAAATGATGGTCTGTTGCCCTTTCTGGCATCTCCATAAAGTGTAAACTGAGAAACCACGAGGATTTCTCCTCCAACATCCTTGATCGATAGGTTCATTTTTTCATCATCATCCTCAAAAATTCTCAGTTTAGAAATTTTCTTTTTTATATAAGCTAAGTCTTCTTTGTCATCTGTATCCTTTACCCCAAGTAGAACCATAAATCCTGGGCCAATCTCAGATACTTTTTCCTTATCTACTACTACACTTGCTTCTGTTACTTTTTGTATTATTGCTCTCATTAATTCTTTATCCTATATACATTCTCCACAGTTTTAATAGATTTTAACTTCGTAATAACATCGGATAATTGATCCATGTTATTTACTTCGATTAACAAGTCTATTGTACCTGCATCCTTATCAGTTCTTGCATTTATAGCCAAGATATTAACATTTACCGTTGACATGAGTTTGGTTATCTCAAAGAGTACAGAAGGCGAGTTTGAGGTTAGTAGCTGAATTTTAACAGGGAATTTGTCTTCTTTTGTATTTTGCCAATAAACATCAATAAGTCTTTCAGGAGATTTCAAGTTTATAATATTTGGACAAGTTTTAACATGTACTGAAATTCCATTTCCTTTTGTAATAAAACCTATAATTGGATCACCTGGAACAGGAGTACAACATTTTGCAAGCTTGACCTCGACATTTTCATCTAAGTCACTTACCCTAATCTCACCAGATCCAGTATTTTGTATCTCTCCCTTGCTAAAATCTATTGGCTTTTTAGCCTCTTCTTCCTTTTTCTCGTCTACTTCAAACTTGATAAGTTTTTGTGTGATCTGTTCAACGTTTGTTTTCCCATATCCGACAGATGCATACATTTCATCTTCTCCAGGATAGCCCAAATCACTAGCAATTTTATCAAGCCACTCTTCTCTTAAAAGAGATTTATAGCCTTGTCTATATTTTTTGATTTCCTTGATTACAGAGTTTTTACCAATTTCTATATTTTCTTCTTTGTCATTTCGCTTGAAAAATTGTTTTATCTTATTTTTGGCCTGATTGCTTTTAACAATATTAAGCCAGTCTCTCGACGGACCGTGGGAATTTTTGCTAGTTATAATTTCTACCAAATCCCCTGTTTTTAACTTATGAGTCAAAGGAACCATTCTTCCATTTACCTTGGCACCAACACAATTATTTCCAACTTCTGTATGAATTTTATAAGCAAAATCTATAGAACAAGCATCCATTGGTAGGGAGTAAACTTCTCCCCTTGGTGAATAGACGTAAATTTCTCTTGAGAAGAAATCATTTTTTAGGGTATCCATAAACTCTTTGTTGTTTACGTCTTTTCCACCTTCCTGCTGCCATTCAACAATCCTTCTTAGAAAACTCATGGCATCGTCAAAGTCAGATTTAGTGTTATTATTCTCCTTATATCTCCAGTGGGCGGCAACACCATACTCACATTCCTTATGCATCTGCCTTGTTCTGATTTGAACTTCAAATGGCTTGGAATCTTCACCAAAAACAGTTGTATGAAGAGATCTATAGCCATTTGGTTTAGGCTGGCCAACGTAATCTTTAATCCTATTTGGAATTGGTCTCCATAAGGAGTGGACCTTACCTAAAACTGCATAACACTCTGCAATTGTATCCACAATTACTCTAATAGCAGTAAGATCATAGATCTCATCAAAGGCTATTCCATTTCTTTCCATCTTTTTGTTTATAGAATACAATGATTTAGGTCTACCAGATATCTCGAAGTTTATACTAGTATCCTTAAGAGAATTAGTCAATGTATTAATTATTTCATTAATGTAGACTTCCCTCTCACGTCTTTTAACATTTACCATCTCGGCTAGTTCATAGTATTTTTCTGGCTCCTGATATCTAAAACATAAATCTTCAAGCTCCCACTTAAGCGAGTATATTCCAAGCCTATGGGCAAGTGGCACATATATTTCTATAGTTTCATCTGCTATTTGAATTTGTTTCTTTCTGGTCATATACTCAAGGGTTCTCATATTGTGGAGCCTGTCTGATAGCTTTATCAGTACAACCCTTACATCATTGGACATAGCCATGACCATCTTTCTGATATTTTCAGCTTGTTTTTCTTCTCTTGAGGTATAATTTAAATTCTTAAGCTTGGTTACACCATCTACTAGGAATGTTATCTCCTCACCAAATTCTTCAGCCATTTCTTCTCTTGTTACTGGCGTATCCTCTAAGACATCATGCATTAGTCCAGCACAGATAGTCTCGTCATCAAGCTTCATATCAGACAATTTTTTAGCAACAGCAATTGGATGAATAAAATAATCTTCTCCAGAATTTCTCTTTTGACCTCTATGGTGAAGTTCACCAAAATCATAAGCTTTTTTGATTAACTTTATATTTGCATGGGTATTATTTTTCTTTATTTCATCCTCAAATAATTCATATTCTTTATTAAAATCAGTTGCCATATCATCACCTTATATCAATCAATTTTATTTGTAAAGTCCTATTGCCTCTGAACTCATTTACATCAGGATAATAAACTATATCAATTTTGTTACCCTTAATATTCCCATCAAACTTTAAAGACAAATATTCATAATCATCAAGGGCGTTGAACTTAATAGCATTATAATAGTTTCCATTTTGGAATAATTTCATCCTCATGGTCCTTTTATCTTTGCCTATCATTTCGACGTCGGCTATATCTACGCCCTTGTTAGCAAAAATAGGTCTTGGATTATCCTTACCAAAGGGTCTAAGCTTTTCTAGGCTTTCTGCAAACTCTAATGAAAGATTAGATAGTTTTATTTGAGTATCAATATTAATGACCTCTTCCAAATCTTTTTTGCTAAGATTTGAACTATCATTCAAAAAGTCTCTAAACTCATCCAAGATATCAATCTTAATCGATAAGCCGCACGCCATGGGATGGCCTCCAAATGATTCTAATTTATCATCAAAAGGAACAATCGAATCATGCATGTTATATGTTTCTATAGACCTACCAGAACCTTTAAGAATCCCTTCTTTTGCTGAATTGGTAAAAATAATAGTAGGCCTATAATATTTTTCCTTAATCCTGCCTGCAACTATCCCACAGATACTTTCATCAATAGAAGGCTCATAAATAACAATAACGTCATTATTATCATAAGAATTATCTTCTGCAATCTTAACACATTTACTTATCCCTTCTTCAGTAAGAGATTTTCTTTTATTATTGAGCTCTACAAGCTTCCTTGCCGATTCATGAATTTTGTCTATATCCTCTTCCATTAAAAGTTCTATAGCAAGCTTTGCAGTACTTAGTCTTCCTGTTGCATTCATCAAAGGTCCTATAATAAAGCCTAAGGTGTATTCACTAATTTCTTTCTTCCATCCTGCTTCTTCTAGAAGGGCTTTGATTGCATATTTTTCAGTTGAATTAAGCCTCTTCAATCCTTCGATAACGAAAATTCTATTTTCATCAGTTAAGGAAACAATATCGCAAACCGTTCCCATAGCTACATATTCTAAAAGTGAAAAAAGATACTCAGAATCCCCATCAAGTTTCATATAAAGAGCCTGCATTAGCTTAAAAGCAACGCCTGCTCCACACAAATCCTTGAAGGGATAGCTACTATCAAGCCTATGAGGATTAATTACACAATCGGCGTCTGGTAGAATTTGATTTACCCAACCGTCATTATCTTCCTTTTCTATCTGATGGTGGTCAGTGACAATTACTTTGATGTTATTCTCTTTAAGTTTATTAACTTGATCAAAGCCTGTGATTCCGTTATCACAAGTTATAACCAGGCTAACCTTATCAGCTATGGCCTTTTCGCTCATATTATCCGATATACCATAACCATCTTCTACCCTATGGGGTATGTCATAACTTATATTATCATAGTAAAATAATAGCCCATCTAAAAGAGTCATTACCGAGGCAATACCATCTTGGTCATAGTCGCCAAAAATTCGAATTTCCCCATTATTTTGTATAGTTTCTATAATATGGTCAATAGCCTTATCCATATCCTTTAGCATAAAGGGATCATGAAGTTTATCCAAAGTTGGATTAATAAACATATCAACGACAGATGGATCTACTATATCTCTATTAGCCAAGATAAGGGCTTCTAACTTCGTTATATCTTTATTTTTTAAGTTATTAATATAGTTTTCTTTTTTATTATATATATACCAATTAGCCATAGCCCTTCCTTTCTAATTATATAAACTATACTTCTTTAATCAGTCTTATAAAGAAAAGAGGCCTAAGCCTCCCTCTTAATCCAGTCTGTCAATTATCTTTTTGATTGAATCTTTTTCTATTCTAATATATGATCTATTTTCTCTATTTCCACTTACTATTATTACAGACAAATCATCCATATCTATAACTTCTCCGATAATGCCGGATGAGCTAATAACATATGATCCTAGTTTGAGATTTTCTTCTACAAACTTTCTGTTCTTCGATTCAGAAATCGTATCTTTTATGCTTATTTTATAAAAATAAGCGATTAATATTATGAGTATTAAGTATTCTATCTTCATCAATATCCATATTTTTCGTAGAATTCTTTCTTGTAATCCAAGAACCTATCTTCCATAATGGCTTCTCTTATATTTTCGCATAGTTTTAATAGGAAATATAGGTTATGATAAGATAGAAGTCTTGCTCCAAGGATTTCATTTACGTTGATTAGGTGTCTTATATAAGCCCTTGAATAATTACTACAAGTGTAGCAATCACATTCATGATCAAGTGGTGTGAAATCTTCTTTATAAGCGGCGTTTTTTACAACAAGTCTTCCCCTAGAAGTAAGAGCTGTCCCGTTTCTAGCAATTCTTGTAGGAAGAACGCAATCTGCCATATCAATACCTGCTTCAAACGACTCAAATAGGTAATCAGGAGTTCCTACTCCCATATTATATCTAGGTTTATCTTCAGGGAGAAATGGTGTTGTGAAGTTTAGTATATCAATCATTTCTTCCTTAGTCTCACCTACGGAAAGTCCTCCAATTGAGAAGCCGTCAAAATCCATAGCTGTAGTTTCTCTTGCAGAAATCTCCCTAAGATCTTTAAACATTCCACCTTGCACTATACCAAATAAAGCTTGGTCGGGATGAGAGTGTTCTTTGTGGTAATCAAGACCACGTTTTGCCCACCTTAATGTCCTTTTCATGGAGTTTTCTACATAGTCATAATCAGCCCTGGCATCAACACATTCATCAAAGCTCATCATTATATCTGAATGTATATCATTTTGTATACTAATTGATTTCTCTGGAGTGAAAAGATGCTTGGATCCGTCAATATGAGATCTAAATGTTACACCTTCTTCGGTTATTTTTCTATTATCTGATAGGGAGAAGACTTGAAATCCACCAGAATCTGTGAGGATAGGCTTATCCCAATTCATAAATTTGTGAAGTCCTCCCGCCTTTTTCATAATATCCATACCAGGTTTTAGATAAAGGTGGTAGGTATTTCCGAGAATAATCTTAGCTCCCATATCAAGGAGTTCTTCTGGTGTCATAGTCTTTACTGTACCCAAGGTTCCTACCGGCATGAAAATAGGCGTAGGTATATCTCCATGGGCTGTGTGTATGACTCCAACTCTAGCGTTTGAGTATTTATCTTTTTTTATTAGTTCATATTTTAAAGCCATATTTCTCCCTAACAAATAAACATACAATCGCCGAAGCTAAAGAATCTGTATTTTTCCTTAACTGCGTACTCATATGCATTTAATATTATTTCCTTACTAGTAAAAGCGGCTACCAACATAATAAGGGTAGATTTTGGAAGGTGGAAGTTTGTAATAATTGCATCTACAACCTTATATTCAAAGCCTGGATATATAAATATATCAGTCCATCCAGAATCTTCTTCGATCTTGCCACATTTTTTATAAACTGACTCCAAAGTTCTGATGCTTGTTGTCCCAACAGCTATTACTCTATTTCCTTCTTTTTTGGCATCATTGATTATATCCGCAGTTTCTTGACTTATGGTGTAAAATTCTGAATGCATCTTATGATCTGTGATGTCATCTTCGTTTACGGGTCTAAAGGTCCCAAGTCCCACGTTTAAGGTTAAAAAGGCAAGTTTTATCCCTTTTTCTTCAATTCTTTTTAAAAGTTCTTTTGTAAAATGAAGTCCTGCAGTTGGGGCTGCAACTGATCCGGGATTTTTAGAATACACTGTTTGATATTCTTCTGGGTCTTTAAGCTTTTCTTTGATATATGGTGGTAGAGGCATATTGCCAAGTTTGTCTAGAATTTCATTAAATATTCCCTCGTAGGTAAATTCGACAACTCTATTACCATCTTCTTTGATATCTATAACCTTGGCCTTGAGTTCATCTGAAAAAATAACTTCAACACCAATCTTCATTTTCTTGCCTGGTCTAACAAGAACTTCCCATTTTTTTCCTTCTATATTGTGAAGGAGAAAAACTTCTATTGACTCATCTCTTCCTTCTCTATGACCGAAAAGCCTAGCAGGGATAACCCTAGTATCGTTCATAACTAGAACATCTCCAGGTTTTAGATAATCTATTATATCAAAAAAGTGCTTATTTTCTATCTCGCCAGTATTCTTATCTAATACCATCATCCTAGCTTCATCTCTCTTATCTGAAGGATGTTGGGCTATCAAACTTTCTGGTAAATCATAATCAAATTCTTCTGTTCTCATTTTACTCCTCTATCTTAAGTCCATAATGCTCGTAGGCTTTTCTAGTTAAGACTCTTCCTCTTGGAGTCCTAGATATAAAGCCAATTTGTAACAAATATGGTTCGTATACATCTTCAATTGTGACGTTTTCTATCCCAGTGGAGGCAGCAATAGTATCTACTCCAACTGGACCACCGCCAAAATTATCATACATTGTCATTATTATTTTCTTATCCATAGTATCGAGGCCCATAGGATCAATTTCTAATAGCTCAAGTCCCCTTTTACTAGTTTCAAAGTCAATTTTCTCATCAGCCTTTACTATTGCAAAGTCTCTAACTCTTTTAAGAAGCCTATTGGCTATTCTAGGTGTACCCCTAGATCTTCTTGCAATTTCTAGTGCTCCTCTGTCATCTATTGGGATATCAAGAATTTGCGCTGACCTTTGAACTATAGTAGTTAAATCTTTTGTATCGTACAGATTAAGGGCTAAAAGAACTCCAAACCTATCTCTTAGTGGAGCCGAAAGCATTCCTGCTCTTGTTGTAGCTCCTATTAAGGTGAATTTAGCAAGATCAATCCTGATTGATTGGGCATTTGGACCTTTTCCTACAATAATATCTAGAACAAAATCTTCCATGGCTGAATATAATATTTCTTCCACTGATCTATTAATTCTATGAATTTCATCTATAAAAAGGACATCTCCTTCGCCCAAATTTGTAAGAATACTTGCAAGGTCTGAGGGTCTTTCTATAGCCGGCCCACTTGTTACTCTTAAATTAACACCCAATTCATTGGCAATTATTGTAGAAAGTGTTGTCTTACCTAAGCCTGGTGGTCCTTGTAATAGGACGTGGTCTAGGGGCTCATTCCTTGATAGAGATGATTTTATAAAGATATCTAGTTTTTCTTTAACCTTGTCTTGACCAATATAATCTTTGAGCCATCTTGGTCTAATACTACTTTCTGCTTGTAGATCTTCTATTTGTTCGTTGCTTCCAACTATTCTTTCATTTTCATCATACATTTAATCACCTATATCAATCTCTTAAGACTTTCTTTGACGATCCCTTCGAGGCTTAAATCTGTATCTTTAAGATCAAACAAGACTTTTTCGACGTCATTTTTCTCATAACCAAGATTTAAGAGAGCTTCTCTAGCGACATCTATTTCATCGTTTTCCTTATTGCCTACTTTTATGTTTTCTACAGGTAGGAATTCCATCTTCTTGACCTTATCAACAAGCTCAAGGATAATCCTTGATGCGGATTTTTTCCCTATTCCTTTAGCAACCGTTAGTATATCGATATCGTTATTAAGTATTGCAGTTTTTATTTCATTAACAGAAATAGATGATAGAATTCCCATTGCAATCTTTGGTCCGATCGTGGAAACAGATGTTAAGAGTGTAAACATCTCTAGCTCATCTTTTGTAAAAAATCCAAAGAGGGAAATATCATCTTCTCTAACTTGCATAGAAGTATAAATCTTATATTCATTATTTATCTCTATGTTAGCTAAGGTAGTTAATGAAGAAAATATCAAATAACCCATGTTGTTGTTCTCAATAATAAAACTATCCTCATTGATCGATCTTATATGACCTATAATATATGAAATCATTAATTTAACCTGTATCTTTCTTTAAATCTCTGACTTAGTGCGTGACATAGGGCAACAGATAAAGCATCTGCAGCATCATCCGGTTTGGGGATTGCTTTTAAATTTAATAATTGGGTAATAGTAAGTTGCATCTGACTTTTGCTAGCCCTTCCATAACCTGTTATGGCTTGCTTTATCTGTAAGGGTGTGTATTCATAAATAGGAAGCCCCTTTTGCTGAGCGCAAAGAACCTGAATTCCTCTCGCATGACCAACTATGATAGCAGTCTTTACATTCGAATTAAAAAACAACTCTTCAATTGCGAACTCATCCGGTTTGAACTCTTCGATAATTTCATGCAAATTATCATACAAAAGTTCCAATCTTTTCCCTGTCTTAGTCTTAGATGAAGTTGTTACAACACCATTTTCTAATACTTTAATCTTATTTTCTTTAAATTCAATCACTCCGTATCCCATAATGGCAATACCTGGATCTATCCCTAATATTCTCATAATCATCAAAATAAAAAGGGCTATATGCCCTATTGATATCTCTTAAACACCTCTCTAATTAGCCCTCTAAAGTAATACTCTGCATAGGTATCTACAATTGATTTATACAAGTAAGTTAGAGTTTTTTCGTACATTTTCTTCGATTGTTGGCTTGTTATGTCTTCCGTATAAATAGAATCAGTGTCAAAACTTAGCTGCTTATGGGTTGTTGTATCTATATTATAGATTTTATCCCTAATCAACATATCAGCGTAAACTTTTATGTCTTTATTAAGTTCTTTGACTAATCCCTTATTATTATAAATATTACTCTTGAAATTATCAGAAATTTCGATAATTACAGGATCAAATCTATTGTAGTGAAAGTTTGTACTTTCAATTAAATAATTCACACCCAAATCATTAATCAACTTATACTCCAATTGATCAACTGCCTTCTTATCCCTAAAAGCTCTATATTGGGCTTTTATAGAAATAATATATTCATATCTATAAATATCTTGTCCAATCAACCTATCTAAGGAATCAATAACCTGATCGATATCTCTTAGGTTCCAAAAATATTTTTTAAGGTTCTTCAGAACATAATCTTTAACATAAAAACTATTTTTGGAAAAATAAACAAAGTTTTTATCATGTAATAAAGACATAAGCGTATTCAATGAGTATATATCTTCATTTATCAAAAAATTATATTCAAGTTTTTCAATTATTGGATATCTTTCGCTTAAATCTGCCTTCATTACTTCCTTACCTCTTATACTATTTTACCATAAAATCAGACACAAAAATCATAAATTTTTCAATCAGAGAACAAAAATAGCTAAATAAAAGAAATAATATTCATGAAAAATTTATCTTTGTATATTTTTCTTTAAATTTAGCCAGAATCAATTTTATAATAAAATAATATTCATCAAAATCTTAAAACTTTTTAAATTCTACGACCATATCTTTTAGTCGAAAATTGTAGTTCACATCTTTTCTTTCTATATTAATTACTGCTTTTTCTCTAAGATCATCTCTAGACAATAGCTTATTAATAAGCTCAAAACTCGGATTTATTGCATGAGGATTGCCCACCATTTCAAACATGGTTATGTCCCCATTAGTATCACCATAAGAAAAAGAGTTTTTTAAATCTATTTCATATCTATGATCCAAATCTTTAATAGCGGATAGTTTACTATTACCATCCCGCATAGGTATTACTTTACCAGAAAATTTATTATTTTCATCAAAAACATAGTCGGTCGATATAGATTCTGTCGCTCCATAGAAATTAGCAAAATGATCTACCAGAAAATTTGGGGAACCAGAAATAAAAAATATTAAATCGCCCCTCATCTTGTGCTTTTCGACAGCCTTTCTCGTAACTAAATAAACTTTATTTTTATTTTCTTCAATGACTAGCTTTGAATACTTTTCTATAATATCCCTTTCAAGCCCTATCATACTTTTTTGATAAACTAAGGCTGCCCTATCTAGATAATCTTCGTAGGCGCCGAGCCTATTTTGATATTTTTCATATAAGGGACCTATCTCATTAGTCCAAATCTCTTTTGGAAGAATTCCATCTTCTGTAAGCTTTATAAAGTGCTCAATTAGAAGAGAATTTCTAAATAGTGTTCCATCAATATCAAAAAACGCTGCCGTTATTTTATTCATTCTATTTTTCCTTATTATCTGATTTTTTCCTAAAATTTCTCTTCTTGGCTACTCTTTCTTTAGATGAGTTATTATTATCGTTAGATTCTAGTAATTCAACTTTACTTCTTATATCGACTACGAGTTCTATAAGAAAACAGACTATTATACCTACTATGGAAGCAGATCCCAAAAATATTGCAATCCAAGCCATATTTAAGCCTGTATTACTTGTAAAAATGGTAATAGAAATTATTCCAATTATTAATGCAAGTATACCAACTGCAAGTGAAGGAATGAATTTTACTATCCTTTTTTTATTAATGAAATATATAACTATAGATATTGCCGCCATAATGAAAGATACAATAGGTACTATCGCTAGCCTAGATGAGTATTGGGAAACTAAATTAATTAATCCGGTCATAAATCCTCCCTTAGTTTAACTCAATCCTATTAATCTTTATTTTATCATCAATCTCTAAAATAATAAAACCATAAAATCCATCTCTAGCTAAGTAAGGAGATCCAGGGTTTAGAAGAAGTATACCATTCTTTATCTCGTTTACATATTTATGAATGTGACCAAATATAATGATATCACAAGATTCCTTCTTTGCTTTTTCTAAAATGTTCTCATAGGTAAAATCGATATTATATCTATGACCATGGCTTAGAAAAATTTTCTTATCCCCAAGGTTAATAACTTTATCATAATCTTCTTCTATAAAATAATCATTATTTCCCTTCACAGCATAGTAGGATATCCCAGTTTCATAGTAAATTTTTTCAACATCTTCTAGGCCATCACCAGCATGAATTAATAAGTCTATATCATCATGAGTAAGTATATAATCGCTTATTGCATCATGCATTCCATGAGTGTCACTTGTTACTAAAATTTTCATATCTCACCTAAGAACTTCTTAAATTTCGCCATGGCTCTTGCCCTATGTGATATTTGGTTTTTTTCTTCTATCGTCATCTCTGCAAGACTTTTTTGAGAATTCTCAGGGATGAAGATTTTATCATAGCCGAACTCTCCGCTACCCTTTTCTATCTCGCTAATATAGCCGTCAAGTCTTCCTGTAAAACGAAAGACTTCTCCCTTTAAGTTAATATATGAAATCACAGTCTCAAAGTAGGCACTACGATCATCTTTATTAGACAATTCATCTAGTAACTTCTTACGATTATCCTCATAGGTTGCATTCGCCGATGCATATCTATGTGAGTGTACACCAGGCCTATTATCTAGAGCTTTTACAAAAAGACCTGTATCATCTGCAAAAACTGCCCTCCCCGTTAATTGATAAAGCGCACTAGCCTTCTTATATGAATTTTCTTCTAAGGTATTGCCATCTTCAACTACATCAAAATTACTGATTCCAATGTCTATAGGCATTTTAATTGAATCATTAGATAGCATTTCCTTAACTTCTTTTAATTTATCTTTGTTTCCAGTTGCAAATAGTAATTCCATATACTCTCCTTATAAAATAATAACAGAAAAACTTAGACTTAGTCAAGTGAATTAACGTTGCTCTTCTATTATTTCGTTGTAGTTAGTAAATGCCGACTCCAAATTTTCAGCAGAACTTGCAGACTGCTCGTCGATAGATACGATTGTAGTTGAATTCATTGTTGGTATAGAAAATATAGGATTTTTATCTATTAAATTATCCTTTATTTTATGAATCAAAATCTCATCTGGAGTTTGTATTAAGATATACTTCCCATTAGATAAGATGTGATAGTCTTTAAATTGTGCATTAATATTTCTAACTTGATCTCTTGTCAGTGAATCTTTGGTATCTTTACCGGACTTCTTATTTAGCATTTGACTGCCTATTGCAATTTCCATTGGGAAAAAGTTTTGTTCAAATTCTTCTCCATCTCCTGTAAAAATAGATGATTGAAATATCCGTTGTCCTTGGTTTCTAACAATACCAAAGTTAGTGTTATCAAAGGGAATGCTTTTTTCATCAAAATTCTTAAAATTAGAATTAGCCTCATCCAATACTCTTTCTCTAAAAATCAAGTCCGAGTCTTCCTCACCAGTAAATTCTTGAAGTGATAGAAACTTACCTTCTTTTAGGTTCTTCATTTCTAGAATTGCATATTTTCTAATAGGATTGTCATTTATTAGACTAGTATAGTCTATTGATAAAAATTCATTAGATACATAGTTTATACGCATGTTCAAATTGATATCTTTATAGGAATATCCGCTTCTTGTTGAATTATCTCCTATTTTATCCTTAATTCTTATAGGGAAAGCTAAAATCTCATCATAATTATTAGTAATATTATTGCAATTCGCATTGATTGACCAATATTCGTCCTTATCATTTACAAATATATTGTAGGCTTTTTTGTAGGAAATATCGACATCATCCTTAATTCTAATCAAATAGGTATAGTAATTATAAGACACATAATCACTACCTTCATCAATTCTCTCCCTTACGCCTAGAGTTATTGCCTGATCTTCTGCTACTTCTTCACCTTCTGGATTTGTCATCCTTTCCTTGCTAGCCCTTTTGGAGTAGCTATTTAAGATCTTTGAATCAACTTTGTTGGAGATTTTCTCTAGGGCGATTAAGCTATCATTTACAATATAAAACATAGATATATCACTTTGTTTTATAAAATCCTTTGAAAATAACTGACCCTGGGAAGCATTGATTATAACAGAATTTTTGTCTTTATCTATGTTCTTATTATCTATACCTCTATTTTTCAGATATTTTGACAAATTCACATACTTAGATGAAAATACTGGAGGAAAGGCATATGAATCTCCAATAGCAACAAGATTTTGGTCAATATATAAAAAATCGTCAACATTAGGGATTTGATCCTCGGAGGAATTCTTATTGCTCCTTACCTCCTTCACCCTCCATGTGCCTGTAATTGAAGGTGATTCTTGTTTAGGCATTTGTATTAGATTATTTAATTCATCGCTCTTGGAGTTAGTACACGATGATAAGACGATAACCGATACTAAAACTAAAAGTAGTCTATAAATCTTCTTCATCTTCAAACCTCGGTATCTGTACTGTTACTGATGTCCCTACTCCATACTTACTCTTAATTACAAGCTTTCCTCCATGAGCCTTAGCAATTTCTTCACATATAGATAGCCCTAGACCAGTTTGTGATTTAGAAGAAGAACCCTTGTAGAATTTACTTGCTACAAATGCAATCTCATCTTCCTTAATCCCTTCTCCATTATCCTTAATAGTAATAAGAACATTTCCATCTTCCTGATCTATTATTAGGTCAATTTGACCGTTTTCAGAGGTAAACTTAATAGCATTATCAATTATATTTATCAAAACTTCCTTCATCCTATTTTTATCGGCAAATACAGGTATCTCTTTATATACAGTTATAAAATTGAATTCTATATTTTGACTTTGTGTTCTAGGGTAAAGTTGGGTATGAACTTGCTTTGAAAGTTCTACCATGTCTAATTTTTCCTTATCATATTTAAAACTTGATGAAGATAGTCTTGAAAAATCCAATAGATCTTCTACCATCATAGATAGTCTATCACCTTCATCTTCAATAATTTTAAGCCCTTGGTTCAGCATGTCTTCATTTTTTTGCATTTCTTGTGCCTGTAGAGTTATAGCCCATCCTTTTATTGATGTTAGTGGAGTTCTAAGTTCATGAGAGACTGAAGAAATAAAATCATTTTTCATATCTTCTCTTATGATAATATTTTCGCTTAAACTGTTTAAGGTGTTTGCAAGCTCTGTTATCTCGTTATTTCCTCTAATATAGGCTTTTGCTGTGTAGTCCCCCGAAGCAAGTTTCTCGGAAACCTCAATCAAATCATTTATTGGTTTTACGAAACTCGATGCAGCAAAAAAGGAAACAATTAGAGCTGCTAAACTTACCAGTATACCAAATATCACATACCAGAAAGTATCATAACTAATTCTTTTATCTACTTTATCCATTGAAGAAGTTAATCTAATAATACCAACTTGTTGATTAGCAGATACTAAAGGATAAGATAGAGAGATCACACTCTCCCCAGTAGATTCTCTCTTATATTTTGTTGAGTTTTGCTTACCTTCTATAGCAGATTTAACATCAGGACTGTCTATAGTATTACCAATTAGATCAGATGCTAAGGAATCAAATAAAACAATTCCAGAATTATCAAGTATTTGCACCTGAGTATCATTAGACCTATAGAAGATATTCTTATCCCCAATAATAATATCGCTTAGGTCATATCTGTTCATGTAATTACTAAATTGTAATTGATTAATTCTCGCCTGATTTTTCATTGAATCTATAAGGGCGGACTCATAATATGATCTTATACTATTATAAGCAAATATCTCAAAACCGATTACTACTGTAATAACAAAAAACATTACTATCTTGATTACATTAAACTTTATACTATCATTGGGGCTCTTGTTGTTATAGGATTTTATTTCCTTATCTATAAACTCATCGTTTCTAATTACTTCCATCTATAACCTGTACCCCACACTGTTTCTATATATTCTGGTTTGGCGGGATTATCCTCAATTTTCGCTCTAATTCTTCTGATGTTAACATCGACGATTTTTGTATCGTTGCTATAATTTTCTCCCCACGTTTGAGTCATTATTTCATCTCTAGTCATTGCTTTGCCTTTATTTTTGATAAAGTTTTGTAAGATTGTAAATTCTGTTGGGGTTACATCTATCTCTTTCTTATTCTTAAAAAAGCTTTTAGCATAAATATCTAGAGTAAATGGTCCATCTGTCAAATTTTCCTTGCTATCGTCATTAGGTTTTGCCTGACTTAAATTGACTCTTCTCATAAGAGACCTAACTCTTAGAATTAATTCCTGTGGATTGAAGGGCTTAATAATATAATCATCCGCTCCTTTTTCAAGACCCAAAATTTTATCAATGTCTTGTGATTTAGCAGAAACCATGATTATTCCTGTCATAGGAGCTTCTGTTCTTATCTTCTCACATACTTCATATCCGCTCATACCTGGTAGCATTATATCAAGTATAGCAAGGGCAGGTTTTTCTTTTTCAAAAATTTTAATTGCTTCTTCACCACTAGCAGCTTCTACTGTTTGATAACCTTGATAATCAAGATTAATCTTCATAAACTGTCTAATTGGATCCTCATCATCAACTATTAAAATTTTCTTATTTTCCATGATTCACCCTTTCGAAGGCAATCTTTGCCGCACCAATTACACCAGCATTATTTAAGAATTTGGCAGGAATAATATCGACCTCGCTAGGTTTATTGCAGTATTCTTGATATTTTGATACCATACCATCCCAGAAGACATCCTTGGCATGAATCACCCCTCCCCCGACTACGATAACATCAGGGTCAAAAATATTTCTTAGTGACGTTAGAAGATATCCTAAGTCAGATTGATAATCTTCCAAGACTTTCCTTGCATCATTGTCAGTTTTTACAAGATCAAAAATAGCTTGACCGCTCAATTCCTTACCTGTTAGCTTCTTGTATCCTTTAGTTAGAGCACTACCAGCGCAATAACTTTCAGCACATCCATTTTGTCCACAAGTACAAGGATCACCTCCTGCATGTAAGATCATGTGACCTAACTCAGCTCCTTGGAAATGTGATCCTGAAAGTAGACCTCCTTTTTTTGTGTAAATAGCTCCGCCAAGACCTGTTCCTAGGGTAATCATTACAATATTGTCATAATCCTTGCAGGCTCCTATCCATTTTTCTGCTATTAAAGCTATATTAGCGTCATTTTCAACAAATACAGGAATATCAACAAATTCTTCAACAGCTTCTTTTAGGTTAAGTCCAGTCCAGCCCTTGATATTTCCAGCAAAGGTTACAATCCCATTTTCTGAATCAATGAATCCTGGAGTGCCAATTCCAACAGCAATAGCATCTTTATAAGAAAGGTCATATATAGCATTTTTTATATTTTCTAGAACGACTTCTCTACCCCTATTCGCATTGGTGGGTACTTCTTTTCTTTCTAATATTTCACCCTTATCATCTATTAAGCAAGCATTAATTTTAGTTCCGCCGATATCAATTCCTATAACTTTTCCCATTACAACTCCTTAAATATTTTATCCTTTAATTTTAAAAGAGATTCTTTCCTTCCAGAATAGAATTCTTTACCTTCCAAATACTCCAATCCTTCGATCTTTGAAAACCTAAGCTTATAAGCTAAAAGAATTTGATTGTTTACTCCAAACTTTTCAAGCTTTTGATTAGTACTTCTATCTCCATATTTTCTATCACCGATTATTGGTGTGGAGTTTTCTTTTAACGAAAATCTTATCTGATGAGTTTTACCTGTAATCAATTCACACTCTATTAAGCTGAATTTTCCATTGGTGTCTAATGGCTTAAAATTAGTCTTAATTCTTTTGCCATCCTTAGATTTTCTAACACGATTACGATTTTCATTTTTACTTATAAGAGTATCTATTGAAAATTCCTTTTCTACAAAACCTTTTACAATTGTTAGATAAAACTTATCAATCTTATTTTCCCTAACCCCTTTATTAAGTCTCCTCAAGCTTTCGGCATTTTTTGCTCCTATAACAAGGCCTGCTGTATTTCTATCTAGTCTATTGACTACAGCTGGCTTGAAAGTTCTATCTGACATATCAAAAGATTTGGTCTTGTACAAATATTGTAACATATTATCTACGAGATTATTACCATAATCTTTTTTAGATGAGCTATGAGTTAATAGACCAGGCTTTTTGTCCATGATTATAATATTCTTGTCCTCATAGACTATATCAAGATCGAAGTCACTTGGCTTGTAGTCGATTTTTGTAATCCATTTATCATAATCCTCGTCTTTTATATACATCTTGACTATGTCATTAGGATATACGAAATCATCCTTTTTCGCTCTCTTATCGTTAATTTTGAAATTTTTCTTCCTAATATTTTTCTGAATTACAGAAAGAGGAGCATTTTCAAAATATTTCCTCAAAAATCTATCGAATCGTTGGTTTCCGTCATTTTCACTTATTCTAACTTCTTTCATATTAATATGATTTATTTACATAAGAATCAATCAATGATTCTCTTGCCATATCACTAAATACTCCCTTTTGTTTTAAGTTATCAAGTATTTTTTTATTTTTAGAATGTAATATAAGCTTTTCTCTATCTAGGATATGAATCTCAAATATCAAGCCCTTAAGTCTTTTGGACTTTAGACTTATGTAATAGCATTCCAAGTTTTTATAATCAATCATTTCTAATAATCTTTGCGTTGCTATATCCTTTAGATAGTAATAATTTTCCCTGTCATTAATAAGCTTGTTGTACATCTTTTTTTTCTTTTTCAAATTCTGATACACTCTTGCATCAAAATTACATTTTTTAGCCATCACGTTATAATATTGGTAATTATAGATAGCCTCTTTGGGGTTTGTGATTTGTGAAAAAGGTTTGAGTTCTAGTTTTTTGAAAAAATTATAATTTAGATCTAAAAACTCATCCTTATCGATCATAGCATTATCTAATAAATCTATTGATTCCTTTCTCCAATTCTCGAAAATCTTTAGTTTTTTTTCTTCAATATTCATAATAAAAAACCGTCTCCTAAGAGACGGTCATAACTAATCTTCTAGTTTTAATTCAATAACTTCTGCATCTAGAGAGCTAGGAACGTCTTCTTTTGTCCAATCTAATCCTAGGTATATGTCAGATTTTGAATACTCAGATAGATCTTTAAGTCTTTGACTAAGTTCTTCAATGTTATCTTTGTTGATATCGATTATATCATAAATTCCATCTAGATAAATCTTTCCTATATCATAGTCACGAGCAAGAATTCCTCCTATAAATCCTAGAAGTCCATCAATGTTAGAAATCTTGTAGCTTTTTGCATTGATTAGTCTTACCTTGTGGTCTAATGTGTTAATTTGACTATCATCAGTGTCTACAAATACTATATTGTTGTTGCCTTTTTCTTTCTCTTTGTTTGCTTCCTCAACTAAGTATTTTGTTTTTCCAACACCTTGTTCGCCTAACACTAAATTAATCATATTAATCCTCCTTTATTTTATCAAAAATTAATTTTTTGCTTTTATCGCCCTGAACTATTCCTTTATCGTTCATAGTTTGGATTATCTCATCTCTAATCTTCCACCAAGAAGTATCCCAATTACAAAAAATTGTCTCTTCTTTAGGGGCTCGTCCAACGATTCTCGCTACTGCGACATCACTATCTATATATCTTAGAAATTCAATTACGTTGTTTTCATACTCTTCTTTGCTAATCATCTGGATTTTATTTTCTTCATACATTTTGGCAAGTTTAGTATTTTTAACAATAAATAGGGAATGTATTTTTATCTCTTTTACAGCAAGTGCATTTACAATCCTTGCTGTTTCTACCACATCTCTTAAATCATCCCAGGGCAGGGATAAAATCACGTGGGTGCAAACTCTAATCTTATATTCATTTAGCATATTAACTGCCAAAATAAAATCTGCTAGAGACTCTCCCCTATTTAAAATATCTAGACTTTTATAATTAGCTGTTTGAAGTCCTAACTCAAATGTTATATCTATTCCCGTTTCTTTTCTAAACTCATCTAAAAATATGAGCTTATCTCTACTTACACAATCACTTCTAGTAGAAATAGAAATGGCAACGATATAGTCTTTATCACATGCTCTAATCACTTCTTTGAAATCATTAAGACCCATGTAGGTATTAGAGAAGTTCTGAAAATAGGCTATGAACTTTTTGGCTTTATACCTACTACCTATATACTCCTTGTTTTTCTCTAGCTGCTGGTCTACCGTTAGGAAACTTGGTAGATTTTCAAAAGAACCACCTGATTCCGAACAAAATATACAGCCACCATGTCCACATGCCCCATCTCTATTGGGACAGGTTAAGGATAATTTAATAGGCAGTTTATAAACTTTCTCTCCGTAAGTATCTTTATAATACTCACTAACTGAATAATATGGATTATTATTCATCAATCACTTCATCATCCATGTCGCTTTCATAATCGTCTACTAAATTATCTAAAGCTTCTTCATCCCAATAGTGGGTGAATAGATGGAAGACTTCGTCCATTTCATCTTCATCTTCAATTATTTCTAAGTTTATTTCATCATTATCGAAGGAATCGTTATAGTAGAATAAATAAATTTGCGAGCTATCACTTGATAATAAAGCAACATAATCTGTTTCATCAACGGTGAAGATATCTATGAGATAACATTGGTCTGTATTCTCATCAAAACCAATCTCGATTATGGCCTTACCTTTATTCTTTCCAAATTCTACTTCATGACCATGTAGATTAAATTTTTCTGTCATAGTCCCTCCTATTAGTTAATTTCGCTTAGTACCGTTTCAAGTAAAGAAATGAGCTTAGAAAGATCATCTAAACTTGAATAATAAATACTATCACCTTGTTTATATTTTACCCCAATTGATATGATTTTCACATTTATGTCATTAAATATGATGCTACTATCTAGGGAGAATTGCGTCTTGATAGGCTTTAATTCTTGACCCTCTAATTTCATATAGGACTTTTTGAATACTTCGGTCAACTCGCTATCTGTATTTTTCCATTTCTCTATATTAAATCTTTCAGTAAGAGTAGATGAAGAAATTGTCGAAGCAAGCTTAATCTTTTCTTCCATATTACTCATGCTTTCTTCGGATAAGGATCTTAAGACTAAAATCATATTAATGTAATTTTTGAGACTCCTTGCTGTTGCAAGAGAACATGAACTTACGGTTTGCTCGTCAATTGAGTTTACAAAGTAGCTTCCCGTAGGAATCAGCTCTATGAAAGATGATAAATGATTGAAAGATTCTGCATCTATAGGAAGATGCTTTTTATTATCGACTTTTCTGATAGAAAGGTTCATCTCAGGCTCATACTTAAGATTTTTTTCTATAATTTCATTTTTTACAATCTCAAATATATTTATTAACTCTGCCTCGAAGTCCTTATTCACAATAAATTCAACTTGAGCTTCTTTAGGTATATAGTCATACCTATAGCCACCAGTTAATGATACTATATCGATATCTACCTTCGCTCTGATTTTTCTAATTACCCCTATTATCAACTTAATTGAATTAAGCTTTACCTTATCGACTTCTTCTCCTGCGTGTCCCCCACTTAGGTCAGAAAGCTCCAACCTATATGTTTCATATTCATAATCAGGAGTAAATCTTTCAATCTTTATCTGATTTAAAAATAACTTTAGGGCTGAGAATTCATCTGCTATACAATCGCTTTGTAAAAGATTAAGATTAACTACTTTATCTGTCCTAAGTATCTCTCTAAGTTTTTCATATCCATCGTTTTTTAAATGGATATTGTTTTTTGTAAGTAAGATATCGAAATTACTAGCACTATATTCAATCATATAGTTTATAATAAAGGCACTCATCAAGCAGTTTACATTCGATTTTGACTTGATTATCTTAGTGTCTTCAAGATTTTCAACTTGGACTTCAATCCTATCCTTTTTATTATCCAAATTAAGATGAAGGATCATTTTAGCTAAGCCAGCGTTTTTTATATAATGGGATGTGCCGAAACTTACAATATCTAGGTTTTTTTCACGGGCTTTAGAAAGTATAAAATCTTCTATAGAATTAATTGAGAAAAATTCTTCCTCTGTCTCATATATTGCCCCTATATAATTATCAAGATTATTGAAAATATTTTTATAATCCATAATTATTCCTAGTAGTACTTCTTAACTTCTACATCCTTTTTGATTCTTCCTAGTTTTTCCAAGTATGCTTCTTGTCTTTTAGCCATCATAAGTCTTTGACCAACTTGACTTTTTATCTCTTCAAACTTAGGTGTTTCAACATTTTCCTTGTTGGTAAGTTTTATTAGATGATAGCCAAATTGAGACTTAACTGGAGCTGATATTTCTCCTATTTCTATAGAGTCGAGACCTTCTTGGAATTCTTTAACCATTACAGCCTTTGGAAATTTTCCCAAAGATCCACCATTTTCTTTAGAAGGATCAATAGAATATTTTTTAGCTGCATCTTCAAATGCTAGTCCTTCTTCTATTTCTTTCCGTATTTTCTCTGCTGTTTCTAAGTCTTCTACTAAGATATGAGAAGCTTCATATAGGACTGGTGGGTTTATAGTCTCCTTGTTTTCTTCATAGTACTTCTTTATCTCATCATCATTTATTCTTACTTCTTCAAATATTTTATGCATAGCATAGTTTTTGAGCATATTAGTCTTAACTAAATCTAATTCTTTAACAAATTCTTCATCCTGGTCAAGACCTTCATCATAAGCATCTTTTAGTAAGATCTCTTGATTTACCATCTCATCAGCTAAGATTTTAATTCCCTCCTCGCTGTTAAATCTTTCTCTATCTTCAATGCTATTCATCAATTGATATACATCATTAGTATATATTTTTTTGCCGTTGACTTCTGCTAATAATTTATTATTATCTTCTGTCATATTTATCCTCCTTTAGTTCAATTCTATCTTTGTATATAATTATATCGTTATTCTTGTAAAGTCTTCCTATAGCACGTTTAAAGGCAGATTTACTCATGTTAAATACCCTATATATCTTTTCTGGCGAAGATTTATCTGACAAGTAGACAATGCCGTCATTCTCATAGAGATAATCAAGGATCCTATCACTATCATCATCCATTTGTAAATATGCCCTTTGTCTTAAAGAAAGCTCGAGCTTTCCGTCATTTTTCACTTCCTTAACTCTTGCTTCGATTAGCTCACCTTCAATATGGACACCTCTAAGCTCAGCTATTCTAAGTAGTGAGTCATATTTATCATCAATTGCAATAAAAGCTCCTATGGATTTATTTATCGAATAAATTCTCCCACTTACTTCATCATTTTCCTCGTATGAGTGGTCATTTCTAAGCAAGTCCCTAATTTTGGAAGTGAGGTATACATAGGCATTCCTATCTTCTTTGAAAGCAACCGGGTAGATCATATCCATTAGGATTTTGTAGGTTCTTTCATCAAAAGGCATAAAGATATTTTGATTATTGTCCATCTCAAAATAAACGCCTTTTTTATCAATATCCACAGCTTTAAGAGAGTAAATAGATCCTATTTCATATGAAAAATCGGTAGATGCCCTCAAAACTTGGTTTCTATCATGGAAAATAACAGCGTCAACCCTATCGTTGACTCTTTTATCCTTCAGATATTTCTTATCTATTACAGCATCTCCTAATTTTGTTTTAAGATATGCCTTATTTTTGCTAAATCTTTTTATAGTAAATTCTTTGATAATATTCTCCTAATTAATTATTCAACTGATCAAAAGTAAATCCTTCACCTAGAACTTCAGATACTTGGTAGGTGAAAATAAAGGCTCTATCATCAATAGATATTATATCTTCTCTAATAATAGGAAACTTCCTCACAGATGTTACCGTCATAATTACATTTTTATTTTCAAGGGAATAACCACCTTGCGCTTTAAGCAAAGTTACTCCCTTTTTGTGTTTTTCTAATATAAGTTTATTTATTTCTTCGTATTTCTCAGATATAATTAATATAGCAATTTTCCTGCCAAAACCTTGGATGAAATAGTCAATTCCAAGCGATTGGATCAGGATTGTCAAGACAGCATACAAAGCAAGTTCTATACCAAAGACCTTGATAGAAAGGCTCACTACGACAAAATCAGCTATAAACATACATACATGTATGGGCATATTGGTGAGCTTTTTGACAATTGCAGCTATTAAATCAGTACCCCCTGTAGAAGCATCATGATAAAACACAATAGATAGGCCCAAGCTCATAACAATTGCCCCGAATACAATATTTATTATTTTATCGTGACTTAGAATTACATTCGGAAAAATTCTTTCAAACAAAATAATAAATCCTGATAAGGCAAATGATGCAAATAAGGACTTTTTAACAAAATCATATCCCAATACCAAAATACCTAAAGCCAACACCAATATATTAAGTACAAGGTTGATAGATCCAATACTCAATCTAGGAAAAATCGTAGATAGAACTATTGAAAAACCCGATATTCCTCCAGCAGCAATATCATGTTGAATCAAGAAAAAATATAAGCCTGCTGAAAGCAGGAAAGTTCCCAGAAGTATCCACAAATATTTCTTCATATTATTCCTCCGATTTATATAATAAAATGTTATCACAAAATCGATTTATATTCAATCAGAATATTGATAAAATAAGGCAATGAAAAAGGAAGAGAACTTACGAACTAGAGAATTATTTCGTCTAAGTATAAATTGCTTAATTTAGATTACTGATTACAAATATACTCAAAACAACCAGTCATACGTAAGTTGACTCATTCCTTATTTATCTGGCCCATTCAGGAAGTAATTCATTAAAATTATCATACATTTCTAGGATTTGTTTGATCTCTTTTTCATCCAAACTATGGTCTTTTTTGCTATTACTATCAACTTTGTTATATAAAATAGTATATGCTTGATACAAGCTTAGGAGTCTAAAAAACTTCCTAGATGGCTTATTTTCATCAAAATACCCTTCCAAAACACCTCTAGCAAATTCCTCAGAATATAAGGCAAGCCTATTGATATCAACAAAGTCAAAGACCCCATCTCCATAGGCTATATCCTTTATTCCTCTTAAATCAAGCTTGTTATTTTCGTATATCCTAATATTTTTTTCATTAATTTTCCCGTGCATGAGATTAATCGGGGTATTTTTAGTTAAATGTATATTAGCCTCAATATAATCTATTAATATATAGTCATTTTCCCCGATATCTTCTGATAAGCCATGGATATAAAACAGGTAATTTGATTTTGTGAGAAATTTCCTCTCCCAATCAACAGCTTCAGTAGCTTTAACTCGATGGAAATTCTTTAGAACTTCACCAAAAGCTATTCCTAACTTATGACAATCGCTATCGCTATTTACTTCCAGAAACTCTCCGAGAGAAATCTCCTGTCTATACTCAAAAACCTTGTAGGCTTTGTTAATATCAGGCATTATCCCCTCTTCATAGATATGAAGAGGAGCTAAGCCTATATCTTTTAGACGTCCTTGGATAAATTGTTCACTTTCAATTGCTTCATGGTCTTTAATATCATAAGAGGCAAAGACATAATCCTTTCCAAGTCGGCTAGTTATTTTTAGTTTATTTTCTGCTATTTTATCAACCGAAACTATATCTTTCAAGTCAGAAAATAATTGTGTATGTTTTAAGAAATCATAGTTTTTTATCATTTTTTAATTATGCTCTTTTACTAAATTTTCGACATCCTCTGTTAATTCACAATCAAGAGCTGTTTCAGCAAATTTTGCTTCTTCCTCTTGACTAGATGTTAGGACTGTATCCTTGATCTCTGCAATTTTCGCAGATGATCCAGAAAATTCATCTAGGCCTAGACCAAGCAGAAGTTTTGTTGCTTGTGTATCTGATGCGAATGCTCCACACATACCAGTCCATTTACCAGCCTTGTGAGATACATCTATAACATGCTTGATAGCTCTTAGGACTGCAGGGTTAAAGTTAGAGTAATAATCTGCTATGTGCTCATTTCCTCTGTCAACTGCTAGGGTGTATTGGGTTAAATCATTAGTTCCTATAGAGAAGAAATCTGCATACTTTATAAATTTATCAGCCATAATAATTGAAGCTGATGTTTCAACCATTATTCCAACGTCAAGATCTTTGTTGTAGGCAATGCCCTTCTCATCTAGCTCTTTTTTGATCTCTTCGATAAGATTTCTCGCTTCTTTTAGCTCATCAATATTTACTACAAAAGGAATCATTATCTTTAGATTTCCGAAAGCAGATGCTCTAACTAGGGCTCTTAATTGATCTTTGAACATTTCTTTTTTGTCTAGACAAAGTCTTATAGCTCTGTAACCTAAGAATGGGTTATCCTCTTTTGGGAATTCGAAATAATCTAGTCCTTTATCTCCACCTATATCAAGAGTTCTTATGATTAGTGGCTTATCTCCAAGCATTTGAGTAGCTTCTTTATAGACTTCAAATTGGCTTTCCTCTGATGGGAAGTCAGAGTTTTGCATATATAAAAACTCTGTTCTAAATAAACCAACACCATCACAACCATTTTCTATAGCAAGCTTAAGGTCTTCGATATTACCAATATTAGCAGAAACTTCTATCTTCTTACCATCTGTACTGATTGCTTCTTTATCTTTAATTTCTTTTAATCTTTCTTTCTTTTCTTTTTGTTCTTTGATTAAAAGTTCATATTTTGATAATTCCTCTTCTGAAGGATTGACTATTAAGACTCCCTCGTTTCCGTCTAGTATTGCTTTTTCTCCACCTTTGACATTTTTAGAAATATCTCCCATTCCTACAAGAGCAGGTATATCTAATGTTTGGGCTATAATAGATGTATGGCTTGTCTTTCCACCAAGATCTGTAGCAAATCCTACAACAGCTTCCTTATCCATATTTGAAGTATCAGATGGTGTAAGTTCTTTAGATATAACAATGCTTCCCTTATCAAGATTTGATAAAGTTTTTGGTGTGATGCCTTTTAACTTATACATAACTTGGAAGCCTATATCTTGGTAGTCGCTTGCACGTTCTCTCAAATAATCATCATCAATTTGGCTCATGATTTCAACCATTTCTTTGATAGTCTCATCAAGTGCCATCTCGCTATTTTTAAGTTCATTTGTTATTTTTGATTCTATAGTATCTGTAAAATATGGGTCAGAAAGAAGCTCTGTATGCGCCTTTGCAATGTTTGCTTGAGCTTCGCTTGCTCCTTCTAGCTTTGCTAGATCATTTATATAATCATCAATCGCTTTTTTAACTTTGGCGAATTCTTCTTTTGTATCATTTTCCCCGATTTTGCTATCGCTTATTACAACTTTATCTCTGGTAAATAAATACAAATTGCCGATAGCAACGCCATTACTGGCAATTAAACCTTCATATTTTTCGGTCATAATCATTACTCCTTATTTTAAAAAAAGGATACTGTAACAGTATCCTTCATAACAATCGTATTATTCAGATAAGTTATTGATAAATTCAACTAATTCATCTGCAAATTTTTCTTCATCTTCACCTTCTACTACTAAAGTTATTTCTGTACCTTTAGCAATTCCAAGGCTCATAACGTTGAAGATTGATTTAGCATTTGCTTCTTTGCCTTCTTTGATTATCTTAACTTCACCTGGGTAGTTTTTAACAAATTGTACTAATGATGCTGCTGGTCTAGCGTGTAATCCAGTTTCATTAGCTACTACAACTTTTCTTTCTGCCATAATTGATTGCCTCCTATTTTATTATTACAATTCTATTTTACTATTTTTTTATAAATTAACAATAAGATAATATTTATAGTTAATTAATTGACTTTGTTGATTCTCTTGCTATTACCTGACCGTCTATAATCCAGTCATCTTCGAGAATATCTTCCTCTTCCTTTATCCTTTTAATTAAGGCACGGATAGAAATCGCCCCTATATCATAATATGGAATTGATACTGTACTTACTTTTGGTCTGTATATACTTGCTATGTTTGAGTCGCCAAAGCCGGTAACAGATAAATCATCAGGTACATCTATGCCGTTGTCCACACAGTAGTTCATAAAGCCAATGGCTACTTCATCATTAACACAAGACACTGCTGTTATAGCTTCTTCCTTGACAAGCTTTAGAGCTTCTCCACCGATATTATATCCATCATCAGAACTTATACCTTTTGTGTTGATGACAAAAGCTTTTTTTCCAGACTCAGATAAAGCATCTCTATATCCCTTTAACATATTTTCGTTAAGTATATTATTTTCTTCATGATTTATATATAAAATATTCTCATGTCCCTTTTCAAGCAAACTTTCGATAAGTCTTTTTTCTTCTGCAGCATAATCTACTTTAACTGATTTAACGTTCTTATATGTGTGATACTTATCTAGAAGTACAAAAGGAATCCTTCTATCTCTTAGTTTTACAAGAACTTCTGGTGAAATATTCTCAGTTATAATAACTAGACCTTCTACTTGCTTTGTTGCGAGGAAATCAATCGAGTTTTCTAGGGCTTCTTCATCTCCATAAGAGCTTGATAATAGGATATCGTATTTATACACCCTACCAATTTCTTCAATTCCTCTTATTAGTTGAGCCATATATTCTATACCTATATCCTCTACAATTACACCAACTAGGTTGGATTTACGCATTACAAGTGATCTTGCTAGCTCATTTGGTTTAAAGTCTAGTTTGTTTATAGCATCCAAGACTTTCTTTCTTGCTTCTGGACTAACAGGCTTAGAATTATTCATTACCCTAGATACAGTTGAAATTGACACTCCCGCAAGCTTTGCTACGTCTTTTATTGTTGGTTGACCCATATCTCCTCCTTAAATAAGAAATAATTAAGGCCATCACTCGATGACCTTAACTTTATCTACCTGATATTACATTTCTCGCTATATCAATTACATCCATAATCAATGTTGAATAATCAGTTATAGAAGCAACCCCAGCACCCAATGTATCGACACTATCAACAGCAGTAACTCCAACATAATTTACTGTATCTCTTAAATCGTCAGTTATGCTATTTACATTTGTCATTGTATCATTAGCTTTGGCTATAGCCATTTTAAGATTAGGATCAGCTACGATTGTGTTAACATTTGATACAAGCGTATTTGCTTGTTCAGCTATATTAGGCAATTTATCTATTACTTGATCAAGATTATCAGAATTCTTATCAAGCACTCCTTGTACCTTTGTGACTAGTGCATTCAAATTCTTTAGTAGAAGTACCAAAAAAACAAGGGCAACTATGCCTAAAATTGTTAGGATGATATTTCCAAGTAGATTTACATTTATTGTTAGCATCTAAATCTCCTTAGTTTTTCTTAATATCTCTTTTAGCTTTTTCGTCTTCTTTTTTTACTTCCTTAGTAGTTTCTTTAGCTTCTTTCTTAACTTCTTTAGCAGCTTTTTTTGTATCATCAGCGGCATCTTTCGCGTCTTCTTTGACTTCTTTACCTGTTTCTTCTGCCACTTCTTTAGCTTCTTTAGCACCTTCTTTTACGATTTCTTTTACATCACTTGCTCCATCTTTGATGTTTTCTGCAGCATCTTTTGAAGCTTCTTTGATTTGGCTACCAGTCTCTTTTACTATTTCTGTGCCATATTCAAAACCATCTTTGATTGGTTTTAGATCAGTGTATGCTCTATATCTAAGGTCTTCGTAGCCATCTTTTGCGCTATCAACCGCATTAATAGCCCCATCTTTCACAGTATCAACTGTATCATTGAAGGCATCTACGATATCTTCTCTAGTTTCTTTTCCAGATTTTGGTGCAAGTAATAGACCAGCTGCGGCACCAACTAATGTACCTAAGATCGCTCCTTGAGCTCTCATTCTGCTGTCATGATTTTTTGCTTTCCAAATTTCGTATTTTACTTCTCTTTTTTTAGCTTGTGCTTTTTGTTCGATATAATCTGATATTGACATATAATCTCCTTTATTATTTAATCTTACATAATTTATACCCAAAAGATGGTAAGTAAAACTATATTTAATTAAATCCCAAGGGGGCCCTATCTTTAAGACCTTCGCGTATGTGAAGGTGGGCAAGCTGTCTAGAATCTCTGACTTCCCCTCAAAGGGGGCTTGCCATCAAAGCTAGAACTCCACAATCCCTTATAAAAGTTGTAGGTTTAAATTTGGACCGACACCTTAGGATAGTTTTATTATATAATATGAAAAGGAATTATGCAAATAATATTGTTTTCATTATCCTTCGACAAATCCTACAAAATTCGGACAATCTTTCAATTTGATGTTTTCCTCTTCATAGAAACTTGTAAATTCGAGCTTATAAGAATGAAGTAAGAACCTATTGATCTTTTTATCTGAACCATATAAACTATCACCCCAGATTGGATATCCTAAATCGCGTAAGCTTGCTCTTATTTGATGGGTCCTTCCTGTAAAAATTTCACACTCGATTATTGAATAATCCTTCTCAATTCTTTTTGTTTTAAAATAAGTCCTACATATTTTACCATTGTCTGAAGGCTCATAATTCTTCTTTTCTTCATTATATGAGAATTTATTTTCATACAATAGATCAATATCCACCATTCCATCTACTACAGCCAGATATTTTTTCTTCATTATATTTTCTTCTAATTGTTTTTGATAAAAAGCATGAGAAAATTTGTTCTTAGCTATCAGCATAAGTCCAGATGTATTCATATCTAGTCTATTTACTAGCCTTATCTTTGATTCTTGACCACTCTTCTTAAAATAATGGGCTATGTAATTACTTAAACTAATCTGATTTTTAGAATTTACTGTTAAATTAGGATCCTTACTAACAACTAAGCTGTGATCATCTTCATATACTATATTAAGCTTAGCTTCTATCGGTTCATAGTCGATTTTTTCATCTTCTATAATAATCCTTAACTCTTCCCCCTTGTTAATGCTAAGGCTTTTTCTTTTATTCTTCCCATTTAAAATATATCCTGTCTTAAGAATCTCTTCTATGCTTTTTTTAGAAAAGTTTTTTGTTTTTAGAAATTGTCTTACACTAGTATTTTCGTAAACTTCATATTTTATATATTTCATATTCCTTCCTCTATGATATAATATAATATTATATGAGAGGAGGGAAAAATGACAAATAAAATCAATGTTTTTAAGAATAAGTCTAAATTTTCTAGATCCATCTATCAAAAATGTAAGAAAATTTTTTACAAATACGGTTATAGCCTAACCACTACTTATGACGAAGAGGCTGTTTTAAATCTCGTTATAGGTGGGGATGGCACTTTTTTAAATGCAGTTCACTTATCTAACTTTTCTTCTATTCCCTTTATAGGAATAAATACGGGACATCTTGGTTTTTATCAAGAAATAGAAGTCAATATGTTAGATAATTTTATCAAATCCTTTGACCAAGGAAATTACCATACAGAAAATCTCTCTATTCTTGAAGCAAAAGTTAATGGCAAGATAATCAATTCAATAAATGAAGTAGTTATCAAAAGCGATAGGAATCAAATAGTCAGATTAAAAGTTTTTATAGATGGTAATTACATAGAATCATACTCTGGAGATGGTCTTATTATATCAACACCACACGGATCTACTGCCTATAATTTATCAGCTGGTGGAGCAATCCTTCATCAATCCTTAAATGGATTCCAACTAACGCCTATAGCACCTGTCTATTCTAATATGAATAAAGCCCTTAGGTGTCCTGTAGTATTACCAAACGATGCTACAATTGATATTTCTGTTTCGAAAAGGGATAACTACCACACTATATTTATCTTTGACGGCAAGGAATACTCCACACAAGATTATAAGATTAGAATCAACGTCTCAAATACGAAAATAAAAAAACTTATTCTCAATAAAAACCACTACTGGAATAATATCAAGAATAAGTTAATGTAATTATTCTATCGTCTGATAAATTGCACTAATAATGTCACGTGCGATTGGTGCAGCTACAACACCTCCCGTATCATCGCTATCTTCTACTACTAAAGCTATAGCAATATCTGGGTCATAGGCAGGAGCGAATCCTACAAACCAAGCATCTAATAGATTGTTTTCTTTATCTGCAGTTCCTGTCTTTCCTGCTATTTGTACAGAATCAAGATATGCACTCGTTCCAGTTCCTTCATTTACAACAGAAACCATCATATCTCTAATAATATTTGCGTTTTCTACACTTGTTACTTCGCTAAGGACCTTTTCTTTCTTTTCTTCTATAATTTTCCCATCCTTATCGACAACCTTAGTGACAAGTCTAGGTTGCATCATCTTCCCTTCGTTTGCTATTGCAGACGTAATCATAGCCATATGAAGTGGAGTTATTTGTGTTTTACCATATCCAAATCCTGTCATGGCTAAGTCTACTTGGTTTAAGTCATCAAAAGGAATGATTGCTTTATTTTTATCCATATCAAAGTCATAATCCTTGTTTATCATAAACTTCTCAGCAAGCTCCATGTATTTATCTCGACCTAAATCGTTGGTCTTAGAAGCGAAATACGTATTTATAGAATCAACGAAAGCAGATCTTAGGTTGACCATTCCAAATGTTTGATCAGCAAAATTTCTTATATCATAACCTTGAATAGTTTCAACTCCAGTATCATTATAAGACGTATCAAGTCCATAGTTTAGTAATCCAGTTGCTGTAACAATTTTGAAGGTTGATCCTGGCCTATAGGCACCTGATGTCGCCCTATTCACAAGAGGACCGTCTGTATTTTGTATAAGATCATCCCAATCTTCATCCACGCTATTTGGATCATAGCTAGGATTGGACACTAAAGCTAGTACTTCACCGGTCTTTGGGTTCATAACAACGCAAGAACCTTTTATATCTTGCATATATTCATAGACTATCTCTTGAATATTTTGATCCAAGGATAAATGAACGTCATATCCTGTATCGTTTTTTACGACCATTTTCCTAAAATTAGATAAGTTTTCTCCACTAAGGGCTAGAAGCTCTTTGTTATAAGACTTCTCTATACCAGTTTTACCATAAGTTTTGGAAGAATATCCTGTAACTGATGAAGCTGACTTTCCGTAGTTATAAACTCTGTATTGGCTTCCATCACTATCTTCTTCACTATAAGCTAGAATATTGCCGTTTCTATCGTAGATAGAACCTCTTTTTATATTGTCCTCATTAACCCAAAGTCTTCTATTATGGGAATCATTTTCTATATCAGATCTCTTAAAGAGTTGAAAATACACCAGATACAAGGCGAGAGTCATAAAAAGTGCCACGAAAAACACCATAACAAAGACCAGCCTTTTGTTAAGTGTAGTCTTAGGTAAGATATTTAACTTATCTATATCTTCTAATCTCTTTTCCTCTTCAATTTGTCTTATTTTATCTATAAAAGATTGAGAGTTGTTTCTTTTTTTATCAAATTTTTTCTTCATCTAATTCATCACCATACTTAATTTCTTCCCCCGAATATTGTAAACAACCTAGAAGTATAAATCCAGCAATCATGGAAGATCCTCCTTGACTGATAAAAGGAAGTGTTACTCCTGTAAGCGGAATTAACTTTAGAACTCCACCTAAGATTATAAAGGTCTGCAAGGCAAATAAAATGCCTATACAAAATGCCAATATTGAATAAAATTTATCCTTTTGTATAAGGGAAATTTTAATAGCCCTGTAGACTAAGATCATAAATAGTAATACTACGGCAATTCCCATAAATATTCCCATTTCCTCACAGATAGCAGAAAATATAAAGTCGGATTCTGCAACTGGTATGAAGTCAGGTCGACCAAGACCTATTCCACTTCCAAAAAGTCCCCCACTTGCCATAGCAAATAAGGCCTGGGTTATCTGATAACCTGTTGCGTCGATATCTGACCAAGGATCCTTCCAAGTAGCTACCCTTATCCTAACATGAGAAAATAAGAAATACGCTATTATAGATCCTACAACCATAGCTAAGAGGTTAACTATTATAAGCTTTCTATCTCTATCGTATACAAACTGGCTTAGTATCATGGTCCCAAAGAAAATTAAGGCTGTGCCCAAGTCTTTCTGTAAGAATAGAAATCCTATAAAAACAAAAATCACTAGATTCATGTAGTATTTACCAAAGGGTCTTTTGCAAAATTCGTTATAATGTGTATAAAAACTTGCTATAAAAAAGGCTAATGGTACCTTGATAAACTCAGATGGCTGTATACTTATAGGACCTAGATAAATCCAGTTCTTAGCTCCTCCGAGATATGATCCGAACACAAGTGTTAGTATAAAGAGAACTATCGAAATTCCAACATAAAACTTGGATAACTTATGCCAAGAATTATAAGACTTTAGTACAAAATATGTTACAAAAAACATAACGAGGCCAACTAGATAATATTGTAATTGCCTCTTTCCCAATTCGGGATCTAGTCTATATATAACTGAAACACCAATAGAAAAAAGCATATTTACTATCATTAGCAAAATTCCGTCGGATTTTATAAACTTATTTATAAGAAAGCTTGATACCAAAGTCGCCATCAAGATAGCTAAATACGTTATAAAGTCGGTATTGCTTAGATTTTCTATATTATAAATCAAAGCTAATGAAAGGGCTAAAAACTCAAAAGTAAACAGTAAAAAAAGAGCCTTTCTCTGCGCCTTATTTTTATTTACAGTAAGATTTCTTAATCTATTCATTGCCATCACCTTGGATGAATAAGAATTGAAGCTTGCCGATATTGATTAGGTCATTGGATTTTAATTCTATTGCATCCTCAATTCTTTCACTATTTAGATAAGTACCATTGGCTGATTTTAAGTCTTCTAGGAAATACATTCCCTCGTCTTCTACAATCCTTGCATGAAATTTAGACATGAACTTATCCTTAATGCAAATACTGTTTCTGTCATCTCTTCCAATAGTGTTATCAGATGCCAAAAAATAAAATTCTTGAACAGTAAATGAGAAGTTCTCACTTAGGTTCAAAAGTTTTAGATATGTATCTGACTTAGATTCTTTTTTGAGTGTAGTTCTTACATCATAATAAATAATTCTAATGATAGAATATATGAAGTAAAAAACTATAAATACAAAAATATACTTTAATATAGTTGATATCAGTTGATATAAAGTTAAACTTCCAAAAACATTAACTGAAAATATTTTATCTATTACATTAAAAAAACTTTCCATTTTTATCTCCTTTTGATATATATTATTTCATTTTATATGAAAGTTCAAGTATTATGTATAAGTAATTTAAAAAAGTCGCCATAAAGACGACTTTTTATATTGAAATATCTTATCTAGAGTTTATATAAATCATTAGAGATATCTAAAAGATTATGTTCTCTCACGTTTTTATTCCTAATCAGTTATTCAACGGAATCAATAATTTCTTGCATGAAACTGTTGATATCTTCTAGTTTCTTCTTAGAAGCTTCTAAGCTATCATCTATAGCATTAATGTATAATTTTATCTTTGGCTCTGTACCTGAAGGTCTTAGGGCAAACCAAGAATCATCTTCTAGATAGTATTTTAGAACGTTTGATTTTGGAAGTCCTGTATCATCATTTTGGTAGTCGATAATATTTTTTACCCTTAGTCCGCATACTTCCTTGATAGGATTGTTTCTAACCTCTGTCATTATTCTAGATATTCTCTCTTGTCCGTCTAGGCCTTCTAGAACAATAGAAACAACTTCATTTGAATAGTATCCATACTCATTAAATAGGTCGTTTATAACATCAAGTAGGCTCTTACCCTTAGCCTTGTAATAAGCAGCCATTTCAGTAATCATCATTGCAGAGTTTACTGCGTCTTTATCTCTTACGAAATCCTTGTAATTGTATCCTATACTTTCTTCAAAACCAAATATAAACTTACCGCTCTTGTTTTCATCAAGTTCATTAGCTACTGCATAAATATTCTTAAATCCTGTAAGAACATCGTATACTTTTACTCCGTATTTATTGGCGATAGGATTAACTAAGTCTGTTGATACCAAAGACTTAACTACAGCACCATTTTCTGGAAGTTCATTATTTCCCTCAAGAGCTTCAAGTATATAGTTTGTTAATAAGGAACCAATTAGATTTCCAGTTAGGAATTTATATTCTCCATCCTTATCCAAAACTTCTACTGCACATCTATCAGAGTCAGGGTCTGTTGCAAGTAAAAGTTCTGCAGACACCTTTTTACCAAGCTCTTCTGAATATTTGAAAGCCTTTGGGTCTTCTGGGTTAGGGTATCCTACAGTTGTGAAGTCAGGGTCTGGTTTTTCTTGTTCTTCTACTATATGAATATTCTTGAAATCTCTCTCATCAAGGATTCTTCTAACTAACTTGTTTCCACATCCATTTAGTGGAGTATAGACAACGTTAATGCTTTTATCTATGTCTTCGTCATTAATTGTGCAAGATAAAACTTCCTTGATATAATCTTCTATCAATTGATCATCTACATATTCGATAATTCCATCTTCAAGGCCCTTTTCAAAGTCTATCCTTGGAATTTCAAAAAAGTCTGGGTGCTCTGCTATATGACCTAATATTTTATCCGCAGTTTCATCTAGGATTTGGCTACCCTCGTGGTTATAAGCCTTGTATCCATTGTATTCTCTAGGATTGTGGCTTGCTGTTACCATAACACCCGCAACATTTCCTAGCTTTCTTATTGTGTAGGAGCATACTGGTGTTGGTTGGATTTCTTTATGGATATAAACCTTGATTCCATTTGCAGCAAATACTTCTGCCGCTACTTTTGCAAACTCTTCTGACTTATGTCTTACATCGTAGGCGATTGCTACACCCTTCTTCTTTGCTTCTTCTCCACCTTCTGCTATAGTATCGGCAAAACCTTGGCTTGCTTGAGCAACATTATAGACATTCATCCTGTTAGTTCCCGCACCAAGCTTACCCCTAAGGCCAGCTGTACCAAATTTTAATGATTGATGAAATCTATCTTTTATTTCCTCTTCATCATCTTTTATACTCAAAAGATCTTTTTTTGTTTCTTCATCAAATCTATCGTCTTCTAACCATTTGTTATAAATTGCTTTATAGTCCATTTACCTCTCCTAATTTAAATACATTTACCGATTTGTTTTCTAGTATTAAGTCTTCCTCTAAATTAATATCTATTTTACTTATACCCCTTTTAGCAAATATCTTGCTGATTTTATTCACTTGGACAAATTCATCTAATTTTTTTCTATCGATTAACTTCTCATCCACTGAAGCATTGATAGCTACTAGATATTTCCCTTTCTTAGATTCTAGTTTATAAATAATCAAGGACTCCTCTATATTTTCCATAAAGGCTAAGGATTTTCTAATATCGCTAGCCTTAGTCATCTTAAAAATATCTATAGACTTTCTTAGTTTTATCAAATCCTTAGTGTAGTTAAATATATCTATGTTATTTAACTTATCTTCCCACTTTATTGAATTTATACTAAGAGGCGATCTATATGAGTTCGCATCATTATTCTTGCTATGATTAAACTCGTTACCCTCATAGATGAAAGGCTTGCCGAAGGATAAGAATATTAGTCCAAGAGCTAGCTTAATATAAGAGTCTATATCCCTAGAATCATTTAAGGAAATAGCTAGTTTATCGTAGATTATTAGATTGTCGTGACAATTAAAATAATTGATTGTCTCATTTGCATCATCTGCAAAGCCAATTCTCTTATCATCATAGTGAATAGAACCAGCAATGCCTGTTTCAATTTTTATTTTATTGGAAAAAATCCCTTGAATATAACCTTTCTCGTAGCCATTTACGTCGCCTTTTATTGCATCTCTAAAGTCATCATTAAATACACCGAATGAATTTGACCTTTGAGCTCCTTTTAGGATTTGTTTATCAAGAGGCAATGGAGAATAAAAAGCCATCCAAGGCTCACCATAAATTATAATATTTGGATTTATTTTCTTAAGTTCCCTTAAGGCAATTTTAATCGTATCAATGTCTATTAACGCCATAAGATCAAATCTAAATCCATCTACCTTATATTCTCTAGCCCAGTGGCAAAGCGAATCTATGATAAGCTTCCTTGTAAAGGCATTCTCGCTTTTTACTTCATTGCCAACTCCAGATCCATTTGAAAAACTTCCATCTTCATTCATTCTGTGATAGTATCCCCTTGCAAGAGTGTGAAGATTAGAATCATAGGACTTGAATGTATGATTATATACCACATCCATTACAACAGATATATTATTTCTGTGGAAGGTCTGAATCATTTTCTTCGCATCTTTTATCCTAGAAGTAGGATCATAGGGATCTGTGGCATAGGAGCCTTCTGGCGCAAAATATAATTCAGGATCGTAACCCCAATTGTAGTTGTCATCATCAAAAAAGCAGGAGTCATCCTCATCTACTGAAATAAAATCATATAAAGGTAGTAATTGAACATGACTTACACCCAGTTCCTTAACGTTATCTATACCAGTACTTACTCCCTCAAAACTACTTCCTTCTTCTGTTAGACCGAGAAATTTTCCCTTGTTTTTTATTCCACTAGACCTATCAGCTGTATAATTTTTGACGCTCATCTCATAGATTATTGCATCTTCTTCTAAGTTTTGAGGAATCTTTTCCTCCCTAAAGCCAGAAGGATCTGTTTCTTTCACATCAACAACTACAGAGCTTAAACTGTTTATAGATGCTGTGAAAGAGTAAGGATCTGTTACTTCGTACTTGTTATCTACCAAGTAATTATAATAGTAGCCATTATAGTCACCCTCTAAGGTAATTTCATAAATACCTATTTCATTTCTTACCATTTGATATTTATTTCTTCTTACCTTCAAGTAGTCATCACTTATCAAAAGATCCAAGGTTACTGATGTCGGCGAAAAAACCCTGAATATTGTTTTATCCTTACTATAAATCGCTCCTAGCTTTTCGTCTTTTATCTCATCATAGGTTAAATTTTTGATTCTATCACCTATTTTAATTTTTGTTCCAATCATTTATACCATTCCTTATAATTTTATTATCTAATTTAAAATTATTCGCCCATAGTATATTTTCGATTTCATTTTTAACCCATTTTTTCTTGTCTAGATAATCTAGCTCAATATCTTCTCTGTTAACAAGCAAATCCTCAAGGTCTTTGAATATTCTAAACGAATCGTTATACATCATGATCTGGTCATACATTACTTTAAAATCATATGGGAAAATATCATAACTTTCTCTTATTAGATTTTCTACAGTATATCTTACCTTATCATTGGAATAGTAAAAACTATTTGCATCATAAGATCCGGATTCTTTTTCAGTAACTATTTCTCTATAACTATCACCTATTGTGTAAAAAGAATTATTTTTTCCAATATTTTCACAAATCCCACCTTTTGTAGTTAGGATATTTGCCATATTAAGGGCAGAGTTTAGCATATGGAAGTCTTGATTGTCTAAATTCGCCAAGGTCAAATTGTTGTATATGTCAGCTGACTTTAATATTATTTTAGACCTATATACGTCCAAATCCTCTATAAACACAATTTTTATCTTCTCTCTTATAATCTTATCCTTATCTATCATGTGCTTTAAGGCTAGGATAAATTTGATAGTTTCCTTGGCCATGAAGTATCCTTCATTTGCTTTACCTGAGAAAACGTAAGTCTTAGGTGTTACCCTAATATTGGTATTTGCTTTGATATAGTAATATTTATATGCTATAGCCAGGGCATTTAGTATTTGTCTTTTACTTTCATGAATAATAGAAAGCTGTACATCAAATAAACTATAAGGATTTATCTTCTCTTTTGCCAAATCAATTAGCTCAAGCTTGTTATGGTATTTTGCTTCTTCTAGATCATCTATAAAATTGCTACAATTTCTTAAACTTGCAATCTTAGAAATATCATATGATTTTTTATCAAAGATTTCATATCTTCTAAAAACATCCATGAGTCGAGTATTATTTTTTTCTAGATACATTAACCTATCTGTTCCAAGATTTGTGAATGATAGCTTTCTTCTTGCTGATTTCTCTTCCTTTAAAATTTTAGAAAGGTAAATATAATTGTTTGATAGGGCTAAGTTAATATTTTTAAAATATGCGTATCCATTTTTGATCAAAAATACCTTTGGATCTTCCTCTTGGAGGATTGATTGAATTAAAATAATGGTTTCTAATATTTCAGGATTAACTCTTTTGATCATATCAACCGGATAACTTTCGAGACTATCACTAGTTATAGAAAAGGCAATGTGTTCGAATATCCTTCTTGTTATAAAAATCGCCTCTTTGATATCAATAGAAAATCTGATGTTTAGAATCCTTATAAATTCTACAAGGGCTATAGTTGGGTGTATGTCGTTTGCAAAGATTTTAATTCTCTCATCTATCCCCTCAATTGAACCATATCTATTGATGTATCTCTTAAAAATATCTCTAATTGCGCTTGCTGAATAGAAATATTCTTGTTTTAGCCTCAATAATTTTCCATCGTATGAAGAATCATCTAGATATAGGAATTGATTTATTGAGCTTGCACTCAAATAATCGTCATAGGCCTTAAATAAGTCTCCCCTTGAAAATTCAGAGTAGTTTATTGCCTTGGTTGGTTCTGACTGAAATAGACGGAGTGTGCTTACGAAATCAGCGGCATCATTTACTATCGCTATATCATAGGCAATAGACTTATGCTTCTTACCATCTATATCTAGTTCATATGAAAATCCTTTTTTATGCTCCCAATTTGATCCTTCTTCGAGCCAATAATCAGAATATTCAACTTGTTTCCCATCTACAATTCTTTGTTTTAGATTACCATTCTCATATCGGAGTGCATAGGCTACCGATCTTATTTTCTTATTTGCAAGTTCACTTATCAGATAACTCGATCCAATTCCTATATCTCCAACCCCCAGATTGGCCTCTTTTTCAAAAGCAATTACATCTTCATATGAAAATCCAATTTCTTCTAATACATCTCTAATCTCTTCTTCTTTGCCAAGCCTTGCAATATTTCTTTCAATAAATCTTCCAGGTAAATATTCAAAACTTAGTATATAGACTTCAAATTCCTTGGTATCAGACTTGCTATCTACCCATTTTCTACCTATATCTTCCATCAGCGCCCTACATAAGCAATCATATACTTCATTAATTCTGGCGTTGGTCAAATCTTTAGCATAAAAAGAATACAAAAAGCTTTGTATTCTTTCTAATAAATTTCTTTCATTTTTCTTAATTTGCTTTAATCTCATTGTATAAATCTAAATATTTTTCACAAGACTTTTCCCAGTCATTGTTTTGCCCCATAGCATTAGCTACGAGCTTCTTAAACTCCTCTTTATCTTCTTTGTAAATTTTTAGAGCATCTTTTATACAGAATAGAAGTTCGTGGGCATTGATATTTGCAAATGAAAATCCAGTTCCTTCTCCTGTATATTCGTTATAAGCTATGACCGTATCCTTAAGTCCTCCTGCCTCTCTTACTATAGGTAAAGAACCGTACCTCATAGCTATAAGTTGGCTTATACCACATGGTTCTGAAACACTTGGCATTAGATAAAAGTCACTTCCTGCATAGATCTTATGGCTTTCATCTCCACTATAATAAATCCTAGCTGCAAGCTTATCAGGATATTTCCATTCGAAATATTTAAACATCTCTTCGTAAGTATAATCCCCCGTTCCTAAAACTACAAATTGTACGTCTTCTTGTAAGAGTTCATCCATAATATATCTTACTAAATCAAGCCCCTTCATCTCAGTAAGTCTTGAACAGATACCTATCAAAGGCACATCCTCCCTTTCAGGAAGACCGTACATCTTCTGAAGTTCTAATTTATTATTAACCTTATAATTAATAGAATCAATGTCATAATTCTTACTAATTACTCCATCTGTAGAAGGATCCCAAATATCAAAATCTATTCCGTTTACAATTCCTGTAAGCTTATCAGCATATTTTCTTATAATTCCATCAAGTCCCTCACCATAGAATGGGTATTGGATTTCTCTTGCATAATTTTCAGAAACCGTATTAAATGCGGTAGAGTGGATTATACCGCCCTTCATAAAGTTTATAGCATCGTAGAATTTTAGGTCGTTTTCGTTAAAATATGATCCATCAAGTCCTGCAAGTCTAAGGTTTTCCGCATCAAAAACTCCCTGATATTTAAGGTTATGTATCGTAAATAGAGTCCTTATGTCCTCATAGTAAGAATCTCCCCTTCTAAAATCATTCACAAAAACATTAACCATAGCAGTGTGCCAATCATTAGAATGAATTATATCAGGATGAAAATTTATTTCTTTTCCTAAAAGTGTACATGCCTTGGAGAAAAAGATAAATCTTTCTGCATCATCGTCGAAACCATAGCAACCTTTCCTATCAAAGTACTCTAGGTTGTCTATGAAGTAGAAAGTAACTCCATCCCATTTGAGCTGATAGACTCCAGCATATTGATGCTTCCAATCGAGGTCTACATAAAATTCTGTGATTTTTTCCATCTTGGACCTATATTCGTCAGTGATATCTCCATACAAGGGAAGAACAACCCTACAGTCTACGCCCTTTTTGACAAGTTCCTTTGGAAGAGCCCCTGCTACATCAGCAAGGCCTCCCGTTTTTATAAAAGGAACTGCTTCTCCAGTAAGAAAGAGAATATTCATTCTATAATCCTTTCTCTAAATGTTCATCTTTGGATGTTACAAATGGATGTGACCTATTACCAAATAGTCTAGTATCTTTGTCTACAAAAGTCCTCTTATCAGTAATAGCATAATTTAGAATCGCTCCATCAGATATTACAGTATCCTGGAATACTATAGAGTTTTTAATTGTAGCACCCTTACCAATATCAACACCTCTAAATATGATTGAGTTTTCTACATCCCCTCTAATTATTGAACCATTAGCAATTAAGGAGTTTCTTACATTAGATTCCTTAGTATAGGATGTTGATGGCTCATCTTTAGATTTTGTATAAACTAATCCATCCTCGTAGAAGAGTTGATCGAAGTCTTCTTTATTTAGTAACTTCATATTTGCTTCGAAGAATGAATTAATGTCTGAAATAATTTCAAATTCCTTATTGTGCCTATAAAAGTCTATATTTACATCTCCAGCAAAAGAAAATATAGCATTAAGCAAGGACATTTGTGAATTCCTTTCCATTGCAGTCCTTAGGATTCTCAAAAACAAATCTCTCTTAATCATTATTGAACCCAAGAATAAATCAATATCTTCGCTCATTCCAAGGTTTAAACCGACAGAGCATGGCTTACCTTCTTCATCAGATGATATTATTTTTCTATTTAGATAATAACCGTCCTTATCCACTGTTTTGGATGAGAATACTAAACAATCAAGGTCATTTGACTCCATGGTCTCCTTTGCATCTGTTATATCTACCTTGTTAATATACATCGGGTTTTTGATATATATATAATCAGAAGGATGATCTTCAAAGTATCTTATTGTGTCGTAATATGTTTCTATCTCGCTAAGAGTACCATCAGAAGTGTATGAAGGAGAATTGATTAAAAGTCCACCGTTTCTTCTATTTAGTTCCCAACTTTTTCCATTACCAATGTGATCAAGGGTTGATCTAATCATTCTATCTGCGTACAAAACTACCCTTGAAATATCATGGTTGGCTATGTTTGATAAAGCAAAGTCTATTATTCTATATCTACCACCAAAAGGAAGCATATAGTCTGGCCTATTTTTGCACAATACACCATAATTTCTCTCTTTAAATTCTGAACTATATATTAAAGCTACAATATTTGGCATATTATTCCTCCTCAATTCCTTCCTTACTTACAAGATACACTTTATCATCATCTTCCTTGCCAATGTCTTCGGTTATCGTCATATCAGATGCTACAACGCAATTATAAATCTTGGCACCGCTTTTTACCTTAACACCATTAAGTAGTACGGAATTATAAACTTCAGCACCCTCTTCTACCTCTACACTTGAGAATAATACAGAATTACTTACCTTTCCATCTATAACGCAAGCCTCATTAACAAGTGAATCACTTAGCTCTCCAGTTTTACCGATTCTATGTGGAGGAAGGTTAAGAGATGCCGTATATATCTTCCAGTTTTCTTCATAAATATCTAACTCATTTTCAGGATCAATGAGATCAAGATTTGCCTGCCAGAAGCTTCTTACAGTTCCAACATCCTTCCAATAGCCATCAAATTTGTAAACATAAAGATTTAATCCTTCATCAAGCATTTTAGGAATAATATCCTTACCAAAGTCATTAGAAGAATCTTTGTTCTTGCTATCTTCGATTAATTCTCTTCTTAATACTTGCCAATTAAAGATATAAATTCCCATTGAAGCTAGATTTGATTTTGGATTTTCTGGTTTTTCCTCAAACTCGACGATCCTATCCTCATCGTCAGTATTCATTATTCCAAATCTTGAAGCTTCATCCCAGTCAACTTCCATAACGGCAATTGTCGCATCAGCACCATTTTTCTTATGAACATCTAAAAGTTTCCTATAATCCATTTTATAAATATGGTCACCGGAAAGGATTAGGACGTATTCAGGATTTACTTCATCTAGATAATTAATATTCTCATATATAGCTGAGGCTGTACCCTCAAACCACCTACCGCCTTCTTCGGTGTAGTATGGAGTAAGTATCCTAAGTCCTCCAAAGTTTCTATCATAATCCCATGGAGCACCTATTCCTAAGTGTTGGTTAAGTAATTGTGGCTTATATTGAGTAAGTACACCTATGTCTTTTATGTCTGAATTTGTGGAGTTACTTAAGGCAAAATCTATAATTTTGTACTTTCCGCCAAAAGGTACAACTGGCTTTGCCATCTCTCTTGTTAGAGCTTTTAGTCTAGAACCTTGTCCTCCTGCTAAAAGCATGGCGCAAATCTTATTAGAATTTCTCATATTTCCTCCTTAGATAAGAAAATTTATTTCGTTATATATATACCCATTGAATATAAATATATATATATCAAATGCATAAAAATCGAATTCAAGAAAAACCTTTTCTTACTAATATTTTAACTAAAATCTAGTATTTTGACAAGTAAAACTTTCAAAGTATAATAAAGCCTGCGGGGGTGACTTGGTTTCGACGTGGTCGACGATCCCATAGTTGCAAGTCGTATGCTAAAACGTAAATCGGCAATTAAATATAAACGCAAACAACAATAGCGAAGCAAACTTCGCACTAGCTGCCTAATTTAAGGCACGCAGCAAATATCGAGCTCGTCGCAAGCCCGATATTTGTTTCATAATTTAGCGACAACTATTGTATGTAAGCTTTGCCATACAATTAGTATCATGAAGCTAGCATAAAGATTTTTCGTAAAATTTTAATTCTTTATGCAAAATTATAAATCTTACTAAGCTTGTAGATGCTATGGAGAAATCTTCTGCGGACAAGGGTTCAAATCCCTTCACCTCCACCAAAATAATAAAAAAAATTGAAGAGTCTAAAATTACCGTTTTACAAACATTTAGAACTCTTTTATATTCAAAAAGTATAAATTTTGCAAAAACATAAAAATATTCAATTAGTTATAAAAATGGAGGATTAAGCCTCCTTTTAGATTACGAAATTTAATCGGTAATATACATTCTATAGGTGTATTATATCTAGTTCTTATTATAACTAAAATAGCCCCTATAAGTCGGATATCTCGATATGCTTTAACTTTCTATTAAAGCGAATCTCTAATTATCCAAGCTTCTAAGGGCTTTATTTATTTTAAATAAAATCTATTGAATTTAATGTGTAAAGGTCAAAGTCTAAATCTTCGGAATAAAATCCTGCATTTTCAGAGTAAACTCTACTGGATAAGACATATTCCCCTTCATTTACAAAAATCTCAAGAGCAGATTTATCAGAATATATTCTTATGTCATTTATCTTATCAATTTTTACCTGCCTAAAAACCCTTCCGAATGATGAATCACCCATATCTAATATCAGTATTCCATCATTATAGGATAGACTAACGTCACTTCTTAGGTTGATCTCAAAAGAATCTTTGATATTTTTAGCCAAGGCTTCAAATACGAAATCTTCATAGTTTTCACCCCTTTTGAGGGTGATATGATCTTTCCTAAGATTTTCCATCTCTGAAATTGGATTTTGACATAGCTTTCCGTTATTTACAGATAGCTTTCTAGGTATGGTAAGGCAATGTTGCCATTTATAATATACCGTAGGGTTTGTGTAGATTGCATCAGGCATTCCCATCCAAGCTATTAGGATTCTTCTGGATTTTGAATCTTCAAATGTTTGTGGTGCATAGAAATCAAATCCGTAATCTAGTTCAGTAAACTCTCCTAATTTATAAGTTTTCTCATTAAAGTCGATTTCTATTGGAAAGTATCCAGATTGGTAAATATTTTGATATCTATACGTTTCATTTTCGACACCTTGAGGGCATAATATGAGAAAATCTTTAGAATCAATCGTAAAGAAATCAGGACACTCCCACATGTAACCAAAGTCGTAGTCAGTTTCTATTCTCATATGATAGGTGAAATTTTCCAGGTCTTTTGATCTGTATACAAGTACCAAACCCTTATCTTCGATACTTCTTGCTCCAATAAACATGTAATAATATCCGTCTTTTTCATATATTTTTGGATCTCTCACATGTTTTGTCATATCTCTTGGATAATCATCATTATCAAAGATTAATATTTTGTCAGAATAATTATAGGCATCTGATACTATCCTTACGGTATTATGATCTCTTCCTTCTTTTATAAAGTCGTAGTCTCCGTCATGCTTAACATTACCAGTATAAAAGAAATTTATCTTATCATCTTTAATAAAGGCTGATCCAGAATAAGCTCCATCCTTATCTAATTTAAAATCAGGATAAATAAAGATATCTTCTCTCTTATAATTAAGGAAATCCTCTGTACTAACATGGCCCCAGCAGGTATCTGATTTATTCTCATCTAAAGGAGAATACTGATAGTATATGTGATATCTCCCTTTATATTCGCACAAACCATTAGGATCATTGAGCCAACCAGCTTCTGGATATATGTGAAAGCTTAAAAGATAAGGATCTTTTTTGACATTATCCTTCATTTCACTAAATTTCTCAAAATTATCTTCAAATATTTTCTTATCAAGCATCTTATACCCTTGTCTTATTTCTTGTAGTAAAAATCTTCAGCTGGCTTATCGCCCTTATATAAGTCTAAATTCACTCTTGATAGTGAATCTAGAAATACCTTATACATTCCAACCATAGTATCGCCATCAATATAAACCGTATCCATGCTCCTATATATATTTAGGGCTTCATCGCTTTTTATATCATAAGCATTTATTGTATCAGCAGAAATCTTTCCATTTTCCTTAAAATCATCTACCCTATTCTTGTATTCTTTTAGGAATTGATCAAGATATTCTTTATTATCCTGGGCAAATTTCTTCTTAACTATAATAACTTCTGAAATGAAATCCCCCACTCCTTCATCATTTTGTTTAGAAAAGAGAGGTGAAATTTCAGAAAAATCATATCTCTTGTAGTCTTTCTTTGAACTTAACTTATACAAGTTCGGTTGAGAAACTATAGCAACAGAAGACTCATTTTCTTTACTTAAATTCACCAACTCGTCATAATTTTTGTAATAAAGTGTGCTTATACCTAATAATTTGCCAGCTACAGATAATTTACTTTCGATGAATTTATCATAATCATCACCAAGATCTGGTATGAGTAGCGTTTTCCCTATCAAATCCTTGGGTGAAAGTATCTCAGTTTCACTTAAAGCATAGAGATTATTAAGTAGGGTTATAGCGGCAAGCTGAACTGCTCCGCCTGTCTCATTATATAAATTTGCAGCCATAACAGCTGGAACAACAGCTATATCAAAGTCTCCTTCTTCGATACTTTCATAGTCACTTACATGTACTATATCGTATGAGTCCTTAGATGTATTTTCTAGATCATCAACAATAATATCCGATGCAAAAGTAGTAGTGTTTATTCGAATATCTGTAGACACAGGCTTTGTTGTATCATCACTTTCTATTTGTATTTCATCCTTCTTGCTTGTTTTTTCTTCTTCTATCTCTTCTGATCTACAAGAAGTTATCGCTAGAGCCAAAATTGGGATGAAAAGAATTTTTCTAAATTTAATCAATAATCTCCCTCCTATCTTCAAGGGCTCTTTCTAAAGTTAGCTGATCAAAGTACTCCAGGTTGGATCCAACTGGTATTCCTTGAGCAAGCTTAGTAATCTTTACATCTCTATTAGATAGTAAGTTTGTAAGGAAAAGTACGGTAGTTTCGCCTTCAATAGTTGATGAAATTGCAAGAATTACTTCATTAATATTTTCGTTTTCAATTCTTTCTAGCAACTTGTCAATATTTAGTTGATCAGGGCCCAGTCCATCAGAAGGAGAAATAAGTCCGCCCAGAACATGATATTTCCCCCTATAGGCGTGCGATTTCTCGATTGCAATAAGGTTTCTCACATCCTCAACTATGCACAGATACTCTTCATTTCTTGTTATATCTTTACATATATCACACACTTCATCTTCGGTGAGATTGCCACATATCTTACAGCTATGGATTCTATCCTTTACTTCAGTGAGACTTTTCGCAAAGTCATCTACTGATTTGTAATCAGTTTCCACTATAGCCATAGCGAGTCTCTCCGCGCTTTTTCTCCCAATCGTGGGTAATTTTTGAAATTGCTCTATTAAGTTTTGTAAGGATTCTGGATATAAAGCCATTACATGAGACCAGGGATATTGATTCCGCCTGTAAGTTTACCCATTGTCTCTTCATTGTAGTCGCTTGCCTTCTTGCTTGCATCATTTACAGCAACCATAATCAAATCTTCAAGCATCTCAACATCTTCTGGGTCAACTACATCTGGGTCAATTTTTATGTTTACAACTTCTTTTTTGCCATTAACTGTAGCTTCTACTACTCCACCTCCAGCAGATGATGAGAATTCTTTTTCTTCTATTTCAGATTGAGCCTTCTCCATTTGCTCTTGCATCTTCTTAACTTGTTTCATCATATTATTCATATTTGCTGCACCTGGTCTAAATCCGCCTCTTGCCATAATTATCTCCTTTATTTTACTATTAATTCTTCTTTAAATATCTCTTTCAACCTATCCAAATTAGATTGATTTTTCTTAGTATCTTCTTCCTTTACTAGACTTTCATCTATATTATCAGTTTTATCATTTTCGTCTAGCTTTTCTAATTTTTTAGTTTTTTTTTCTTCTTTTTCTAGCTTTTCATATTTTTTTATGTCTAAACTACCATCTTTATTTTCAGTAAATTTCGAGTAATTATCTACAGAAAAACTAACTTCATCATCTAGTATGTCATTTAATTCTTTTCCAATATCATCAGTCTTAGTTTGAATGAAAATTCCATAAAATTCGTCCTTAAGATATAGGATAAATTCCCCAGGTCTATAAGTATAATTAAAACCATCTTTCTCAAACATTGGCTTTAACATCCTACCCGCCGTGTTTATAATCATATCTCTTATATCATCGGCCATTTTTGTAGGAATATTGATTGATCGATTTTCTTCGAGTTTATCAATTGATTCATCCAAATTAACCTTTGTATTGGAATCATCTGCCTTATCAATTGGAGGAAGGTCATTATCTTCTTCATCTGATATATCTATATTTTCGTCGATTACTTCTGTATTAGAGAACCTAGCTTCCATTATTTCGCTTATATCATTATTATTAATAACTTGATAAGAACCGTCACTAGACTTATTTCTATCAATATTTTCATACTTACTAAGGTCGAGCTTTGAGATTTTATCATCAACCAATCTATTGATTAAGTCAATTAGGTCTTTCTCATTATTAGCTTCTAAGGCCCTAATCCTTGAATCTAGAGATTTAACATCCTTTGAGCTTATAAGTCTTATTGTCATAAGCTCTACTATCAAATCTGTATTATCAGATGATTTAAGCTTAGATGAATACTCGTTTAATATATCAAGTAAATCGAGTAATCTATCGATTTCAATTTCTCCTGCTCTCTTCTTAATAAATTCAAATCTTTCTTTGTTATCGAAAAGATCAGGATCTTCGCTCATCTTATAAACCATGATATCCCTAAAATAGTTTATGAGAGAATCAATTATATCCTTATTGGACTTATTATTTTCTCTTAAAGAAAATATATATGATAGAGCTTGTTTTTGGTTAAATGAAAAAATTGAATTAGTAAGCTTATCTATATCGTAGAAATCAACCACACCTAGAAGATTTTCCACATCAGCTAGCTTATAGGTTTTCGTGTCATAGGATATAACTTGATCCAAGATACTTAGAGCATCACGCATAGCACCCTTTGCTTTTCTAATTATAAGATCTAGAGCCTCATTTTCAATTTCGATATCTTTATCTTTTAGAATTAGGGATATTTGCTCTTTGATCTTACTTTTTTCTATCTTATTAAACTCGAAATTTTGAGCTCTAGACAAAATGGTATTGGGAATTTTGTCAATTTCTGTAGTAGCTAAGATAAAAACAAGATGACTTGGTGGCTCTTCCATTATTTTAAGTAGAGCATTGAAGGCCTCCCTTGTAATCATGTGAGCCTCGTCTATTATATAGACCTTATACTTAAGCTTATTGGGTGGGTAGATGACATTATCCTTAAGATTTCTAATATCATCAATTCTTCTATTACTAGCCGCATCCATCTCAATTATATCGATAGTAGATTCATCATCAATGGCCTTACAATTCTCACATTCAAGACATGGCGATCCATCAATAGGATGTAAGCAGTTAATAGCTTTTGCAAAAATTTTTGCACAAGTAGTCTTCCCGCATCCTCTTTCGCCAGCAAAAATATAAGCATGAGAAAAGTTATTATTTTTAACTTGATTTTTTAGGACATTTACGACCCTATCCTGACCTAAAACTTGATCAAAGGTCTTGGGCCTGTATTGTCTATACAAAGCTTTTGCCATATTATTTCCTTTCTATCAGGATTATTATACCATAAGTAGTCTCTAATAATAAGTAAACATTATCATTAAGAAAAATCATAACTTAATTTTGCTTTATTATTTATATGAGGTATAGTCTACTAATGTAGCAAGGAGAGCTGTCCGAGTGGTTGAAGGAGCACGATTGGAAATCGTGTATACGTATTGTAAGCGTATCATGGGTTCAAATCCCATGCTCTCCGCCATGCACTAGACAGGGAGTTAGCGGTGCCTTGTAACCTGCAATCCGCTATAGCAGGGTTTAATCCCCAAGTGAGGGCTTAGAATTTTTATTAAGACCTTTAAGATTGGTGTTGATTGTTAGAACTTACGCAACAGAAAGCTGTGAATCATGTCAGGACGGGAACGTAGCAGCATTAAGCAGTACTTTCTGTGTGCCGTAAGCCAACCTAACATGAGTCAGTCTTTCTGGACACTGTTAAAAATTCTAAGTTCGACCTTGGGTGTGCTTACATATGAGCTAGTCTGAATTATCTAAGTGATTGATTCGGGCTAGCTTTTTCTACATTAAAAATACATATAAATATAATATAATTATTTAAAATAGATTTGAATGAATGTTAAAGTAAACCTAAAGAGGTAGAAAATGATAAGTAATGTAATTAAAGATATGTTTTATAGACCAACCGAAAATCTTATGATTCCAGCAGCAGATGTTGCGACTTGTAGCGAAGAAGATACCCTTCTTCATGCTGTTTTAGTCTTATCCAATTCAGGTTATCAAATAATACCGGTTATTGATGGAGAAAACCATGTAAGAGGACTTATTTCTATATCTGATATAGTTACAAGCTTCGACGATCTTTCTTTATTTGATGAGGAAAAGCTTAATTCTATAAAGGTCAAGGAAGTGATGAATCAGGTCGTGCCTATCTTATTTGATAACTACGATCTTGAAGATGTATTAAGACTTTTGGTTAATAATAACTTTGTATGTATTACCCATAAGAACGGTTATTTTTTGGGCATTATTCCTAGAAAAGTTGCCCTCGAGAGATTTACTCACATAGCCCACAATATTGATGCTGAATATGACCTTGTTGAGAAAGTTAATAATTTAGAATAAATTAAAAGTTCGCACTTAGTTGAAAGGTATCTTCTAGTGCGAACTTTTTTTATTTTATTCTAAATATTGCTGAGCCAAAAGGCATAATATTAATACTTTCGCCCTTGCTTAAACTTCCATTAATATTTCCAATTCCCTTGTACTTTAAATCCTCAGTGTTAATGATCTCTTCTAGATCATACGGAGATTCAATCTTATAATCTATATCTGTAAAATTAATTACTACAAGAAGATTCTCATTTTTGAAACTTCTCTTGTAGGCATAAAGGCTAAAACCTTCAATATCAAGTAAGCTAACCTCGCTTTCTTTATCACTGAGACTTCTTTCTTTTATAAATAAATCACTTATATCCTTATAATAAGTATTGAAATCTACGATATTTCTTTCAAAATTCTTAAAGTCAAACTCGTTATATACTGAAAATGTCCTAAGATCTCCTGAATCATCACCCATAAAGAGCATTTTCGGTGACTTAATCGTATATAGGAAGGTAAACAAGCTTTTAAGTTGTTCTAATTTCTTATCATCTGAGTACATCTTCATAGCAAGACTTGCCTCATTTAGGAAGGAATCTACGAAAGCAAATCCCAGGAGATTTTTACTCGTAGCTTTATTTATTAAATCTATAATGAAGTTTTTGTAATAATCCCTCTTTATGGGCTCATCTTTTAGCATGTTGACACAAGCCTTTGTCTTATTATCAAATACCATATCAAAATCAATATCGTGATCATACTCTCCGCTAAAGCCAGCAAGACTTAGAGCCTTAGATTCTTTGATATGAGTATTTAATTTAGATAGAAAGTCAAAAGATTCTTTGTTTATCCCCCTATTTTTATCTCCTTGCCAATATATTACATTTTCTATGGCAGGAAAATAAATTCCATCGATCTTATATTCCTTTAAATAATAATCCACAGCGCTTTGAATATAAGATCTCGCCAAATCATTACTTAGGCCAAAATTAACGGATCCATAATAATTATAAAGAATATCATCATAATCGTAATTGTAAATATTACTTCCATCAAAATTTATTAGTCCCATACTGTCTGGATCAAATTCTCCTATATCTAGCTCTAGAAGGATTTTAATTTTATTTTTGTGAGCTAAATCTACAAATCTTTTGAAGGATATTATATCACCATATCTATTTGAATAGGAAAATAAATTCATAGGAGCGTAGCCCATAGACTTGTAATTTTGGTATTCATTTACTGGCATAAGGGAAAGACAATCGTAATTATTCTCCTTGGCGTGATCTATAATGGAATTAAAAATCTCATCAGTCGATTTCGTCTTATCCTTAAATAAAGATCCTAGAAAAACTTGCAAAATATTTTTAACTTCAGTCTTGGTCTTTTTAATCTTAAATTTATAGGAGTCATCACAAATTACAGAACTCTTTTCTACGTAATTTATGGACTTTGCGAATGGATCAATTTTCTTTATTTCTTTATTTCCATTTACTAAGATAAACTGATATGAATCTCCAATTTTTGCCTGATCAATTGTTATAGAAAAAACTCCTGTAGAGTACTTTCTCATAGCTTGCTTTTCCCAATCGTTAAAATCGCCGATAATATATGCCTCGCTAGCATTTGGAGCGAGTAGTCTAAATATATATCCCCTATCCTTCTTATGAGCTCCAAAAAACTTGTAGCCATCAAAGGACTTGGCTTCTAAATAATCTCTTGTATTCATAATCTACTCCTTTAATACATTATACTTTTACTATTAAAAAAACAGGCCATTACTGACCTGCCTTGTATGTTTCTAACATTTCATCTGCGATTTCAATCATCATTGAATTAACCTTCTGGGACCATTCTGGATCAGAAGCATAAGATGTTCCTATACCTTTTGCAGAAACTCCATTAAAATAAGTTCCATTCTTATCTAAATATTCTTCCTTAAGATGTTTAGCAACTGTATCGATTGAATCCTTAGGGTCTTTGAAATCACTTGCCATATTATAGGGATCGTGATCAATTGCATTAAATCCAAAAAGATTGTTCTTTTCCTTAAACAAATCGCTTGTTCCATTTCCTGTCTCGTGTTTAGCCATGGCCATTAGCAGGAATGGATTAATCCCGTATTTTTCGGAAACTTCCTTGAAGTCTTGACCCAAGCCGTAAAGGCCAGTATCAGCCAAGCCGTAATCTAGCTCACTTCCCGTAAAAGGTATATCTTGTAAGAGATAAAAATAGCTTTTGCTATTAACATTATCACAACCAATCTCAATTGTCTTATCTAGATCTTTATCTAACTTATCAAATCTTTCCTTCTTCATATCTCTAAGATTGTATGTTTCGGCGTTGATCTTCTGCAAACCATAATACATTAGGTCTTTTTTCTCTTTTGAGCTAGCATAAGATTTTGTGTTAGCCAAAGTAATTCCTAGAGTTAGTATAGCGGCTGTACTTATTAATTTTTTAATAGAATTTCTTACCTTCATAACTATCCCCTTATCTATTATTTAATTATATGTTAAATTATAGATAATGCAAGGACTTACTTAAGTGATCTAGATCCAGGTTTTGTGGCTGGGATATTTTTTAACTCATCAGGAATTTCTCCCTCATCCCAAGTCTCTACGTCAATTTTAGTAGCAGAAATAATTGGAAGTCCATTTATTTCATCTTTATTAGACCTATTCACAATTGAAGTCAAGGCAAGGACTTCTGCTCCGCATGATCTAATAACATCTACTGTCTCAAAGGATGATTTACCTGTAGTGATTACATCTTCAACTATGATAACCTTCATGCCTTCTTTTATTTCAAAGCCTCTTCTTAGGGTCATCCTACCATTTTCTCTTTCAGTAAATATTGCATTTACTCCAAGATTTCTAGCAAGCTCGTAAGAGATAATTACTCCACCCATAGCAGGGCCAACGCATAGATCGACATCTATACCTTTTTCCTTAAGCTTTTCTCCTATTATCTGAGCAACTTCTTCACAATAAACAGGATTTTCTATTAACTTAGCACATTGTATGTATTTGTTTGAATGCTTGCCACTTGATAGTATGAAGTGACCTTCCAAAAGCGCGTCCGATTTTTTAAGTAGTTCTAGTGTTTTATCCATATTTTCCTCCTAAATTATTCCCCTTATTTCTTCAAGACTTTCTATTTTTTCTTCTCTCATGAAATTAGATATTCCATCTATAATATTTTCCATCGACTTATAATCAATAAAATTAGCTGTTCCAACTTGGATTGCAGAAGCTCCCGCCATAATAAATTCTATGGCGTCCTCATAGGTCATAATTCCACCCATGCCAATTACAGGAATGTCTACAGCTGAACTTGCCTCATAAGTCATCCTAAGAGCTATTGGTTTGACACAAGGACCTGAAAGACCTGCGGTTTTATTCTCAAATATTGGTCTTCTCTTTCTGATATCTATAGCCATAGCATTTATAGTATTTATTAAAGAAATTGCATCAGCTCCTTCATTTTCTGCAATTTTTGCAAAGTCTCCAATCGATCCAACATTAGGAGATAGCTTCACTATTAGAGCCTTGTTAGTTACCCTTCTTACCTTCTTTATAACTTCGCATGCCTTCTTAGGCTCAGTACCAAAGGCCATGCCCCCTTCTTTGACATTAGGGCATGATATGTTAAGCTCAATCATAGGGACACTAGTCTTATCTAAGATCTCAGCCCCCTTTACATAGTCATCTACGCTATGACCCCCTAGGTTTGCAATAGCTACCGTATCAAATTTCTCGAGAAAAGGTAATTCTTCTTTTGTGAAGTAATCGATACCTGGGTTTTGTAGGCCAATCGAATTCATAATTCCTGATGCTGTCTCGTGAATCCTAACCCCCTTGTTGCCCAAATTCCTGTGAAGGGTAAGGCCTTTAGAGCAGATTCCTCCTAATTTATTTAGATCTATATATTCGGAAAACTCCTTACCAAAGCCGAAAGTTCCACTTGCAGCTATAACTGGATTTTTAAATTCTACTCCAGCAATTTTTACCTTTGTATTCATCCAAAGACCTCCTTGCTATCAAAGACAGGACCGTCTTTACAAACTCTCAGGAACTCTCCATCAGACTTTTCTATAGTGCAACCTAGACAAGCTCCTATTCCACAGGCCATGTGAGCCTCCATAGATACTTCCATAGGAATATCTTTTGCCTTTTCATAAAGAACTTTGAGCATTGGATTTGGACCACAAGCGTAAATATAATCATAGTCGTAAGGATTTATAGCATCTGTTATGAATTTCTTGTCGTAGAAATCACTAGTAGAAACAACTTTGTTTGCATAAGGTTCAAACTCTTCCATATAGTAAGGATCTTTGGCAAATCCCGCATAAAAATCGCACTTATCTTCAAGGCTTTTTACCAAATATAGGAGAGGAGCTATACCGATTCCTCCGCCTACTACTGCGATTTTTTTATCCTTTTGAAGGCTAAAGCCATTTCCTAGAGGTCCCAATAGTTTTACCTCAGCATCCTTCTTAAGGCTTGCCATAATTTCGGTTCCCTTTCCTACAACTTGATAGAGGAAGGAAAGTTCCCCATCTTTTTCATCGCAAACTCCAAAGGGTCTAGATAAAAGTGGATCTTGCCTAAAGGAATCTGACCTAAACATAAAAAACTGTCCAGGCCTCGCTTTCATATCGCAAGCTAGCTTCATTAAGTAGATTCCTTGGGATATTTCAATATTTTCTTTGATTATAGCTTTCTTATAGGACTTCATTTGCTTTAATTTCCTCATAAGTTTCTATGGCTTTTTTCCTAGCATAATATCCAACTTTTTCGCTGCCATCTTCATAATTTTGCCAGTTTTTAAGAATTGCTCTAGAAGAGTTTACTACTCCTCCATTTAATTCCTCGAGGAGCTTATATACATTCATGCTATCTGCTTTTTGTGCACCAAATCCAGGAATAAGGAAGAACATTTTATCATATTTTTTTCTTATTTTTTCTACTTCCTCGCTATGAGTTGCTCCAACGACAAGTCCAATTGGACCAAATCCTGACTCTCCTATATACTTTTCATTGAGATCTTTCAACTTATCTCCTACCTTGTAGAAGAACTCTTCTCCATCGACCGGAAGAACTTCGAAGTCCTTGGCTCCAGGATTTGATGTTCTTAGAAGAACGAAGACGCCCTTTTCTCCTCTTTCTATGTATTCTTCATAAGGCTCGATTGAATCCATTCCCATATATGGATTGAGAGTTATAAAATCCGTCTCGAAATCTCCCTCAAAGTGTGCCTTGGCATACATCTTGGCACTTGCTGCTATGTCACTTCTTTTTACATCACCAATAGATAGGAGATCTTTTTCTCTAAGATATGAAAGTGTGTCCCTGTAGGCAATCATTCCCTCGATACCATAGGATTCGTAATAGGCAATTTGTAGTTTATAGATTGCACATACATCATAGGTCTGATCTATTATTTCTTTGTTATAAGAAAAAAGTGCCTCGCTAACACTTTTTCCTGCTTTCATATTTTCCGGAATATAATCAATGGAGCTATCAAGTCCAATACATACAAATCCATTCTTTGAAACTTTTTCGTATAATTTATCTATTATCTTCATATTTTAGTATTCCTTTCTTGTACACTTTCTTAATTCTACCAGGAAGTTTTTGGCCAATCATTAGTGAATTCTTTGATTTCGATAGAATTTCTTCCTCGGTATAAATATATTCTTCATCTAAATCTATTAGGACGAAATCTGCCTCGTATCCCTTTTCAAGTTTTCCCTTATTTAGACCAAGAATCCTCGCAGGATTTGTAGACATTATTTCTACTAGCTTGTTTAGGGAAATTTCCCCACTTTTGACTAAGACTTTAAAGCAGGTTGAAAAGGCTGTTTCAAGACCAATAAAGCCAGGCGCTCCCTTCTCTTTCTCTTCTTTTGTATGAGGGGCATGGTCAGTAGAAATTGCATCTACATAACCTTCCTTTATCATTTGAATAAGAAATTTCCTATCAATTTCTTTTCTTATTGGAGGATTGACCTTCATTTCTTCTCTTTTCTTGTCAGAAAAATTTATATGATGAGGGGTTACTTCGCATGTTATAGGAGCGCCTAAATCTTTGAAATATTTAATGGCTGTCATTGCCCCTTTTGTGGATACATGGCAAAAGTGAATTGGAGAATCTAGTTTATAGGCTAGATAGCAGTCTCTTATGGTCATAGCATCTTCTGCTATTTCGTAATCCTTCATAGAAACTCTAGCAACTTCCTCATGAAGGGCAAGCTTTACACCCAATTCTTTAGCCTTTAGGATAGCTTCATACATGATATTATCATCATTTACTCCCCTTCCATCATCTGATAGAAACTTCACAGATTCTGGCATTTTTTCTAGATGATCTAAGCTTTTCCCTACCAAATTTTCTGTGATTGTGTAGACTTGCTCTACATCGATAAGATCTAGGTCTTTGCTCCTTTTTATAATATCATCATAGACTTCAGGTCTTGACACTGGAGGATTTGTATTTCCCATAAGAAGGACAGAGCTAAAGCCTCCCTTAAGAGCTGCCCTGGATCCTGTTTCAATATCCTCCTTGTAAGTAAAACCTGGATCTCTAAAGTGAACGTGGAGGTCTGTGAAGGCTGGAACTAAGGCGAGGTTATTGCAATCAATAACTTCTGTATCTTCGTCCTTTTCAAATTCTTCAACTATTAATCCATCTTCGACATAGATTGGTTTTTTTGTAATCTTTACATCGTCAAAACCATAAAAGTTTGTAAAAATCTGCTTCATTTATTCTTCCACATCGTAGATATGACCGCAGTAGGCACATTTGTAATTTTTCTCTTCTTCATCTATTAGGATAAAGTCGCTTTCTACAGCTCTTTCACTAGTTGATACACATTTTGGATTTTGACAGCTTAAGATTCCCTTAACTTCCTTAGGAAGCTTTAAGCTTAGCTTTTCAACAACCTTCTCATCTTTTATGATGTTTATTGTAGCTGATGGGTCAATGATTGATACTATATCAAGGTTAATATCTATATTGTTTGCTATCTTTAGTATATCTTTTCTTCCATGTTGGGTTGATTTAGCATTTAATATTATTGCCACCTCATCTTTGAGGTGTTTTAGGTCAAGTTTATTGAATATTTCCATTCCCAGACCTGCCTTGATGTGATCGATTACGATTCCTTCTTTTATACTAGTTATTTCTATCATTATTTGCCTCCAAAAGTTTTAAAATTAGCGCCATTCTTACATACATACCAAACTTAACTTGTTTGAAATAAACTGCACGAGGATCGGAGTCTACTTCTGTTGCAATCTCAGTTACTCTTGGGAGTGGATGTAGGATAATACAATCATCCTTAGCGGCTTGCATCTTTTCCTTATCTAGTAGGTAAGAATCCTTTAGTCTTGTGTATTGGGCTTGAGAGAAAAATCTTTCTTTTTGAATCCTGGTCATATATAGTATGTCCAACTGATCCATTACATCATCTAAGCTTCTTACTTCTTCGAAATTATTAGTTCCATCTGCGAATACTTCTTTTTTAACGTATTCTGGAAGCTTTAATTCTTCTGGTGATATGAGGATGAATTTATTGTCTGGGAACATGCTCATCACTTTAAGTAGTGAGTGAACTGTTCTTCCATATTTAAGATCTCCACATAGGCCTATAACATGACCTGAAAGATCTTTCTTGTAATTTGATATTGTTAAGATATCTGTAAGAGTTTGAGTTGGATGTTGGTGGCCACCGTCTCCAGCATTTATTATTGGACAATCCGCAGTTTTACTTGCAAGGAAGGCTGCTCCCTCTTGGGGATGGCGCATGGCGATAATATCAGCGTATTGGCTTACTGTCCTTACAGTATCAGCTAGGCTTTCTCCTTTTGTTGATGAAGAAACTCCTGCATCAGAAAATCCTACTACAGAACCACCTAGTCTTAGCATGGCTGATTCAAATGAGAGTCTAGTCCTAGTTGAAGGCTCAAAAAAAAGAGTCCCTAATATCTTTCCATCTGCACAATGGGAAAAATCATCAGGACTCTTATAAATAGCATTACCTAATTCAATTATCTCTAGTAGGTCTTCTTTTGTCAAATCAAATGAATTTAATAAATTTTTTATAGAAATCATCGTTTACTCCTTAAGTTTTTTTTATTATATCACGAAATAAACGAATGTCAAAATTTTTATAAATCTTCTCTTAATTCAGTTATTGATTTGTTAGTTACATTTTTTCTATCAATTCCTAAATCATCAATGATTTCATCGATTTTTGATTGATTAGAAAATTCTATTTCCATGTATGGTTCTGGGTAAGTTTCTTTATCCCAAATATCAAGATCAAATCTTTGATTCTTATATCTGTAGGATATTCTTTCTTTCTCACCACTATATTGAAGCTCCATTCCAATGTGCTCTAATATCCTATTCATCATAGTCACAGAGTCAATATGGGTTGTATACTCGTTATTTATCCTAACATCATCGACGTTTTTAACTTCCTTGAAGGTAAGCTCTATTTCCTTTTCGCCATTATCCTTGTGGGTTGTTTCTCTTACTCTAAGATAACCCTCCTCAAAACCATCGCTGCCCTTTGGTATAAAGGTGTAGTTTTTTTGAAATTCATGGTTAATTAAATCTGCACCCAGACTTTCTAGTTTCTCTCTCATCTTTTCTATATCAATATTTAAAACTTTTACTTCAATTTCTCTTTGCATTATCCTATCCTTACTGGCATAAAATCAATATAATCTCCTGCAACACAAGAGACCTCTATGCCTTCTATATTCCCTTCTTTGATTAACTTATGTCCAACTCCATGCAAGTGCCCGTAAATAACTTTAGATACCTTATATTCCTTACATAAGTCAAAAAACTCATTAAAGCTTCCATCCGCATTTAGGGGTGGGTAATGGAGAAGAACTATTCTTTTACTACTTTTACTTTCTTTAAATGAATTTTCAAGCCTAATAAGCTCTCTCTTATAAATCTTTAAATCGTGTTCATCAAATTCTTTGTTGTCTTTTGAAATCCAGCCCCTGGTCCCGCAGATATCATATCCCTCGACTTCGAAATGATTGTTTTGGAGAAAGGATAAAGAAGAAAGTCCCAATTCTTCAAGCTTTTTTAGGGAAGACCACCAATAATCGTGGTTGCCTTTCATGAGGATTTTCTTCCCCTTCATCTTATCAATTTTTCCAAGGTCTATTTTTGCTTCTTCAACACTCATAGCCCAGGAAATATCCCCTGGAATTAGGACTGTGTCATCTTCATTAACAATTCTTTCCCAATTAGAAAAAATCCTCTCCTGGTAATTGGCCCAACCGTCTCCAAAAACCTCCATCGACTTATTTTCTGTATAATCAAGATGTAAATCTGCTATTGCATATATCATACATCCTCCATATCTATATAATTAATTTCAATTCCTTCTGACTCAAATACTTCCTTCTCTCTGTCATGGCAGGTAAAATATATTATTTGCCTTAAACTTGCTGCATCTAAAAGGAAAAACAAAGCATTTCTTAATCTCTCTAGGTCATAGTTGATAAAGGCATCATCATAGACCATAAAAATCTTAGAGAAGGCCTCCTCATTTAAGCTAAGTTTTAAAGCAAAGGACAGCTGGTCTAGAAAACCCCTAGAAAGCTGATCTAGCTTCATATCATAATCTTCCTTAGTTCTTATCTTAGGATTTAACTTATCATCAAATACTATTGAGTCGAAGGAATTTTTACTTATTTCTCTTATTATTTGATTTGCTCTTTTGTTTAAATTAGTTAAGTCGTTCCTATTTTCATCGATAATTTTCTTTATAGTATTTTTGGCAAGATTAATAGCAATCTTCTTATTTTCAATCTCTACTAATTTATCCTCTAGGAAGTGCAATCTATCAACTAGATCGACTTCGTCTTCTATCTTCTCTTCAATGCTTACGAGACTTTTCTCATCCCTTGCAATCTCACCGTTTATTTTATCTAAATCTACTAAATAAGAGTCCAGATTACGCTCTGCCTTTTCTATATCGAAGTTTTCAAAGTCTTCTAAATCAAAAATATTTTCACTATCTTTTATGTCTTGATTTCTAAGTATCGAAAGAACGTCTTCTATCTTTTCCTTTTCCTTCTTCAAGCTCTTATATTTTAGAAATCTAGCTCTCAATTTATTATACTGGCTTAGGTCATTTCTACTATCTTCTGTTTTTTTAGTGGAATTTATTAAGAAAATAAATACTATCATAAAACTTAGAGCCAGTAGATAAAAATATTTATTTATAGAAAAACCTAAAAATATGAAAAGTAAGACTAATACAAAAACTATATATTTCATATTTGAGCTTTGAGACTTTTTACTTTGACCTAAATTTTCTTCTAGAGCCAGGAAATAATCCTCATCAAGGCCAAATACATCACTGTAAGATCCTATTGATTCATTTATTTTATATAGTTCATCCGTCCACTTCTTATAGTCTTTATAGTTTTGATTTGCCCTATACTTTTTGTAAGAATCCAATTTTTCTTTATCTTTTTCATATTTTTTCCTTAAAGATCTTTGTCTTTTCTTATTATAATCAAGCCTCTTAAAGTCTTTCTCGTAAGATTTCTTATAGGATTTTATTTCATAGAGTCTATCTTCGATTTCCTTAATTTCATTTTTTACCTTAAGATATGGTTTGGTGTAGGCCCTATCGCTTCCTAATTTGTTTAATTTATCATCTAAAATTCCAATGGCCTTATTCGCCGAGAAATCATAGTCTATATCCTGATTGGCCAAGCTTTCGATTAGCTTCTCTTTAGCCTTTTTTTCTGACCTTTGTCCTTGAAAACTCGTAAGGTAATTCTTATAGATATCATAGGTCATATCTAGGATATATTCTCCGGGAAATCCGAGATTTGAATCCTTAGAAGGAATTTCTTCTCCACTAGAAAGATTAATTAGCTTATATGAGCCGTCTTCAAAGTTCCTTGTTACTTTTATGTCGAAACCATCTTTATTAAAAACGCCACTTCCTGCGTATTTATAGGAAAGTTTAGGCTTATAAGCTTCCTTCTTATAGGAAAAACTCTTCTTATTCTTACCTTCATCAAATCCGTATAGCAAGCCTTCGATGAAATTCGTCACAGTAGACTTGCCTGTTTCATTCTTTCCATAAATCAAATTGAAATTTTCATTAAATTTAATTTTCTTATCTTCGAACTTACCGAAAGATATCATATGGATTTCTTTAATAAAAACTCTAGTCATCTTTGCTCCTAAGAATTGCATCTAGCCCCACTTCTAGGGCGAGCTTTTCAATATCATTTCTAGGATTTTCGAACTTTTTGGCATAGAAAGATAGAAGAGAATTCGGGAAAAGCCTAGCCATATCGGTTAAGTCTCTTTCCTCTTTAATATAAATTTCCTTATAGATTGCATCAATATTATTTCTTATAAATCTCTCATCAATTTCTTTATCATTCGATATTTCAAGTCTTATGACATTCTTTTTATCTTTCAATTTATGATTTATGAAAGAAACTAGATCATCTTCATTATCAAAATCCCTAAAGTCCAATTTCAAATCATAGAATTTAAGAATAGAAGAATCTATAAAATCAGCCTTTCCATCCTCAAATCTGATATAACCACAATCATATATATCTGTGAAATCATGAGGTTCAATAGATCCTGGATAGTAAATATTATCTATACGGCAAGCCTTATGTATATGACCCATGGCTATATAATCAAAATTAGTCTCAGCTATTAGTTTTGAATTTAATGAAAAGTAATTTGATTCGTTCCTATCAACATCTCCATGAATTAAAAATATATTGAAAAATTCATCATCTAACTTTATCGATAGGTCCAAGTCTTTAGAAAAAATCCTATCATTGTAAGAAATCCCGTATACTCTTAGCTTTTCCTTTTCGAAAACTTCTAGATTATCTGATCCAAAGACGTGGAAATTTGATGGAGAATTTTCCAAAAAAAGACTATTATAGGAATCAAAATAATCATGATTTCCACTCACATAATAAATATCCTTAGCAAAATCCTCAAAAATCTTAAATAATCTCTTAAAATCACTCGCTGTAAAGTATGATCTTTCAAAAAGATCTCCAGCAATTAAAGCAAAATCCACATCCTTATTGGACTTTAAGATAGAAGAAAGACTCTGCCATGAAGCTTCTCTAATCTTTTTAGACAAAGATCCATCAAAGTTAAAAGAATCTGCTAAGTGAACATCAGCTAGGTGGATGAACTTCATATCTTGTTTACACTTTCAATTAATCTCTTTCTATCTTCGATATTGTAGATTGTAAGAGAACCATTGTCTATCCAAAATCTTCCCCAATTATCTAAATCCTTTAATATCCAAAAAAGAGTTGACCTTATGGCTATGCCATGTGATATACAAAGAATCGTACCGTCCTCTTCTTTAGATTTTTCTTCTAGGAAATCACTAGTTCTTCTGATCACATCATTTCTTGACTCACCAGAAGGATATTTGATCGCAAAATAATCTTTTTCTTCCTTAAGGAAAAACTCCTTTTCACTTTCTCTTACCTCGTCGATCCCACGACCTCTGAAGTCTCCAAAGTTCATCTCATTTAATCTTTGATCAATTATGAAGTCAGAAAAACCTAATCTCCTTGCAGTTTCCTGACTCCTAACTAGATTTGAAGTATAGACTTTATCTATCTTATAATCTTCTAATAATTTCTTTGTTTTATCTAATATATAAAGGCCACTTTCCGCAAGAACCGTATCGTCTGTGGAATATTTCCAAGAGATATTGGCTTGGGTTTGGCCATGTCTTACTAATATAATTTTCATAAACACCTCAGTTTATATTATAACAAAATTTACGAATTTTTAAAAAGTGACCCGAAGGCCACTTTTATTCTCCAGAGCTCATCGCTTCTGCCATATCTATTCTCTTTAAGTCCTTGTGGACAAATAATAAAATCACAAGTGAAATAACTAGGGTTATAGCTGCTGCAATGACATAACTAATTATATGGGTCCTGTAGGCAATCATTATATCTTCTGGGGCAACTATGGATATTATATACCTAAACATAGCATAGCCTAAGAAGAATCCAACCACAATGCCAAGGATGGTTAGGATAAAAATCTCCCTGTATATATAAGAGGTAACTTCCCTAGAGTAAAAGCCTAGGACTTTGATAGTTGCAAGTTCCCTCTTTCTTTCCCCTACATTAATACTTGTTATATTATATAAGACTACAATAGCAAGGGCTGAAGATATAAGGGTTATGACACTTATAACTAAATTCAAATTAGCCAAAAGCGCATCCATAGACTCGTAAGCTCTGGTTTTATTAACAAGGGCATTTACCGCTTTGTTCTCATCAAGCCTTTCTTTGATTTCTCTTGAATCACCCTTGATAAGATCAGAGTTATAGACTAAATCTTTTCCAATATTATCGTCATAATATTTTCTAGAAATATACATATAATCACTGATATAATTTTCGCTTATATCTCCTACAGTAATTTCAATATCTTCTCCATCTACTTCAAGCTTTAACTTATCTCCCTTTTTTATTCCCAATTTATTTGCTATATTTTCAGTAACTACTACACTCTTTGTAGTCAAATCTATAGGATTTCTATGTTTATCCCTAAGGCTTACAAAATCTTTTAGCTTTTCATCATTTTCTGGAACTATTATAGATAGGTCACGCTTTTCTCCATTTCTTTCAAGGCTTGCACTTTCATTATATACGCTTATATTATCATAATTATCTATAAGTTTTTTGTAATTAGCCAAGTCTTCTTTCTTAGCCTTAATATTTACCATCGAAACAGCACTATAATGTTGAATTTCCTCCTGTTGGATGCTAGATGTATCCTTAATAGCATCTATCATGGCAAAACCAAAGAAAAGTAGGGCAGTACAGCCTCCAACACCAAATATTGTCATCAACATTCTGGACTTATATCTGAAAAGATTCCTAGATGTTATTTTTGCCATAAAGGATAGTCTCTTCCATAAAAACTTAATTCTTTCAAGGAAGATTTTGCTGCCTGCATCAGGAGACTTGGCCTTTAATAAATTGGCAGGCATCTCTCTTACTGTCTCCTTTGAGCTGATATAAACCGTGAAGGCTATAAGGAAAGTAGATACTAGAACAGATATGATTAAGGCTGGAAGGCTATTAATTACATCCATTGATAATATCTTAAATCCTGTCGAATAAGCTTTAAATATTACCTTAAGGATTACAAATCTACCTATCACTGCTCCCAAGAGGGCTCCTATAATCGTTGGACTTATACCATAGATATAAAATCTCTTAGCTATATCTCTATTAGTGTAGCCCAAAGATTTGAGACATCCATTGATTGCCCTTTGCTCTTCGATATATCTTTTCATAGTTGTAAGAGTTACAAGCATAGCTACCAGGTAGAAAAAGGCTGGGAAAACTTTGGATAGTCTATCCATATTCAAGGAGTTTTGATAATAGGTGTCGATTCCTTTATTGTCAAATATGCTTTCTACAGTGTATTCAGGATCTTGCAAGGTCAAGAGACTCTCTTTTGAATCTCCAATATCTTTTTTGGCCTTATCTATATCCTTTATGGCCTTTCGCTTTTCTTCATCGAATTTTTTCTTTCCATCTTGATATTTTTTTTGGCCATCAATTAATTCCTCATAAGCTTGGGCTAGTTTAGTTTGTCCTTCTTCCTTATTTCTTTGAAGCTCAGCTAGACCATTTTCATATTCCCTTTGTCCACTATTAAGCACTTCTTCATTATTTTTAATGGCTTCATTTGCCTTATCTAGCTCAGTTTTACCTGAGGATTTTTTACTAGCTAATTGTCTTTTAGCCTCATCGAGCTGGGCTTGGGCTTTGTTTAATTCTTCTTCCTTAGCCCTTAAACCACCTAGTTTTTGATCAAGGTCAAACTTCGCCTGTCTATATTTTTCGTCTAGTTCTTTTTTATTTTTATCATATTCAATTTTAGAAGTTTCATAGCTAGCTTCCCTTGTTTGGATTTCTTCATTTAGTTGCTTAATTTTTTCAATGATAAGAGAATCGTTTTGATCTTCTTGGCTTTTCGCTTCTTCTAGTTCTTGTTTTTTAGCATTAATATAATTTTCTTCTAAAATAAGGCTTGCTTCAGCTTCTTCTAGTTTATTAAATGAAGCTTCAAACTTTCCATTAAGCTCTTCGTATGCCTTATCCAATTCCTTCTTAGGTCCATCGATTTGAACAAGACCTAGATTTAAATCTTTTTGCTTATTATCAAGCTCTTCTTCTGCCTTTTTTATCTCGCTCTCATATTTCTCTAGATTTACTTGGTATTCTCTTTTACCAACTTCTAGCTTTTCTCTTCCTTGATCTAAATCATTCTTGGCCTTAGCAAGTTCACTTTCTCCATTTGCAATTTCTTGATTAAATTCATTCTTATTTGCTTCGTACTTTCTAAAACCTTCGTCAAGGTCAATCTTGCTTTCATTTAGTTTTTTCTCATTATCACTAAGCTTTTTTTCAGCATCTGTTAAATCAGCTTCGGCATCTGATATTTCCTTATCAGCATCTTTCTTAATTTTATTTAGGACCTGGTCTGGCCTATTTTTAATCCTATATTCCAAGTCAGACTTTTTGCCATTAATCTTTTTGATGTAAGTTGAACTTGTCTTATCAAGAGTAAGCAAATCTTTGTATACTATATTTGCCTCATGATACTTATCTGACAAGAAATTATTAGGTAAAACATAAGCAAATCCTGCAATTTCACTTTTACCAAGTGGGGATATTTCCTTCATATCCTCCATAAAGTGATCTGATGATTTATAAAAACCCACTAGCTTATACTTTAGCCTTGCCATCTTTTGATCATCTTTTTGCTCATCATTGATATAGGAAAAACTAAGCTCATCACCTATATTAAATTTTTCTTTAAGATTTTCATCTAAGATTATTTCGTCATCTTTTGAAGGAAATTTTCCTTCAGTAATCACTGACTTTGGGATTTCTGAATTATATTCTTTAAGCCTTATAATATCATCAGATATTTTTAGATCAGTAGCCTTAATAAAATTAATCTTATCAATTCCCTCTTCTTTTCTAAAAAGTGTTTCATCCTCATAGTCGAGTCCATAAGTCGACCTTACTATAAGGTCAGGGTGCTTATATTCTTCTAGGGAATTGTTTAAGCTCTTTCTCATTGAAGGACCAGAAAGTAAAAGTCCTACTACAACAAGGCTCGCTAAAGCCACCATTATCTTAATAGATAAGACTTTTCCTCTGGTTTTCTTCATATCAGCGAAGATGCTTTTTATATAAGTTTTGTTCATATTACCACTCTATTTCATCAACTGAAACTGGATTTTCATTGATGTAGTCCTTGTCGACCTTACCGTCCCTGATCTCAATTACTTGATCTGCCATTGGTTTTATCAATGAATTGTGAGTAATTATAACTACTGTAGCACCCATCTTTTTAGAAGCATCTTGTAAGAGATGTAAGATATTTTTTCCTGTCTCATAGTCGAGAGCACCCGTAGGCTCATCACATAAGAGTAATTTTGGGTTTTTCGCTAGGGCCCTTGCTATAGCTACCCTTTGTTGTTCTCCTCCTGATAGCTGAGAAGGAAAGTTATTTAATCTACGACTAAGACCAACTTCTTCCAGTATTTTTTCTGCATCAAGTGGATTATCAGAAATTTCTGAAGCCATCTCTACATTTTCAAGAGCAGTCAAGTTTGGTATGAGATTGTAATGTTGGAAGACAAAACCTACATCATTTCTCCTATATTCGGTAAGGTCTCTGTCGCTAAGACCTACTAGGTTTTTCCCATCTATGAGAATCTCACCACTCGTTGCCTTATCCATTCCTCCTATGAGATTAAGAAGAGTAGTCTTACCTGCCCCACTTGCTCCGACTATTATTAATAGTTTTCCTTTTTCTAAAGAAAAGTTTATCTTATCATTAGCGATAATCTTTGTTTCTCCAGATTTAAATTCCTTTGTAAGATTGTTTAATTGTATATAAGACATAAAGTCCCCGTCCTTCTTTTAAACCTTATTATTTTTAAACTTTTCACGTACTTCTTTTATTTTCCCGCAAGTCATCTTACCTTCTGGGCAAGGGCCATTAAGACAAGATGGACCTGCATTTAGAAATAGATTTGGATAGATATCTTTTACCAACCTTATCATCTGATCTGATAGGTCTCTTATCTCCCACTGGGCCCTTAGACAAGATCTCATATTGAAAAAGTGGAGGAGATTTCTAGCATTCATCGTAAAAACAATCTTTGTCTCGCAAGCATTAGGAAAGACATATCTTGCATCTTCTATAGCCTTTTTACTAGCAAATCTTTTGGCTGACTTTTCATCTTGACCTTCATCTATGAAGCTTTGGTAATGTTTTTCAAACAATATATCAGTTAAGTCATCATAAGCCTTCTGGCTTTCTTCCATTTGCTTAATAAATATTTTTCTAGCTTCTTTATTATTATCGATCTCTTTTGGGATTATGTATTCAAACTGATCTAGCTTTACATATCTTTGGGACTGTTGAGAATAGGAAGCGAGCCTGTGACGGACTAGCTGGTGGGTCAAGACCCTAGATACCCCCTCTGCTGCAAAGGTAAAAGAGACATGCTCAATTGGAGAAAGATGGCCCAGATTTTGGAGCATTTTTACATATCTAGCAATAGACTCATCATCTTGTTTTTCGGCTATTTCATCTACTCCAACCTGTGAGTAGCAGAGTTTTCCTGCCTGGGCTATTGTCTCTTCTGCCCTAGGAGTGTAGTTAAGTAACTTAACTTTAAGTGTGCTTTTATTTGACATTTCCTCTCCTTTAATAATTCTTAAGAGCCCTATCCATCTTCCTATTATCATCCTTTGCCTTGATGGTTTCTCTCTTATCGTATTGCTTCTTACCTTTGGCAAGGGCAAGTTTCAGTTTAACTAAGCCGTCTCTCTCATAGATTTTAAGAGGGACTACGGTATAGCCTGCTTGAGTTTTTTTGCCTATTAATTTATTTATTTCTTTCTTGTGAAGGAGAAGTCTCCTAGTTCTAGTTGGATCGATATCCTTATCGTAGGCTTGGGAGTAAGGGGTAACATGCATACCGTAGATAAACATCTCCCCTTTTCTGTCAGATATAAAAGACTCCTTAATAGAAACTTTCCCTTTTTTAATTGACTTTACTTCACTTCCCAAAAGTGAAAGTCCTGCTTCATATTTTTCTTCTATAAAATAATCATGATAAGCCTTCTTATTGTTGGCTAATAATTTCATCATTTACCTCCAAATCAAAGTCGATATTTCTCTGATATGTGTCTATATCCATCACCCTAATCTTAACCCTATCTCCAATCGAATAGAATGTTTTTTTATCTGTATTAAAGGCTTTCATCTTATCTTCCAAATACTCATATCTGTCATCTGAAAACTTATACATGAAAAGACCCTCTACAGTGTTATCTAATTCAATAAATATTCCAAATTCTGTTATTGCAGATATGTTTCCATAAAATTCATCACCAATAAAGCGAATCATATACTTACATTTTAAGAGATCTTCCACATCTCTCTCGCACTCTTCGCTTCTTCTTTCGGTCATTGAAAGGTGATCTGCATTATTTGTGATTGTCTTTTCTAGACTTGTCTGATTGAGACTAGTTAGCTTGTTATGAATGAATTTTTTGACTAATCTATGAACTATTAGGTCAGGATACCTCCTAATTGGCGATGTGAAGTGGGTGTAGAAAGATGTTGATAGACCAAAGTGAATATCCCTATGCTCGGAATATTTGGCCTTTTGCATGGTCCTTAGCATCAAGATATTAATTACTGATTCAACGTCCTTACCTTCCACTTCTTCTAAAATTTGTTGGAAGTCCTTAGGATGTAGGTCATTTCCTCTTATATTATATCCCATAGTATTGAGAGCTTTCTTGAAGCTTTCGATCTTTTCTTCTTTTGGTTTTTCATGAATCCTGTATATAAAGGGAAAGTCCATATAGGCAAAAAGACTTGCAACTGTTTCATTAGCAGCAAGCATGAATTCTTCAATCATCTTGTTGCCCGATCCTCTTTCAAAGTTTGATATATTTAAAACTCTTCCATCCTCAGCTACATCTATCTGACTTTCAGAGAAATTAAAGTCGATTGATCCTCTTTTTTCTCTCATAGTATTTAGGATTTCTCTAAGCTCATCAAAAATCCTTAACTTTTCTTTTATAAGCTCATCTTCATATACATCATCATCGCCTTCATCCAAAAATTGATTTACATCGTCATAAACTAATCTATGATCAGAATTAATAACCGACTCATAAAACTCATTATCTATAACCTTGCCCTTATTATTGATTGTCATCTTTAAGCTTATGGCAAGCCTATCCTCATTCGGATTAAGAGAGCAGATCCCATTTGATAGGACCTCTGGTAGCATTGGAATGACTATATTAAATAGATAGGTAGAATTTCCCCTTTCATAGGCATCTTTATCGATGGCAGTTCCTTTTTTAACATAGTGGGCAACGTCTGCAATGTGAACATACAAGTCATAGTTTTCTCCATTTTTCTCTATAGAAATAGCATCATCAAAGTCCTTGGAGTCTCTCCCATCAATCGTAACTGTGAAGAGATCTCTTAAGTCCTTCCTACCTTCAAGTTCTATTTCATTAACCGTATCCTTTACGTAAAGACTTTCTTTCTTAGTCTCCTTTGAGAATTGGTAAGGAAGACCGTGGGCCCTGATTAGGGATAGGATTTCAATATTCTTATCGTTCTTTCCGCCGATAATTTCCTTAATTCTTCCTTCCGGCTTACCATCTTTTGGATAATTTATAATCTCAACAACTACCTTATCCTTATTTTTTGCCTTATTAAAGAACTTTTCAGCTATAAATATATCGTCACCGTAACTTCTATCGTCTGGAATTACAAAGCCAAAGCCCTTATTTTTTTGAAAGCTTCCAACTATTTCATCTTTAGCTCTTTCAATAATTTCTATTACTCTTCCCTCGGCCTTTCTTCCCTTCTCTTTTCTCTTAATAAGCTCAATTTTGACCCTATCATTATTGTGAGCCTTATTCATATTGTCTCTTTTTATAAAAACATCTTCGAAATCTCTATTATCGGAAATAAAAAATCCATACCCAGCTTGAGCCATGGATATTTTACCAATTAGATTAATCTCATCATCTGTTAGAGGCATAATTCTCTTTTTATTGGAAACTCGAATTTTATTTTCTTTCTCCAAGTCTTTTATGATATCCCTAACAGCCTTTCTAGTATATTTGTCCACCTTAAGATACTTATCTAATTCCTTAAATGTCATTGGCAGATAATTTTCATCATATACTATATTTAATATTATATCTTTTAGATTCATAATTTCTCCTGTTGTCTATATTAAAAAAGAGGCTAAGCTATATATATAGCTTACCCCTTATTAGTTAATTGCTATCATGATTAGACTAGCTACAAATAAAATTACTCCGCCTGTGATAGCTACTTTGTCTAACGTTTCGTTTTTTGACTTGTGAGCACTTCTACCAAAAACATTTGTTTGTGTTCCTGAAAGAGCTCCTAGTCCTTCTGTTTTAGGATCTTGTAATGTTACTGCAGCTATAATTATTATTGATGCAATAACTAGTACAATTGCTAAGAAATTTACCATATAGACACCTCCGATTCATACTATGTTATAATACCATAAATTATCTATAATTTCAACAAAAGAGATAAATTGGATAGCTAATTCTCCTTAAAAATGAAATAGCAATTTCACCTGAATTTTAGAAAAAAAGACAGCCCCTTAGGGCCATCTTAAATTATATTATTTGTTGATGTTGTAGAATGCTTTGAGTCCTTTGAATTTAGCATCATCAGCAAGTTCATCTTCAATTCTTAGAAGTTGGTTATATTTAGCAACTCTATCTGTTCTTGAAGGTGCACCTGTTTTGATTTGTCCAGCGTTTACTGCAACAACTAAATCTGCAATTGTAACGTCTTCTGTTTCACCTGATCTGTGAGAAACTACTGCGGTGTATCCTGCTTCCTTAGCCATTTCGATAGCGTTAAGTGTTTCTGTTAGAGAACCAATTTGGTTAACTTTGATTAGGATTGAGTTAGCAACGCCTTCTTTGATACCTTTTTCAAGTTTATTTGTATTTGTTACGAATAGGTCATCACCAACAAGTTGAACTTTGTTTCCAAGTCTTTCTGTAAGTTTTGCCCAACCTTCCCAGTCGTTTTCATCAAGACCATCTTCGATTGAGATGATTGGATATTTTTCTACTAATTCTTCAAGCCAGTCGATCATTTCGTCTTCTGTCTTAACAGTACCTTCTCCATCAAGGTGGTATTTACCATCTTCCTTGTTGTAGAATTCGCTTGAAGCACAGTCCATTGCTATATAAACGTCCTTGCCTGGTTCATAACCTGCAGCCTTGATAGCTTCGCATATAATTTCTAGAGCTTCTTCGTTTGATTTTAGGTTTGGAGCGAATCCACCTTCATCACCTACAGCTGTGTTGTAGCCTTTAGATGAAAGAACTGATTTTAGTCTGTGGAATACTTCTGTACCCATTTGTAGAGCGTGAGCAAAACTTTCTGCTCCAAGTGGGAAGATCATGAACTCTTGGATATCTACTGAGTTGTCTGCGTGTTCTCCACCATTTAGGATGTTCATCATTGGAGTTGGAAGAAGTTTAGCATTTGTTCCACCAATGTAGTTGTATAGAGGAACTCCAAGTTCATTAGCTGCTGCTTTTGCAACTGCTAGAGAAACACCAAGGATTGCGTTAGCTCCAAGTTTACCCTTGTTTTCTGTTCCATCAAGCTCGATCATTGCATTGTCAATTCCGATTTGATCTGTAACATCATAAGTGAATTCTAGTTCTTCTGCTATGATTTCATTTACATTTTCAACTGCTTTAAGAACTGATTTTCCAAGATAGTAGTTTTTGTCACCATCTCTAAGCTCAACAGCTTCCCATTCACCAGTTGAAGCACCTGATGGCACGCTTGCTCTACCAAATCCACCGTCTTCTGTATAAACTTCTACTTCTACTGTTGGGTTTCCTCTTGAATCAAGGATTTGTCTTGCATATACATCTGTTATTAAACTCATTTATATCTCCTTATTTATTAAAATTAACTAAAGCTTTGAAATCTTCTGCCTTAAGGCTTGCTCCACCTACTAGGGCTCCATCAATATTTTCCTTGCCCATAAGTTCTACTACATTGTTAGGTTTTACAGAACCACCATATTGGATTCTGATCTTTTCAGCAGCTTCTTTACCGTATTTTTCTGCTATTAGGCTTCTGATATAACCACACATAGCATCAGCATCTTCGCTTGATGCAGTTTTACCTGTTCCTATTGCCCATATTGGTTCATAAGCAATTATTACTTTTTCTATATCTTCTGCTGAAACATCCTTAAGATCTTTTTCGATTTGTCCCTTAACTTTTGCTTCGTGCTCATTAGCTTCTCTTTCTTCAAGAGTTTCACCACAGCAAAGGATTGGTACTAGGTCGTGGTCTAGAGCTGCTTTTACCTTCTTGTTAATTAGACAATCACATTCTTTGAAGTATTCACGTCTTTCAGAGTGACCTAAGATTACATATTTTGCTCCGATATCTGTAAGCATTGTTGGTGATATTTCTCCAGTGAAAGCTCCACTTTCTTCGTAGTACATGTTTTGTCCACCAAATCCAACGTTTGTCCCTGCTAGTTTTTCTTTAGCAACAAGAAGGTCAATTGCTGGTGTACAAACTCCAGCTTCAACTTCTGTATCAAGGTCTAATTCTTTAATTTCGTTGAGTAGTTTTTCTGCTTCAGAAACTGTCATATTCATCTTCCAGTTTCCAACAATTACTGGTTTACGCATTATATCTCCTTACTTATCTTCTATTGATGATATTCCTGGTAGATCTTTTCCTTCTAAGAATTCCAAGCTTGCTCCACCACCAGTTGATACGTGAGTAATCTTATCCTTTAGGCCTGCAAGTTCAATTGCAAGTGCAGAATCTCCTCCACCTACTATTGTAATTGCATCTGATTCTGCAAGGGCTGCTGCAACTTTGTTTGTACCATCTGCGAATTCTTTTATTTCAAATACTCCCATTGGTCCATTCCAAACAACAGTCTTAGCTTCTTTAATCTTTGATGCGAAAAGTTCTGCAGTTTTTGGTCCTATATCTAGGGCTTCCTTATCTTCAGGGATAGAGTCAATATCAACTACCTCAGTTTCAGCGCCCGCTTTGATTTCATCTGCTATAACAACATCTACTGGTAGTAAGATTTCTACATTATTAGCTTCTGCTTTTTTGATTAATTCAAGAGATAGGTCCATTTTATCTTCTTCGAGAAGAGATTTTCCTATTTCTTTTCCTTGAGCTTTAAGGAAGGTATAAGCCATTCCTCCACCGATTAGGATTGTGTCAACTTTTGTAATAAGATTTTCTATTACACCAATCTTATCAGATACCTTAGCTCCACCAAGGATTGATACAAATGGATGTTCTGGTGCTTCTAGTGCCTTACCCATTACGTCGATTTCTTTTTCAATTAAGAAACCTACTGCTGAAGGTAGAATACTTGCTACTCCTACGTTAGATGCGTGTGCTCTGTGACTTGTTCCAAAAGCATCATTTACGTATAAGTCTGCAAGAGATGCTAGTTTTTTAGCAAATTCAGGGTCGTTTTTAGTTTCACCAGCAACATATCTTGTATTTTCTATTAGGCAAACTTCACCATCTTTAAGATTTGCTACTTCTTCTTTAACCTTATCATCTACAACTTCTGGGCTTGGGAAGAAATGAAATTTATCTTTGTAGTGATTTTCTAGCCAATCTGCTACCGGTTTAAGAGCAAACTCTGGTTTTGCTTCTCCCTTTGGTCTGCCCAAGTGGCTCATAAGGATTACCTTAGCGTCATTTTCTAGTAGGTAATCAATTGTTGGAAGAGCTGCTCTAATTCTTGTATCATCAGCAATTTCTTCGTTATTTTCTTTTGATAAAGGTACGTTGAAATCAACTCTTACTAGTACTTTTTTACCCTTTACATCTAAGTCTTTTACAGTTTTTTTGTTCATATTACTCCTCATATTTCCGTTAAAAAAAGGCGGAAGCTATCCCCCGCCTTTATTAACTCTTAAAGATTTGCTAGATAGTCAAGTGTTCTAACTAGGTTAGAAACGTATCCCATTTCGTTGTCATACCAAGCAACAGTTTTAACAACTTGTGTTCCGTCTGCGCCTTCAACAATTTTTGTTAGTTGAGAATCGAAAACTGAACCAGCTGGATAACCTACTATATCGCTTGATACAATGTCATCTTCTGTGTAAGCAAATGCATCATTTGAGTATTTCTTCATAGCTGCGTTTACTTCTTCTACAGTAACTTTCTTTTCAAGTACTGAGTAAAGTTCTGTGATTGATCCTGTAATTGTTGGAACTCTTAGAGCTGATCCATCAATTTTTCCTTCTACTTCTGGAAGTACTTTACCTACAGCCTTAGCAGCTCCTGTTGATGCTGGAATTGTGTTTTGTGCTGCAGCTCTACCACCTCTTAAGTCTTTCTTAGAAGCTGGTGTGTCTTGGATAGCTTGAGTAGCTGTGTATGCGTGGATTGTAGACATTTGTCCTGAAACAAATCCGAATTCATTCTTTAATACGTTAACCATTGGTGCTAAGCAGTTTGTTGTACAGCTTGCTCCAGAAACAACTGTTTCAGATCCATCAAGGATTTCGTGGTTTACTCCGTATACGATTGTTTTTAGATCACCCTTACCTGGTGCAGAGATTAGTACTTTCTTAGCTCCTGCTTTGATGTGAGCTTCTGCTTTTTCTTTTTCTGTAAAGAATCCTGTACATTCAAGTACTATATCAACTCCAAGTTCTCCCCATGGAAGATCTTCTGGGTTTCTTTCAGCAAATACTTTGATGTCTTTGCCATTGATTTTGAATCCGTCTTCTGTTAGCTCAGCGTCTCCGTTAAATCTACCTTGTGCAGTATCGTATTTGAAAGCATATAGAAGACCTTTTTTGTCAATAAGGTCGTTGATTGCTACAACTTCGATATTTTCTTCTACTTCGGCGATTCTTCTTAGTGTAAGACGTCCGATTCTACCAAATCCATTAATTGCTACTTTTGTTGCCATTATTTCCTCCTAATTAATTCTTTCTACAAATATTACTTTACTTATTTGTTAGAAATTTGTCAACATTATTTTACCAATTGCTTCCTTCGAGGTATCTATTAGCAAGGACAGCTGCAATACATCCATCTCCAGCTGCTGTAACCATTTGTCTAACCTTCTTTTCTCTTGTATCGCCTACTGCAAATACACCTTCGATATTAGTCTTCATATCCTCATCGGTTAGGATATAGCCATGGTTCATTTTAATCTTACCTTCGAATATCTCTGTTTGTGGAATGTATCCTATAAATATAAATACCCCAATTGGAGAATTATCATCAGATTTTAACTCTTTTGTTTCTCCAGTCTTGGTATTTTCTATTATAAGTGACTCTGCTTCCTTATCACCCTTGATTTCTTTGACAACTGCATCAAGTTCTAATTTTATTTTTGGATTTTCCTTGATTTTATCAACAACTACTCCACTCGCTCTAAATTCGTCTCTTCTGTGAATTATTGTTACAGATTTTCCGAATTTGGTTAAGTATGTTGCTTCTTCTAGGGCAGAATCTCCTCCACCAACTACATATATGTCAAGACCTGTATAAAATGGCCCATCACATGTAGCACAGTAGGATACTCCTCTGTTGGCTAATTCTTTCTCTCCTGGAACATCGAGTTTTCTGTGGGTAGCTCCTGAAGAAATTATAACGACTTTGGCCTCGTATTCGCCTCCATCAGTCTTTATTTTCTTAACCTTACCTTCAAGTTCTACTTCCTTAACATCTTCATACTTGATGTCACAGAATTCCTCAGCTTGCTCAAGCATCCTTTCAGAAAGACCCATGCCTGTTGCCTCATCAATTGAGCCTGGGTAGTTTTCAACAAAAGCTGTTCCAGAAATCTGTCCACCTGCTACTGCTTTTTCAATAATAAGTGTTTTAAGCTTACTTCTTCCTGCGTAAAGTCCTGCAGTAAGTCCTGCTGGACCTCCTCCAATTATAATTATATCGTACATTTATCCTCCTAAAATTTAAATCCATCTTGTCTTAAGGCCTCGTATAAAACTATACTAACAGAGTTAGCAAGATTTAAGGACCTATCTATCTTTCTTGTCATAGGGATTGTGAGGATTCTTTCCTTATTTTCATTGAGCAAATCCTCTGGTATTCCTTCCTTCTCCCTACCAAATATCAAAAAGTCTCCATCTTCGAAGTCTACATCTGTATATTTTTTATTTGTTCCTGTTTCTATAAAGAAATATCTTTCATCCTTTACATAGTCCATAAATTCTTCTAGACTATCGTGTATTACAAGATCAACATGCTCCCAATAATCTATACCCGCTCTTTTCAAAAATCTATCAGAAAAATCGAACTTAAAGGGTCTGATCAAATGGAGACGAGATTCTGTTAAGACACAAGTTCTTCCTATATTTCCTACATTTCCAGGATGCTCTGGTGAGATTAATACTATATTAAACACGGTTATATTCCTTTATTATTTCACAAGCTTCTCTTATTCCACCAGAGTTATTATCTGAAACAACATGGCTTGCAATTTCCTTAAGTTCTTCTCTTGCATTTCCCATAGCAAGAGAAAGCTTGCTTCCTTGGGTCATTTCCAAATCATTGAGACCATCACCTATTGCAGCTATATTTTCCCTAGTAAATCCCATTTTTTCTGCTAGAGTTAGAAGAGTATCAAACTTGGATACGCCCTTACTCATCAATTCAAGAACTCCACCAAAAGATGAAGTCATATAAAGCCTATCTGAAAATTCATTTCTAACTAGCTTACTAATTCCCTCACTTCCAAGACCATGTTCATTCGTCTTGTTAATTTGAAACTTGTAAGCCTTGTGATTTTTTGCCCTTAGCTCTCTTAAAGGATCATCCGAAATCAATATATTTGTAGTATATTCATCACCCTTGTCCTTTCGAAGATGGTCGAGTTTTTCTATTTTCAATTTATTTGAATAGTAAGTGTCTAAATCGTAAAAATGAAAATCCAAGTCATTTTCTATGGCTAAGTTGTGAAGCCTATCTAAGTCCGAATCTTCCAGGGGCTTTTCAAAGAACAAATTATCATAATCAGATCCTAGAATAGCTCCATTGTTTGCGATTACACAAGGATTGGTGCTAATTTTACTTGCAAAATATAAGACTGACTTAAAGACTCTACCACTAGCAAGGACTACTCTAACACCCGTGCTTTCTAAATCTCTTAGGGATTTGATATTATCCTCAGAAAGTTTCGAATTAGAATCTAAAAGTGTTCCATCCATATCTAGGGCAAATATTCTAATCATGATCTCTCCTATAAAATTCGCAGACTACATTTAAGTCACATTCTTCACAAATTGGGCCTCTTGCCTTACAAAGGGCCCTACCATGAGTTATTAATTGATGGTGGGTCTTTCTCCATCTTTCTTTGGGAATATTTTCCATCAACTGTTTTTCGGTCTTTTCTACGTTTTTAGCGTGGGCAAGTCCAAGTCTATTAGATACCCTAAACACATGAGTGTCTACAGCAATGGCTGGTATATTAAAGGCATTGGATACCACTACATTTGCGGTCTTTCTCCCAACACCTGGAAGCTTCATAAGCTCTTTTATATCTTTAGGTACTTCGCCATTATAATCACTACAGAGGATCTTACTTGTAGCAGAAATATTTTTAGCCTTATTTTTATATATCCCAACTGTTCTTATATAATCTTCAATTGTCTTAACATCAGCTTTAGCAAATTCTTCTGCTGTATTCATTTCTTTAAACATCACGCTTGTGACCTTATTGACCCTTACATCAGTCGACTGAGCCGAAAGTATAGTCGCTATTAATAGTTCAAAAGGAGTCGTGAAATTTAGCATAGAATAATCAACATCAGGATACATTCTATCGAGAATTTCCAAAAGCTCTTTAATTTCTTTAGAATCTAAAATACTATCACCTCAAGTTTATTATACTCTTCGACTAATAAATAACATTTGATTGATAAAGACAGACTCATGTTATATAATAAATGGAGAATTGGAGTGATTAGATGTTTAATTTAAAGAAAAAAGATTTGAAAGAGCTTGACCTTATGCTTCTGTTTGCTACCATTGCCTTAAGCGTAATTGGTCTAGTCGTTTTATATTCGGCCTATGGTGGCAATATCAAACCCATATTGACGCAACTTTTTGCTACTATATTAGGATTTATAATAATTTTAGTCCTATGTACCATTGACTTGGATTTTATAAAAAGATCATATCTAGGAGTCTATGGGGTAATGATTGCCCTCTTGCTGTTGACCTTGGTGTTTGGTCGAGGTCTTGATGAATGGGGAGCAAAATCTTGGGTATATATTGGATCATTTTCCTTCCAACCCTCAGAGATTGCCAAGGTGGGAATAATCTTCTCCCTTGCTGCTTTTCTAGACAAGCATAAGTTCGATATAAATGACAAGCTAACCCTATTAAAGGTTATTGCCATGGCAGGCCTCCCAATAGGTCTTATACTCTTGCAGCCTGACTTTGGTACAGCTATGGTTTATGTATTTTTTGTCTCTGCTATGATCTTTATAGCAGGGATTTCTTGGAAATGGATTGGGATTTTTGCTGGTATTGCGGCGATCGTTGGATTTTTTGTCTTGACCAATCTTTCTGGATATAGGCTTGATAGAATCGAAAATTTCCTCGATCCATCAAGGGATACTTCAGGGAGTAACTGGCAACAACAACAAGGTCTTATAGCTATAGGTTCAGGTATGCTTACTGGCCGTGGATATCTAAAGGGAACTCAATCTCAATATGGATATATTCCTGAAAAAGAAACTGACTTTATCTTCTCAGTCCTTGCCGAAGAGCTAGGATTTTTGGGAGCAATTATTGTTATAGCTCTTTTTGCAATAGTGATTATGAGACTTGTAATAATCGCAAAGAGTTCAAGAAATACCTTTATTACAATCATGCTTACAGGAATTGCTGGACTTTTATTTATCCATATCTTTGAAAATATATCAATGACAATAGGTCTTATGCCAGTAACCGGAATTCCTCTTCCATTTTTCTCGTATGGTGGAACCTTCCAGCTTATCAGTTTGATTAATATTGGCCTTGCGCTTTCAGCATCTATGCAGAAGAAACAATACGATGACGGAATAATCGACGACGAAGCAATTAACCTCTTAGACGTAAGCATGGTTAGACCATCTAAAAGAAAATAATAAAAAGAGATGATATAAGCATTCTCCCTAATGGAGGCTTTATATCATCTCTTTTAATTTACGCTTCTTTCTGAACAAATAGCAAGGGTTACAACCTCACTTGCTCCCATTTTTTTCAGTTCTTTTATAATCTCTAGAGCTGTATTTCCTGTAGTTATCAAATCATCTATTAATAAAATCCTAGATCCATATATATCCTTATCTAAGCTAAAAGCTCCTTTTAGATTCTCATTTCTCTCAAATCTATTGAGAGTGTGCTGGGACTTGGTACTTTTAACCTTCTTAAACTCATCTAACCCGCTAATTTCAAGCTTATCTGAAAAGCTATCTACAATGAGCTTTATATGGTCAAATCCCCTCTTGTTAACAGTCTTCCTAGATGAAGGAGAAGCTAAGATGTAGTCAAAATCAGTTAAATCATTATCTACTAAAAAGCTATATAGCATATCAGAAAATACATCTTTCAGACAAGTATTTCTATTGAACTTATAATCCGCTATCAACTTTTTCATAAAGTCATTATAAAAGTACAGACTGTAGCATATATTATCAGAAAGTTTAAAGCCATTTCCTATATAATCCAATTTATCAAGGCATTTTTGGCATAAATGGTATTTATAAATCTCTTCTTTCTTACAAGAATAGCAAATACCTACATCCAAAAACAAAAAATCAATCATCTATTACCTTCTCCATTTCTCCTATCCAGTAAGAAAGATTAGTAAATCTACTATTAGATCTATTATTATCAACCATAGTCTTTAGGATCTTCTTATTTCCTAAAAGTATTACGATTTTCTTAGCCCTTGTCACTCCTGTATAAAGGAGATTTCTCGTAAGAAGCATAGGAGCCACCTGCATCATAGGAATGATTACGCATGGAAATTCCGATCCTTGAGACTTATGGATTGTAATAGCATAGGAAAGGTCCAAATCTTTTATATCCTCTTTCTTGTATCTGATTAATCTTCCGTCATCAAATCTCACATCGAGGCTCTCATCGATTTTATCAATTTCTTCAATAATGCCTATATCGCCATTATAGACTCCTTCGTCGTAGTCCTCTCCATGATTAATCGCCCTAAGATCATAGTTGTTTCTAACTTGCATAACCTTGTCATTTAATTTGAAAATTCTATTGTTGATTTTTAGGACTGTTTTATCTTTATTAATAGATTCCTGGATATTATCATTGATATTTACCACTCCCCAATCGGTCTTCTTGGATGGGGATAGGATTTGTATGTCCTTAATGGGATCGAAATTATAATATTTGGGAAGTCTTTCTTTAACTAAGGATAACAAAACAGGAAGAAAGTCTGAAGTATTTGTATCGATAAAGAAGAAGTCCTTGTCTTTCTCATTTAAGATAGGATATTTTCCTTCATTTATCCTGTGGGCATTGACAATAATATTGGACTCACCTGCCTGCCTAAATATTTTCTTAAGTCTAACAGACTCGATACTCGTATCTAAAATATCCTTCAAAACATTGCCTGGTCCTACTGAAGGAAGCTGATCACTATCTCCAACTAAAATAATTGCTGTCTTCTCGCCAATGGCTGCCATTAAGTTTTTCATAAGGAATATATCAACCATACTGGTCTCATCAACTATAATATAATCCTTGTCTATAGGATTTTCTTCGTTAAACTCAGCCACAACTTCGTCAGGTCTTATTCCTAAAAGTCTATGGATAGTGTAGGCATCTTCTCCAGTGGATTCCTTAATCCTCTTTGCTGCTCTTCCAGTCGGTGCAGTCAACGCATAGGAGAGGCCATTTTTCGATAAGATCTTACAAATCGCATTTATTATTGTAGTCTTTCCTGTACCAGGACCACCAGTTATAACAAGAGCCATAGATTTAAATGCTTTTTCTATAGCTAATTTTTGCTCATCAGAGAATACTGAAAGATCATAGTCTATTTTGATATCAAAGTTATATTTTTCATTAATCTTACTTGCTATAGCCATGGCGACTGATTTTTCAGCCTTAAGAAGATTAGAACTATATATATAATTGACACCTTCAATTTCAACTAATACCAATTTCCCCGAAATAATGTCATCATTTATTACTTCTTTTATTCTTCCTTCTTCAAGCTTTAAAAGATTGGCAGATTTCTTGGACAAGCTATCGTATTTAAGGCAGGTATGACCATTGAATTCCGCCTCGGTGTTTAATATGTAGTAGACTCCTGCAGATATTCTAAATTTAGAAGTAAGATCCATCTGCATATTGAAGGCTATATTATCAGCCATAGTAAATCCCACACCTCTTATATCTTCTATAAGCTTATAAGGGTTAGCCTTTACCACATCGACTGTAGATTCTCCGTACTTTTTATAAATCTTCATCGACAGATTATAGGATAAATTTAGTCCTTGGAGGTATTCGATAGTTCTCCTCGAATCTCTCGTATCTTCTGCGGAAAGCTTAATATCTTCAAGCTTCTTCTTGCCAATTCCGTCTACCTTTAGTAGCTTATCGGGATCGTTATATACTATGTCGACTGAATCCTTGCCGAAAACATCAAAAATAGCACGGGCAGTTTTTTTTCCGATTCCCTTAAGATTTCCCGAAGATAAGAATTTTACGACAGCCTCCTTAGAAGAAGGCTTTACAAGTTTTATAGTAGAAATTTTGAATTGCTCACCATATTTGTCGTGATAGACTATATCTCCTTCCATCTCAACATTATCGCCTTCATTAAAAAAAGGCATAGTCCCAACACATGTTATATCAGAATCCGCCGTGTCTACAGCCATAATTGTGTATCCATTCTCGTCGTTTCTAAATATAATGTTGGTAACTACGCCTTTAATCTTCATTTCATTTCCTATTAATCAACTGTAACTCTTTTGATATCTGCTCCAAGCTTGGTCAATTTATCAACTAGATTGCTGTATCCCCTATCTATATGATAAATCTCAGAAACTCTAGTTTCTCCTTCAGCAACAAGGCCAGCCATAACAAGGGCAGCTCCAGCCCTTAGGTCTGTTGCCTTGACACTTGCTCCATGAAGTTTCTCTACTCCTGCTATAGTTGCTCTATTTCCAGAAGTCGCTATTACTGCTCCCATCTTGGAAAGCTCTTCTACGTGCATGAATCTATTTTCAAATACAGTTTCTTGAATCCTACTTTCTCCATCGCTTAGGGTAAGAAGGGCCATAAATTGTGCTTGTACGTCTGTAGGAAAGCCTGGGTATGGGAGAGTTTGGATATTGGTTGCCTTGAGTCTATTTGGAGCCTTGACAAAGATAATATCCTCTTCTTCGATCTCTTCAACATCTGCACCTATTTCAATAAGTTTTGCTATAACTGGTCTGATGTGAGAGCCTATCACATTTGTAATCTTCACATCTCCTCTTGTCATAGCAGCTGCAAGCATATAGGTTGCTGCTTCTATTCTGTCAGGAATAATCGTGTGTCTGGTTCCTGTAAGCTTTTCTACACCAGTAATTGTAATTGTAGAAGTTCCTGCTCCCTTAATCTTCGCTCCCATCTTAGATAGGAAAGAAGCAAGATCTACTATTTCTGGCTCCTTGGCCGCATTTTCAATTATAGTCTCACCTTCCGCGAGGGTGGCTGCCATGATAATATTTTGAGTTGCTCCAACTGAAGGGAAATCTAGATAAATTTCATCACCTATTAAGCCTTCATTCGCTTCTATAGCGATCTCATCGTCATTTATCCTAGTGTCTGCACCCAAAGCATTAAAGCCCTTAAGGTGAAGGTCAATCGGTCTTGAACCTATATTACATCCACCTGGAGCTCTAGTATAAGCCTTATGGAATCTTGAAAGAAGTGGGCCCATAACTACAAAGGAAGCACGCATCTTATCCATAAGCTCGTAAGGTGTCTCACAGGTATTGATTCCACTTGAATCAATCCTCAAGCTATTTTTATCTATATACTCTACCTTAGATCCAAGATGTTTTAGTACATCTACCATTATTTCAACATCTTTAAGCTCTGGAACACCATCTAGGATTATTTCTTCAGTACCTAAAACACAAGCAGCAAGAATTGGCAGGGCAGAGTTTTTGGCACCAGAGATTTCTACTTCTCCCTTAAGTGGTCCATTTGAATTTATTATTAATATCTCTTTAGTCATCTTAAGTCCTTATTTTGTACCGAACAATCTATCTCCAGCATCTCCCAAACCAGGAACAATATAGCCATTTTCGTTGAGATTCTCATCCATTTGGGCTACGAAAATATCTACATCATCATGTTTTTCTTGGATAGCTTTTATTCCTTCTGGTGCTGCTATTATACAAAGAAGCTTAATTGACTTGCATCCTCTTTCCTTAAGTCTTTCAACAGCGTCATTTACTGATCCACCTGTTGCAACCATTGGATCTACAACTAGGATATCTCTGTTTCCAATGTCATTTGGCAGTTTGCAGTAATATTCAACTGGCTCTAGAGTCTCTTCGTTTCTATACATTCCTATATGACCAATCTTGGCTGCTGGAAGTACTTCAAGGACTCCATCCACCATACCAAGTCCTGCTCTTAGGATTGGAACTATGGCTTGCTTTTTACCTGCTAATCTATATCCTGTTGTCTTTGCAATAGGTGTTTCCATTTCAAATTCTTCAAGACTTAAATCCTTAGTAGCTTCATAAGCAAGAATCATTGCAATTTCTGTTACCAAAGACCTAAACTCATTGGCCCCTGTTTCCTTATCTCTTAATATTGTTATTTTGTGTTTAATTACTGGATGATCTAGTACATTTACTTTTCCCATATGCCCTCCTATAAATATTCTATATTGCCAGCGGCAGATTTTTTCATTCTATTCATTATACTCTTACCCAAGTTATTATCCATTACACCTTCGGCTAGTATAAGATCTACTTTTAATTTATCCATCTTTCTTAAAGCTGTAAATAGGACATGACTCATTTGACTTAAGTCACTTCTGTCACCAAAAGAAATTCTTTCAAATCCTTCAAATCTTTCCATATCTTCTTCAAAGACCAAGACGCCTACTTTGAGTCCCTTATTTTCATATTCCTTAGCTTTTTTGTAAATAAAATCAGAAGCCCTAGATCCTACATAAACCTGCATCCTAGCCTTAGGAGCGTAGTGCTTGTATTTTTGTCCTGGCGATTTGGGAATCTTGTTATCATCAACTAAGGCATCATCTAAAACTACATTAGGAAGAATTTCCCTAATATATTCTAAGGTGTAGAAGCCTGGCCTTAGGATTGTCGGAGCATCTTCTGACATGTCAATTACAGTCGACTCTATGCCTATATTACAATCACCACCATCTACAATCAATGGAATCTTTCCATTAAGGTCATAATAGCAGTCGCCAGCATTGGTTGGGGATGGCCTACCAGATATGTTTGCGGAAGGAGCTGCTATTGGAATATTAGCCTCTTCGATAATTCTTCTTGCGATTTCATCTACTGGAAATCTCACAGCGACTGTATCACCGCCAGCAGTTACAACTTCCGGTATGATTTCAGATTTTTTGAAAATCATAGTCAAGGGTCCTGGCCACAAAGTCATAAGCTTTTTAGCATCTTCGCTTACATCTTCCACTAGATTATACAACATTTCTTTATTGGAAATATGTAAAATTAGCGGATTATCAGCTGGTCTATTCTTTGTCTTGAAAATATTAAGACATGCCTTCTCGTCTAGGCCATTTGCTCCTAGCCCATAGACTGTCTCTGTAGGAATTGCTACGAGCTCACCTCGTTTAAGAAGCTCCGCTGCCTTTCTTATGATATCATCATCTATGTTTTCTCTATCGATTTTTAAAACTTCTGTTTCCATTATTACTTCTTTCACTTATCTTCAATAACGCAATAGGTTGGATCCATGTGAATTGTTATTTCGACTTTTGTCTTTGAGTAAATTGCTCTTTCTATCTTATCGATTTCCTTATGGACTACTTCCACTGTGAGATTTGCAGGAACTTCCACATGAGCCGATCCCGCCATCCTGCCCTTGCCATATTCATGGATTTGTAAGTCATGATATCCAATTACAAGGTCACTTGCCATGATTATCTCATCAATTTTCTTCTCTATCTCACTATCGACTCTTTTTCCAAGAAGTACTTCCGTAGTATCCTTAAACATATCAAGACCTGGATAGAATACAAAAAATGAAATTATAATACCCATAATAGCATCTACATTGAAGCTTACATAACTTTGTAAGATTGATCCAACAAGGATTGCACTTGTAGCTATTATATCATTTCTCGCATCAAGCATTACACCAAGATTTAATTCGCTGTCGAGATCCTTGTAAAGTTTCTTATTTAGTAAGTAAATGTCTACTTTGAAGGCATTACTCAAAAGTAATATTACTAAGCTTAGAAGGCTTATCCCTTCAAAGCTTTCATTACTAAAGCTTTTTACAGAATTTACAAAAAGAGTAAAGCCTACATACATGATTATTATAGATACTAATAAGCTAATAACATACTCACTTCTCCCATGGCCAAAGGGATGCTCCTTATCAGCAGGTTTTTTGCTAATATTTGACCCGAGAAGTGCCATCAGTGAAACTACAGAATCCGATAAGTTGTTAAAGGCATCGTTTATAATAGCTTGAGAATGGATTACAAATCCAAGGCTCGCCTTCATTATAAATAGCAATACATTTATAGCTATGCCTATTGATGAAGACAAGGATATTAAAGAAAGTCTATAGGTGAATTGATCCATATTAGAGGATTTTTTGATAAACTTTCTCGATAAGAATTCAAACAATTTATTCTTCCTCGCCTATCTTTTCTAACTTTCTAGTTTGATCTTCAGCAATTAAGGAATCGATCATTTCTCCTATATTCCCATTGAGGAAGTCATCTAATTGGTAAATTGTCTTGTTGATCCTATGATCTGTGATCCTTCCTTGAGGGAAATTGTAGGTCCTGATTCTTTCAGACCTATCGCCTGTACCAACTTGACTTTTCCTATTATCAGCAATTTCCTTGTTTCTCTTTTCCTCTTCAAGTTCATATATACGGGCTAGTAGGATTTTCATAGCCTTTTCCTTGTTCTTGATTTGGCTTTTTTCATCTTGCATACTTACAACAATTCCTGTTGGAATGTGGGTAAGTCTTACAGCGGAGTCTGTTGTATTTACTGACTGTCCACCATTTCCTGATGATCTAAATACATCAGTTCTAATATCATTAGGGTCTAGTTCAACATCGACCTCATCTACTTCTGGTAATACCGCAACTGTTGCTGTTGAAGTATGGATTCTACCACCTGATTCTGTTTCAGGAACTCTTTGGACTCTGTGAACACCAGATTCATATTTGAATCTAGAATAGGCTCCCTCACCTCTAATCATGAAGGTAGCTTCCTTGATTCCACCAACTCCTTGGCTGCTTACTTCGACATCTTCTGTCTTGTAACCTTCCTTATCAGCATACATATGATACATTCTGTAGAGGTCTCCTGCGAAAAGTCCTGCTTCATCCCCACCAGCTCCAGGTCTGATTTCAACGATAACGTCCCTTGAATCATTAGGATCTTTTGGTATAAGGAGGATTTTCATCTCTTCCTTGTATTTTTCTAAAAGCTTCTCATTTTCCTTAATTTCTTCTTTGAGCATATCGACCATATCTTGATCGTCTGCCTCACTTATTAACTCTTTGTTTTCTTCTATTGTAGACTCAGAGTCTTTGATTTCGTCATATTTTTCAACAATTGGTTTTAGAGAGTTATATTCTCTAGTTATCTTTGTTAGTTTAGAAATATCTGCCAAAACATCTGGATCAATCATTTTTTTCTCAAGATCTAGATAGTTTTCCTTTATATGTTCAATATTTTCAAACATCTTTTATCCTTTCTCAGCGATTATAAATCTATCAAAATCATTATAATCCTTCATACATTTAATATTTTTAAAATCAGATTCGTTCAAAAGCTCACATATACTTTGCTTTTGGTCATATCCAATTTCAAAAACAAGTCTTCCTCCCTGGTTAAGATAAGCCTTTGCATCCTTAATTATTCTCTTATAATAGTATAGGCCATCTTCCCTTGCTAATAGAGCAGACTTTGGCTCATGATATAATCTCTCGTCCAACTTATCATAATCAGTTTGATTTATATACGGAGGGTTCGATATTATTATATCAAATTTTTCTGAAATTTCCTCAAACAAATCAGATTTTATAAAAGAAACATTAGAAGCTTTTAATCTCTCCTTATTTTCCCTAGCAAGACTTAGGGCTTTTTCTTCTATGTCACTTCCTATAATTCTGCTAGTGGGTAAATTTCTTCCAAGACTTATTGCTATTGCTCCAGAACCTGTTCCTATATCAAGTATTTTATCTTTCTTATAGGAAGATTTAATAATAAAGTCCACTATGATTTCAGTTTCAAATCTAGGTATAAGGGCCCTCTCGTCTACCTTAAAATTAAGCCCGTAGAATTCCCATTCTCCTAAAGCGTATTGGAGAGGATATCCTTCCCTATATTTTTTAAGTATCTGATCTAATTTTAAGCTTATTTCACTGTCAAGCTCTTCCTCACTTCTTAGGATAACTGAGCTCTTGTTAGTATCTAGGAGATAAGTTAGAGCCATCAGGCTAATATCATAATTTTTATCTAAATAATCTTTAATTCTCATTTTTTATACACAAAAATAAGGTAAGTCGCCTTACCTTATAATTTCTACTATTTTCTACCGTATTTTTTGTTAAATTTCTCAACGTTACCACCACGTTCAGCATTTCTTTGCTTTCCTGAGTAGAATGGGTGACAATTGTTGCAAACTTCTACTTTGATTTCATCTTCAGTAGAACCTACAGTAAATTCATTGCCACATGAAATGCATGTAACTTTTGCTTGGTGATATTCTGGATGTAAGTCTTTTTTCATATAACACCTCTTGTTTCTTCTTTCAATAAGCAATTAATATCATACCATCCGCCCTCAATTATTGCAAGCCCTAGTATGAATTATTTATCAATTCTATAAACTTCTTATTATCTTCTGTTCTTCTCATCCAATCTATTAACTCGACTATGGATTCAGCATTATTCATGTTGGATTTTCTTAGCTTGATTACTGCTTCAAGTTCCTTATCAGTAAGGAGGAGATCTTCTCTTCTTGTAGATGATTTCTCAATATTAATGGCTGGGAATATTCTCCTATCAGCAAGTCTTCTGTCTAGGTGGATTTCCATATTACCAGTTCCCTTAAACTCTTCAAAGATCATATCATCCATCCTAGATCCCGTATCGACTAAGGCAGTCGCAAGTATGGTAAGAGATCCACCACCTTCGATGTTTCTAGCAGCTCCAAAAAATTGCTTTGGACCGACAAGAGCTAGGGGATCAAGTCCTCCCGAAAGTGTCCTTCCTGATTGTGGAGTCATGATATTATATGCTCTAGCAAGTCTTGTTATTGAATCTAAAAGAATAACTACATCCTTTTTTTCTTCAACGAATCTCTTAGCTCTTTCTAGAACCATCTCCGCCATATCAATATGGCTTTGGGGTGTCTTGTCAAAGGTAGATGCTGCTACTTCTGTACGCATTAGCTCGTTTTCTGGGTCTCTGTATTTGTTTACATAACGAATAAAGTCAGTTACCTCTTCTGGTCTTTCATCTATTAATAGAACTATTATTTTTATATCGTCGTAGTTTTTCTCGATGGATCTTTCAATATCTTTGATGAGAGTGGTCTTTCCTGCCTTAGGTTGGGAGACAATCAAACCTCTTTGGCCTCGACCGATTGGACTTATAAAATCTATGATTCTTTCAGAAAAGTGATCCTTGGTTGTTTCTAGGGATATTTTTTCTTTAGGGTAAATTGGAGTTAGATCTTCAAAATATGGCCTGTTATAGGCAACTCCTGGATTGATGCCGTTGACATCTGATACAAAAATGAGCGGTGCGAACTTATCTCTAGCGTGTTTTTCTCTTGCGATTCCTCTTATGTAATCCCCTGTCTTTAGTCTAAACATTTTTATTTGTTTAGGCGGAACATATATATCGTCATCTCCACTTTCATAAAGTTGGGTACGGAGGAAGCCATATCCATCTGGTAAGATTTCTAGGATTCCATCACAATCAAACTTTTGGCCTAGATCATTCTCTGCTTCTTCTTTTTTCTCTTCGTTTCTATTTGCTTCTTCTTCTTCAATTAGCTTGATGAGTTCATCTTTTCTATATTTACTTATAGATTCGATGCCCATCTCCTTAGCTAATTCTCTTAATTCTACTAGTTTTTTGTCTTTTAAATTATCCATAAATTCCTTTATAGAAAAAAGGAGCCACAAAGGCCCCTTCCTCTTTGTTATTTTGCACTGTTTTCAGAACCAAACATGTCAATTTTTTCTTCGACTTTATCGATTACAGCTTGTGTTCCATCTGCTAATAATTTTCTAGGGTCAAAGCCTTTACCTTCTTGATCTTTGCCAGCTTCTATATATTTTCTTGTAGCTTCAGCAAATACAAGTTGACATTCTGTGTTTACGTTGATTTTTGAAACTCCTAGGCTGATAGCTTTTTTGATTTGATCATCAGGAATTCCTGTACCACCGTGAAGAACTATTGGCATATTTACTGCATCAGAAATTTCTTTTAGTCTATCAAAGTTAAGTCCTTGCCAGTCAGCTGGGTAAACTCCGTGGATATTGCCGATACCTGCTGCTAAGAAGTCAATTCCAAGACCTGCAATCTTCTTGCATTCTTCAACATCTGCAAGCTCTCCTGCTGACGCAACTCCATCTTCTTCTCCACCGATACCACCTACTTCAGCTTCTACAGAGATTCCTTTAGAGTGAGCAAGTTCAACAATTTCTTTTGTTTTTTCGAGGTTTTCTTCAAGTGGGAAGTGTGATCCATCAAACATTACTGAAGTAAATCCAGCTTCGATTGCGTTCTTTGCACCTTCATATGAACCATGGTCAAGGTGTATTGCTACAGGAACTGTAATTCCCATTTCATCATGCATAGCTTTTACAAGGTCAGCAACTACTCTAAAGCCTCCCATATATTTGATAGCTCCCTCAGATGCTGCTACGATAACAGCTGTTTGTTTTTCTTCGCTTGCTTTAAGGATTGCTTTTGTCCATTCAAGGTTGTTTGTATTGAAGTGACCAATTGCATATCCATTTGCATAAGCTTTATCTAACATTTCTTTTGCATTAACTAACATATTGTCTCCTTATAGTTCTTATTATTTCTTTCAATATAATAATACCCGTTTTCTATTTAAAAGATAGGTCTTTTTTGATTGAGTCTATGATTTTTTCTATGGCCTCACTTGATGAGATCTTTTCATTTTCCATATCTTTTCTTGTCGAATATTCTACTATGTCATCTGCCGCATCTTTTCCAACAGTGATTCTGTAAGGTATTCCTATTAGGTCTCTATCGTTAAACTTAACTCCAGCTCTTTCTTTTCTATCATCAAGGATAACGTCGATTCTTTCTTCTTTTAATCTTTGATAGATTTTCTCGCCGAGTTCTTTTTGCTCATCCTTGTTGATGTTAATTATTGTAACTATAGCTTCAAATGGAGCAACTGAAGTTGGCCATACAATTCCCTTATCATCATGATATTGTTCGACTATAGCTGAGACTGAACGAGATATTCCTATTCCGTAAGAACCCATGATAAATGGCTTTTGCTTACCATTTTCATCTAGGAAATAAGCTTCAAGACTTTCTGAATATTTAGTTCCCAATTGGAAAATATTACCTACTTCAATTCCTCTTGCAGCCTTAAGCTTTCCTGATCCATCATAAGCCATGTCGCCTTCTTTGGCGGTGAGGAGATCTTCTACAATCTCTCCATCGAAGTCTCTCTTGAAGTTTGCATTGATATAGTGATAGTCCGTTTTATTAGCTCCTACTGTTAGGTTATTAATTTTAGTTAAGGATTCATCTATAAGGACACGGACGTCTTCCTTTAAATCAATTGGTCCAGTAAATCCTGCCTTTGCTCCTGTGATTTTTTCGATTGTTTCATCGTCGAGCATTTCTATTTCATGTTCTGGTACTTTGAGATAAGAGATAAGCTTAGCCATATTTAGCTCCCTATCTCCAGGAACGAATGCGAGTACAGGCTCTCCCTTTACCAAAAGATCTACTGCTTTAGCAGAATGATGAGGATCTTTCCCCAAAAATTCTGAGACTTCATCAATAGTAGTTTTTCCAACTGTTTCAACTAATTCTAGGTCTTTTTCTTCTTCTTTGAAAAAGTCCATCTTAAATCTTGCCTTCTCATCGGTTGCAGCATAGTCGGAATCGTCAGTATAAAGAATTACTCCCTCTCCTGTTTCTGATAGGGCGATAAATTCGTGGCTCTTTTTGCCACCCATAGTACCTGAGTCACCTTCAACAATTTTGTAATCAAGTCCCATCTTGTCAAAGGCTTCAACATAGGCATCCCACATTTTTTGGTAGGATATTTCTAGACCTTCCATATCAGCATCAAAGGAATAAGCATCCTTCATTAAGAAGTCTCTAGACCTATTAATACCGAATCTTGGTCTTTTCTCATCCCTAAACTTATCTACTATTTGGTAAATATTTAGCGGAAGTTGCTTGTAAGAATTGAGCTCATCTTTAACAAGAGCTGTGAAAGCTTCTTCTGCTGTTGGACCAAGGCAGTACTCTCTTTCGTGTCTATCCTTAAGCTTAAACATCTCAGGACCGAAAGTTTCCCATCTACCTGAAGCTTCCCAGATTTCTCTCGCTTGTAAGATCGATGTTGAAACTTCTATAGAATCGTGGTTTTCCATAGCTTCTCTTACAATGGCTTCTATCTTATTTATTACTTTCTTGCCAAGTGGTAGGAATGAATACACTCCACTTGCTTGCTTTCTAATAAAGGCTCCTCTTGTCAAAAACTTATGGCTTGCAGTTTCTGCATCAACTGGGTCTTCTCTTAATGTTGGCATATAATATTTTGATAATCTCATTTTTCACCTATATCTTTCATTGATAGACCTATTCTCTCTTTTTTCCTGTCTATCTCTATTACTTTTACTTCAACAACTTGCGAATTGGTCAAGACTTCGTTAGGATTTTTGATAAATTTATTTGAAATCTTTGAAACATGGACAAGTCCATCAACTCCTACGCCTATATCTACGAAAGCGCCGAAGTCAGTGATATTTCTAACCTTTCCTTTAAGTATCATACCCTCTTTTAGATTATCTATCCCCATCACTTCCTTGCGAGTAAGAACTTCTGGGTTATCTTCTCTAGGATCTCTTCCAGGCTTTTTAAGTTCAGAGATTATATCTTCAAGGGTCGGCACTCCTACCTCAAGTTTTGCCGCAAGGCTTTCTAGATCTATACTATCAAGGTCCTCCCCTTCAAGTTTCTTGGCTATCTTGTAAGATTCTGGATGGACTGCGGTATTATCTAAAAGCTCCGGTGAGTCAGGAAATCTCAAGAAACCCGCGCAAAGCTTGTAAGTCTTATCTCCCAGACCCTTTACGCTCTTTAGATCTTTCCTGTAGACAATTTTTCCTTCCTTGAAATCTTCCTCTATTCTTTTGGCAAGATTAGCGTTAAGACCTGATACGTAGCTTAAAAGCTTGTAGGAAGCGTTGTTAATACTAACACCAACTTCATTTACCGCATCCTCCACTACCTTAGATAGCTCTTCATCTAGCTTCTTACCATCTAGATCGTGCTGATATTGGCCAATACCTATGTGTTTAGGCTCAATTTTTACTAGTTCGGCCATAGGGTCTTGGAGTCTTCTCGCCATGGAGATTGCTCCTCTTATAGTTACATCAAGGTCAGGGAATTCCTCTTCACCCAAAGTTGATGCAGAATAAACAGAAGCTCCAGCCTCATTTACTATAGCATAGCTTAGTCCATCGACTTCTTGAATAAGCTTATTTACAACAAGCTCAGTTTCTCGAGATGCAGTAGCATTACCCAGAGCAATGAGACTTACGTCATATTTTTCTACAAGCTTCTTTAATGTTGCTATAGCTTCTTTTTCCTTTTTATGAGGCTCCACGGGATAGATTACAGTAGAATCTAGATACTTTCCAAACTGATCTACAACCGCAACCTTACATCCCGTCCTGAAACCAGGGTCGAGTCCTATAACTGCTTGGCCCTTGATTGGTCTTTGCAAAAGATAAGGCTTTAGATTATTACCAAATACTCCAATAGACTCATCTTCTGCATTTTCAGTAAGGAAGTTTCTCATCTCTGTTGTAATAGACGGAAGCATCAACCTCTTGTAGGCATCATCTACAGTTTTTACTAGAAGTGATTCTTGGTAAGGATTCAGACTCTTATCTTCCCTAAATAAGTCAGCAATAAGCTTCTTATTGTATTCATCTGTAAACTCAAGCTTCACAGTAAGAGCTTTTTCCTTCTCACCTCTGTTTATAGCGAGGGTTTGGAAGGATTTCATCTCCCTTAATTTCTTAGAAAAATCATAATAATTTTCATAGAGACCTTCCTCATCTTCCTTTAAGGTGCAAACAAGCTTAGCCCTTACGAACCCATCCCTTCTTATTATATTTCTCGCTGGGATACTGTTAGAAATATCTTCTGCCAAAATATCTAAAGCCCTATCCAGTGCTTCCTTTTCATTCTCTAGACCTTCTGTCAGATATTTGCCCGCTTCTTCTATAGCTTCTTCATCACTTTCTGCCTTGGTAAACAAAAAGTCCAAAAGCATGTCAAGACCAAATTCTCGTGCTATATCAGCTCTAGTCTTTCTCTTTGACTTATAAGGAGCATAGATATCCTCAAGGATGGTAAGAGTATTGGTAGATAGAATCTCCTCCTTAAGCTCTTCTGTAAGCTTACCTTGAGATTCGATAGAATTAATAATCTCTTCCTGTCTCTTCTCGATATTCCTATACTTATTGAGATTTTTCTCTATTTCCCTAATCTCAACATCAGTAAGATTTCCGGTAGCTTCCTTTCTATATCTTGCGATAAAAGCAACGGTAGAGCCTTCGTCCAAAAGCTTGGTGACCGCTTCTATGCCCTTTTCGCTAATTTCTAGCTGTTTTGATAAAATTTCTGTAATATTCATAAAATAAACTCCTATAAAAGCAAAAGATAGGACGTATCCTACCCTTGCTTTATCGAATGACTCTAATTTCCAGTAATAAAATTAATCTTATATTTTGGGAAATTCATGCTTATAATTCTTCCGCCAATATTTTGATAATCCTCCTCATCTAAATCGAAAATATTCGAAGGATCGTAGAGAACTATCTTAGATTCCTTGATATCTGCAGGAGAAACTATAAGCTCAAACTTATAGTTTGACTTATCCTTGGCATATTTAATCAAAATATCTATAAACCTTCCATAATCGTACTCATTGTTATGCCTAAACTCCAAATCAACCTTGTACTCTTTCTCCTCAACCATATTGAACTTGGCCTTCCTACTCGTATAAGAAGTAACTTCTCCACTATCAATATTAGTAATCTTAATAGTAGTCTCATTGAGCGATTTTTCATCTTCCCTGCTTACCAAATGGATAATATCAGTATTAGAAAGTTCCTTCTCGATCTTTTCAATCTCCCTTTCCTTATCCTTTATTCTTGTAAGGTCAGAACTTAAATCCTCGACCCTTATAGGATCATTTATTTTCACAGTTTTAGTCTTATCGGAATCAAGCCCATTAAATATCTTCACATCATCATCGAGCTTCTTTCTAATTCTCCTATCAGAATTGACGCCCCTAGGAGCTTGGTCCTTCTCATTTAAGTATTCGTCGATATCATCAAAACTCATCTTATCCTTAACAAGTCTGATATCTTTCTCATTAAGATGCTTGTAAGTAGATAGCAGAGTCCTAAAAATCATATACAAGAATGACAAAGAAGTAAGTAGACTCTTCAAAGATCTAGGCAAAATATTATTGCTATCAATAATATTAATTAAGAGCATTATAACAAAAGCCAGAGCTCCTGTGTATCTAAAAAATCCATTCTTCCCAGGCTTATAATCACTTGCCTTTACCAAGTTAGAAGAAGTCTTAACTAAGATTTTAACTACCTTAATAACAAAAATAATCGCTCCTAATAAATAAAATCCTGCAACAACATTATTTAAAATAGGAAAAGTCCCATAAAGGTCAAAAGGCAAAGACCTAATCCCGTAATCTACAGCAAAAGTTAGGGCTAGCACAAACAAGCCGCTCTTTCTAAAGGCCTTTGAAATAATAAATAGTATTAATAAGACAAGAGCAAAGATTACAGGAATCAAAGTTATTCTATTGTATGTAAGTAATTCAACTATATCATTTAATATATTTGTATAATCCATAATAACTCCATACTAATAATTATATCAAAAATCCCGTAAGATACAATAAAAATTTAAAATCCATTTCCAAGAAAGGAAAAATATGTTATCATATATGTATGCTAGAATAGCTCAATTGGTAGAGCACCGGTATCGTAAACCGTAGGTTGCAGGTTCAAGTCCTGTTTCTAGCTCCAAAATAAAACTCATAAAACCTAGAATTTCAGTTATTCATGGTTTTATGAGTTTTTTGTTTGGTTTGCTGTCAATTTACAATAAGCTAAGTTTAAAATAACATGATCTACAAAATTAATAAAAATAAATGGAATCTGTAAGTTGGAAGGAATAATCTAAGAGTTAGAAGAGGCGAAAAAGTAATTGGGATATTGCCAAATGAAAACTCAGATATACGCTTAATATTCGGCACTTCGACTTTTGAAGACCATTCCTCATTGATACTAAAGAGAAGCTCCTATCATCTTATAAATCGAATATTAGAATGAAATAGTAAAAGTATTCGTAAGTTTTATCAAGTTACTTCATATATAAATTCTCTTTTAAAGATTTATTCATGATAGCCCAAGACCTAGTTCAAGCTTTAATAATAGAATATAGGATTAAATAAGATTAAGTATATACCAAATGCCCTAGTTTTATAGAATTTAGTATTTAAAATATTTGACTACAAAACTTTGGCTAGAGGTAAGTACCATCTAGCAACTACGTATGTTTTATAGTTTTGTTAAGTAATGTTTTATTCATAATGAATTATAAAATAAAGCTTATATAGAGGATTTACAATCACTAGATTTTCTTATAATAAGCTAGCGACTATATCTCCGTGCCTTTTTTCATCCTCTTTGACGCTTTCAATTTCCGGAAATTTTTCTGCAACAGGAGCATAATTTTCGCATGCTTGATACTCTCCCTTTATGATTTTGGTATATAATCTTTTTTTACCGATTAGTTTATATTTTTTACCGATTAGTTTATAAAGGATAGTTATGAAGAATGCCAAGGTTTTCTTTGGTTTTATATTTTCTTGGGTTAGTTTATGAAAAACACTAGCGTGATGACCTTCTTCTGATGCAAGTTTTCTAAAGGTAGCAGCGTCATTTTCATCCTTAACTACTTTAGCAAGGGCTTGATACATCATGACTACATCTAGTTCTCCTTGCTGAGATTTTAATAATATTTTCATATTGCTTTTGCTTATGGTCATTTTTTTCTCCCTGTTATTTTTCATTTATTACTTATAAAAATTTCCACTTATCTTCACCCTATTTATTGTATAAATTTTCACAAAAAAATGACAATAAAATCTGATTTAAAATTCCTTTTAACATTTATAAAAAACAAATCGAAATACGATTAAATAGAGTTTTAGAGATTAATAATTCATAAAATGCTTAGATTATTATATGCTAATAAACGGCTACAAAACTCAATTTTTAGATAATAAATCATTTAAAGAAGAAGATATATATAGCTATTAGTGGTTTTTAAGAAATTTATGTCTTCATTTAATAGATCTTGAATGAATAGAAGTTATTTTTCTTTTCCGCTTCATTTTTAGAAAGTTTTAAAACATCCTTTGATTTTTATTTTAACAAAAATTAAAGGAATCTTAAGAAAAGATACCTACCCAAAGCAAACTGACTTTAGAATTGTAAGTGAAGAAGATATTATTGAACAATAAAACATCGTTGGAAGAGTTTATAAATTTAGCGTATTCTTTCTTATTTATTTGAAAAGACTAGATGAAGAAGTTAGTATACGTAAATAATTAGGATTTTCTTAATAAAGATTTAGCTATGAGACTAATAGGAGGTCCTCACTAATATAAATGGGGACCTCATAAAATCTTCTATAATTTTAAATAAGTAATCCTTATAATTTCATCTCCACCAAGTAAATATAGATCTTCGATTCTGATCTTTTTCGCATATAATTTAATTACTCATTTCCTTATAAAAATAGAATATAAATTGTAAGTTTAACCTACTCCGGTCATATATAAGATAAGAAATATTAAATCTAGTTAATTGTTTAGGCTTATAAATTTCTATTGACTCTTTGTTAAGTCGAGTAACTTCTAATTTCTAACCGTTTTTAATTTTAAATAAGAGATTTTATTTCTCTTTCTATCCAGCTTGAATCTTTAAATACAGACCTTCCTATTCCAACAAGGTCACAAACTCCACGATTTAAAATATCTTCTACGTCAAGACCAGTCTTATCTCCCCTGTTAGTATAACTGGTATTTCAACCTCTTCATATATTGGCTTTGATAGAAAGTCAAAAAATCCAGGAGATTTATTCTCTATAGAAAACATGCGCAAACCACCCGATATATCCAAGACATGTATACCAGCCCTTTCAAATTCTCTAGCTGCATAGACTGCATCTTGCCTTGATAGGCCTCCAACTATGTTATCACCAGCACCCATTCTTAGATAAAGTGGATAATCTTCACCGACTTTTTTCCTAATCTTTCTAATAATTTATAAGTGAATACTAATCCTACCATTGATATCTCCCCCATATTGGTCAGTCCTTTTATTTGTAATCGGAGATAGAAATTGGTCTAATAGGTAACCATGAGCTGAGTGAATTTCGACTCCATCAAATCCTGCTTCCTTTGCACGGAAAGCCGCTTCAGCAAAGCTGTCTTCAATTTCCTTTATTTCCTCAATATTTAGCTCTCTTGGGAGGCTCGCTTGTTTTTGAGATTGTTTTTTTATCCTAGATGGGCCAACAGGACTTTCCCCGATAATATTACTATTTGTTGAACTGCCAGCATGAGATATTTGTACTACTGCAGTAGACTCATTTTTCTTTATCAGATCAGAAAGTTTCTTTAAACCATCTATACATGAATCATCAGCTATTGACACTTGATTGTTACTAGCCTTACCCCTTGCTTCTACAAAATTATGTTCTACTATAACTGTAGAAAAAAGTTTATCCTTAGTTTTTTCTTGGTAATAATCTAGTATATCATCAGTTATATATCCTTTCTCATCAGCTTTTGCAATAGCCATAGGAGGCATTACAATCCTATTTTTAAAACTTACATTACGAGTCTTCAACTCTTCAAATAATTTCATTTATTCCTATATTTTCATTTTAATATAATAAGCAACTAATAAAAATTACTAAATAAGATAATTCTATTAACCTTATACTTACTATACCAATATCTACTATATAAAAAATCTCCTAGCTTAGACCTTAATATAAAAACTTATTTTGAAAATATTTTATAGTACCTATATATTTATAAAGTCCGTATATTTGACTGAAATAAGGTGACCCCATAAAGTTGGACCTAATACCAGGACTGGTAGTTTACTAGTTCTGGTATTAGTTTATTACTTTCCACCCCTAGGGGTGGATTTTTTTAAGCCGCATTCTTTTCTCTATATTCCACCGGACTTAAATATCCTAAC